>CAIOSI010000042.1 GCA_903860975.1 uncultured Alphaproteobacteria bacterium
CGCTGGGGACTGGCACCGGACTACCCGATGGTGGCACCGGCTTATGCGGCAAGGCGCTCAGAGTTCGCCAAGCACATCGGCCTGGGCCGAGGCGTCCGCAGCAAGGGGTAGTCGAGCAATCCTCGAAACCTTGCCTTTTCGTACGCATCCGGCGAGCACCGCAGCCGGGCTCGACGCGCTAAAGCGGATGCAGGTGGCCGTCGGCTTCTATGATCTTGAGGGCTTCGGCGAGTGGTTCGGCGCGGTAGAGGCGGAACCAGGCGCCGGTATGCCGATGCCATTGGATGTCAAAGCGATCGTGGCCTATCCAGTCCAGGCGCGTGAAGGCACTGTCGAACTCCTCGCCGAGGTTCTCCGGAAAGCCGGATCGGTAGCGCTGAATGAAGCTGTAGGAACGACCGCGCCATTTGCCGTGGATATCGATGGGGTAGTTGAACGGCGTAGGGCGGATGGCCGGCAGGCACTTCGGCTTCAAGACGTCGTCGATGAACCGCTGACAAGCGGCCGTGACCCGCGTTTTCTCCGACTCCGAAATTCCCACGGGGCGCCCTTTCTTCGTCAAGCGGCGATGTCTTTGCTCTCGACGAGTGATCGCCAGTTCCATGGCAGCAGCTCGTCGATCCGGCTGGCGGGGTGCTGGGCGATGCGGGCGAGCACGTCGGCGAGCCAGGCCTGAGGATCGACGTCGTTCATCTTGGCGGTGACGATCAGGCTGTACATGGCAGCGGCGCGCTCGCCGCCGCGATCGGATCCACAGAAGAGCCAAGACTTTCTGCCAAGGGCGATGCCCCTGAGCGCGCGCTCGGCGGCGTTGTTGCTGAGGCAGATCCGGCCGTCGGTGAGGAAGCGGCTGAAGGCGTCCCAGCGCTTGAGCATGTAGTCCATGGCCTTGGCGGTCTTGGCGCCCGGCGACATCTCGGCGCGATGCTGAAACATCCAGCTCTTGAGATCGGCGACGAGGGGCGCGCTCAGGTCATGGCGCACAGCCAGGCGCTCGGCCGCGGAGAGACCATTCATCTGCCGCTCGATGGCGAAGATCGCATCGATGCGCTGCACAGCTTCCAGGGCCAGCGGCGCGACCACCTGCGGGGTCTTGCCCTCAGCCTTGCGTCGCGCGGCGGCCTCGATGTCGGCCAGCTCGAAGAACTTGCGCCGGCCGTGCGCCCAACAGGCGGCTTCAAGGATCTGACCGGGCTGGCGATCGGCCTGATAGAGCTCGCCATAGCCGCCATAGGCGTCGGCCTGCAGGACACCCCTCCAGTCGCTGAGGTGCGCCTGCGGATGCGCGCCGCGCCGGTCGCGGGAATAGTAGAACATCGCCGCCGGCGGATCTGGGCCGCCGAACGGCCTGTCATCGCGCACATAGGTCCAACATCGCCCTACATCGGTCTTGCCCTTGGCCAGGACCGGGACGGTCGTGTCGTCGCCATGCAGGCGCTCGGCTGCCATGACGTGGGCTTCGATACGCCGGATGAGCGGCGCCAGTACCGCACAGCCTGCGCCCACGGCGTCGGCGGCGGTGGAGAGCGCGATCGGCACGCCCTCGCGGGCGTAGCGCTCGACCTGGCGGTTTAGCGGCTGATGCTGCCCGAACTTCTCGAACAGGATCATCGCCAGCAGGCTGGGCCCTGCCCAACCCCTGGGGATCACATGAAACGGGGCCGGGGCCTGGCTGATCGTCTCGCAGTCACGGCAGGTGAACTTCTCGCGGACCGTCTCGATCACCTTCCAGGACCTGGGGATGACCTCCAGCGTCTGGGTGACGTCCTCGCCGAGCTTGCGAAGGCGATGTCCGCCGCAGCAGTCGCACGACGTGGGCGGATCGATCACCACCCGCTCACGGGGCAGATGCTCGGGAAAGGTGGTGCGCTGGGCGGGTCGCTTGCGTGTGAAG
>CAIOSI010000043.1 GCA_903860975.1 uncultured Alphaproteobacteria bacterium
TCCGCCACCGGCACGCCGGCCTCCTGCTCGCGCAGGATCGCGATGATCTGCTCTTCCGTGAACCTTGATCGCTTCATTCGTCCGTCCCTTTCCTGGGGCGGACTCTAATTATTCCTGGAGGAGTTTCAGGGGGTCACGTCAGCTAACATGGGTTAAAAAATGGGAAGGCCGTAGATCGTACTCCGTCAGGCCAAGATTTCGATCTGGCCTCGCACAGAATTCCTAATCGAAGTTAGGCGAAGCCCGAGCGGGCTATACCGGTTAAAGCAAACGGCCACATATAGACAGATAATGGGTCGTTTTAGACTGAGAAAATAGGACCGGCATCAGCCTGTTTTTTTTTGTTTTCTGAGCTTAAAAAATCGGCGGTGATCTCGGAAGAACGCGATTTCGAATTATCCTGTCAGGGCGTTCTAAACAGCTTCAATAAATCTTCCGCCGCATCCGATCTGACAATGCAGAGGAAATCCTCGCTGCCTTTGAGACCGGTTTCCTGAAAGTCCCGTTCCACTCGACGAACCTCTATGAGGCCCGCGTCACTAAGAGTTCGGACATAATGCGTCACCCTCCCCTTCTTCAAACCCATCCGCCCCATGAGCTCATTTCGCGTAAGTCCATCTGCACCCGCCTCGTTCAGGAGTCGGAAAATCGCGAGACGATTAATTTGCGCGAGCGCCACCAGGCGACAACGTTGGTGGACGAGTTCCGCCTCCGCATTGCGCACGCCTTGCAAATGGACTTCGCGTGCATGAGGTTTGCCAGGACGACAGGGCTCCTGACCAACCCCACGGGTCTCAAGGCATCGACTGAGGTTGGCCCCCGATCGGCCTCGGGCCCTGATCCCTTACCCGTTGATCACCCAAGCGCTGGCGATCGACTTGAACCAGAAGCTTGCGGCCCTTCCTGCAATCGGCAGTAGGGGCAGACTGGCTGCAGTCCCACCAACGCGAAGACGTCGGGGTGGCGGGACTGCGAGCCGGCTAGTACTTTACGCGCAGTTCAACGCCGTAGGTACGCGGCGGATTGAAGTTGGCGTAGTCGCCGATCGTGCCGCGGTTGGCGGCCGAGATGCGGTAGATGTGCGACTCGTCGAGCAGGTTTCGGCTCCACAGCGAAAGGGTCGCCTTGGGACCGTCGCCGCTTCCCATGCTGATGTTGGCGAGTGCGAGGCTGGCGTTGACGATGAAGCTGGAGTCGGTCTTCACCGCGACGTGCTGGACCGATACACCTGTCGGCGACACATCGGCGAACTCGGACTGGAAGGCGTACTGAGGGTCCGCGTAGTTGGCGTCGAGGTGGCTGCGCAATGTGAGTTGGCCCACCGGCATCTCATAGTCGATATAGGCCGAGGCTGCGTTCGGTGGCGTATAGACCGCATTCACTGGGAACGGCGTTCCCTGGGGCACGGCCGCATTACCGACGAAGGGGAAGGGCGCGGCAGGGATCTTCACGTCGGTATAGGCGTAGGCCAGACCCACGGTCATACCATCCATCGGCTTGGCGGTCAGTTCCGCCTCGAAGCCCTTGATCTTCGCCACACCTGGCGCGTTGCGCGTTTCTTCGGTGTGGGCGCCGATCGTCGGGCTGCCGATCGTGGTGTCGACGTTGTCGAAGTCGATCTGGCTGTTATTGCGATCCATCGCGTAGGCCGCAAGATTGATCCGCAACCGCCTGTCGAGAAGGTCCATTTTGGCGCCGACTTCGTAGGCCTTAACTTCTTCGGCATCGAACGGCGTGAACGTCGCCGACCGGTCGTTGGCGCCGCCGGCGCGGTAGCCGGTCGAGTATTTGGCGTAAACGCTAACGTTATCGGCGGCGTCATAGGCCACGTTCACTAGGGGATCGAAGCGGCTTTTGTTGTTGCTGAAAGCAAACGGCGTCGCCTTGCCGTTGACGATGTAGAGCGTGCCACTACGCTTGTCGCTGCTGAAGCGTCCACCTGCGGTCAGATGCAGCGCCTGAATCGAAGCCGGCGTGTAGGTGCCTTGGGCGAAGGCTGCATAGCTGGTCGCGTCGGCTTGGCTGGCGCGGGTGAGGAAGCGGGAGCCATACTCCCAGCCCGCCGTTGAGCCCGCCGTCTTCGAAGTCCCATAAGAAGAGCGCAGGGTGAAGGCGGTGCCGTCGGCGTTCCACTGGTTAGTGAGCGGCGTCGCAGCCGATTCCTTGACGTGCTCGGTGAAGTAATAGAGGCCGCCGACGTAGGTCAGGCTGCCGCCGAAGTTACCGACCGCTTGAAACTCCTGACTGAACTGACGCTGATAAAGGTCCGACAGGCTATACCGCCCGAAGGTGGCGTTCGGCGCGAAAACATTGCGGGCCTCAACGCCTGAGTTGTCCCACTGATTGGTGCCGACGCCGCGGGCTCCGGTGATCGAGCGAAACTCAAGGTCGGGCATGACTTTGTATTTCAGGACGGCCGACACGCCGCCAGTCTCGTCAAGGCTGGGCTGCTGGATCGTGCCGATGTCCGAGGACGACTGGCGATTGGTGTGAACGTGCTCCAGGGCTGCAAGCGGGTTGATGGTGCCAGCTGGCGCGTTGGCCGGGCCGGCTTGGACTTCTGCCAGCGTACGGACGCGCTTGCCGTCGGGATTGTAGCTGACCAACTGGCTGAAGAATGGGGTGTTGTAATCCTTCGCATAGTCGGCCGTGATTGTAGCGCTAAAGGCGTCAGTCGGCTTGAAGAGGGCCGAAACGCGGGCGCCCTTGCGGTCATACTGGTTCCAACCCGCCTGGCCGCTCATGGGGTTCGTAGTGGTCGGATCCTGATGCTGGACGAGAGCGTCGACCTTCACCGAGATACCGGAGAATTCCTGGAAGTCTTGATGCAGCTCCGCGTCATAGGAGCCAAAATTTCCAGCGCCAGCGACGAGCCGGCCGCCAAAAACGCCAGTCGGGGCCTTGGAGACGATGCTGAGCGCGCCGCCTTCGGCGTCGCGGCCGAAGAGGGTACCCTGCGGGCCGCGCAAAATTTCAATGCGCTCCAGATCGAACAGCGCCGTGTTAAGGCCTTGCTGACGGCCAAGGTAGACGCCGTCGATGTAGACACCCACACCTTGGTCACGGGCTGTTTGGTTGGCGTCGAAGGGAACGATGCCGCGGATTCCGACGGTCAGCGCGGATTGACGGGCTTCAAACGTGGCGATGCGCAACGACGGGACAGCGCCGTCCTGGAGGCTGATCAAGCTCTCAGCGTGCCGGTCGGCCATCTCCAGCCCGCCGACGACCGAAATCGCGATCGGGGTCTTCTGCAGGTTGGTCTCGGTCTTTTCGGCGGTCACTATGACTTCCGAGAGCGTCGAGCCGGCGTCTGCGGCAGCGGCAGCGGCGTCAGCCTCCGAGGCTAAGGAGGGACCAGCCAAGGCCAACGCAAAGCAGCTCCAGGCCACCGTGGACATCAGATTCTTCATTGAAAATTCCCTTTTTCGAGGGGGCTAGGCATTCATGCCGCCAGCCGATCGCGGTAACCCAGCAACCTCGCCAACCCCCGCGTCGGCCTTTAGGGGCAACGAATGACAGGATGACTAAAGTTTTATGACGGTTTGAATTTGTCGGCTCTTGGGAAGGCTCAACGGGTCGCGGAGACGTCGGCGGCCGATTTCGCCACCATCTCTTGATGGCGCGTGCCGACTAGGATGCCGGGTCGGGGATAGTTTCCATAATGGCAGGCAAACTCGAACCTCCAGACCTTGGCCCTTTCTAACACGATCTCACCGCGCCAGATTTGGTTGAACAGCGTCAGCTCATCAACCGTGAACGGGTAGAGCGGCACTTTACGCTCCCGCCGGGTGACGCCTTCGACAATCCGGCCTTGCTCCGACACGAACAGACCACAGCGGCGACCTGCGTCACCCGTGCGGAGGCCCTCGATAACGATTGGAAGGAACTATGGCGGACGACGTCATCCGCCAATCTGGGCTGCTTAGCGTTAAGTGCGGGCATTGGCACCTCTGCATGCCGCAAACCCTGGCTGCATGCACCCATTCGCGTCTCCAGCGGCCCTCAGTCGGTGACTACCGGCACAGCCTTGCACCAGGTGGGAAGCCGGCGACAGAGGATGTCGGGGTCGAGCTTTCGGACCCCGATCTCGACTAAATTCAGCGTGGCCGTATTGTTTGGTATGTTGATGGGCACAGGCCAGTATTCGTGTGCCGCTACATGCTCTACGGGCGCGCGCCCTCCTGGGAACCTCTTCGCAAGGAGACGGATCTCTTCTTCCCGCTGCCAATGGGCGGAGAGATAGAAGGCACCGACACGAGAGACGCCCCGGAAGACAAACCTGGGCAAGCCTACGTTGGTCAGCGCCTCGTTCACCCGCCTCAGGAGTGTGGTGGCTCCATGATAGCGGATGGCGCGCAGTTGGGTGGCCGGCGTCGGCGTAACCTCGAAGCAGAGCCTATAGCCATTCCCGTGGTCGCCGAAGACGTCCCAGAGGTCCTCGTTTGGCATCTAAGATGGCGCGGGTCAGCCCGTCGTATGTACTGAACTCCGCAATCGATTTGTTCGTGATGGCCATCTGCCGCATGTCGGGCTCAGGCGCACCTACCGCCTCGAGGATGGGGCGCAGGGTGTGAAGCGCAAGACGGTGTTCGGCACTCAGCGCGCCTTCGTCGTTGCTCATCACCCCACCTCCCTGGCTCACGCGCCCCTACAGCAGAGCGCTGCTGGCGCGCGCCGCGCCTCGATCGCGGACCACAGGCCCCGCTTAGGTTACTTATTCACCGGGGTCGTCGCGAGGACATGGCCACCGCCAGGATCAGTCTTCAGCCGCATCGGGAACCCGAACGGAGGTGGGCTGCTTCGCCTTTGCCAGGAGGTCAGACCAGTCGCTCGGGGGGTCTCCGCGAGCCAGTTGACGAGCGAAGACCGCGTACGGATCAGTCTTCGCCCCAGCCGTTCGAAGGGTGTTCTCGTCATTGATCCAGACGATGACGATCACCTTCGACGCGCTGTCGTAGCGGAAAAAGAGGCGAAACCGCTGGAGAAACTTCGCGCGGCGCCAGCGGCGGTTGGTTTCCCCCAGGGTGTTGCCTTGCTGGAACTCTGGTGCATCAGGGGCTGTAGGGATTTCCTCGAATACGATCCGTCTTATCCGCTCAAGCAGCTTGGCCTTAGGATGGTCCTGCCAGTTCGTCGGATCGGACGCCTTTAGCGCTGTCACCTCACCGATAAGGCGATCGAAACTAGCTTGGAAGGCGGGGTGAAACAGGAGCGTCCAGCCGTTGCGAATTTCAGGCTTCATGCCGCACCGTCTTGCGTCTTTTGTCGAAAGCCCGGCCGAGTCGCCGAGCGCTTCACCTTGGCCGCCTCAGCTTCCGCCGCCTTGATGTCTCGAACGATCACCTCAAGCTTGGAGACGAGCGGTGAAAGATCGTAGCGGTTTGAGGTTTGCCCGCCATGCGCGCCATGCCGCGCCTCCGCTTTCACCAGACCCTCCTCCCTTAGACGGGCGAGCGTGCGCTGGATCGTGCGCTCCGACACATCGAGACGATCCGCCAGGGCTTTCTTCGAAGGCCAGGGCAGGTCGTCGGGTGCCCACCAGTAGTCGATCAAGCAGATCAGAACAGCCAGCCCGTTGGCGTCGATGTGCAATCGCGGCAGACCGCGCAAGAGCACTGAAGGCACGACGGTCCAACCGGCATCGAGGCTCGTGCGCCACTTGGCCTTCAGCACCTTCTGGTTCTCGACCTTGGGCCGCCGGTTCGACAGCACCACCACTTGGCTTTCGGCTTCGTCCATGACAGCCTCCTTCGAACCCCATATGCGCGTCTTCTGCGGAGTTTAAAAGATGCGCGCGGACCTTTAGCCCAGACAGATCTGTCTGGGAGGGCAGGACAAATTCTTCTCCGGGGGCGGGACGTAGGCGTCCTACGAATCATAAAGCCGGTGCTTAGGACCCCAATCACACGACCCCACGATACACGTAGGGGGAGACAAATATGTCCCGGCCATAGGTTGGTAAGGCATTAGGTCGTATCTTTATACGTATCTGGAGACAATCATGGCCGACGATACTGCTATCTTTTCCGGCGCCGTGACGACGACCGGTCGTTCCGAGGCGCTTCGTTTGGAGAAGTCGTTTTTCCGCGCCAACCCGGAATTTCGGCAACGCGCCAAGGTGATGGCGCGCGTGGTTGGGCCCGGGCACGTCCTGGTGACGGTCGAAGATCAACAGATCGATGCTCTAGAGCCCGATCCGATTGTCTCAGCCTTCCTCGCCTTCCTCGAACGAGACATGCTCTCGGATCCCTCGCGTCTGACGCCCGTGCCCACGGGCCGCGCTGACGCGTTGAAGATGCTGCTGAAGGGGGTCGCCGTCAGCGACGACGACCACATCCCCGACGACGTGAGCTTCTAGTTAGGCATTGAGTGCCTATGCCAGGGCCCCGCGCTAGTCCCGGCGGGCTTTGCCAGCGTGTACGTCGTCAGAAGTTTTGAGACAGGCGGGGTTCGGATTTAGCGGAGAGTGGACCTCATCTGGGGTTGATATTTAGGCGGCGCTTTTGCGGTGCTGCAAGCGCCGGTGGTGATGTGGATAGGCATGGCGGCCTAATGAACACGCGGCTGGCGTGGTGGCTACTGCCGGTGCCGGTGCTACCAGTACGGTGGCGGTTGGTGGATGAGAATTTGGATGATCGTCCCCAGCGATCCACCCCAATCCGGGGCCAAAAGTGGGGCCGAAGGTGGGGCCGACGCTTCTCTAGTTTAAATTATTCAATTAAAACAAGGGTTATTGGCGGAGAGGGTGGGATTCGAACCCACGGTGCCCGTAAAGGCACGCCGCATTTCGAGTGCGGTGCTTTCGACCACTCAGCCACCTCTCCTGAAGCCGGCATGGGCTCCATAGGGGCCCGCTGAGCGAGGCGCGGAACCTACTCATCCGACACCTTGGGCGCAAGCGCCGGATCAACGCATTCAATCAATGGGGATCGAGCACGATCTGCTTGCAGCCAAAGCGCACCACGATCTTACCGATAAGTTGGTTCGCAGCCTCTGAGGATTAAACCAGATTCACGCGCCCAGTGTGCGAAAGTCGGGCCGTAGAAGCGAGGGCCTCCTCCTCTTCCGCCGTACCCTGATCGTGGGTCTTCAGTTCGATCGCGGCCAAGCCAGCTCCATCGTCGGGCGCACTCGCCACGCAAGCCACGCCACAGGCGCGATCGAGGCGCGCGCTCAAGGAGGCTGCGTCTCAAAAGTCATTGGCGGCCAAATAGCCCCGAATGACGATGAGCCAGCCCGAGACACGACACGGTCCCTATCTCTTCTCACGGGATGTTGACTTACCCCCCGCAGCGCGCCCGTCTGGCGCACTTGGAAAAACCTGCGCCATATCGCTCTCCAACTTGACGATCACCTGCGTTCCTACGGGCGTTGCGAAGCCGATTTTGCTGAAACCAAGGCCTTGCAGTCGTCACCGCGGATGAGGAAGGTGGCCGCCCGGCGAATATTGCGGCGGACCCACGCCATTTGAGTCACGGGGCGCAGACCCCAATGATATCCAGGATAATTCAATGACAGACGAAATGATCTCGCTGGGAGCCAAGCTCGCGCAGCACGCCAGGTTCCAACCCAACGCGCCGGCGGTAAGCAGTGGCGAGACGACTTTGACCTACGCACAGCTGCACCTGCGGACCAATCGCATCGCGCGTGGCTTGGCAACCTTCGGAGTAAAGCAGGGCGATCTCGTGACTTTGGGCCTGCCCAACAGCATCGCCTTCGTCGAGGCCTGCTATGCAATCTGGAAACTCGGGGCGACACCGCAGCCGGTGTCTTTTCGCCTGCCAAAAGGCGAGCTCCAGCAGATCATGGAGCTGGCCAAAACACCGGTCGTTATAGCCGAATTCAAGCACCAGATCGACCGGCCGATCGTAACGGTGGCAGACCTTGCGGCGAGATCTGACGATGACGCCGACCTGCCAGATGCGACAGCGCCGATCTCCAAAGCTCCGACAAGCGGCGGCTCGACAGGGCGGCCAAAGCTGATCCTGGCAGGTCAACCCGGCGTGACCCTCAAAGAAACACCCGAGGTTGGCGGCTGGCGCCTGACGCCCAATTCTATCGCGGTCTTGCCAGCGCCGCTTTACCACAACGCTGGCTTTGGCATGATGATGGCGGCGATTTCGCAGGGTTGCCACCTCGTCGTGATGCCACGTTTCGATCCCGAGGCCACTTTGGCGGAGATCGAGAAACGTCAAGCCACCTGGGTCTATGTCGTTCCGACCATGATGAACCGGATCTGGCATTTGCCCGACGCGATCCGGGAGAAGTACGACCTCTCCTCGCTGGAAACCCTTTGGCACCTCGCTGCTCCGTGCCCCGCCTTCCTGAAAGAAGCCTTCATCCGCTGGATCGGGCCCGACAAGGTGATGGAACTCTATGCGGGCACCGAGGCCCAGGCCGTGACGATCATCTCCGGCGCCGAGTGGCTGGAGCACAGAGGCTCTGTCGGGCGAGTGACGGTGGGTGAGATGAAAGCGGTCGGCGAGGACGGGCGCGACCTGCCCCCCCGAGAGATCGGTGAAATTTATATGCGTCGCCCAGAAGGCGCACCACCGACCTACCAGTACATCGGGGCCACGGCGAAGGTCATCGAGGGGGGCTGGGAAAGCCTGGGTGACCTCGGTTGGTTCGACGAAGACGGCTATCTCTATCTGGCTGACCGCCGCACGGACATGATCCTCGTCGGCGGCTCAAACGTCTATCCGGCGGAGATCGAGGCGGCGCTGGAGGAACATCCGGCCGTGCAGTCCGTGGCCGTGATCGGCCTGCCGGACGACGACTTGGGTGCCAAGGTACACGCCATCGTCCAGACCAAGGGTGCCGTGACGGCCGACGAGCTGAAAATCCACCTGGCCGATCGCCTCGTCAGCTACAAGCAGCCGCGCTCCTATGAGTTCGTCGAAGAAGCCTTGCGCGACGACGCCGGCAAGGTACGCAGAAGCGCGTTGCGGGATGCCCGACTGAAGACGGCGGTCGTCTAATGGCTGCGACGGGAGACAAACGCTTGACGGTTGTTTTCGCCACGCTTGGCGGCTAACCCAGGTTCATATTTCGGGGGGGATCATGAGCATCAAGGGCAAGGCCTATGTTATGGGCGCGTTCGAGCATCCGCTCCGCGATGCGCCCAACACCTCCACCGCTCAGCTCCACGCCGAGTGCGCGCGTGGTGCCTTGGCCGACGCCGGCCTCAGCCACCTCGATGTCGATGCTTATTTTTGCGCCGGCGACGCACCGGGCTTTGGCGGCCTGTCAATGGTCGACTACATGGGTCTGAGGAACGTCCGCCACCTGGATTCCACCGAGACTGGCGGCTCCTCCTACATCGTTCACGTCGGTCATGCGGCGCAGGCAATCGCCGAGGGCAAGTGCCAGGTGGCGTTGATCACCCTGGCCGGCCGGCCACGAAACGGCGGAAATCGCCCGGGTGCCATCACGCGGGGGTCCAGCGGTGGCCTCACGGACGGCGCGCCCGAAGCCGGCTTTGAGTCCATCTATGGCGGCTCGACCCACAACACCTACGGCATGTGCGCCATGCGCCATATGTATGAATACGGCACCACCTCTGAGCAACTCGCTTGGATCAAAGTCGCCGCCTCCCACCATGCCCAATGGAACGAACACGCCTTCCTGAAAGATGTGGTTACGGTCGAGCAGGTTTTGAATTCGCGGATGATTTCTGACCCGCTGCACCTGCTTGACTGCTGCGTCGTCACCGACGGCGGCGGCGCCCTGATCGTCACCAGCCCCGAAGTGGCGAGCAGCCTCAAACGTCCTCTGGTCCGCGTCATGGGCGCTGGCGAGGCGCCGAAGACACCCCTAGGCGGCCTGGACCTTGACCTTACCCATTCTGGCGCAGTTTGGTCGGGCCCGCGGGCGTTCGAAGAGGCCGGCATAAAGCCTGCCGATATCAAGTACGCCTCGATCTATGACAGCTTCACGATCACGGTCCTCATGCAACTTGAGGACCTTGGTTTTTGCAAAAAGGGCGAGGGCGGCAAGTTCGTCTCAGACGGCAACCTGATCTCAGGCGTCGGAAAGCTGCCGTTTAACACCGACGGTGGCGGGCTCTGCAATAACCATCCCACCAACCGCGGTGGCATCACCAAGGTGATCGAGGCCGTCCGCCAGCTGCGTGGCGAGGCTCATCCCAAGGTTCAGGTTCAGAATTGCGACCTCGCCATCGCTCATGGCACCGGAGGCTCGCTTGGCACCCGGCACGCCTCGGCGACGCTCATTATGGAACGGGAGGCCTGAATATGTCCGAAGCACGCGACCCAAACGCTCCGATGACGCGACCGATCCCGGCTCCGGCGGTGAGTATTGAAACCAAGCCGTTTTGGGACGCCGCTTCGGAAGGCCGCTTCCTGATTGGCCGGTGTCTCGATTGCAGCAAGGCCTACTGGTACCCGCGCAATATTTGCCCACACTGCCTTTCCCGTCACACGAAGCTGGAGGAAAGCCCGGGCGAGGGCGTCATCTACACCTATTCGGTGATGCACCGCTCGCCCACCGGCCCCTATGCCATCGGCTATGTGAACCTGAACGAAGGGCCAGCCGTACTGACCAACTTCGTCGACGTTGCTCCCAACGGCCTTTCCATCGGCATGAAGGTGAAGGTGAAGTTTCAAGCCACCGAAGGGGGCCCGCCCGTCCCCGTCTTCGCACCGGCATAGCGCAACAGCCCTCATCCCGGCTCAGAGAGACGAAGACCCGACCCTGAACAGACACTCAAGGGGACGCCACGGCCGACTGGCCGCGGCGTCTATCGGCCCGGGAAACGCGCCAATCGATTGGCGATGTGGCAAAGTCAGTTGGCGCCGCCACCTTTATTGGCCGTGCCCGCCTGAGCGCTCCTGGCCTCTTCCGCCCGCGCGCCGGCCAGCATGCCCGTAAGCGCATAATTGCCCTCATGGCAGGCGTATTCGTAGACTTGGCCCTTGGTTGTCTTCATGGCGACTTCGCCGCTGAAGGGCTGCGCATAAACGGTGGGATCCTCAACGGTGAAGCCGTATTTGATCTTGTCCGGCCCGATGCGCGTAAAACGCTCGGTGACTTTCTGGTTTGGCGAGGCGCCGCGCAGGCCCTGTTCGGGACGCATGTTGATGGTCTCGACCACCAGTGTGTCGCCTTCCCAATGGCCAATGCTGTCGCCCATCCAAAGCTTGACGTTTGATGGCCCGTGTTGGGCACTCAGGCGAATGTGGCGGATGTCGTGCACCATCTCGACGTCGATGGCGACTTCGTCCTTCGATTGCACGATCTGGTAGGTGTTGTTGTACATCAGCGGCAGCATCGGCGGCCCAGCGCTGGAGCCGAATGAGAGTAAGCAGCGCTCGCCCAGGCTGAAGCCCTCGGGGTTGTCCGTGCGACTACGCATGGCCCGCGCGCGGGCAGCCTGGGGATCGCCGGCAGCCGCAGCTCGAGCCGGCATCTGGCCGTTCACCGGCGAGGTGATGATCGACGCGCGCTTCTCGCCATTAAAGTCGATCAGGGTCGTGCCCGGATCCTTCCAACCTTGATTATAGCCGCAGTTGAAGCCGGAGATGCCGTCGGGGCCGCAGTCCGCATTCTTCAGATCCGTAACTTTCGCATCCGGAGGCGTTGGCGCATCAGCGCGGGCGACCTGCTCGCGCGTCGCCTTTTCCAGGGCATCGGCTTCCTGTCTCGTCAGGACGTTTCGTGTGCCGTACTTGGCGTCCCGCGTCAGCGGGGTGATGGTGGCGGTGGTGTACGTGCCTTGCAGATCGGGCTGACCCCAGGCGTTGCGCGGCGCGTGATACGTCGATCCAGCAGACTGGGCGAACACCGGCGCCGCGGCGATGGAAAGCGCTGCGACCGCTGAAGCGGTGAGAAATTTCGATGAAAAATGAATGGCCATGACAATAAATCCTCCGGCCGGTTCTTCGTGACCGGCGCACCCACAGAATATTCCTCAACCGTCATATGGGAAGAGCCTCTATTGCACGACGGCCAATCGGTGAGCGAGCGTCGCAGGTGGGCATCACACGCTGCATCGAAAGTTGGGCGAAGGTCGACTTATCCGACCCTGCCCTGTCGATCACCAGCAGACCCATCGGCCTAGGTGTCTTCGCTCGCGTCGACCTCAAATTCAGCCAGCACTTCTTCGGTGTGTTGGCCCAGCCTGGGCGGATGTCGGCGGATATTTGAAGGGGTTGCGTAGAACTTCACAGGTGGCCTGATCTGCTTATAGCCGCCAGCGTCAGGGTGTTCATAGGTCTCGAAGAGCCCGACGGCTGCAAGGTGGGGATCGCTTTCCAGTTCGTCCAGACGGTTGGTCCGTACGACAGGAATGGAGAGCGGCTTGAGTAGCGCCAGCCATTCTCCTGTCGTCTTGGTCTCGGTGACCGTCTCCACCAAACCATAGAGCTCATGGGTATGTTTGGCACGGGCAGCGTAGTCGGCGAAGCGAGGGTCTTTGGCCAAACTGTCGCTCCATCCGGCGACCTCAAAGAACTGATCCCACTGCTTGTCGGTGTAAGGCAGCAGGCCAATATAGCTGTCGGCGGTCTTGAAGGGCTTGCGGTTCGGATTGACGACGCGGGGGTAGCCCCACTGACCAAGCGGCGGATCGAACGTATGGTCGTACAGATGCTCGACGAGCAGGAAACTCGTTACGCACTCCAACATCGGCACTTCGACGAACTGTCCCTCGCCGGTGCGGGATTTGTGCAGCAGAGCCGCAGTGATGGCCTGGGACATAAACAGGCCCGACACCTTGTCGGCCACCAGCGTGGGTAGGATGCGCGGCGTATCGTTCCCGTCAGTGCGGGGCAGCACATCGGCCAGACCCGAGGCCGATTGGATCAGGTCGTCATAGGCCGGTTCTCCGGCATAGGGGCCGTCTGACCCGTATCCGGCGGCGTGGACATAGACGATGTCCGGCTTCAAGGCCTTGATGTCCTCGTAGGCCAGGCCCAACCGCTTCAGCCCGTCGTAGCGGACAGAGGCGGCGAACACGTCACAGCTCTTCACAATCTTCTTCAAAGCCCTCTGCCCGGCCGGGGTCTTCAAGTCGAGCACGATGGAGCGTTTATTGCGGTTGATGGTCAGGAAGATGGGACCGAGGTCGCGCGGACAACCTTCTGGCACATGGCCAGCCCAACGCATGATGTCCCCGCCGCCGCCGCGGCCTGACCCAGGGTCTTCCAGTTTGATGACATCGGCACCCTGGTCAGCAAGGATCTGTGTCGCATAGGCTCCGTTGACCACGCTGGTCAGGTCCAAAATGCGGATACCGCTCAACGGTCCCGTCGCCTTGCTCGCAAGTTCCTTCGCTATGCTCACTCTTCGCACTCCCCTCGCCGCTTTAGGTTGTTATGATCACTCTACAAAGTTCGCGCTAGCGCCGGGAGGCCTGATGGATTTCGAGATCGCCGAAGAGCACCGGATGCTCAAGGACCTTGTGGCGAATTTCGTCCGCGACGAACTGATGCCGCTGGAAGCTGCGGTGCTGGCCCGTGAGGCTGATGGAAAGGGTGTCGGGCTTGGCCTGGAGGAGCAGGCTCGCCTGGATAAGATCGCTCACGAGCTTGGGCTGTTCGGACTGGATGCCCCAGAAGATGTCGGCGGCTCGGACTTGCCGATGGTCGCCATGGTTGGCGTCGAAGAAGAAATCGGCCGCTGCGCGACGCCCTACACTCTGCCGCCAGACAGCCCAAACCTGCGAATGCTGATGCAGACGGTCGATGAGCGGCAGCGAGCCGCCTACCTTGCCCCCTATGTGGCCGGTAAGACGGTTTCGGCCATCGGCATCTCCGAACCGGGCGCGGGCTCCGATCCGGCGGGCATGACCACGCGCGCCGTGAGAGATGGCGACGATTGGGTCATCAACGGCCGAAAAATTTGGATTTCACGGGCCGCGGACGCGGACTTCACGATCTTGATGGCCGTGACCGACACGGAAAAGCGAGCCCGGGGCGGAATCTCGGCCTTCCTTGTGGACAAGGGCACGCCTGGCTTCAATGTCTTGCGCCGCATCCCAATGATCGGCGGCGCCTATACTTATGAGATCGCTCTAGAGGATTGCCGGGTCGAGGGCTGGAAGTTGCTGGGCCAGGAGGGTGCGGGTTTCGCACCAATGCAGACCCGGCTTGGCACCCGGCGCATACAGATGGCGGCCTGGTCGGTCGGCATGGCGCAGCGGGCGTTGGACATGGTCCTTGAGTATGCCCCACAGCGAAAGACCTTCGGGGTTCCGCTAAGCGAGCGCCAAGCGATCCAATTCTGGGTCGCCGAGGCGGCGACGAAAATCCACGCCACGCGGCTGATGACCTACGACTGCGCCTGGAAACTCGACCAGGGCCGCGACGTGCGCAACGAGATATCGATGATCAAGTGGTTTGCCACCGAGATGGCCTATGAGACGGTCGACCGGGCAATGCAGGCCTTTGGGGCCATGGGAATGACCAAGGAACTGCCGCTGTCCCTGATGCAGGCGAAACTTCGCACCATGCGCATCTATGACGGGCCGACCGAGGTCCATAAGTGGGTCGTGGCCCGTAATCTTTTGGGAACAAGAAAATGAACCGCGCTTTTGGAGACCACATCAAGGTCGAGGCCGTGAACAACGTGGCCGTCGTGACGATCGATAAGCCCCCTCACAACCACGTGTCGGTCGACCTGATGCGTGACCTGGCCGACGCCCTCGACGCGATCGACAGCGAGGTCAGTCTCCGCTGCTCGGTGCTTCAGGCCGAGGGAAAGAACTTCTGCGCTGGGGCCGACCTGGTGCGTAGCGAAGTCGCCGGCGGGCTTGGCGCGGTGAACCCGCTCTATGACCAGGCTGTGCGCTTGTTCTCAGCAAAAAAGCCGATCGTGGCGGCCGTTCAAGGTGCCGCGATCGGGGCGGGTCTTGGCCTGGCGGTGATGGCAGACTTCAGGATCGCCTCGCCCGATGCGCGGTTTGCCGCCAATTTCGTGAAGCTGGGCTTCCATCCAGGCTTTGGCCTTACCCACACCTTGCCGCGACTGATCGGTCCCACCAAGGCCGAACTGATGTGCCTCACCGGCCGCCGCGTGAAGGCTGAGGATGGTTTAGCCTGGGGCCTGGTCGATGAAATCGTGCCGCCGGAAGACCTTCGTGCCGCAGCGCTCAAACTGGCCACAGAAATCGCCGAGAATGCCCCGCTCGCGATCGTGGCGACCCGCAAAACCATGCGCGGCGACCTGGCCACCGCGGTGCGCGCCCAAACCGACAAGGAGGCCGCCGAGCAGGGCTGGCTGCGCGATACCGAAGACTACAAAGAAGGTGTTCGTTCCGTGTCTGAGCGCCGGGTTGGCAATTTCATCGGACGCTAAAGGCGCCCGAGTGCAGCGGCCTTGCGCGCCAGCTGTGTGATGTGGCTCCAGTCGCCAGCGCGAACGGCGGCCTGTGGGGCGACCCAGCTGCCGCCGACACAGACCACGTTGGGCAGCGCCAGGTAGTTCGCCGCATTCTCAGCGTTTATGCCACCGGTCGGGCAGAACTTCGCCTGCTGGAAGGGGCTGGCGAAGGCCTTCAGCGCGTCCACCCCGCCCACAACATTGGCCGGGAATAGCTTGAAGTGCGTGAAGCCGGCCGCCAGGCCCGCCATCAGCTCCGTGGCCGTGGCGATCCCAGGCATCAGGGGAATCGCCCCCTCGCAGGTCTCGCCCTCGATTAAGCCGGGGCTTACGCAGAACTGGCCGCCGACATCGGCTACGGCCTGACGCATAGCTGGCGTCAACACGGTTCCGGCCCCGACCACCGCGCCTTCGATCTCGCCGGCCATCCGCTGGACGCACTCCAGCGCAACGGGCGTACGAAGGGTGATCTCAAGAACCGAAAGGCCGCCGGCCACCAGAGCTCGACCCAAGGGTACGGCATCGGCCACCTCATCGATCACCAGGACCGGGATGACGGATGCGCGTGAGACAATCTGGTCGATAATCACTGCCGCTCCATCATCGCCAGTTCACGCGCCGCCCCGATCAGCGCCGGATAAGGATGCAGCACCAGCGACGTCGGTATCTGCTGAAGATACGGTGTCAATCGCCCCTTGTCCTCGAACCTTGCCCGGAAGGAGCCGCTCGCCAACCGATCCGCCATCCGAGGTGCGATGCCACCGGAAACGAACACGCCGCCCCGCGCGCCGAAGCTTAGCGCCAGGTCACCGGCCACCGATCCCAAGATCCCGCAGAAACGATCGAGGGTCTCGTTAGCTAAAGCATCGCCCTTGTTTGCAGCCTCATAGACGGCCTTTTCGTCGGCAAGGACGGGCTCGACCTGATTGAGGCTCGCCAGGACTCCATAAAGCTCGAACAGGCCTCGTCCAGACAGGATGCGCTCTATCGAGACCCGTCCGTGACGCGCCCGGAATCGACTCCAGACTTCAACCTCGACATCGTCAGAGGGCGCGAAGGCGGCGTGCCCGCCCTCGGTGGAAACCGCCATGTCTCCGCGCTCGCTACGCGCCAGGCCCGCGACGCCAAAGCCGGTTCCTGCGCCCAGTACGAGCATCGGGCAATCTGAGCCACCGCGTCGGCTGGCGCCAAGCGGGCGTAGGCTGTCACCACTCAACAGCGGACAAGCCAGCGCCTGAGCGGCGAAGTCGTTGATCAGCCGGACCGCTTCGAACTCGAATTGGGCCAGAAGCTCGCCCTCGGAGACCTGCCAGTCGAGGTTGGTGAACTCGATCTCGCCATCCAGCACCGGGCCTGCCACGGCGATCACCGCTCGCGGCGGGCGCTTTCGACCCACGGTTCGATCCAGATAGTCAGTGATTACCTCGCTCAGTGTGGCGTAGTCGGCCGCCGGATAGATTTGGAGGTTGCGGACCCGGCCTTCGCCGTCGATCAGGGCCAAACGCGCGTTGGTTCCGCCGACGTCGCCAACGAGGCCGCCAAATTGAGTTTTCATGCTCAGGCAGCCTCGAACAGAGAGCAGGCGCCTTTGTCAGCAGGCCCGGCGGCTCGGCGCATCCAGCCGAACAGTTCGCGCCCATAGCCTGGGGCCGAGGCACGACAGGTCGCCGGCGTTCGCGCCATCAGTTCGTTCATCGCCAACTTGATCTCCAGCGTCCCGTTATTCGCATCGACCCGTATCAGATCGCCGTCGCGGACATAGGCGAGCGGCCCGCCATCAGCAGCCTCAGGCGTCACGTGGATGGCGGCCGGGACCTTGCCCGAGGCACCCGACATGCGCCCATCGGTGACAAGCGCCACCTTAAAGCCCTTGTCCAGCAAGACGCCCAGAGGCGGGGTCAGATTGTGCAGTTCCGGCATGCCGTTGGCGCGCGGGCCCTGGAACCGCACCACCGCGACGAAATCCTTGTTGAGATCTCCGCGCTGAAAAGCCGCCAGCAGCTCGTCCTGATCCTCGAACACGACCGCTGGCGCCTCGATGACCAGATGTTCGGGCTTCAGGGCCGAAGTCTTCATGACAGCGCGGCCGAGCCGCCCCGTCATCAGACGCAGACCGCCATGCGACTGGAAAGGGTTGTCGACGGGCCGCAGGATGTCTTCATTAAGCGAGGTTTTGGCACCGTCGCGCCAGACCAGCTTGCCGCCGTCAAGAAAAGGCTCGGTCTGGAAGCGGCGCAGGCCCTGGCCTGCGACCGTCATGACATCATCGTGCGCGAGGCCTGAATCCAACAACTGGCGCACCACGAAGGCCATGCCTCCCGAGGCCTGGAAAGCATTTATGTCCTCCAAGCCGTTTGGATAGACCTTGGCGATAAGCGGCGTCACGCGGGAAAGATCGTCGAAATCTTCCCACGTAATCCGGACGCCGGCAGCGCGGCCCATGGCGATCAAGTGCAGCGTGTGATTGGTCGACCCACCGGTCGCCAGCAGGCCGGCCAGCGCATTCACCAGGCTCTTGGCGTCTACAACCTGAGACATCGGGATGTAGGCGTTCGAGCCGTCGCGGATTTCCACCGCCCGCTTGGAAGCCGCAGCCACCAGCGCATCGCGCAGCGGGGTGTTGGGATGCACGAACGCTGAGCCCGGCAGGTGAAGACCGGTCATCTCCATCATCATCTGATTGGAGTTGGCGGTGCCATAGAAGGTGCAGGTGCCTGGGCCATGGTAGGAGGCCATCTCTGAATCCAGCAGCTCTTCGCGTGTCGCCTGGCCTTGCGCGTAGAGCGCCCGGACTTTGGCCTTCTGGCCATTGGAAATTCCCGACGTCATGGGCCCGCCCGGCACGAAGATCACCGGAAGATGACCAAAAGCCAGCGCCCCCATGGTCAAGCCGGGTACAATCTTATCGCAGATTCCCAGCATCAAGGCTGCATCGAAGGCGTCGTGGGTCAACGCCACAGCCGTCGCCATGGCGATGACATCCCGAGAAAAGAGTGACAGCTCCATGCCCGGCCGGCCTTGCGTCACCCCATCGCACATTGCCGGTACACCACCGGCATATTGCGCGCTCGCCCCGACTTCACGGGCTGCCTGTTTGATGATTGCGGGAAAACGCTCCAAAGGTTGATGGGCCGAGAGCATATCGTTGTAGGCCGAAACGATCGCGAGATTGGGCGCGGTCGGATTGCGCATGGTTTTCTTGTCTTCATCGCTCTCAGCAGCGAAGGCATGGGCCCAGTTGGCGCAGGACAGCTTGGCGCGGCCTGTTCCCGACGAACGCGCCGCCTCCATACGTTCCATGTAGTCGGCGCGGCTGTCGCGGCTTCGCTCGACGATCCGTTCGGTGACTTCCGCCGTAACCGGATGCATGGCTCGTCCTTGCTAGTTCGGCGTCCAAAAGACGCGGACCGGTACACGGTCCTGGTTTAGGATCGCCCGCACCGGAAAATCGGCACCGGCATTGGACTGGGCGATCACCTGCCGCTTAGCCTCCCCCGTGATCAAGAGGAAGATGGCGCGGCTCTGTAACAACGCTGAAAGCGTGAGTGTGATCCGTGCCACCGGGGGTGAACCGAACCCCTGTGGCGACTCAGCGATCAATATCTGGCCATCCGGATCCATTGCGTGCGCCATGACCGGACTTCCCGGGATAAGCGAAGCAATATGGCCGTCTTCGCCCATGCCGAGGATCACGGCGTCAAATGGCAGAAGCTTGCGAAGCACACCTTCGGCGTAGTCCGTTAGCGGCAGGAACTGAGCGGCGGCGGCGGGGCCGACAAAAAGCCGCTCGTGCAGCAAACGGCCGTTCGAGTTGGGCGAGAGGGCATCCACCTGCCGCTCGTCAGACAAGGTTACAGCCACGTGCGCCCAATCGAGGGCGGCGCGGCTGAGGCGATCATAGACGGGTCCCGGTGAACGGCCGCCTGTGGCCACCAGACTTGCGCGACCCCGCGCGTCGAGCGCACCTTCCAACGCCGCCTCGATAGCGGTCGCGGCAGCTTCGGCAAGGGCTTCACCCGAGGTGGAAATCTCGATCATCCGGGTCTTATAGCGCAGCTATCGTCGGTCGGTGGGTCACGCCTGGGCAAACCTTCGAAATGTGGGTCACGCCGGCGAGCTTGGCAGCGGCTGGCGAGCGAAGGCGTTATGCGTAAGGGTTCCGGCTTCGGCCATCGGGCGCCACCTGATTGGTGGCTCGCAAGAGAAATAGAGCTCCCGGACGGGAACCATCTACCCTTTCGAGCATAGAGTCCTGTTGGGCGGGGCTGACACTGCCTGCGGCCAAATCGAGTTCCCGTCGCCCGCGTTCCAACAGGTCAAATCCATGAAGATCGCGCAGGTCACGCCGCTCTATGAAGCCGTCCCCCCACGTCTCTACGGCGGGACCGAACGGGTTGTCGCCTATCTTACCGATGCCCTTGTCGAGCTTGGCCATGAGGTCACCCTGTTCGCCAGCGCTGACGCCGAAACCAAAGCCAGGCTAGCGCCGGTGCGCGACCAGGCGATCCGGCTGGACCCGGCGCTATTGAAGTCGGATCTCGCAGCGCACCTGTCGATGCTGTCGGAAGTCCTAAAAAGGTCGCACGAATTCGACATCATTCACTTCCACACCGACATGATCCATTTCCCGTTCTTTGACGCGCTGCCAGGGCGCGCCCGCGCCAGCGTGACCACCGTCCATGGGCGTTTGGATCTGAAGGACCTGTCCAGCGTCTATCGGCGCTGGCCACAGTTCCCGTTGGTCTCGATTAGCGACGATCAGCGCCGTCCCTTGCCTTTCGCCAATTGGGCCGCGACCGTCCAGCACGGGGTCCCAGCATCGCTCTATCGCTTCAGCCAAACCACCAGCGGCTACCTAGCATTCCTCGGCCGCATCTCCCCGGAGAAACGACCCGACAGAGCCATCGCCATCGCCAAGGCGACGGGCAAGCGGCTGAAGATGGCCGCCAAGGTGGATGCCGCAGACCGGGCCTATTTCGAGGAAAAGATTGCACCTTTGATGGACCACCCCTTGATCGAATTCATCGGTGAAATCAGCGACAATCAGAAATCCGATTTCCTGGGCGGTGCCGAGGCGCTGTTGTTTCCCATCGACTGGCCTGAGCCGTTTGGTCTGGTGATGATCGAAGCTCTTGCCTGTGGGACGCCGGTGATCGCCTACGCCTGCGGATCGGCGCCGGAAGTGATCGAAGATGGCCTGACCGGCTTCATCGTCAGCGATGACGCAGAAGCGATCGCTGCGGTTGGCCGCCTGGCGGGACTGGATCGGCAAGCGATCCGGCGGCGCTTCGAAGAGCGGTTCTCTGCAACCGCGATGGCGGCGCGCTATATCGACATCTACGCTCGATTGGCCGCACCCAATGCGACGAAGCTGAACGTCGCCGCCGGATGAGGTAGCCGCATGGACGACCTCGCGCCGTCGGCAGGCACTCTGGCGGACCTAGGCGAAACCGCAGAGCCGCGAATCTCTCACCGCCTTTATGCCCTGAAGGATCGCAACACCTTCTTGGTGGCCGATGCCTTCGGTGACCTTCAGGGCATGGGCGACGGGCTGTTTCACAACGACACTCGAATCTTATCGCGGTTCCAGCTGTTCCTGGGCTCCCACCCGCCGTCGCTGTTGTCGGCGGCGATCGCCACCGACAATGTGTTTTTTACCTCGCATAGCGCCAACCAGCATCTACCGTTCCCAGGTGGGGCAGTGGCACCGCCCGGCGTGCTCCACATCGCTCGCAAGCGGTTCCTCTGGGAGGATCGACTGTTCGAGCGCGTTGCGCTCGTGAACTATAGCCGCGACGACGTGATCATCCCGCTGATCTTCGAGTTCGATGCCGATTTCCGGGACATGTTCGAAGTGCGCGGCCTGTCTCGACGCCAGCGCGGCGTCACTCATCCCCCCAAGATCGACGGCCGTTCGGTGACCTTGTCCTATACCGGCCTGGATGGAGTCGACCGCGCCAGTGTGATCACCTTCTCCGACCCACCGTTCCGCCTCTCTGATCACCGTGCGGAATTCATGTACCCGCTGGCTCCGGAGAGCCATCTGGAGCTCTACATGGAGATCGGTATGAGCGCGGGACCTACACCCACGCGGGAGCGGTTTCGCAGCCATGCCGCGCAAGCCCGCTATGCGATGCGGGCCAGGCGGCGGCACGGCGCGCGGCTTCGCAGCTCCGGGCGGTTGTTTTCGGAATGGATGGAGAAGTCGCGCGCCGATCTCGCGCTACTGACCACCCAAATGGCGACGGGGCCCTACCCTTATGCGGGCATCCCCTGGTTCTCGACCACGTTTGGCCGCGATGCGATCATCACGGCCTGGCAGATTCTCTGGATCGACCCCTCTCTGGCCAAGGGCGTGCTGTCGTTTTTGGCCGCAACCCAAGCCACAGAACGCTCAGCTTTCCGCGATTCCGCGCCGGGCAAGATCATGCATGAAGCACGGCTCGGCGAGATGGCAAGCTTGGGCGAGGTTCCGTTCGCCCACTATTATGGAGGTGTCGACACCACACCCTTGTTCGTTGCTTTGGCGGGTGCTTATGCGCAGCGCACCGGCGACATGGTGCTGATCGAGGCGATTTGGCCTCAGCTTGTGGCTGCGACCCAATGGATCGAAACGTTTGGCGACAGCGATGGTGATGGCTTGATCGACTACGCGCGTGGCGCGGCCAGCGGTCTAGCAAATCAGGGCTGGAAAGACAGCCACGACTCCGTCTTCCACGCCGACGGGCGCTTCGCGACGGGTCCGATCGCGCTGGTAGAAGTACAAGGCTACGCCTTCGCGGCTTACCGAGCGATGGCCGACATGACCAAGCAGCGGGGCGAAGATGAGGCCGCCGCAGGTTGGAGCCTGCGTGCCGAGACCATCCGCCAAGCGGTGGAACGTCGGTTCTGTATGGAGGACAAGAATTTCTACGCCATCGCTTTGGATGGAGAGGGTGAGCCTTGCAGGGTGCTCTCCTCCAACCCCGGCCACCTGCTGTTCACCGGTCTGGTCGCGCCGCATCGGGCTCGAAAGGTCGCCGAGCGGCTGCTGGGACGTGACTTCGCACCCGGCTGGGGCGTGCGAACTCTGGCGTTCGGCGAGGCGCGCTTTAATCCGATGAGCTATCACAATGGCTCGGTCTGGCCGCACGACACCGCAATCTGTGCGATGGGCCTGTCGCATTATGGGGAACGCGACGGAGTTGTGGCGCTGACGGCGGCGCTGTTTGAGACAGCCGCCAGCTTTGAAATGCGTCTGCCGGAGCTTTACTGCGGATTCTCGCGCAAGCCGGGCGAGCCACCCGTGGCCTATCCCGTCGCCTGCCTACCCCAGGCCTGGGCGGCAGGGTCGGTGTTCATGATGCTGCAGGCTTGCCTGGGAATCACGATCGATGCGCGGACGCAGGTTGTGACCATGGTCGATCCGCACCTGCCTATCGGCATCGACCGGCTGTGGATCGACCGGCTCTGTGTGGGCGAAGAGTTTATTGATCTTGCCATCGAGCGGCACGGCGACGAAATCCGCGTGGTGACAGAGGCGCGCGCGGGGCTGGTCGTGGTCCAGCGCCCCGAGCGCTAACGCCGGGTTGGCATGTGCGCGATGCGTAGGATGTTGGCCGATCCGGGCGACCCCATGGGCAATCCCGCCAGGATCAAGATGCGCTGACCCGGTTGGGCAAGCTCACCGAGGCTGGCTTGTTCAACGGCGACGTGGACGAGATCTTCGATGTCATCAGGTTCAGGCACAACCCGCGGCTCGACGCCCCAGGCGAGGGTCATCTTGCGGGCCGTCTGGATACTGGGCGTTAGCGCCAACGTCGGCTGCAACGGACGTTCGCGGGCCAACCTGAGGGCCGTCTGGCCGGTGGTGGTAAAGGCGACCAAACACGCGGTGGAAGCCGCGTCGGCCGCTTTTCGGGCCGCGGCCACAAGCGCGTCAGCGTCGGCATCATCGACGGGATATTCAGCGCGCATCAGCTCTGGCCAGCGAGGGTCCTGCTCTACGCGGGTGATAATGCGGTTCATGATGGATACCGCCTCTACGGGATAGTCGCCAGCGGCGCTTTCGGCAGAAAGCATCAAGGCGTCAGCGCCTTCATAGACCGCGCCAGCCACATCGGATGCCTCAGCCCGTGTCGGCGTTGGGGCGTGGATCATGGATTCCAGCATTTGGGTCGCAACGATGACGGGGATTCCGCGCAGGCGAGCGGCACGGACCAGTTGCTTTTGGACCACCGGCACTTCCTCGGGCGCCAGCTCAACTCCGAGGTCGCCGCGCGCGACCATGATCGCTTGAGAAAGGTCGAGAATCTCGTCGAGCGCCTCCAGCGCTGAGGGCTTCTCGATCTTCGCCAAAACGTTTGCGCGGCCCTGCACAAGGCTTCGAAGCTCGGCCATGTCAGATGCGCGTTGCACGAACGAGAGCGCCACCCAGTCGACGCCCTGCTTCAGTGCGAAATTGAGATCGGCGCGGTCCTTGTCGGTAAGCGCCGGGATCGGAATGGCGATATCCGGCAAGTTTAGGCCTTTGTGATCGGACAGCATTTCGCCCGCCTCAACCACCGTATCGGCAAAATCAGGGCCGTGCTTGATGACCCGCAGACGCACCTTGCCGTCGTCCAGCAGGACTGCCGCACCAGTGCGCAGCGCTGCGAAGATCTCTGGATGCGGCACCCCGATGCGTGAAGCGTCGCCGGGCGTCGACTTCAAATCAAGCCGCAGGTGATGTCCGGCCTTCAGCCGGACTCTGCCGTCGAGGAACTCGCCCAGCCGCAGCTTCGGCCCTTGGAGGTCGGCGAGCACCGCGATGGGCCGACCGACCAGGGCCTCGACCTTGCGGACATCCTCAATCGTACGCGCGTGGTCCTGGTGGGAGCCATGACTGAAGTTGACGCGGAATACGTCCGCACCGGCCAGGGCCAACTCACGGATCTTCTCGACGCCCCGGCTGGCCGGACCGAGGGTGGCGACGATTCGGGCTCTGCGCGCGCGGATCATGTTTGAGGCTTAGGCTTGCGGAGCCAAGCTGATCAAGGCGCGTTATGAAGCTAGCCGACGAATTGCTGGACGTCTCATGATGGGAACCGGGCGGATGTGCGGGCTGAACAGCATGGTCTAGCCCTTGAGTCAGAGCCTTGAACTCTTCCCGATCGGCAATTGCGCGGCCAGCGCACTTATCGACGAAGCGGGTCGATATGTCTGGGCCTGCGCGCCGAGGGTCGACGGCGACCCGTTCTTTTCGGCTTTGCTCGGCGGCTCAGACCCAGCCGATGAAGCAACCCACGGCCATTGGACGATTGAGGTCGCAGACCAGGCTTCGACAACGCAGGCTTATCTGCGCAATACCCCGATCCTGCGCACCGAGATTCTTGACGCACAGGGTGCCAGGCTCGAGATCATCGACTTCTGTCCACGCTATCGGCAGTTCGGTCGGATCTATCGGCCGCTGGCGTTTGTCCGGCTGATAAGGCCTCTGCAAGGCACGCCGCGCATCTGCATCAAATTACGTCCGATGGTCGACTACGGTGCAGCGCCAGCCAGCACGACAATGGGGTCCAACCACATTCGCTATGTCGGTGGCGAGACAACGCTTCGTCTGACCACCGATGGCCCGGTCAGTCATGTCCTCGATGAGCGTATTTTCCGGCTCGAAGCGCCGATCGCGCTTTTTCTTGGGCCCGACGAAGGCTTCGGCTCCGACATCACGACAACCTCGGGTCGCATGCTGCGGGAGACCACCGACTATTGGCGCCACTGGGTGAGAACCCTGTCCACACCGTTGGAATGGCAAGCTGCGGTGATCCGCTCGGCGATTACCCTGAAGCTCTGCGCTCACGAGGACACCGGCGCGATTGTGGCGGCCTTGACGACGTCGATTCCCGAGCACGCGGTTGGACCTGGCGAGGATGCGCGAAATTGGGATTACCGGTTTTGCTGGTTGCGGGATGCCTATTACGTCGTTCAGGCGCTGAACCGCCTGGGTGCGGCAGACATGCTGGAGAACTACCTGGCTTACTTGCGCAACCTCGTCGACCAGGTCGGCGAAGATGGGCGCGTTCAGCCTGTCTACGGCGTTGGGCTAGAGCCTGTACTGACAGAACGCATCGCCCCACACCTGTCAGGCTATCGCGGCATGGGCCCCGTTCGAATCGGCAATCAGGCCCACGAGCATCAGCAATACGACGTCTTCGGCCAAATCGTCCTGTCCACGGTCCAGGCGTTCTTTGACGAACGGCTGCTGAGGCCAGCCAGCATTGACGATTTCTGCGCCTTGGAGCCGGTCGGCGAGCGGGCCTTTGAGCTGCACGATAAACCCGACGCGAGCCTCTGGGAATTCCGGGGACGCGAGGCGGTGCATACCTATTCGTCCGTCATGTGCTGGGCGGCCTGTGATCGATTGGGCAACGCGGCGCACAGGCTGGGCCTGGCCGATCGCGCAGCGTTCTGGAACGGACGCGCAGCCCAGATCCGCACCACCATCGAGCGTGAAGCCTGGAACGAGACGCTAGGACGCTATGCTTCGACTTTTGGCGGCGACCAGCTGGATGCAAGCCTACTTCAACTGGTCGACGTTCGCTTTTGCTCGCCGACGGATCCTCGGATGGTCGCCACCATGGAGGCCGTTGAGCAGGGCTTGCGGCGCGGTGAATTCATGCTGCGCTATGCTCTGCCAGATGACTTTGGCGAACCTAAAACCGCGTTCAATTTCTGTACATTCTGGCTGATCGAAGCTCTGCAGCTTTCCGGCCGCAGCGATGAAGCAAGAGACCTGTTCGAAGAGATGCTGAGCCGGCGTACGAAGGCCGGTCTGCTGTCCGAAGACATCACCTTCGATGGAAAGGAGCTCTGGGGGAACTACCCGCAAACCTACTCTCTGGTCGGCCTGATCAACTGTGCGACGCTGCTGTCGAAGCCTTGGTCAAGCGTGCGTTAGTCCAGCCACGCCCGTTCGGACCGCTCGATGAGCGCGAACGCACCGGACGGACCCCAAGACCCGGCCGCGTAGGGCTTGGGTGCCATGCCGGCTTCGGCCCAGGCATCGGCGACGCCATCGACCCAGCGCCAGGCCTCCTCCACCTCGTCGCGGCGAACGAAAAGGGTTGAATTGCCATGGACGACATCGAGCAGCAGCCGTTCGTAGGCGATACGCCGCCGCGCACCTGGCCCCTCGTAAGCGCGCAGCAACGAAAGCGACAGCGGCATGGATTGTAGGCGCATGCCGCCTTTGCTGATCCCTGGTGACTTGTTCATCAAGTTGAGCGCGATGTCCTCGTCCGGCTGCAGATCGATGACCAAGCGATTGGCGACCAGGTCATCCTTGGCCGCATTGCCGAAGATCGAATGCGGCACAGGCTTGAATTGGATCACGATCTGGGTCCGCCGCTCAGGCAGACGCTTTCCGGTGCGCAGATAGAAGGGCACACCGGCCCAACGCCAATTGTCGATGTCGGCTCTCAGCGCCACGAAGGTTTCTGTGCCGGTGCGCTGGCCTCGCTCGGTCTCGTAGCCTGGCGCTTCTTTGCCGACGATGACGCCCTTCGTATATTGGCCTCGGACCGAGGCGTTCTGGGCATCGGCGCGCGTGAAGCGTCGCAGGGATCGCAGCACTTTGACCTTTTCGTTACGGACCGACCGCGGGTCCATATCGGCGGGCGGCTCCATGGCCACAAAACAAAGAAGCTGCAGCATGTGGTTCTGCAGCATGTCTCGCAAAGCCCCGTATTCGTCGTAGTACGGCCATCGGTCGCCGACGCCCTCGGTCTCGGCCACGGTGATTTGCACATGGTCGATCGTCAGGTTGTTCCAGAGCGGCTCGAAGAGGGTGTTGGCGAACCGAAGCGCGATGAGGTTCTGTACCGTCTCCTTCCCGAGGTAATGGTCGATCCGGAAAATTCGATCCTCGTGAAAGACCGATCCCACCGCCTCATTGACCTCAAGGGAGGACTCCAGGTCGCGCCCGATGGGCTTTTCCAACACGATCCGGCTGCTCTCGCTTGTCAGACCGGAGGCCGCAAGCGCTGCGCAGACCCGGCCGTAGAGACTGGGCGAAATGGCCAGGAAGAATATCGGACGGGTGCTGCCATCAAGGTGCGGTTTAAGTTCCGCTGCGCCTTCCGTCTTGGTGGCGTCGCAGGCGACATAGTCAAGGCGTTCGCAAAACCGTGCCCAGACACCCGCATCGATCGCCTCAGACCGGGCCTCGAGGATCTCCCGAACCTGGCCCACGAACTCCGTGCGGGTGTGGTGGGTTCGCGCGCTCGCCAAGATTTTGAAGCCCACGGGCAGCAGACCGTCGGCGTCGAGAAAATAGAGCGATGGCAAAAGCATGCGTCGCGACAGGTCGCCGGTCGCGCCAAACAGGACAATTGCGTCGGCAAGGGGCGCATCAGCCAGCGGCGTCTGGGCCATCGGGCGTCACCTCGAAATGTCATTAAGTTGCGCCTCTCATAGCGCGGATTGCTCTACGGAACGTCAAGGGTGAGATGGCCTTTGTTTTCTGGGGGGGATCGAAGGCCCGAGCCGCGCGTTCCGCTAGGGCTCGGGGGGCGAGTACGCTCATGTCGGTCCAGGAATTCATCATCGGAATGCCCGCCCCAGCGCCGCTGCGACTGGGTGAGACTTCGCTGTTTCTGGATCTGGACGGCACGCTTGCGCCCATAGCCAGCCGACCTCAGGACGTGCTGCCAGATCCGCGCCGAACGGGCTTGCTCCAACACCTGGCTCAAAAGCTCGACGAACGATTGGCCGTTGTCAGCGGCCGCACACTTACCGATGTTGATCGAATACTGGAAGGCTGCGTTACCTCCGTTGCCGCGATCCATGGCTTGATCCGACGCGACCCCAACGGTCAGACGTTCGAGACCTCACCGCATCCGAAGCTCGGCGACGCCGTCCACGGACTTCGCGCCTTCGCGGTGCGAGACGCTGGCCTGATCGTGGAGGAGAAGGCGGGCCTGTCGGTTGCCCTGCATTTTCGCTTGGCCCAAAGGCACGCGACGCAAGCTCGCACCTGTGCTCACGACCTTGCGGCGCAGACCGGGCTTTTCGTGCAGGACGGCGACATGGTCGAGGAGCTGCGCAAGCCTGGCGCCAGCAAGGGCGACAGCCTGCGGGCCTTTATGGCGCAACAGCCCTTCGCGGTGGCGCAGCCCGTGTTCGTCGGCGATGACACAACGGACGAAGACGGCTTCGCCGCAGCCCGCGACCTGGGGGGCTTTGGTGTCCTCGTGGGTCCATCACGCCATACCGCGGCGCAATTCCGCCTGACCAGCGTGGAGGCGGCGCTAACTTGGCTTGAAGGCGCCGCGTGAGCCGCCTGATCGTCGTCTCAAATCGGGTGAGCGCGCCTTGCGTAGCGGGCGAAGAGACGGTGGGCGGGCTGGCTATGGCTTTGTCTGCCGCACTTCGGGAATATTCGGGCTTGTGGTTCGGTTGGAGCGGCAAGACCCTTCCCGTGTTCACCGGCGATCTCAACACCCAGACGTTGGACGGCGTGACCACCGCCGTTGTCGATCTGGAGGATGTGGATCGCGACGAATATTACAACGGCTACGCCAACAAGACGCTGTGGCCACTGCTGCACTATCGGACAGACTTGGCCGCCTATGATCGGGTTTATGGCGAAGGCTACAGGCGCGTAAACAAGCGGTTCGCCGAGACCCTGGCTCCGTTGATAGAGCCCGATGACCTGATCTGGGTGCACGACTACCATCTTATCCCCTTGGCCCGGGAGCTCCGGGCGCTCGGGATCAAGAATCGGATTGGCTTCTTCTTACACGTGCCTTGGCCGGCCCATCAGGTTCTGACCACCTTGCCCGGTCACACCCAGCTCGTGCAGGCGATGTTCGAGTACGATTTGGTTGGCTTTCAGACTGTGGAATATCTGCAAGCCTTCGAGGAATATGTGCTGTCTCAGGCGCACGGCGGCCAGCCATCTGCCGACACCTTGAAGGCCTTTGGCCGGGTCCTTCGAGTGGGGGCGTTCCCGATCGGCATCGATGCTGCGGACTTCGGGCTGATGCTGAAATCAGCCCGGGCGCGACGCATGCGCGACCTCGTCGCGGCCGCCTCGGTCTTTCGCCATCTGATCGTCGGCGTTGACCGGCTGGACTACTCCAAGGGCCTCGAAGAAAGATTCCTGGGCTTCGAACACTTCCTCTCCGACAATCCAGATATGCGCCGTGAGGTGCTGATGCTGCAAATTGCGCCGGTTAGCCGCGAAAGCGTAGAGGCTTATCAAGAAATCCGTGGGCGGCTCGACGCGCTATCGGGTCGGATCAATGGCGAGTTCGCCGACATCGACTGGGCGCCATTGCGCTATGTGAACCGCAACTATCGGCGCGATGAACTGGCCGGCATTTACGCCGTCGCGCGCGTCGGGCTTGTCACGCCGCTTCGGGATGGGATGAACCTTGTCGCCAAGGAATTCGTGGCAGCCCAGAACCCCGATGATCCGGGCGTCCTGGTCCTGTCACGCTTTGCCGGCGCGGCGCGGCAGATGCGCGAGGCCCTGCTGGTCAATCCAAACAGTCCCGAGGAGATTGCCGAGGCGCTGAAGCGCGCACTCGCCATGGAGCGCACAGAACGGATCCGCCGATGGCGTGCACTATTCGATGGCGTCCAGCGCAACGACGTCACCGCGTGGCGCGATAGCTTTGTCAGCGCGCTTTCGAACCCAGAAGAACAACAGGCCGCGCTTGCGGGATAAGCCACCGGGCTTCCAGAAGCCGCATCTCCCAGCCGCCATGGATGTGACCTCGTCGCATTCGGAGCGCAGGCCCGTGACGCCTGCTCCTACCAGATCCTCACGCGCTGCTCGGGCGCCACATAGAGGGCATCGCCGGGCTTGACCCCAAAGGCCGCATACCAAGCCTCGATGTTTCGCACTGGGCCGTTGACCCGATACTGGCGCGGCGCATGTGGGTCACTCACCACTTGGCGCTGGACGGCGTCGTCTCGGACCTTGCCCCTCCAGGCTTGAGCCCAGCCGAGGAATACCCGCTGGTCACCTGTCAGACCGTCGATCACGGGTGCGGGCCTGCCATGCAGGGAAGCGTGGTAAGCGTCGAGGCCCAACGTCAAGCCCCCCAAGTCAGCGATGTTCTCGCCCATCGTCAGGTCGCCGTTCACATGAGCGCCGGGCAAAGGTTCGTAGGCGGAGTACTGGGCGGCGAAGACCTTCGCGCGGGCCTCAAAGGTTTTTGCATCGTCGGCGGCCCACCAGTCGCGGAGCGTCCCCTTTGAGTCGTATTTGCGCCCCTGGTCGTCAAAGCCGTGGGTGAGTTCATGGCCGATAACGCCGCCCACGGCACCGTAGTTGATCGCAGGATCGGCGCCGGAATCGAAGATCGGCGGCTGCAAGATCACGGCTGGGAACACGATGTCGATCAATGAGCCGTTGTAGGCGTCGTTCGTCTGTGGGGTCATACCCCAGTCACGGCGATCCACAGGACCGTTCTGTCGCGCAAGATAGAACGCAGCGTCGGCCTGCGCCGCGCGGCGCACGTCGCCCACAAGATCGTCGTCACGGATCACCACCTTGGAATAGTCGCGCGGATTGTCCGGGTAGCCGACCTTGACGTTGTAGGCGGCGAGCTTTTTCAAGGCTTCAGCCTTGGTCGCTGGACTCATCCAGTCCAGCGTCTTTATGCGCGCGGCGTAGGCGGTCTTGAGGTCGGCAACCAAGGCTTGCACCTTTGCCTTGGCCGTCGGCGGGAAATACCGGGCCGTGTAGAGTTGGCCCACGGCCCAGCCGAGATTGCCGAAGCTGTCGTAGCGGCCGCCGGCCAGATAGTCGCCGCCACTGACGGCGTGGACGCCTCGCTTCCACCGCGCTTCCTGCTCTGCCTGGCCTGAAAGGGTCTTCTCCCGCATCTCGAAATAGGCGCTGGTAAAGGGCGTGGAGAGATAGGCCGCTGCGTTGTCGGCGACGCTGAAGGCTAGCCAGGCCTGCAGGACGTCGATCGGCGTTTCAGCATAGATAGCCGCGATTTTCGGGAAGGCGGACTTCTCGACCACCACAACTTTCGTCGTGCCGCCCAGGCCAGCCTCGCTCATGAACGCCGCCCAAGGAAAACCCGGTGCGGCTTTTTCGAGCTCAGACAGGGTGTAGGGATTGTAGGTGGTGTCAGGGTTGCGCTCTTCGGCCTTGGTCCAGCTGACCTGCGCGATTTTCGTCTCTAGCGCGACGATCGCGGCCGCCTTGCCAGCGGCACCGGGCCAGCCTTCGAGCCCGAGAAGCTTTTCCACATAGGTCTGGTAGGCGGCCTTCTTCTCGGAGAACGAGGCCTTCAGATAGTAGTCGCGGTCGGGAAGCCCAAGGCCCGCTTGGCTCAAGTAAGTCGCGTAGTGACTGATATCTTTGGTGTCGACGTCGAGGTTGATGCCGAAAGCTGAGCCTTCGAAGTCCCTCATCTGACGACCCATCAGGGCGCCGATCTGGTCGCGGGTGGTCGCCGCGCCAATCGCCGCCAGTTCCGGCGCGATCGGCTTAGCCCCAAGGGCCTCGATGCGAGGTTCGTCCATGAAGGCTTTGTAGAAAGCGCCAACCTTGCCTTTGACGGACTTCGGCGCGTGGGCGGCCGTGGCGGCGGCGTTCTCCATGATCGCCTGCAAGCGCGCCTCGGCCATATTGCTTTCCAGCAGACGCAGGCTGATGCCGGGTTTGTCGGCGGGGATCGGCGTGCGATCGAGCCAGGCTCCGTTGGCATAACGAAAGAAGTCATCGCCCGGCTTGGTCTGCAGGTCTCGGGCCGCCAGGTCAAAGCCCCAGGTGCCATAATGCAACGGCGCGGGTTCTGCGCCGAGGGTCGGACGGGCGACAAATGCCAGGATTAAGGCCAGAGCGGCTGCGGACTTAAACACTTGATCTCACCCCGGGATTTGAACGGCTGGGAGGTCAACACTCGCCGGAGCAAGGGTCAAGGCTCTGGCACGGCGCGAATTTCCGAGACACAATCTCGCAACAGCCGAGCCTTAGAGACGGGCGAAATTCTTGGGGGAAATAACCAATGACCGGTCGCCGCAATTTTACTGCCACTGCCTTGGCCTTCAGCGTCCTAGCCTTGCCCTTGGCGAGTTTCGCGCAAACCGCGCCTGGCCCGACGGCGACCATCAAGCAGGGAAAGTTGCTCGGCGCCAATGTTGAAGGCGTCGAAGAATTCTGGGGCATTCCATACGCTGCGCCGCCGATCGGCGACCTGCGCTGGAAGCCGCCGGCGACCGCACACGGCTGGTCGGGCGAACGAGACGCCACCAAGGCCGGTGCCTCGTGCCAGCCCAGTCAAAAGGGCGAGTACGCCGAAGACTGCCTGTTCGCCAACGTGACCCGGCCGGCCGGCGCCAAGCCCGGCCAGAAGTTGCCCGTCTACGTCTGGATCCATGGCGGTGGCTTCACCATCGGCTCGGCGACAGGCGCGTTTGGCGCAGAAACCGACGGCATCCAGTTCGCCAAGGACGGCGTGATCACCGTCTCGGTCAGCTATCGCTTGGGCCGCGCCGGATGGTTCGCGCATCCTGCGCTGTGCAAGGAAGGTCCCTGCGGCAACTACGGACTGATGGACCAAATTGCGGCCCTGCAATGGGTAAAGGCCAATATCGCATCCTTCGGCGGCGACCCGACCAACGTCACCATAGGTGGCGAGAGTGCGGGCGGCATTTCGGTCCTGGAGCTGATGTTGGCACCGGACGCTCGGGGTCTATTTCAGAAGGCGATCGGAGAATCGAGCTTCGGACGGCTGGAGCCCACCTCCATGGCCGACGCACAAGCCGCTGGCGTCAAGGCCGCCTCCGGTGCTGGCGTGAACGGGACCGATGCAGACGCCGCTGCCGCGCTGCGTAAACTGCCGCTCAGCGCCATGCCCTACTCTGGACCCTTCACCAGCCGTGCCGGTCCGATTCTCGACGGCCGCTACGTGCAAAGCGGCATCGCCGAGGGGTTTGTGGCAGGCAAACAGGCCAAGGTCCCGCTGATGATCGGCGGCAATTCTAATGAGGCCAGCCTTTTCCGCCCACAGGCGAGCGCACTCGATGCCATCGCGGCCGATAAGAAGGCCGCCGCGATGGCCGCTTTCGACCCCAAAGGTACGGGTGACAAGCTGCAGATCGTCAACGACATGGCGACACGCGTCTACATCACCGAACCCGACCGCGCGATCAGCCGCGCCCAAGCTAAAACGGGCCAGGCGGTCTACACCTACTACTTCAACTATGTGTCCCCGACCCTGAAGGCGCGCGCGCCCTATGGGGCTGGCCACACCTTCGAGATTATGTACGCTTTCGCCGGGCCGAAGCAGAAATTTGCGCCAGAAGACCTCGCGCTTGCCAAGTCGGTCAACGCCTACTGGGCGGCTTTTATGAAAACCGGAAATCCAGGCTCAACCGGTGGGACGGCGTGGCCGAAGTTTGCGCCCAATGAGACGTTCATGGAGTTCAGCGCCGCCGGCGCCGCTTCCCATGACCACTTCCTGAAAGCCCAGCTCGACTGGCAGGAAGAGGCCGTGAAGGCCGGTGCAAGCGCCTCACCTACCGCGTCGAAGTAAACGCGCCGGGTCCATCCCCTAGCTTACAGGGATCATGCAGGCGCATACCCGTCCACCACATAGACCCGCGACGTCGAACTGGCGTCGCGGATCGGAAGGATGGCGCTATAGGCCGGCGATGAACGCCAGGCCATCGCGGCGGCGCGGTCGGGGAATTCCAGGATGACGATGCGACCAGGTGGATCGCCCTCGATCGCCTGCGTCGCACCGCTTCGCACAATATAGCGGCCACCGAACGGAGCCAGGGTGGGCGGCACTTGGACAACGTAGGTCTGAAACCTCGACGCGTCCGTGACCCAGATTTCATTGATCACATAGGCCGTCATGGCGTCGCTATCTCCCAACTAGCGCGAGTGTCGGCAAGGTCGATGCTTCCTGTGCATCGAGCTGCGCCTTCCGCGAATGCGTGCGCACACCGCTCATCACGCCGAACTCCATCAGCTGGTCGCTCGCCGCAGTGTAAGCGGGCCAGGACTGTGTTCCGCACTTGGGCTCGCCGGTCTTTGCGAAGCTGACCCAGCAGGCGTGCATCAGCGTGGCCACCTGCTGGTCCTTGGCGCTGACCATGCTCATGGGCGTGCGCCGACCCCAGTATTCCCAGACATACTGGATCTCGTCAGCGTGGCCGGCGCGGGTCTTAGAGGGCGGAAAGCGTGAGCCGACATAGGAAAAATAATAGAGCCAGGCAGGCTTGCCGCTCGATGCCTTGGCAGCGATCCAGCGGGCAGGCGCGCCCATGACACGGTCCGTGAAGACCGCGCGGGCGAGTGTGTCATCGCCTGCAGCGGCCTCGGTGCCATAGGCCGGTTTCACCGCAGCGGGAATCCGCGCTGCGGCCGCCGCGCCAAGCGTCATTGGCCCCATCAACGAGTCCTCGCCAGAGTTCGAGCCTATGATCAGCGGCACGTCGTTGAAATGGCCGTCGACGGCAGCTTGCGTGGCCGTCTCGGTCATCAGCTTGCCGTCTATGAAGGGCTGGAAGTCGTCGCTCACCGGCACCAGCTTCTCGGCAGGCAGGGCGCGCAAATCCTCGATCGTTGAGGCTGTGATCCCAGCCCGTTGCAGCGCCTTGACGCCATCGGTCTCTTTATCGGCCAGGGTCTTCGGCGTGACCCAGCCCAGGCCGGACTCGACGATAGCCTTGGAATAAAGGCCTTTAGCCGAAGGCGTCGCCAGAAGGGCCAGAGTGCTCTGCCCCCCGGCGCTTTCTCCGAAGATGGTGACGTTCTTGGGGTCACCGCCAAAGGCTGCGATGTTTCGTTGCACCCATTTGAGCGCAGCGATCTGATCCATCAGGCCGTAGTTACCGACCGCCTCGTCCGGCTTGGCGGCCTTGGTGAGCGCCGGGTGGGCGAAATAGCCCAAGGCGCCCAGGCGGTAATTGATTGCCACGACGACGACGCCATCGCGGGCGAAATTCTGTCCGCCGTAGATCCAGCCTGAGCCTGTGCGGTGACCACCTCCGTGAATCCAGACCATGACGGGTGCATGTTTGGCGTCCTTCGGCGCGAAGACGTTGAGCTGCAGGCAGTCCTCGGAGGTGGGTCCGTTCGCGCCGCCGGAATTGGGCGAGTTGTCAGCGTTCATCGGTTGAGGGCAGGAGGGTCCGGCCTCGGCTGCTGGGCGTGGCATGCTCCAAGCCTTCACGGCTTGCGTCGGAGCCCAACGCAGGGAGCCCACCGGCGCCGCCGCAAAGGGGATGTTTCGGAAGACATTGGCCGGGCCTTCGACCACGCCGATGACCGGGCCGGAGTCGAGTTTGACCGTGGGCGTCTGTGCCTGCGCTGCGCTCGCGACCAGGACGGCTGCGGCGGCGATAGTGGTGGCGATCCTGATCATTGAAGTCCCTCACGCCGGCCAAACGCCAGTGTTACTGGCCGACCTTCTGACCGCGAGTCGATGTGGTCAAGGCGACGGGTGCGGGAACTTGACTCTTGCATCACGACGACTAGAACAAAAATAGAACAAAAGGAGTCCGTAAAGCCATGTCCGATTTTCGCATAAGGGGGCTCGCCACCCTCAAGGCGAAGATCGCCGCCATCGAGGCGGGCGGGCGATCGGAGCCTAAATTCCTGCCCTTCGGGGACGAGCGGATCGACGGCTGTCTGCCAGGCGGCGGGCTGCCGCTTGGCCGTTGGCACGAGATCGGCGGGACGGGAATAGAGGTTGAGACGGCCGCAGCGCCGACCGCTTTTACGGCGCTGCTGGCCGCACCCTTGACCCAGCAGGGCGAGGTGGTTTGGGTGCTGCGCCGCGACGACCTTTCCGCGCCCGGACTGCTGGGCCTGGGCTTTGCGCCGGAACGACTGATCCAGGTCTGCGCCCGTGACGAGGCCGAGGCGCTGTCTGTGATGGAGGACGCGCTGGCCACGGTGGGTGTCGCCGCCGTGGTCGGCGAAACAGAGGTCATAGACCTGACCGCTGGGCGGCGGTTGCAGCTGGCCTGCGAAAAACAGGGCGCGACCGGCTTTCTTATCCACCGTCGTCCCTATGGGGGCCAGGCCAGGCGCGAGACGACCGGCTCAGCAGCCGCCACCCGCTGGCGGATCGCGTCTGCGCCTTCCGAGCCTAGAGCCGGAGAATTCGGCCTGGGCGCGCCGCGGTTCGTCGCGGAGCTGGAACGCTGCCGTGGCGGGCGAACTGGAGCGTGGCTGTTCGAAGCCACAGACGCCTATTGCTGGGAGAAGACGGATGTCGCGCATCCTCTGCGCCTGGTCGCCGACCTGGGCGATCGCCAACTGGCGCCGGCGCAACCCCTCCGACTCGCGGGTTGAGCCAACACAACCCTTCGCTCTGCTGGAGACGGTGCATGCGGTCAGGCGCTTGTCGGCAGTCAGCCTGGGGGCGGCGCGACTGGGACTCCATATCGGTCAGAAGGCGACCGACGCCATGGCCCTGGTTCCGGAACTCGTCACCGCCGAGGCTGAACCGGAAGCTGACGCTGAGGCCCTGACCGCCCTTGCGGACTGGTGCGTACGGTTCTCACCGGCCGTCGCTGTCGATGCGCCAGATGGCCTCTTTCTCGATGTGACCGGCGTCGACCATCTGTGGCGAGGCGAGGCGCAGATGCTGGCCGACTTCCGCAGCCGACTGATTACCAACGGCCTGCCCTTCCGCTGCGCAATCGCCGATACGCCAGGTTCCGCCTGGGCGCTGGCGCATTTTGGCAAGGACGGGACGATCGCTCCGTCAGGTGAACATGAGCCTCTGCTCGCGTCCTTGCCACCGGCGGCGCTGCGCCTAGACAGAGAAACCTGGGCGCAGATCGAACGGCTGGGCCTTCGCCAGGTCAGCCAGCTGGTCGCCATTCCCCGTGCGCCCTTTGGCCGCCGGTTCGGCCGCGCAGCATTGACGCGCCTTGACCAGGCCCTGGGCCATGAGGCCGAGGCCTTGACCTTCCGGCGTCCGCCAACACCCTGGTTCGCGCGCCTGGCCTTCGCCGAGCCGATCAGCGCGCCAGAAGATATGTCGCGCGTCACAGTGGACGTCGCCACTAAGCTCTGCGCCCGACTGGAGACTGAGGGCCAGGGCGCCAGGCGTTTCGAGGTTTGCTTCCATCGGGTGGACGGCAAAGCGCTGCAGCTGAGCGTCGGGCTGTCGCTGCCTGGCCGCGATCCGGTCCGTATCGCCAAACTCTTGGTGCCAAAACTGGACACCCTTGATCCCGGCTTCGGGATCGAGGTCGTGACGCTCAGGGCCGAGGCCGTGGAGCCGATCTCCGGACGCCAGGCGCGGCTGGACAAGGCCCGCGAAGCGACGGTCGAGGAAGGTCTGGCGCCCCTGGTCGACCGTTTGACCAATCGGCTTGGGCAGGAGCGCGTCTGGCGCGCTGTGCCGGTGGAAAGCCATGTGCCGGAGCTGGCTGTGGGTCGCTCCCGCCCGCTCGGCAAGCCATCGATCCCGCAAACCTGGAATCGGGAGATCCCGCGCCCGACCCGCCTCTTCCGCCGTCCTGAGCCGGTGGACAGCGTGATCGCCCTCACCCCCGACGATCCGCCGACCCAGTTCCGCTGGCGCGGCCAGGTCCACCGCGTCCATCGCGCCGAGGGGCCCGAGCGGATCGGCGAAGACTGGTGGAAGGGCCAGATCGAGGATGCCGATGTTGGCCACATCCGCGACTACTACCGTCTGGAAGACACCAAGGGTGGGCGCTTCTGGCTGTTCCGCGCGGGCCTCTACGGCGATCCCGCGACGCCGCCAAAATGGTGGCTGCATGGGTTATTTGGATGAGCCCGCGTTACGCCGAGCTCCAGGCCACCACAAACTATTCGTTCCTGCGCGGCGCATCCCATCCCTGGGAACTGGTCGTGGGTGCCAATGCGCTGGGTCTGGAGGCCATTGGTGTCTGCGACCGCAATTCCCTGGCCGGCGTCGTGCGCGCCTGGATTGCGCGCCGAAACCTACCGCAGGGCGAGACAAAGGTTCGGGCGCTGACCGGCTGCCGCCTCGACTTCGCCGATGGAACGCCGAGCCTGTTGGTCTATCCCTCCGACCGCGAGGCCTATGGCCGCCTGACGCGGCTGCTCACCGTTGGTCAAATGCGCGCCAAGAAGGGGGGGTGTCAGCTGCATTGGGAGGACTTTCTCGCCCATGCGGAAGGCCAGCTCGCCCTAACCATTCCACCCGACCGCCTCGATGAAGCCTTCGAACGCAACCTGCGAGGCATGGTCGGGGAATTGTCCGGCAGTATCTGGCTGGCCGCCGCCCGGCGCTACGGCCCGCGCGACCTCAACCGGCTATCGAAGCTGGCGGCTCTGGCCGAGCGCACAGGCATATCGATCGTGGCGACGAACGATGTGCTCTACCATGACCCCGCGCGCCGTCCGTTGCAGGACGTACTGACCTGCATCCGACAGACCTGCGCGATCCAGGACGTCGGGATCCGGCTGCAGCCCAACGCCGAACGGCATTTGAAATCCCCCGCCGAGATGGCGCGACTGTTCGCCAAGTTCCCAGGCGCGGTGGAACGCAGCGCCGAGATCGCCGAACGCATCACCTTCGACCTCGGCCAGCTGCGCTACGAATATCCCGACGAACCGGTGCCATCGGGCAAGACCGCCATTCAGCATTTGCGCGACCTGAGCTGGGCGGGCGCCAAGTGGCGCTACCCTGACCGGGTGCCAGAGAAAGTGTCGAAGCTCGTCGCCTACGAACTCGACCTGATCGAGAAGCTGGATTTTCCCAACTACTTCCTGACGGTCCACGACATCGTGCGCCATGCACGCGACGAGCTGAAGATCCTCTGCCAGGGCCGCGGCTCAGCGGCCAATTCCTGCGTTTGCTTCTGTTTGGGCATCACCGCGGTCGACCCCACGAAGGAAGACCAGGACCTGCTGTTCTCGCGCTTCATCTCTGAGAACCGCGGCGAGCCGCCGGATATCGACGTCGACTTCGAGCACGAGCGGCGCGAGGAGGTGATGCAGTACGTCTACAAGCGCTACGGTCGAAACCACGCGGCCATCGTCGCCACGGTTATCCACTACCGGCCACGCATGGCGATCCGCCAGGTCGGCAAGGCTCTGGGCCTCACCGAGGACATCACCGCAGCGCTCTCAAATACCGTCTGGGGCAGCTGGGGCGACAACGTCGCCGACGACCATATCCGCCAGGTGGGGCTAGATCCGAAGGCCCCCGAGATCCGGCGCGCCACCACGATCGCCGAACAGCTGATCGGTTTCCCACGCCATTTGTCGCAGCACGTCGGCGGCTACGTGCTGACCAAACGTCGGCTCGACGAAACCGTGCCGATCGGCAACGCGGCCATGAAAGATCGCACCTTCCTCGAATGGGATAAGGACGATATCGACGCGCTCGGCCTGATGAAGGTCGATGTCCTGGCGTTGGGCATGCTGACAGCCCTGAGGCGTAGCTTCGAGATGCTTCCGCCGGCGGCGAACGGCCAGCGCATCACCGACATCGCCCACATCCCGCAGGAGGATAAGGCCGTCTACGACATGCTCTGCGAGGCGGACTCGGTCGGCGTTTTCCAGGTCGAGAGTCGCGCCCAGATGGCGATGCTGCAAAGGTTGCGCCCGCGCAAATTCTACGACCTCGTCATCGAAGTGGCGATCGTCAGGCCAGGGCCGATCCAAGGAGACATGGTGCACCCCTACCTGCGGCGGCGGGAAGGAAGCGAGCGGGTGGAATTTCCGGCGCCTCGGCCGGAAGATGGCGACAAGGACGAACTGCGCGCTGTGCTCGGCAAGACGCTTGGGGTTCCACTATTTCAGGAACAGGCCATGCGGCTGGCTATCGAGGCGGCCAAGTTTTCCGGCGATGACGCCGATGGCCTGCGCCGGTCCATGGCCACCTTCCGCGCCGATGGACGGTTGTGGACCTACAAGCAGATGTTCATCGAGGGCATGGCCAGGCGCGGTTACGCCCCCGACTTCGCAGCGCGCTGTTTCAAGCAGATAGAAGGCTTCGGCGCCTACGGCTTTCCTGAAAGCCACGCGATTAGCTTCGCGCTCTTGGTCTACGCCTCGGCCTGGGTCAAACGGCATCATCCCGAGGCGTTCTGCGCAGCTCTGCTCAACAGCCAACCGATGGGCTTTTATCAACCGGCCCAGCTGGTCCGCGACGCGATCGCACATGGGGTCGAGGTGCGGCCTGCCGACCTGCAAACCAGCGATTGGGACTGCACCTTGGAGCCACCCGACGACCCGCGGTCGCCGCATCGCGCCCTGCGGCTTGGTCTTCGCCAGATCAAAGGTCTCAAAGAGACTGAGGTCCTGGTCTTCATGAAGTCCCGCGCCGCCGGCCTTACGACGCTGGAGGACTATGTCCTGCGCTCAGGCCTCTCGCGGCGAGGACTGGAGCTTCTGGCCGAAGCCGACACCTTCCGCTCGTTAGGTCTCAACCGGCGCGAGGCGCTGTGGGCCGTCAAAGGGATGACAGATGAATTGGGCGCCGAGCGTTTCGCCCCGCTCATCGCTCGGCAAAGTGTGAAGGAAGCCCAAGTGCTCCTGCCCTTCATGAGCCCACCCAAGGAAGTGGCGGAAGACTACCGGACCACCCGGCTGTCCTTGAAGGCTCATCCGGTGAATTTCTTCCGCGATGAACTGACGAAGATGCAGGTCCTGCCGTGCGTAGCCCTGAAGACCCTGCCGGATCGCCGGCGTATCTGCGTGGGCGGCCTGGTCCTGGTTCGCCAACGGCCCGGCACCGCCAAGGGCGTGGTGTTCCTGACGCTGGAGGACGAGACCGGCGTCGCGAATATCGTCTGCTGGAAAGACATCTTTGACGCCAATCGCCGTCTTGTGATGAGCTCGTCCTTCCTGCTTGTGCACGGCCAGCTGCAAGTTGCGGGCAATGTGATCCACCTGGTTGCCGAGCGCTTCACTGACTTTTCTCAAAAGCTGACGCAGATGCGCGACCACGAAGAGGCGTCCGGCGCTGCCCCGCCGTCGCCACATGGCCGGATCTCCAGCGCGCTGGTCCGCAGCCGTGATTTCCATTGAGGCTTGGCGTCAAGCCTGCATCCCGCCATGCTCCAGATATGATGACGGCGAAGAAGCCCAAAGTTCCTCGCGGACCCAACGCAGAACGCCGGCCTGCGCCCCGGAGCTGACCGCCCGATATCCTGAATTCGCGGGTGACCTGGATGCCGTCCGACATCGTACGAGGGAGCGAAGGGTTGAGACCTTGGGCGCGCCAGAGCGCGTGCGACAGACCGATACCATCGCACACCTGATGCGCGCGGCCCTGGAGGGCCTGGCGATGGGCTCCTTGTTTATCAGCCGTCCCACCGACGACGCCCTTCGGGTGCTGGCCCTTCTGAAGAGGCTGCGACAGAGCCTGGTGGCTGAACTGCAAATGCCAAAGACCTAGTTTGTAGTCTCCGTTGGCGGCAGGTGCGGCCAACGCCTAAGATTGCCGAATAAGGGGCGCGCTCACGGCCAGAATGGGCCGCCCGACAAACGATACTGGCGGGGAGAACGAAAATGACGAAGGGGTCTGACCAGCCAGATTGCGGCCGAAGACACGTCCTCATCGCCGGCGCAGCGCTTGCCGCCACCGCAGCCGTAGCCAGAACGGCCGCAGCGCAAGGGCCAGCTCGCGCCAATGCAGCGCCGGCCGGCCTTGCGACGGGTGGCGGCTCCAGCAAGCTCTTCCAGGTCACCAACACGGCCACAGGCAAGGTTCAGGGCATCGCCAACGGCCGGGTCTGGGAATTTCGCGGCATCCCTTACGGCGCACCCACAGGCGGCAAGAACCGATTCATGCCGCCACAGAAAGCCGCGCCCTGGAAGGGCGTGCGGGAGTGCTTCGCCTTCACCTCCGTCTGCCCGCAGACTCAAGCCGACATCCGCGGCGAATACGGCCAGTTGATCATGTGGGACCGCCAGGTGGGCGGCATGGGTGAGGACTGCCTGTCGCTGAACGTGTGGACAACCAATGTCGAGCGCAGCGCTAAGAAGGCGGTGATGGTCTCGTTTCATGGCGGCGGCTTCGCCACCGGCTCGGGCAACGCACCCGGCTTCGACGGTAAAAACCTCGCCGACTACGGCGACGTCGTCGTGGTCTGTATCAATCACCGGCTTGCCGGTTTCGGCTACACGAACCTCGTCGGCGCCGGTGCGCCTGAGGCCTTCAAATACGCCGGCGTGGCCGGGGCGCTGGATATGGTCGCTTCGCTCCAGTGGGTCCGCGACAACATCGAGAACTTCGGAGGCGATCCCGACCGGGTTATGATCTTTGGCCAATCGGGGGGCGGAGCGAAGACGTCGACGGTGCTGGCCATGCCGCCGGCAAAAGGCCTCTTCCATCGCGCAGCGGTGCAATCGGGTTCGGCCTTGCGGCTGGTGACGCCGGAAGCTGGGGCCGCGACGGCGGAGAAATTCATCAAGCAACTGGGCCTTACCAAGTCGAACATCTCCGACATCCAGAAACTGTCCTGGCAGCAACTCCTTGAGGCGCAGACTGCGGCCGGTGGCAACTTCTCACCCGTGATCGGGACGGACGCGCTTCCCAATCACCCCTTTGATCCTGTGGCGCCCGCCTGCTCGGCCGACGTGCCGATCATCGTGTCCACGACGCTTGAAGACGCCGCGTTATCGCTCACCAACTTCACCCTCACAGAAGACGGCCTCACCGCGCTCTTCAACCAGCGTTGGCCCGGCAAGGGTCGTGAGTTGGTCTCGCTTTATCGGCGCTATGATCCGATCGCCACGCCGTTCCTGATTCAAGCCCAGGCCTTCACCGACTCTGGCGCCCGACGCTCGGCGTTCACCCAGGCCGCGCGCAAGGCCGCGCTCGGCGCAGCGCCGGCCTATGTCTACCAATGGAACTGGCGCACACCTGCCTATGACGGTCAGTTCGGCGCGGTGCACGGGATCGACGTTTCCGCCTCGTTCCACTCCTATCGCGACGGATTCTTCGCGGGCTCGAGCGCCGGCAAGAGGATGGCAGACCGCCTGGCCTCAACCTTCTCGGCTTTTGCCAAGACCGGCGAGCCGAACAACAGCCACATCCCGCCCTGGAAACCCTACAGCGACACCCAACGCGCCGTGATGCTGTTCGACAACGATACGCGCCAGGAGATTAACCCTCGCGCCGAAATCCGGGCCTGGTGGGACGCCAATCCGCCAGCCGCTGGTCCACGGGGCTAAGGGAGCGCAACGGTCATGACATCGAAGAAACCTCAAGGCCCCAGCCGCCGCGATGTGATCCAGGTCGCCTCGCTGAGCGCGACCGGCATTGGCGCCACAGCCGTAGCCTCGCAGGCCGCCGCACAGGCGCCCTCACCTGCGCCCGCCCGTATCCTGGGCGGCGGTGGCGCTCCAGGCGGCATCTTCTGGACGGTTGAGACCACTTCGGGAAAGGTCCAGGGCATCGCCAACGGTGCCGTGAAGGAGTTCAAGGGCATCGCCTATGGTGCCTCGACCGGTGGCAAGAACCGCTACATGGCCCCGAAGACGCCGACACCTTGGGCGGGAGTCCGCAATTGCATCGGCTACGGCCCGATCTCGCCGCAAACACCTGCGGCGCTCGATAGCGACTATTCGATGATGATCGCCTGGGATCGACACGTCGGTCCGGGTGGCATGGGAGAAGACTGCCTCAACCTGAACATCTGGACGCCCAGCGTGAACGACCACGCCAAGCGACCCGTGCTGGTCTCGTTCCACGGCGGCGGCTGGGCGACCGGCTCTGGCAATGGTCCGATGTATGACGGGGCGCAAATGGCCCGGTTGGGCGATGTGGTGGTCGTGACGGTGAACCACCGCTTGGCGTCCTTTGGCTATACCTATCTGGCAGGCCTCGGAGCGCCGGCGGAATTCGCCGACGCCGGCAATTGCGGCGTGATGGACATGGTCGCCTCTTTGCGATGGGTGCGTGACAATATTGAACGCTTCGGCGGTGATCCTGGCCGGGTGATGATCTTTGGCCAGTCCGGCGGGGGCTCGAAAACCTCAACCCTTTTGGCCGTGCCGGCCGCCAAGGGTCTCTTCCATCGGGCCGCGGTCCAGTCCGGCTCGACACTGCGTCAGGCGACACCGGAAGAAGCGACGATCGAGGCCGAAAAATTGCTGAAGGCCCTCGGCATCGCCAAGAGCAACGCTGCAGCAATCCAGGATATGCCGTGGCAGAGGCTCCTGGAGGCCCAAGTGGCCTCGAACGGCAATTTCCGTCCGGTCGTCGGCGATAAGACCCTGCCGCGCCATCCGTTTGATCCAGCGGCACCCGCAGAATCGGCCGACGTACCGGTCATCATCTCCACGACCCTGCACGACGCGGCCCTGCGACTGACCAATTTCGATCTCGACGAGACTGGACTTTCAGGCCTCTTCCGTCAGCGATTCGGGTCAAAGAGCGCCGAAATCCTCGCCGCCTACCGCCGGGAAAACCCGCACCAGTCGGCCTATCTGACGCAAGCCGAAGCCTTCACCGACGCGACCCGCGGCAATTCTCAGATTCAGGCGCTGCGCAAGGCCAAGCTCGGCAAGGCTGCGACCTATATGTACGTTTGGGACTGGGAAACCCCCGCCTTCGACGGCAAGTTCGGTGCGGTTCACGGCCACGATGTGGAGGCCTCCTTCCATCTGTCGCGCAACCCGATCGGCGGCGCGGGCACGAAGGGCGGGCGACAAATGTCCGACAGGCTGGCGGCCACCTGGGTCGCCTTTGCCACGAGCGGTGATCCAAACAATAATCTGATCCCACATTGGCCGGCCTATGAGGCTGGACGCCGTGCGACCATGGTTTTCAACAACGAGATGAAGGTCGTTGACGATTATCGAGGCGATTTCGTCCGGATGATCGCTGACGTGGTCCCGAACACGCCAGACCCACGAAGGGCCTAGGTGCGCAGACGCCTGGATTTATCGCAGCGACAAGGCGGTCAAGACCTGGCCTGAGGCGGCCAAACGGCAGGCCTTTCCAAGGTTCAACGCTTCGCGCTCGCGCGCTGTTGACCACAGATCGCAGGCTGGAGCCCGGCCCTGGCGACGAGCGGGTCGCTTCGTGGGCCGGGCAATCCGCCTCTCATTAGCGCTAGACCAGGGCGGGTCGCCGTTGAGCAAAGGGATACGCAAAGTCGCCCTAGAATCTCAAAGAGCGGGCTTCCTTGACGTGCGGCAGGGCCTGGATCTTGCTGATCAAGGCTTCGCTCGGTGCCTGGTCGACACCCACCAGAGCAATGGCGTCGTCGCCGGCCGAGACGCGACCGAGGTTAAAAGTCGCGATATTCACGCCCGCCTCGCCGAGGAGATTGCCTAGATTGCCGATGAAGCCCGGCTGATCGAGGTTGTTGACGTAGAGCATCGTGGCGCTGAACGGGCTGTCCAGGTCCATACCCTTCACCTCGATCACCCTGGGTGTGCCAGCAAGCACGGAGCCAGCGAAAGACCGCTTGCCCTTCTCGGTGGTGACGGTGATGCGGATGAGGCTCTCGTAGATGGGCGACTCGTCCTGGCGGCTTTCGGAGACGGTGATGCCCCGCTCCTTCGCCACCGCTGGCGCTGAGACCATGTTGATCTCTGCAAGCATGGGCCGCATGACGCCCGCGAGTGCTGCAGCAGTCAGTGGCTTGGCGTTGAGGCGTGCGACTTCGCCTTCGTAGGCGATGTCGATCGCCTTGATCCCGAAGTCCACCATCTGGCCCGCGAACCCGCCGAGTTTTTCGGCGAGTGCGATAAAGGGCTTCAGGCGCGGTGCCTCTTCGGCGGTGACCGAGGGGCTATTCAACGCATTGGTGACCGCGCCGGTCAGGAGGAAGTCGCTGATCTGTTCGGCGACCTGCAGAGCGACGTTTTCTTGAGCCTCATTGGTCGAGGCGCCCAAGTGCGGTGTCGCAACGAAATTTGGGGCGCCGAACAGTACGTTTTCCTTGGCCGGCTCCTGAACGAAGACATCGAAGCCCGCGCCGCCAATGTGGCCACTGTCCAGACCAGCGCGTAGCGCCGTCTCGTCGACCAGGCCGCCGCGGGCACAATTGATGATCCTCACCCCCTTCTTGGCCTTCGTCAGGTTCTCGGCGGACAGGATGTTGCGGGTCTTGTCGGTGAGAGGCGTGTGGAGCGTGATGAAGTCGGCACGCGCCAGCAGGTCCTCCAGTTCGACCTTTTCGACGCCCATTTCCACGGCCCGCTCAGGCGACAGGAAGGGATCGTAGGCCACCACCTTCATCTTCAATCCGAGCGCCCGATCAGCAACAATTGAGCCGATGTTACCGGCGCCAATCAGGCCGAGGGTCTTGCCGTAGAGTTCGACGCCCATGAAGCGGCTCTTTTCCCACTTGCCCGCCTGGGTGGAGGTATCAGCTGCAGGCATTTGACGCGCCAGGGCGAACATCATCGCAATGGCGTGTTCGGCCGTCGTGATCGAGTTACCGAAAGGGGTGTTCATCACCACGATTCCCGCGGCGGTCGCGGCCGGAATGTCGATATTGTCGACGCCAATGCCGGCCCGGCCGATGACCTTCAGGTGGGTGGCAGCGGCGATGACATCCTTGTTGGGCTTGGTGTCAGAGCGGACGACTAGGCCATCGTAGTCGCCTATGATCTGAATCAGCTCTTCTTTGGACAGGCCGGTCTTGACGTCGACGTCGACGCCACGTTGGCGGAAGATCTCGATTGCCGCAGGGCTGAGGCTATCGGCGATGAGGACGCGGGGCATGTAAAGTTCCATTGGGAGAGGCCCTCCCCGACAGTTCGGGCAGGGTGATGTTTCGGAAAGGCGCGCGAAGGCGCCGGTTCAGGCGGGCTGAAATTCAGAATCCGTGACGGCGAAAGCCCAGTCGAGCCACGGCGTCAGCGCATCGAGGTCGTCAGATTCGATCGTTGCGCCGCACCAGATCCGCAGACCTGGAGGCGCATCACGGTAACTACCGACGTCGAGGGCGACGCCTTCTTTTTCCAGGACCGCGGCCAGTTTCTTGGCGAAATCGGCCTGGGCGTCCTCGGAAAGCGAGGTAATGCGCGGCTCGATGACCTTCAGACAGACCGAAGTGTTAGAGCGGTTGGCGGGATCTTTCGCGAGGAAGGCGACCCAACTGGTCTTCTCGACCCAGGCTGAAAGGACGCCGAGGTTCGCCTCAGCGCGTCGCTTCATTTCGGTGAGGCCGCCGATCGAGGCCGCCCACTTGAGCGCATCGATCGCATCCTCAACAGCCAGCATTGAGGGCGTGTTGATCGTCGCGCCGTCGAAGAGGTCGAGAGTGACCTTCCCCCCCTTGGTCATGCGGAAGAGCTTCGGCATGGGCCATGCGGGTGTGTTGTTCTCAAGCCTTGCGACGGCCCGCGGCGACAAGATCAGGACACCATGCGCAGCTTCGCCACCCAGGGCCTTCTGCCATGAGAACGTCACCACATCGAGTTTGTCCCAGGCCAGATCCTGAGCGAAGGCGGCGCTCGTGGCGTCGCAGATGGTGATGCCTTCGCGGTCGGCGGCGATGAAGTCGCCATTCGGCACACGCACGCCGGAGGTGGTGCCATTCCAGGTAAAGACCAGGTCGGCATCCTTGCGAACCTTGGAGAGGTCCGGCAGTTCGCCGTAGGCGGCGTCCAGGACCTCGGCTTCGATCTTCAGCTGCTTGGTGACATCGACCACCCAGTCCTTGCCGAAGCTTTCGAAGGCCAGGAGTTGGACCGGTTTCGGCCCCAGCATGGACCACATGGCCATCTCGACGGCACCGGTGTCAGAACCGGGCACGATGGCGATGAGAAAATCGTCAGGAACCTCGAGCACCTCACGGGTGCGATCAATGGCTTCCTTCAGACGCGCCTTGCCGAGCTTGGAGCGATGAGACCGCCCAAGTACGGCATTTTGGAGATTTTCAGGGGTCCACCCGGGGCGCTTGGCGCACGGGCCTGAAGAAAATTCAGGGCGCGCCGGGCGCATCGCCGGCTTAGCGGGGGTCGTCATAACAATGTCTCCCATCCTTACAGATGGACTGCGCCCCGTTGGGGGGGCGTGGCCCGCCGGCCAAAAGCCCGGCTTCGGGCGACAGAGCAAGTGAATATTTCTATGTGCGTCTGTAGGCCACGCTAAGCCGAAGCGGCCATTCGCGCGCTCACGCGCTGGCGCCAGACGACAGCTGTGCCGATAATCAAACACCCGATAATGCCGCTGAAATCGATGTTGTTAATCAGGGCATGAAGGAAGTCGTGAGGCCTGTCCGTGCCCAGATAATAGGAATGCAAGGAGAACTGAGCGGCGAAGAACAGCATCACCCCACCCATCCAGAGCGCGCCGAAACGCACAGTGACTCCAAGCAGGACCAGGGCTGTGATGCCATCATTAAACAGACGAATCATAGCTTCGCTGATTGGCACCAGGATATAGGCAACCTCGCCGGTGATCACGTTTAGAATCACGACGACGGCGGTCACACGCTCTGCGAAGCCACCCTTCCACATAGCAAAAAGGGCTCCGAGAACGGAGACCAAATCAATGAGAAGGCCGATTGACGTGTTTTGCATGGTCAGACGCCTCTAATGGCAATTAGAGGCGCCAAACCAGTTAATCTACTGCAACGTTTCGTCGATAGATACGACGAGATCGCAGTCAGCCCGTTTGACGCATCGTCGTTTGGGCGACTTCCACCATATGATGCGGATGCGGCGGCTTGTCTTCGCCGTTCATCGTCGTGCGAATGCCGAGCCGAAGCTTGGCTTCGTTAAGTTCGTTATGCACACCGACCATCGCCGTACGTGCGTCGCTGAGGGCCTTGATCGCCTCAACCATCTTCACAGCCGCCTCGTCCGCGAACACCATTGAGACGTTCACATCCTTGCGGGCGCGAAGCATTTCGCTCATCAGTTCAGACGCTTCCGCAAGCGCGCCATCAACGGCGGCTTCGGTCACGAACAGCTTCTTGGCCACTCGTTGCGCCACAAACGCCTTTTCCATCACGATCCCCTAACAAGGTGAACAACCACAATTTAAGGTAAATAGAATATTAAGGTTCTCGCAATCGATTCATCGGTTGTTAACCATAAATTCTTCCCCAGAGGGTTGAAAATGTGGCGCCAAAGACACGTTTTTGCCGTCTGGAGACCCGTTAGACGGTGGCGCGAGCCGGTTGTGCCGAAGCGAAACGTTAGGATTATTCGGATACTGCAAAGGTCCCGTGCGGCCTTTTCCGAGCATTATGAACCCTACGACCGGCACATCCGGCCCAGCGCCCCTGACAACCTTCCACTATCGCGTCGCGAAAGTGGGGCTCATTACGACCCTCGTGGTGCTGATCGCAGCGTGCATGACCTTTATGCTGCAGCAATGGGCCGTGGCCCGTACGCAATCTCATCAGATGCATATGGGCCTGGCACAAGTCACGGCCTCCACCGAGGCGCAGGCGATCTCCAGCGGTCAGCCGCAGACCATTCAGGCGCCAATTCTGGCGCTCGCCGCCAGTAAAGCCGTCGAGGTCGCCCACCTCACAGATCTTGAGGGCGCCACGCTGGCGACCTTTGAACGCGCAAACCCTCCGGGCACCGAAACGGGACCGACCGAGTTCATCAAGACGGATGTCATCGCTGATGGACGCAAGGTGGGCGCGTTAGACCTGACGGTGCGCCGTCCAACGTTCACAGCACTCCTGCCTCAGTCCATCGCTCTGACCTTTACCCTTCTGATGGGAGGCATTGGCGTCGCCATCTTCCTGGCGCGCGGCATGGCGCATCAGATCATCAAGCCCGTACAGAGCCTGTCTGAAGCCATGCGCGAAGTCGCCGCCGGCGGTAGCTTTCAACCCGTCGAGGTCAAGGCGCAGGACGAACTCTTTCGCGGTCTAACCAATAGCTTCAATCACCTGCTCGGAAAACTCGGCGAACGCGAAGACGACCTGAAGGGCGCGATGCGCGACCTCGAAAGCGCCCGCGACGCTGCGAATGCAGCCAACGTGCTGAAGACTCAGTTCCTAGCCAATATGAGCCACGAAATCCGCACGCCTTTGAACGGCGTACTGGCGATGGCCGAGGTCATGTCCATTGGCGAACTGGGCGACGTTCAGCGCGAGCGCCTGGGGATCATCCGACAATCTGGCAACCTGCTGCTGACCGTGCTGAACGACGTCCTGGACCTCTCCAAGATCGAGGCGGGCAAGCTCAGCCTGATGGCCGAAGACTTTGACTTGGCCACGACGCTTCACCCATCGGCTGACACATTCCAGGTTTTAGCGCAGAATAAGGGCCTCGCATTCCGCTTTAAGATCAACGATGCCGCCCAAGGATGGTGGCGCGGCGATGCAGATCGACTGCGCCAGATCATTGGAAACCTGCTGTCCAACGCCGTGAAGTTCACGCCGCAAGGTCTGGTGGAGGCCATTGTGGACGTCGATCCGCAGTCCAACGCCCTGCGCCTGATGGTCCGCGACTCCGGCATCGGCATAGCGCCCGAAAAGCTGCCCGCTTTGTTTGAGAAATTCACCCAGGCCGATAACTCCGCCACACGTCGTTTCGGCGGCACGGGGCTTGGCCTGGCGATCTGCCGCGAACTGACACAGTTGATGGGTGGCTCGATCAACGTCGAGAGCCGAGAGGGCCACGGTTCGACCTTCACTGTTGAGCTGCCGCTGATCCGCGGTGAGGCCTCAGTTTCGGCGCAGGTCGAACCGACGCCGTACAATGACCAGCGGAATATTCGGCTGCTGGCTGCCGAGGACAATCCCACCAATCAGCACGTGCTGGCCACAGTGATGGACTCGCTTGGCATCGATATCGACATCGTTGGCGACGGCAGGCAGGCCGTCGAGGCCTGGCGGGTCGGCGGGCACGATCTGATTTTGATGGATATCCAGATGCCCGTCATGGGTGGAATTGAGGCGGCCAGCGAGATTCGCGCATGTGAGATCGCCGAGGAGCGCAAACGCATTCCGATCATTGCGCTGACCGCCAATGCCCTCACTCACCAGGTTGATGATTATATTTCGGCGGGGATGGACGGACACGTCGCCAAGCCGATTGAGATCGCCAAGCTCTATGAGGCCATTAGCGCGGCTTTGACCGCCGCAGCGACCGGCGGCGCGGGTCGCCCCCCGGTTGCCGCCACTCAGGTCGGCTGACAGCCAGACCTAGGGCCCGCGACCTGGGTGCTCCCGGCCCTCAGGGCTGAGGTCCCCGCCAGATACTCTTGTGCGACGCTGGCCAGTTGAGCCCTCTCGGCTGGCGGGTCGATCAGCCCAACGGCTGACGATCTGGCCAAGGTGCGGCAGCCCCCGCGGCCTAACCCCGACGGGCTTTTTTTGGAGGCTGAGAACGTCGATGCCCCCATTGGGCGCGTAGCTATTCAGCAACGATGAGTTCAGGCCAGCGCGCGACAGCGGACGCAGCGGAGCGGGCGAAGCCATTGGTCGGGCGGATCGGATTGGGCCGCAGGCGCAATGCGAAGAGATCTTCCAGCCCAAATGGCGCGACCACAATCAACCGATCATCTGGCGCCAACCGCACCCCGACCGAAAACATTGTACTGGTGAAGCGCTCAAGCGCGTCGGATGTACGGGTCAGCGGGGCATAGGGCTCGCCGAATTTTCCCTCGAACCACAGATGCACTCGCGCTTGATTGCGGACTTCGACCAGTTCGCAAAGCGGCGGATCGAAGGCAGCGGTCACACGGCAGATCACCTCGTCCTCGGCCTCGTAGGAGGTGTCACGATCAAAATAGCCGAGGTCGTAATCCTTGATCCCATAGTCCAGGTCGCGGCCCGTCAGGCTGTTCAGCACCCTTTGATAGATCGCCCCGGAGAAAATCAGCCAATCTGGCAGGTCGATGTCACGAGCGATTGTCAGCACCTGCATCAGAGACGGACTGCTGCGGACAATATCCTCCAGGCGATGTTCCAGTGCAGCGCTCATGCTTTTCCTCGCAACGGCCAGCCGTGGTCCAGGGGTCCATGACCCGCGCCGAAACCCGGCGCACGTAAAAGGGCTTCCTGGACGTAGGCCCATGCTCTCGCCACGGCATCAGTCAGCAGCATCCCCTGAGCGAGCCCTGTCGCGCAGGCCGAAGCCAGAGTGCAACCCGTCCCGTGCGTGTGCCGCGTGTCGATCCGTTCGCTTTCGAAGGCCGTCTCACCCGATGGCGTCATCAGCAGATCAATCACCCGCGTCCCGGGTACATGCCCACCCTTCATCAGGACCGCCCTCGCGCCCATTGCCAGCAGCGCCTCGCCAGCCCGGCGAAGATCTTCGGTGCTCGCCACATTGAGCCCGGTGATGGCCTCGGCTTCTGGAGCATTGGGGGTAAGCAAGGTTGCGCGAGGGATCAGCAGGGTCCTCAGCGCTCCGAGGCCATCGCTGGCGAGTAGCGTTGCGCCACCCTTGGCGATCATCACCGGGTCGATAACGGCCGGGACACCGCCAGCCGAATCGAGAAGACGAGACACCGCCTCAACGACCATGGCGTCACCCAGCATACCCGTTTTTATGGCGTCGACGCCGATGTCATCCAAGACGGCCCGAGCCTGAGCTTCGATGATCTCGACCGGGATCGGGTGGACCGCGCTCACACGCAACGTGTTCTGCGCCGTCACCGCAGTGATCGCCGTAGCGGCATAGCCACCCAACGATGTGACCGTCTTGATATCGGCTTGAACCCCTGCGCCGCCGCCGGAATCCGAACCGGCGATGATCAGAACTCGGCCGCGCGACATCATGCCCCCCGATAGCGCGCGCCGACTGGATTTGCAGCCATCAATGACAGGGCTTGAAGGTTTTACCGGGCATCACAGCGCAGATACGCGGCTTGGCTAGCACCACAAATTGCGGTTGAGTGCTCAGTGCGCTTCGCCAGCATCGAGCGCCCACCTCGGAGGCGCAACTGTCAGTTCTCGTCCTGGACGGCGTTACAAAGGGCTTCGAAGGCTTCACAGCTGTCGATAATTTGAGCTTCGAAGTCCCTGAAGGCGGGATCTTCGGATTCCTCGGCGCCAATGGCGCAGGCAAGACCACCACATTGCGTATGGCGCTGGACATCCTTCGCCCGACCCATGGGACCATCCAGGTCTTGGGCCAGGCCCCCGGGCGACGCGGCGGCGGCGAAATCGGGTTTCTGCCTGAAGAACGCGGCCTCTACCGCCAGATGACGGTTCTGGAGACGGTGATCTACTTCGGGCGATTGAAAGGCATGGCGAAGGGTGCCGCGAGCGCCTCTGCCGAGACGCTGATTGAGCGCTTCGGCCTGGCGCAATTCGCACACCGCAAGGTCGAGCGACTCTCCAAAGGTATGGCCCAGAAGGTCCAGTTAGCGGCAGCATTGGTCACCGCGCCGCGCCTGCTAATCCTCGATGAGCCATTTGCAGGTCTCGACCCGGTCAACCAGTCGGTACTCGAAGACGTGGTGCTGGAGCGAGCCAAGGCCGGATCGACGGTGATTTTCTCTACCCACGTCATGCAGCACGCTGAGCGCCTGTGCGACCGACTTCTGTTGATTGCTCGGGGACGCAAAGTCTTCGAAGGCAGCCAGGAGGAGGCTCGAGGCCAGCTTCCCGCGCGACTTTCCCTCACCGCGAGGGATAATCCAAGCGGGCTCTCAGGCGTTGAGCACGCGGTGGCCAGGCTTGGCGGTGATGGCGGTTGGACCAACTGGGACATCACACTGAGCCCAGGCGCCAGCGCTGGCGCGCTTCTTGAGACCTGCACGCGCGTCGGTTTTGCGCTGCGCAGCTTCGAAACCCATCGCGCCAGCCTGCACGAGGTTTTCCTGCATCTGGCCGGCGGCGAACAAGCTGGCGAAAGCTCTGAGGTGCGGTCATGAACACCATGTGGCTGGTCGCCGCCCGCGAGTTCCGCCAGATTTGTGCCACCCGCAGTTTCTGGCTGACACTTCTCCTTCTGCCCCTGGCGATCGGCCTCAGTCAGGTCTCCGCGCGCCTCATGGCACCATCACCCGGAGTTGCGGTGGTGATCGTCGACGAAACGAGCCGTTATGCGCCGTTGATCAAACAAAAGATCGCCCTGGATCGCGACCGCCAAGTGCTTAGCGAGCTTGGTGCCTATGCCCAACGCTGGAAGATCAAACCCACCGGCCCGGGCACAGCCTGGGGCGACGGGCCGCGCCTTTTCACGCTCTCAGAAGCCCAGACCTTCGAAGCTGCGGGCGGTATTCGAGGGGCGGCCGCACAGATTGCGCATTTGAAGCCGGTAGCGGCACCAGATTTGCGGCTCTCCGCACCAAATTTCATCCCGATCCCGCCGCCGCAGGATGTTGTCACGAAAGGCGGCGCAGACGCCTTTGGTGCGTCCCTCGCCCCGCATCTGAAGAAGGATGTCACAACGCCGATAGGACCGCGACAACTGGCGCTTGGCGTCTATATTCCCGCGAACTTCGGGACCCCAGGCGCGGTGGTCCGCATGTGGTCCAACGGCCGGCCAGACCTTGAATTGGTGGAAACCATCCGCCAGGAGCTCAATACATCGCTGCGCACGCAAGCCTTGCAGTCCGCCGGCGTGGATATCGCAGCTCTGGCGACAATCCAGACCCTTAGCGCGCAGGTAACTCTTACCGTTCCGCCAGCCGGTACAGGCGCGCGGGAGCGGCTGTTGCTGCACTCGGCCCTACCCTTGGCGCTCGCCTATCTGCTGCTCATATCGATTATGACCTCTGGTTCGTGGATGCTGCAGGGCCTCATTGAGGAACGGTCGAACAAACTGTTGGAGTCCGTACTCGCCTGCATAACGCCGGACCAGCTGCTATACGGCAAGCTGGTAGGGGTAATCGCTGTTGGGCTGGTGATGATCTCGGCCTGGATCGCTTTTGCGATTACCGCGGCCTTTTCAGTGCAGGGTATCGTTGCCGATTTCATCCGCCCGGCTCTGGTCTCGATCAGCTCGCCCTGGATTGCGGCCGCGTTGGCTTACTACTTCCTGGCCGGATACCTGGCGCTTTCGATGATATTCTTGGCGGTCGGGGCGGTTAGCGACAGCATGCGCGACGCCCAGGGCTACATGATGCCGCTCGTGCTAATGCTGACCATCCCCTTTGTCGCCATCGCAAGCTCCGTCCTTCAAAATCCCGACGGGCTTCTGCCGCGCATCTTTTCATGGATCCCCATCTACGCGCCGTTTGCGATGATGGCCCGACTGGGGAGCGGCGTGACGCCCTTCGAGGTGATCGGCTCTGGGCTCCTATTGGCCGCCTTCATCTGGCTGGAGCTCTTCGTGCTTAGTCGCATCTTCCGGTCCAGCCTGTTGCAGGCTGGGCAATCGCTGCGTCTGATGAAGCTTCTGCGGCCGCGCGCAGGCGCCTAAGTGTCGATCGTTCGCAAGGCTGCAATCGCACGCCATACATTGAGCGCCTGGGCGGTCTCACGAACGTCGTGGACCCGCACAGCAGATACACCCGCCGCGATACCTGCCAGCGCCCCGGCGATGGAGCCGCCAAGCCGCTGGTCGACGGACGTCCCGCCGCCATCGACGGCGCCTATAAAGCTCTTTCGACTGACGCCCAGCAGGACCGGAAATCCAAGCGCGATGATGCGGTCGAGCCCGGCCAACAGCGGCAAGTTGTGCCGTGTCATATGCTTGCCAAAGCCGATGCCGGGATCGACCCAAATGCGGTGGCGAGCCACACCCGCTGCCAGGGCCGCCTCGGCGCGCGCACTCAGAAAAGCTGCGACCTCACCAACCACGTCCTCATAGTGCGGCTCGGCCTGCATGGTCCCAGGCTCGCCTTGCATGTGCATCAAGACGACCTCGCAGCCGAGTTCGGCGGCGGTAACCAGACTGTCAGGGGCATGGCGCAAGGCCGTGACATCGTTCCACATCGTGGCGCCGGCCTCGACGGCAGCGCGAGCGACAGCCGGCTTCATGGTGTCGATGGAGATAGGGATCGAGCTGGCGGCGCGGATCGCCAGGATCAGCGGTACCACGCGGTCGAGTTCCAGGGCTTCTGAGACAGGTTCAGCTCGGGGTCGCGTGGACTCCCCGCCAATGTCGATGATGTCGGCACCGTCAGCGATCAACTGCCGCGCTTGGAGGATGGCCGAGGAGAGATCGTCGAACCGTCCGCCATCGGAAAAGCTGTCCGGTGTCACATTGATGACGCCCATAACACGGACGTCTCGTCGGTCGGGTGGGCGGCTCATGGGTCCCCAGATCATGAAAAAGGGCCGCCCCGTCGCCGGTCGCCGCCCTTCTCCGCTACATTCGGATGACGCCTCAGGCGGGTTCGGGCCTAGGGGAAATAGGCACCGCCACGGCGGGGCCAGATGGGCGCTTGGCGTCTGTATCTTCGCGGCTGGGCGCAACGCCTTTCAGCGCGCCCATGATCTCATCGCCGCTCAGGGTCTCATATTCGAGCAGAGCCTTGGCGAGCGTATGCAGGTCGTCGAGCTTCTCGGTCAGGATCCGCTTGGCCTCATCATAGCCATTCTGCACCAGCCGTTTGACCTCGGCGTCGATGATGTTGGCGGTTTCTTCCGAAACGTTCTGGGTGCGCGACACCGAGTGGCCAAGGAAAACCTCCTCTTGGTTGTCGCCATAGGAGACCAACCCAAGTTTATCGGAGTAACCCCAACGGGTGACCATGTTTCGGGCCAGGCCCGTTGCGGCTTGGATGTCGCTGGACGCCCCTGAGGTCACCTTGTCCTTGCCGAAGATCAGCTCTTCAGCGACCCGGCCACCCATCATGATCGCCAGGCGCGAGGTCATCTGTTCGAAGTTCATTGAGTAGCGGTCGCCTTCCGGCAGCTGCATCACCATGCCCAGCGCGCGCCCGCGCGGAATGATCGTGGCCTTATGCACCGGGTCGGATGATGGAACCGTCAAAGCCACGAGAGCGTGGCCGCCTTCGTGGTAAGCGGTGTTGCGCTTCTCGTCCTCGGTCATGACCATTGAACGGCGCTCGGCGCCCATCATGACCTTGTCCTTGGCTTCTTCGAAATCGCGCATGGTGACCATGCGGCGGTTTTTACGGGCGGCCATTAGAGCGGCTTCGTTGACGAGGTTGGACAGATCAGCGCCCGAAAATCCGGGGGTCCCGCGGGCGATGACCTTGGTCTCCACGTCGGCGGCCAACGGCACATTCTTCATGTGCACACGCAAGATCCGCTCACGGCCATTAACGTCGGGGTTCGGCACCACAACCTGGCGGTCAAAGCGGCCCGGACGAAGCAGTGCCGGGTCGAGCACGTCGGGACGGTTAGTGGCAGCGATCAAAATGATGCCTTCGTTGGCCTCAAAGCCGTCCATCTCGACCAGCAGCTGGTTCAACGTCTGCTCGCGTTCATCATTGCCGCCGCCCAGGCCCGCGCCACGATGGCGGCCGACGGCGTCGATTTCATCGATGAAGATGATGCAGGGCGCGTTCTTTTTGGCTTGCTCGAACATGTCACGCACACGGCTTGCGCCAACGCCCACGAACATTTCGACGAAATCGGAGCCCGAGATAGTGAAGAAGGGCACGCCCGCCTCACCGGCGATCGCGCGAGCCAGCAAGGTCTTACCGGTGCCGGGAGGTCCGATGAGCAGCGCACCCTTCGGTATCTTGCCGCCAAGGCGCTGGAATTTCTGTGGGTCCTTCAGGAAGTCGACGATCTCAACGACTTCTTCCTTAGCCTCTTCCACGCCGGCCACATCGTCGAACGTGACGCGGTTCTTGTTCTCAGTCAGCAGCCGGGCCTTGGACTTACCGAAGCCCATCGCGCCGCGCGTACCGCCCTGCATTTGACGCATGAAGAAGATCCAGACGCCAATCAGCAGCAGAACCGGCAAGCTTTGCAGCAGGAAACCCACGATTGTGACGCCGCCGACCGGCTTGGCCGAAATGTTCACGCCATGTGCGCGCATTTCGTTGGCCAATGCGCCCGTGTCGCTGAGCGTGTAGGCGGTGAAGGGCTTGTTGGCCTGATCCGTGACAAGGACCGAGCCCGAGCGGAATTCAGCGGTCTTGATTTGCCCGGAGTCCACCTTGCTCAGCATCTGTGAGTAGGTGATCTCGCCAGCGCCAGCGCCCTTTTGACCACCGCCGGTGACCATCGAATAGAGGCCAATCAGGACGACGACAATGACGCCCCAAATAGCGAGATTGCGCAGGTTCATCGGTTAGGACCGCCTCGAAAATGGCTTGGCGCCGGAATGCTAGAGATAGGAGCCTCGCCGCCGTTGCACCAGTTGCCCGGGCGCGGCGCGACGTAAAATCGCGCCTTAGCCCATATACGAAGGGCCGCGCCCGAAAGACGCGGCCCCTAGCTAGGCATAAATTTACTGAATTAAGCGCTACCGCGTGACCGGTTTCTTCGGCGCGGGGATCAAACCTTCGCGTTGCGCGCGCTTGCGGGCCAGCTTGCGCGCCCGGCGCACGGCTTCCGCCTTTTGGCGAGCGCGCTTTTCCGAGGGCTTTTCGTAATGGACGTGCCGCTTCATTTCACGGAACGAGCCTTCGCGCTGCATCTTCTTCTTCAGCGCCTTGAGGGCTTGATCGACGTTGTTATCGCGGACGAAAATCTGAACCAGGGTTCTCTCTCCTATTGGTCGCTTCCCGCCCGGCCCCCTTGGTCCCTTGGTCAGGGGCGGCGGCGAGCGAACAAAAAGAAATTTCATCCCGCAGGCTTAGGGCTACGAGAACGAGCGCGGCGAGATATCAGAAGAGCCTTACGATGTCCACGCCACACTCGAGGGTTTTCTCCTTCGGCGCGAGCTGACGTAAGGTGTCGCATGGTCAAAGCAAATGCCAAACCCGCCGCACCGTCTTCAAAACCCGATTGGGCAGACACCACTGAGCAAGAGATCTTGGACGCTGCGCTGAAAATCGCTGAGCACGAAGGCTGGACCTCGAGACTAGCGGTTCTGGCAGGAGCCGCTTGCGGCCTTTCGGCTGGCGAGACGGAGTTGCTGCTGCCGCAGGGGCCTGCTGATCTCGCAGCCCTGTTATCGCGACGTCACGACACAAGAGCGCTGACGGTCCTGGCCGAGCTGGATCTTGCCAAGTTGAAGATCCGCGAGCGGATCGCGCGAGCGGTCGAAGCCCGCCTCAACGCAGCGGCCGCCGATGAAGCCGCCGTGCGCCGCTGGACGGGCTTCCTCGCCCTGCCGATGCACGCACCACTTGGCGCGCGGCTCGCCTGGGAAAGCGCCGATCATCTCTGGCGATGGGCGGGCGACACGGCCACGGACGAAAATCATTATACGAAGCGGGCGCTCCTGGCGGGCATCCTGACCGGCGCGCTCGCGATCCGCCTGTCGTCAGGCTCCGAAGCCGCGCTGGCCTTCACTGACCGGCGCATCGACAATGTCATGGCTTTTGAGACTTGGAAGCGGACAACAAAGTTCAAGCCGTCCGAGATCTTGGACAGCGTCGCAAACGCGCTGGGACGCATTCGATACGGTGCCTAGAGTGACTTCACGCGGTTGATGTGGCCCATTTTGCGACCAGGCTTGGCCCCTCGTTTCCCGTAGATGTGGATTCGAGTTTCGGGCTCGGCGGCGTATTTCGCCCAAGCCTCGGCTTCGTCGCCCAAAAGATTTAACATCTCGACCTGTGCAATTGCGTGCGTCGGTCCCAACGGCCAGCCGGCGATGGCGCGGATGTGCTGTTCGAATTGATCGACCTCGCAGCCATCCTGCGTCCAGTGGCCGGTGTTATGCACCCTTGGGGCGATCTCGTTCACCAGCAGGCGACCATCAGCCATCTCGAAGAGCTCGATCCCGATGACACCAACATAGTCCAGACCGGCCAGAACCCGCGTGGCGATCCGCTCAGCCTGGTCACTCAGCACCTTGCTGACGCGGGCCGGCGCCAGGGAGCGCCGAAGGACACCGTGCTCGTGGTGGTTTTCGGCCAGCGGATAGACTGCCGTGGTGCCGTCGCGGCCGCGTGCGGCGATTGCCGATAGCTCGCGGACGAAGTCGGCGGCCGCTTCAACGATCACCGGCACGCCTCCAAGGGCTTCGAACGCGGCAGCGGCGTCGGCCACACGCTCCACCCACCGCTGACCCTTGCCATCATAACCCTCACGACGGGTCTTCATCAGCGCTGGAACGCCAATGTTCAGAACAGCTTGATAGGCCTCTTGCGGGGTGTCAGCCGGGGCGAAGGCGACGGTCGGCGCGCCATGAGCGTTCAGAAACGACTTCTCTTCAAACCGATCCTGCGCCACGGCCAGCGCCCGGGCGCCCGGTGCGACCTTGACGCCGCGCGCGGCCAGCCAGCGCACAGAAGACGCAGGAACATTCTCGAACTCGTAGGTGACAACCCCTGTAAAGCTCGCAAGCTCTGCCAGCGCGGTCTCGTCGGCGTAGTCGGCGACGATCAATTTCGCCGCCGCCCGGCCAGCGGGACTATCTGCCTCGCGCTCAAGTACGACCACGTCAAAGCCCAGACGCGCAGCGGCCAGCGCGAGCATTCGGCCCAGCTGGCCACCGCCCAGAATGCCGATCGTAGAGCCCGGCGCGAGGGGCATTTCGATGCTCACGCGTCTTCCACGGTCTCTGGAATGCTGTCGGTCTGGTTCGACGTAAATGCCGCCAGCCGCTCGGCGATGCCCTCATCGGAAAGCGCCAGGATCTTAGCCGCCATCAGGCCTGCGTTTTTAGCTCCAGCCTCACCAATGGCCAGAGTGCCAACCGGGATGCCGGCCGGCATCTGCACGATGGACAGCAGGCTATCCATACCCTTGAGCGCCTTGGACTCGATCGGTACGCCCAGCACCGGTAGCTCGGTGAGGGAGGCGGTCATGCCAGGTAGGTGCGCCGCCCCGCCCGCCGCAGCGATGATCACCTTGAAGCCTGCAGCCTTTGCGCCCTTGGCGAAATCGTACATGCGATCGGGCGTGCGATGGGCGGAGACCACTTTGGCCTCATAACCCACGCCAAGACTGTCCAGCATTTCGGCGGCATGGCGAAGGATCGGCCAGTCGGAACGGCTGCCCATGATAATGGCGACGGGCGCTGGTTTGGCGCTCATGTCGTGACGGCCCCCCTAAGTGAAGGGGGCGGAGTATAGGCGCCGACTTTGCAGGGGCAACCAAGGATGGATAGATTCGCCAATTCGCTTGTGCCTCCTTGATTCTAAGTTCCACCAGGAACCCCATACATGAAGATAACCGGCGCCCGCACCGAGCCCTTCTCAGCCATGCGGCGACGCGCCCTGGCCCAAGCCGGTGCACAGATCCGCTCTTCAGCGCCGATCGATTCAGCCGAATTTCTGGGCATCACCGCCGTCGAGATGACGCCAGCCGTCACCGCTGCGGTCCAGAACCTGCTGACCGAGATCGACGAGTTGCGCGGCGAGGTCGGCCGTTTGAAGGGCCGTCTTGCGGAGGCGGAAAACCTCGCCGATCGTGACGCCCTGACGCCCTTGCTCAATCGCCGCGCCCTGATGCGGGAACTCGCCCGCATCCGCACTTTCGCCCAACGCTACGGCTCGCCGGCCAGCCTGGTTTACTTCGATCTTGACGACCTGAAGGGTGTCAACGACCGCCTTGGGCACGCCGCCGGCGATGCGGCGCTGAAGGCGGTTGCCGAGCGTCTGCTGACGCATGTGCGCGACAGCGACATCGTCGGGCGGATGGGCGGTGACGAGTTCGCCGTGATTCTGGTCCAGGCCGATCAGGCGACCGCCGAGGCAAAGGCCGCCTCGCTTGCGCGCGCCATTGAGGCCGAGCCGGTCAAATTCGGCGAGTGGTCAGCCCCACTGCATATTTCTTGGGGTGCGCGCGAAATCACCCAGGAGGCCGAGCCCGAAGCGCTCGTCGCCCAGGCCGACGCGGCCATGTATGCCAAGAAACGTGAGCGGCGGGCGAGCTGAGGTTCTTTTCCCAAGAGCGGGAAGACAAAACTAGGCGATGATATCTGGGTTCAGCTGATCCTCGATGATGGAAATCTCGTCCTTCAGCTTCAGCTTTTTGCGCTTCAGGCGGCCGATCAGCAGCATATCCGGCAAGGGCATGAGTGAGATCGCCTGTATGGCAGCGTGCAGATCCGCATGTTCCTGCCGAAGATCTACGAGCTGGGCCTCGAGGGCCGCATCAGAGAGGTCATCATTCATCGTGCCCAAACTCTAACTAAGAGCGGCCGCGAGCACAGCCAGGGCCTCGGCCGGCGCGGGCTTGCCCCATGCGCCAGATGCGGCCTCAAGCGCAGCCAGCGCATGTGCGCCGCCATGCTCGCCGGTGAGGTCCTCGAGGGTCTCCATCAGCACTCGCTCCGCACGAAGTTCAATCGCCCTTACATCTTCGCGCAGGGCCTGGCGTTTGTCATCGTGGACACCGTCAAGCGCCGGCTTCAGCGAACGTCGGACCTGGCGGATTGGCGATAGCGTCAATGCTTCCCAGCGTCGCGCTATATCGGCCGCGCGGGCCAGAACCGCCGGATCGGCGGCCTCTGCCCAGACCGCCCAGAGCAGCAACGGGACATTCTGGCCATAATCGTCCTGCAGCGCGAGGCACGCCTGCGGGACTCCCGTCTGACCGTAGGCTTTGAGTGTCCAGTCCCATAACGCCACGCCTCAGGCCTCCGCCTTTATTGGACCAACGTCCCGACCCCAGCGCTTAACCGGCGCCCATGACAGGCCGAAGAGGTCCAGCGTACGCCCCACAGATTGGTCGACCATCGCCTCAATTGACGCCGGGCGCGCGTAGAAGGCCGGCAACGGCGGGGCGATCACGGCACCCATCTCCGAGAGCTTTACGAGCGTGCGCAAATGACCCAGGTGCAGCGGGGTCTCGCGGATCATCAGCACCAGCGGCCGCCGCTCCTTCAGCACCACGTCCGCCGCGCGAGTGAGTAACGAGGACGTTACGCCTGAGGCGACCTCGCTCATCGTGCGAACCGAACAGGGCGCGACAATCATTCCCAGCGTTTTGAAGGAGCCAGAAGCAATAGCCGCGCCGATGTCAGCGGCTTTGTAGACCACGTCGGCCTGGGCGTGCACCTGCGCCACGGAAAGGCTGGTCTCCTGCGCCAGGGTAAGCGCGGCAGCTTTGCTCATCACAAGGTGGGATTCGACCCCAAGTTCGCGGCAGGCGTCAAGCGCGCGCAGGCCGTAAACCACTCCGGAGGCACCGGAAATGCCCACCACCAGTCTTGGGCGCCCACTCTGTGGCATGCGGAATGTTCCTAAATGTTAATGGCGAGCACAATGCAGGGTTCGCAGTCTGCAAACATATGTGATCTGACAGCGGCGCATAGCGGGTGTTCACTGTGGTTTCCAACAGCAAGGAGGCCAATTGTCATGGCGTTGGAAGCCCGGATCCGTGAACTCGGATCTCGTCACCAATCCCTCAAAGATGCGATACGGGACGAAATGCGCAGGCCCGCGTCGGATGACATCAGGCTTAAGGAACTCAAGCGACAGAAACTCAGGCTGAAAGAAGAAATGGAAGCCCTGCGCGGAAAGATGCACTAGCCCGCCGACTGTGGATGAGAGCTGAAGCCAGCCGCCAGAAGACAGGCGTGGGAGGGCCAATTGGTGCCTCCCACGCGTTTTGCGGGATCAACGGGGCCTAGTCCTCGTCGTGCTCGTCTTCGAAGACCGACTCTAAAGTATGGTCTTCCTCTGGCTGGTCGTGCTCGACCACGCCGGTTTCGGAAGCCGGCAATAAGGTCGCCCCCTCAGGCTCCACGATCCCCTTGCGTTTGTCGTCCTTGGCCTTTTTGTCGGCGGCCTTCTTCACAACCGCGTCTAGCTCCAGCTGAGTGGAAAGACCCAGGGTCACCGGATCGACCGGCTTGATATTGGCCGAATTCCAGTGGGTCCGGTTGCGCACCTGGTCGATTGTCGCCTTCGTGGTACCCAGAATTCGGGCCAGTTGGGAATCAGCCACTTCGGGGTGATTGCGCAGGAACCAGGCAATTGCATCCGGCCGATCTTGGCGACGCGAGACCGGCGTGTAGCGAGGTGCCTTCTTCTGCGGCTTGAGGTACTCGGCATGCCGGCTTTTCAGCGCGACGAGCTTATGGCTGGCGTTCTTCTCAGCCAGATCCAGTTCCTCGCGGCTTAGCTGGCCGTTGGCGATCGGGTCGGCACCGCGAATGTCGCGCGCCACTTCGCCGTCGGCGATACCCTTAACCTCTAGGGGGTGGAGGCCGCAGAATTCGGCGATTTGTTCAAACGTAAGTGAGGTGTTGTCCACAAGCCAAACGGCGGTCGCCTTCGGCATCAGGATGTCAGTGGTCATGGTCTTGGCTTTTCCGTGCGTCGGAAATGAAGGCGCCCGGCCTTTCGGCCGGGCGGTGATGATCGACCTATAGGCCGGATCGGCGATTGAGGAAACGGGGTTTTCACCATCGGGTCGGTGAGCCTCAAGCCGGCACCGTCTCAAAGGGTCGAGATTGCGGTCAGTCTCAACACTGTCTGGCCGTCCAGGATCACCGGGCTGTCGTCGCCAATGGGGTGATCGTGTCGGCCCAGATCGGTTTTACGCCATCGTCACGTACGTCTTTACCTCGTTCACGAACCCAGGATTTCAAGGTCGTCGGTGGCAGGCATGGCGGGCTCCGGAGTTTAGAAAATCCGGCGGCCATAAAAAAAGCCGCCAGGACCCTGGCGGCTGGTGAAGATGATCTATGGGCCTGGTCTCAGGCCATTCGATCCTTCGCCGTCGCCCGGGGCGTCGGATAGCTAAAATACCAATTGGCAAATGGGCTGGCGGCGAAGGTCATTGACGAAATCAGTAGCGTCCCGCCAAGTGGCCGTCACGTGTCATCTCAAGTCCCCTTCGCCTCTAAAGGGTCAGACCCTTGACCACTTTCGCGTCTGCCTCTGCAAGATCTTCATTGCCAAGGGTCACGATCTTGCGGGTTTCAAGATCGAAGGAGACGGCGATCGCCTCTGCGACGCCCCAGGCCCGACCACTCTGGGGGTCGAGCAGCCAATGCGTGAATTTCCGAAATCTCGCGTCTCCGCCAGACACGCCCGAACGCAGTTCCACCCGGTCGCCTGCTTTGGGCCAGTCCAGATAGATCAGGCGATATTCCAACGCTGCGCCACCGATGCGTTTGGCAGGCTCATCTTCTCTGCCGCGAGCGCGGTGCGAGACATGAGGCATGCCTTCGGAGATGCGGGCCATCATTTGCTCGGTTCGCATGCGTCCAAACAGGTCGCAATCAGCGAGCCGGATCGCGCCCAAAGCCGTCCGCCCCAGGCCCAGTGCGTCGGCACGCGCCAGACTGGCTTGGCTGGTGACTGGCCCAAGTGAGAGGCTTCGCCCCGCAGCTTGCTGCGGAACTTCGAGGCTCAAGGCCTGCGCCCGGTCCAACGCCCGCGCTGGCCAGGGAAATGGACGCCCCTCGCGGGCGGTGGCATGGGCGACAACGGTCTGAAAAGTGGCGGCGAGCTCTCCGTCACGATGGCGCAGCAGGAACAACAGCCGTGCGTCGGTTTCACCCATCTCCAACACGCCCGCGGTCATGATGAGGGGCGCGCCGGCGCGGGCTTCGCGAAGGAAACGGATATGCTGCTCGCGCACAATAAGGGTCGCGCGGGCATCGGCAGAAAAAGCTCCGGCCATCCCGAGCTCGGCAGCCAGACTGACCAGCCCTTCCATGGATCGGGCGACATAAAAGCCGACGTTCAGATGGCCCATGGCGTCGCATTCCCAGCTGGCGACGCTGCCTCGCCAAACCTCAACGGCTTCGCCCAAGATTTGCTCCCGAAATACCACGCCCGACTTTAGAGCCGCCCGGTGCCTTGGCCTAGGCGGCGTGAGTCGGATGTAACCTTGTTCACCTCGCCTCCGAATTCTTTTCGTGGCAAACCAGAACGACTTTCAGGCGAGGAACCGTCGAAGATGAACCGTTCCAGGAAGATCCTGGTCTATCGCCACGCTGCGATCACGCGCCTGACCCACTGGATCAATGTGCTGGCGCTGACGTTGCTGCTGATGAGTGGCCTCAATATCTTCGGCGCTCACCCGGCACTTTATTGGGGACAGAAGGCGACCTTTGCTCATCCCTGGGTGCTTATTGCGGCTGAGCAGCACGGCCAGCACACGGTAGGTTTCACTCAAATCGGTTCGATGAAGTTCAACACCACCGGCGTCCTTGGCTACTCCGGAAAGGTTGGAGAATTCGAACAGGTGGCGTTTCCGTCCTGGGCCACAGTCCCCAGCTATCGTGACCTGGCCGACAGCCGACACTGGCATTTTTTCTTCGCCTGGCTCTTCGTGATCAACGGCCTGGTCTATTGGCTGGTCGGCTTGGCAAGCGGCCACATACGCAACGATCTTCTGCCCAACGGACACGATATCGCGCCCAAGAACATCTGGCATGAGATCGCCATCCATGCCCGTTTGAAGTTCCCCAAGGGCGAAGAAGCGCGTCGCTATAACGTCCTGCAAAAAACCACCTACTTGGGTGTGGTCTTGGTGGTGCTCCCTTTGATGGTGCTGACGGGCTTATGCATGTCGCCCGGTTTTAACGCCGCCACACCTTGGCTTGTGGATGTCTTTGGCGGTCGGCAGTCGGCCCGCACGATCCATTTCATCACCGCTTTCGCCATCGTGGGTTTCGTGCTGCTGCACCTCTTTATGGTGGTGGCGTCAGGAACATGGAACAACATCCGCTCAATGATCACCGGCCGATACGCCATTGTGACCGACAAGCCTGGAGCGTCGACATGAGCCTCTTGGCGAACCGTCGCGGCTGGCTGCGAGCGGGACTTGCGTCGGCCGGCGCCCTGGTCCTGGGGGCCTGCGACAAGATCACGAGCGATCCCAGGAGTATTGCCTTCCTCCAAAGCGCCGAGGGCCTGACGCGTCGAGCCCAGCGCCTGGTCGTCGACCGAAAGGCTCTGGCGCGGGAGTTCACCCACGCTGATATTTCACCCGACTTCAGGCCGAATGGCTCCATTGATCCCACGGACGCCGACTATGTTGCGCTGAAGACAAAGGGGTTCTCCGACTACCGCCTGGTGATTGACGGCCTGGTCGAGCGGCCCCTTTCGCTCAGCCTTGAGGACCTGCGCCAACAACCATCGCGCACCCAGATCACCCGGCATGACTGCGTCGAAGGCTGGTCATCGATCGGAAAATGGACCGGAGCGAGGCTCGGACCGTTGCTTGATCAGGCCGGCCTGAAAAAGACCGCGCGGTATATCGTCTTCCACTGTGGGGACACGCTGGAACAGACGCTGGACGGATCGGGCCAGTATTACGAAAGCATTGACCTCATCGACGCCTACCACCCGCAGACCATCCTGGCCTATGCCATGAACGATTCCGTGCTGCCGGTTTCGCACGGAGCGCCGCTGCGCCTGCGTGTCGAGCGACAGCTCGGCTACAAGCAAGCCAAGTACATCATGCGGATCGAGGCGGTTGAAGACTATCGCCACCTTGGCCGCGGCAATGGCGGCTTCTGGGAAGACCGTGGATACGAGTGGTACGCCGGGATCTGACGATAACGCTTCAGTAGGGCGATTTGGCCACGATCTCGGCTTCCTTCGCACAGGCGGCCAGGTCAGGTGCGGGACCGGCCTTTCGGGCGGCCTCGACTTCCCTTCGGACGTTCTCAAGGTCCTTGCGGAAGGCTTCCTGGCCGTGCAGCGCTGCAACCACGATCGATCCGTTCATTCGGCCAGCCTCGACGGCGCTCAGATTGTGCACGCCGCAGACCAGCCGTCCTTCACCGAAGGCCCGGGCGCGGGACAGGATTTCGTTCGCCCGGTCGGGGGCGAGCTCGGCCATGATCAGGCCAACCGTCCAGCCCCACGTGTTGTGACCGGAAGGATAGTCGGGGCTCGCCGACAGCAACGGCGACTTTTCGATGCAGGTCGGGCCTTCATCGATCAAATAGGGCCGCTGTCGCTTGTAGATATTCTTCGGTCGGTCGGTCGCCACGCTGACATCGCGGCCAATGCGGGCAATCAGAGCATTGGTTTTCGGCGCATTGGTCATCGTCAGATCGACGCCGATCGCACAAGACAGGTCCTTCAGGATCACAAGCTGGTTCACATCGTTCTGGGCCAGGGCCCAGCGTGGGGTATCTTTGAGCGACCGGGTTGCGAGGAAGACCGAACGGTCGGCTTCGTAGCGTGTCGTGCCTGCGACCGGCGCAGGCGGCAGAATCTTGTAGGTATCCGGCGCAGCCGCTCCCAAGTAGCCTTGGGCGGTGGGCGTAACCATGGGCGCGGCCGGCTTCGGCGCCTCTGTCGCACCCATCATCGCCACCGCAGCCACGCTCGCCGCCAACACAAACGTCCAACGCATTCCGCTCTCCCAGGTCCGTTGCATCCGGTTTTGCAGAGCTGACCGCAGGTTACAACTCCCGCCAGCCGCCCCTCCCGACGACCTGAGTGTCGACGTGGACGCCGCCGAGGCCACAATCCAGGTGTCCTGCAAGTAGGATCGACCTACTTGGCGAACAGTTTGTTCCAGCGGCGTTTGGTGCGGGTCTTCCAGGACCCGCGGTGCCAGGCGTCTGAGGCGATCAGCGGGACAACCGTCGTCGCCTCGGCGAACACCATCTGTTCCCAGGTGACGTCAACCTTGCCCCAGGAACAGGCCTCCTTAAGCGTCGAGGACGAGCACGCGCCATCGCGCACGTCGGCGACCGTGATCTGGACGGCGTACTTATGCATCTCGACCTCGTGGCCGAGAATCTCGGCACAGACGACGGTGTCTTGAGCGAAATTCTTCGGCACGCCGCCACCCACCATGAAGAGACCGGTTGCTCCCGCGGCGATCTTGATGTCGGTCAGTTCGCGGAAATCGGCGACACTATCGATGGTCAGATAAGGCTTGCCCGCCTTCATCCGCTGCACCTGGTGCTTTACCAGGCCAAAGCCGGCCGATGAGTCGGTGAACGCCGGGCAGAAGATCGGAACACCCTCTTCATAGGCCGTTTGGATCAGGGAATCCGGCTTCTTCGCGTTCCCGGCGGCCAGCCATCTACCCATCTCCCAGATGAACTCGCGGCTTGAATAGGGGCGTGGTTCGAGGGCTTCGCAGATCTCGTAGATCGTGCCGTCGCAGTTCTGGAGCTCTTCCTCATCGATATAGGTGTCGTAGATGCGGTCAATGTAGAGATCGCGCAGATCACGATCGTCGACGGAGGCTTGGGCCTGGTAGTGCTTGAAGCCCAGAGCTTCAAAGAAATCCATGTCGACGATCGAAGCGCCAGTCGAGACGACGACGTCGATCATCCCGTACTTCAGCATGTCACGGTAGATGTGCATGCAGCCGCCGGCGGAGGTGGAGCCTGCCAGCGTAAGCCACGTGGAGCAGGCGGCGTCCTCCAAGCTCATCGACCAGATGTCGGCGGCGCGTGCGGTATCGCGGCTGGAGAAGCTCATCTTGCGCATGGCGTCGATGACGGGGCGGGCATCGTATTGATCGATCGCCACGTGTTCGACCGTGTTGGCGAGCAGTTCGGCCTTGCGGTTCGTCTTCTGAACGTCAGCGTTCATCTTCGGAAGTTCCCTTCTGAGGGTGATCGCCCGTCCATGGAAACGGCCCGACCGGGACGGAGCGACCGGTCGGGCCTTTATCACGCGTAATTGTGAGCCTCTTATCGCCGCCGACGGCTCTTTCCGGCACGGCCCTTTGGACGGGACAGGCGAACGACCTTGCGCTCCTCCTGCTGTTCGTCACGAGGCAATCGGATGTTGCGTCCCGCTAGGCCAAACATCGAAGCCATCGGGGCGTCTTCGACGATTACTGTCTCAGCGTCACCGAACCCATTGAATCGGGTATTCATCGCCACGCCATAGGCACCCAGCATGCCGATCTCGACGTAATCGCCCTCGCGGACGTCGTCCGGTAGCCAGAACGGGCCCGGCATGTGGTCGAGGCTGTCGCAGGTCGGTCCATAAAAACGAAAAGGCTTCAATGGCCCTTCCACTTCACAGGCGCCGTCCTTGTCGCTGCGGAACAGCTTCACGGGAAAGGGCCACTTGGCGTGCGCTGCATCGAACAAGCTGCCGTAGCTGCCGTCGTTCAGATAGAGCGCATCGCCCTTCTTCAGTTCGACCTTCGTCAGAATGGAAGACGCTTCAGCCACAAGGGCGCGGCCTGGCTCGCACCACAGTTCGGTGTCCTCGTGAACCATCATCTCGGAGAAGCCGCGCTCAATGCTGTCCACGTAGTCGGCCATGTCCGGCGGAACCATGCCCGGATAGACCGACGGAAAGCCGCCGCCGACGTCTACAATGTCGACCATGACGCCCGCGCGCACGATGGCGCGGCTCGCCTGGGCCATGGCGGCCTGAAAAGCGGTCGGACGCATGCACTGGCTACCGACGTGGAAGGAGACGCCAAGGCGACCCTCTGTCGCGCGGCGCGCGGCCAAAAGCAAGGCCGAAGCCTCGTGGGTCTCGACGCCGAACTTGCCCGACAGAGAATAGGCCGCGCCCGCAGCATTCACCGCCAGGCGCACGATCAGGGTCAGGTCTCTGGCACCATCCGTCGCCTCGAGGATCTTGGCCAATTCCTCGTGCGTATCGAAAGCAAAGGCCGTGACGCCGTGGTCGCGATAGGCCTTCGAGATTGCATGGCGGCTCTTCACCGGGTGCATGAAAGCCATCCGCGCGCCTGGCGCGTGCGCTGCGACCAGCTCGATCTCGGGGATCGAGGCCACATCGAATGACGCCACGCCGTTAGCGGCAAGCGTCTCAATGACCCACGGCGAAGGGTTCGCCTTAACGGCGTAGAATACATCGCCTCTAAAATTGACCTGGAACCAGCGCGCCGCTGTCGCTACCGCATCCGGTCGCGCAAGAGCGACGGGACGTTCCGGTGAGCAATCACGGACCAGGTCCAGGGGCGTATGATACGTGTGCAATTCACGTAACCCCCAACGGATAGTTGAACCCAATCCGGCGTTAGCAGCGCTTTTCAGGACATCGGGTCCGCCGGAACGGGCCTCTTAAGATCATAACTCGGCCATGTAAAGTCCTCGTCCTGCACCCTAGACTTTACGCCGCTCGCAGCGCTGGACCGATGGCGGGCGGGCGTGCCATGAAGCTGGAGCAAAGAGCGGGGGATTTCGCCCCGCCTGCGCGTCCTAGATGCGGGGAAGTCTCAGTCGTCCATGTCCGACGCCGTCCTGTCCATCCGGAAGGCCTCCAAGAGCTTCGGCGCTCGCCGCGCATTGGATGGCGTGTCACTGAGCGTGAGCAAGGGCGAGATGATAGCCTTGATCGGCCCCTCCGGCTCCGGCAAGTCCACCTTGCTGCGTTCAATCTCCGGACTGCAGACGATCGATGCCGGCGAGGGCGTCATTGAGGCCTTTGGCGGCCCGGTCCAGATGGACGGAAGGATCAGCAGCGGGGTGCGCAAGACCCGCACGCGGATCGGCTTCATATTTCAGCAGTTCAATCTGGTCGGTCGCCTGTCACTGTTCACCAATGTCGCGCTGGGCTCCCTCGGCCGGATCGACAGCTGGCGTGGCGTCCTGGGTCAATGGCCCCAGGAAACGAAGACGGCGGCCATGGTCGCGCTTGCTCGTGTCGGCGTCGCCGAATACGCAGGTCAGCGAGCCAACACGCTTTCTGGCGGCCAGCAGCAGCGTGGGGCCATCGCGCGCGCCCTGGTGCAAAAGGCCAAGATAATCCTCGCAGACGAGCCCGTGGCCTCCCTTGATCCCGTCGCGGCGCGCAAGGTGATGGAGAGCCTGCGCGACCTGAACCGGGAAGACGGCCTGACCGTCATCGTCACCCTGCACCAGGTGGATTATGCGCTGCGCTACTGCGATCGGGTTGTCGCGTTGAAGGCGGGAAAGATCGTCTACGATGGGCCCGCAGACGGTCTCGAGACAAAGCAACTCATCGACATCTACGGTCCGGAATTCGAAGACGTTTTCTGGGAAGGAGCTCCCAAATGATTATGCGCCGCACTCTTGACGGCTTGGCTCTCGCAGCCGCGGCCCTCACGCTTTTGGGCTGCAGCCAAAAGCCGGCAGCGACCGCCCCGCCCAAAGAGATCGTCTTTTCGATCCTGTCGGCCGAAAACCAAGCCTCAATGGGCCCGCTTTGGCAGCCGATGCTCGACGACATGTCCGCCCAGATCGGGATCAAGGTGAAGCCGTTCTTCGCCAGCAACTATACGTCCCTGATCGAAGCCATGCGCTTCAAGCAAGTGCAGGTGGGCTGGTTTTCCGCGCTGCCGGCGCTTGACGCCGTCAATCGCGCCGACGCTGAGGTGCTGGGTCGGGTGATCGATGCAGGCGGCGATGAGACCTACAAGTCGGTGATCATCGTCAAGAAGGGCTCCGGCATCACCTTGGAAAAGCTGCTGGCCTGCGGCCAGAAGTACGCCTTCGGGATCGGTGATCCTCAGTCGACGTCCGGCACACTTGCTCCAATGGCTTACCTCTTCACGCCCAAGGGCATTGAGCCAGCCAAATGCTTCAAGGCCGTACGCTCGGCCAGCCACCAGGCCAACGCCTTCTCCGTCGCCAACGGCGTGTTGGATGTGGCGACGAACAACTCGGTAGGTCTGATCTTCTTTAAAAGGCAAAAGCCCGATCAAGCAGACACGCTTGAGACCATCTGGTCGTCTCCGCCTTTACCCGAAAGCTCGATCGTCGCCCGCAGGGACCTCGATCCGGCGGTCAAGGAGAAGCTGCGGCAGTTCTTCCTCACCTATGGCGTCGGCACCGGTCCTACCGCTGACAGGCAGCGTGAGGTGCTCAAGGGCCTGGCCTATGGCGGCTTCCGGCCAGCGGACAACACCTACTTGGATCCCGTGCGCGAAATGCAGGCCTCTGAAACCTTGGCCCAAGCCCGCCACACCGGCGACCCAGGTAAGATTGAGAAGGCCCAGGCCGCATTCGATAAAATCCACGCCGCCGCCACACAGAAGCGCGCGAAAGAGCCGGACGTCTGATGAGCCAGGCCTCCAGTTTAGGTCTCGCCGGGATACCGCTGCCACCGCACCGGTCGCTGATCCAGCGCGCGCCGGACATTCTTGTCTGGGGCGTCGTGATCGTCCTGCTGATCGTCGGTTTCGGGCCGGTGGAGATGAGCCACCTTCCCAAGCTGTTCACCAACTCGGCGAACATGCGCGACTTCGGCAAGGACTTCTTGCAGCCGAAATTCGACCTTCTACCCCTCTACATTTCGCAGATGTGGCTGACGATACAGATCGCCATGTGGGGGACTGGTCTGGCGGTGGTGATCGCCATCCCGTTCGGCCTGGCCTGCGCGAAGAATGTTTCGCCACCTTGGATCCAGCAGCCAATGCGGCTCCTCATGAACCTGCTGCGTTCGATCCCCGATCTCGTGGTGGGCACGTTATTCATTGTTGCGGTTGGACTGGGCCCGTTCGCCGGCGTTATGGCGCTGGCGCTCAACACCGGCGGAGTGCTCGCCAAGCTTTTCTCAGAGGCTGTGGAGTCTATCGACAAGGGGCCGGTGGAAGGGGTGCGCGCAACAGGCGCGACGCGGCTCCACGAGGTGATTTGGGGCGTGATCCCGCAGGTTGGGCCGCTCTGGACCTCGTATGCGCTCTATCGGTTTGAATCAAATTCGCGCTCGGCCACGGTATTGGGTCTGATCGGCGCCGGGGGCATAGGCCAATTGCTGTTCGAAACCCTCAACGCCTTCGATTACCACCACTTGTCGGCGATCGTGATCGTGATCATCGTTGCCGTGACGCTGATCGACCTGCTCTCTCAGCTGATGCGCAGTCGTCTGCTCTAAAAAACGCCGCTACGAGGCTCACAGTGGCGTCGAAGTCGGGGGGATATCGAGAAACCCACGTCGGAGCTTAGATCGGCTTTGTGACAATCAACCCACCTCAGATTGACGTTTTTATGACATGAGCCTACCGGGGCCTGGCATTGTCATCAAACCGTCGTGGCCAGACAGTAACGGATCGCCGGGGGCGGCGAGGATGGGTCGCTCCCATCGGGAGAAAACCATGCTGAAACATTTGGGCGCGGCGGTGGGCGTGGCCCTCACTCTCGGCGTTGCTCTGACGGCTCACGCCGCGGGCTCGATCTCAGGCGCAGGCGCGACGTTCCCTCAGCCGGTCTATTCGAAGTGGGCCGAGATATATAAGGCCGGAACGGGCACCAACCTCAACTATCAGGCCATCGGCTCGGGCGGCGGCATCAAGCAGATCACGGCAGGCACCGTGGATTTTGGGGCCACGGACAAGCCGCTTAAGCCGGCCGACCTCGCCGCCAGTGGCCTTACCATGTTCCCGACGGTGATCGGCGGGGTCGTTCCGGTGATGAACCTGCCCGGCTTCAAGCCGGGCCAGCTGAAGATGACCGGCGCCAATCTGGCCGACATTTATCGCGGCGTGATCACCAAATGGAACGACCCGATTTTGACAAGGGCCAACCCCGGCGCGCCCCTTCCGAACCTGCCGATCACGGTCGTGCACCGTGCTGATGGATCGGGAACCACCTTCCTGTTCACCAGCTATCTGAGCATGAAGGCAGCGCACTGGGCGACGGAGGTCGGCGCAAACGACTCCGTCCAGTGGCCTGTCGGTGTGGGCGGCAAGGGCAACGATGGTGTCGCCGCCCAGGTCAAGCAGACCCCCGGCGCGATTGGCTACGTCGAATATGCCTACGCCAAGCAAAATGCGATGACTTATGCGCTGATGCAGAACAAGTCCGGTGCCTTCGTCAAACCAGACGCTCAGAACTTCGCTGCCGCTGCCGCCGGTGCCAAGTGGGCCTCGGCGCCGGGCTTCTATCTGCTGCTGCTTGACCAGCCCGGCGCGGAGGCTTGGCCGATAACTGGGGCGACCTTCATCCTGGTGCATACCAAGCAGGCTGACGCGAGCAAGGCCAAGGACGTACTGAGCTTCTTCGACTGGTGTTACAAAAACGGGGACGCCGCGGCGGGTCAGCTCGACTTTGTGCCCCTGCCGGGCGCGGTAAAGGACCTCGTACGCAAATCCTGGTCCAAGGTTGTCGGACCTGACGGCAAGCCGGTCTTTCGCTAGGTTTTGACAACGAAAGGTCTGTCGTCGGTTGACGGCGGCGGGGCTTTCCAGTCTTCCCTCAGTTCAGACGCCATGGCAGACGCAGCTCTCCCCACAGCCAGCCGAACGGCCCGACGCTCCGCCCCGCGTGGCGCGCTCATGGCGAAAGTGTTTGAGGGCTTATGTTTCGCCGCCGCGACGGCCCTTCTTGCCTCGCTCGGCGGCCTGGTCGTGTCGTTAATCATCGGCGGCTGGCCGGCACTGAGTAAGTTTGGCTTCGGCTTCCTGACCACGGCAACCTGGAACCCGGTCACAGACGTCTACGGCGCAGCAGGCCCGATTGTTGGCACGCTCGTAACGGCGGCCCTGGCGCTTTCGATCTCGCTACCCATCGCCGGGGGCGTCGCCTTCTTCCTGACCGAGCTTTGCCCCGCGCCGCTAAGACGGCCGATCGGAACGTCGGTGGAGCTGCTCGCTGGCATTCCGTCAATCGTCTACGGCATGTGGGGCCTCTTCGTCTTCGCGCCGATATTCTCGAAATACGTACAACTGCCGCTGATGACAGCTGCCAGACCGGGCTCGTTACTTGAGGCCATGACGAGCGGCATCCCCAACGGGTCGGGAATCCTGCCGGCCTCGATCATCTTGGCGATCATGATCTTGCCCTTCATGGCCGCGACCTTGCGCGAACTCCTGCTGAGCGTGCCGCCGGGGGTCCGTGAGAGCGCCTATGGCCTGGGCGCCACGACAGCCGAAGTCGTGTTGTCGGTGACCCTGCCCTATGTGCGCACCGGCGCGATCGGGGCCGTTATGCTGGGCCTTGGCCGCGCCCTTGGTGAGACGATGGCTGTGACCTTTATCATCGGGAATTCGCACAATTTCCCCAAGTCACTGTTCGATTCCGGTTCCACAATCGCCTCGACCATCGCCAATGAGTTCACCGAAGCGACGAGCCCGATCCACACCGCCGCCCTCATCGCGCTGGGCCTGGTCCTGTTCCTGATCACGTTTACGGTGTTGGGCTTGGCCAGGTTGATGCTTCGTCTGCAGGGTTCGCAGTCGTGAACGCGGGCAAGCTGATGCGCCGCAAGATCAGCGACCTCGCGTTCAAGGTGTTCTGCGTGACCGTCACGTTCTTGGCTCTCATGGCCTTGGCGGCGATTCTCTGGTCCCTTTTGAGCCAGGGCCTCGGCGGATTAAACCTCGACGTCTTTACGAAATCGACGCCAGCACCAGGCTCTCCCGGCGGCCTCGCCAACGCCATCGTCGGCTCGCTCATGATGTGCGTTTTAGCGATGGTCATGGCGCTGACGATCGGTGTCCTGGCCGGCACCTGGCTTGCCGAGTATGGAGGGCGCTCCGCCTACGGTGCTGTGGTGCGGTTCCTGAACGACGTGCTGCTTTCAGCGCCGTCGATTTTGGTTGGCCTCTTCGTCTACGAGCTCCTGGTCGCACCCTTCCATGGCTTCTCAGGCTTTGCTGGCGCCGTGGCGCTGGCCCTGCTGGCCGTACCGGTCATCACGCGGACAACCGAAGACGTGCTTTTGCTGCAAGCCTCGACCTTACGCGAAGCCGGTGTCGCGCTTGGGGCTCCACTTTCCTACGTTATCCAACAGGTGCTTTGGCGGTCGGCCCGTGCAGGCCTCCTCACCGGAAGCCTGCTGGCCTTTGCGAGGATCAGCGGCGAGACCGCACCCCTGCTCTTCACAGCCCTCAACAACCAGTTCTTTTCCCTCGACCTACGACACCCCACGGCCAACCTGCCGGTTGTGATCTTCAACTATGCGCTCAGCGCCTATGACGATTGGCGCAGGCTTGCCTGGGCCGGCGCGCTGCTGATCGCAGCAACCGTGCTGCTGGTAACCGTCGTGGCGCGTATCGTGGCCAAGGAGCAGCGCCACTCATGAATACGGTAAACCCAGTGGAAGCCTCAGAAACCTCTATCGCCAAGATCGATCCCGATCAGGTCAAGGTCGACGTGCGCGGCCTCAACTTTTTCTACGGCAAGACGCAAGCGCTGAAGACCGTCTCAGTGGCGATCGCCCGCAACCAGGTCACAGCTCTGATCGGACCTTCCGGCTGTGGAAAATCCACCCTGCTGAGGACACTCAATCGCATGTACGCCCTCTATCCGGGCCAACGTGCGGAGGGCGAGATTCTGCTGGATGGTGAGAATGTGCTGGGCGCAGGCGTCGATCTCGCCAAGCTGCGAGCCCGCGTGGGTATGGTGTTCCAAAAGCCGACGCCGTTCCCGATGAGCATCTATGACAATGTGGCCTTCGGTGTCCGACTCTACGAAAACCTGTCCAAACCGGACATGGATGCGCGCGTCGAAGAAGCCCTGACCCGTGCTGCGCTTTGGGGAGAGGTGAAAGATAATCTCAAAGGCCCCGGCCTTGGCCTGTCCGGCGGTCAGCAACAGCGTCTCTGCGTCGCCCGCGGCGTGGCGGTGCGGCCCGAGGTACTCTTGCTGGACGAGCCCACCTCGGCGCTGGATCCGATCTCCTCGGCGAAGCTGGAAGAGACCGTGACGCAGCTGAAGGCCGACCACACGATCATTATTGTAACCCATAACCTGGGTCAGGCCGCGCGCGTCAGCGACTATACGGGCTTCATGTACCTGGGTACCCTGGTTGAGTTCGGAAAAACCGATGAGGTCTTCACCCATCCGGCGACGCGCAAGACTTCCGACTACATCACCGGCCGCTTCGGCTAGAGCGTGACACGCAGAGCCAAAGGCGGGTCGGGTACTCGCGACCGTAGCCAGGCCGATCTGAAGTCGCAAAAAAGAGAGCGGACGCCTTAGGCTATGGCGGGTCGGCGACGGACGCGAGCAAGTCGCCTCAGGCGTCGCCAGAACCGCGTTTTCTCCGGTTCCGGATAGGGCTGCAGGTTTCGGACGAAGTCCTCGGCGCAGGCGCGCCAGCTGAACTTCTCAGCATAGGCGCGGACCTGAGCGCGGTCGCAGGTCAGGGCTTCGAGACAGGCCTCGCGCAATCCCTCCGTAGCGGTGTTGGCCAGCTTCCCGGCGCCAGAGTTCGGAATGATATCGATCGGCCCGGGCGCTGGATAAGCCGCAACCGGGGTCCCTGAAGCCATCGCCTCCAGGATCACCAGCCCAAAGGTATCGGTCAGCGACGGAAAAACAAAGACGTCAGCGCCCGCGAAATAGCTGGCCAGCTCCTCACCCGACTTCGAGCCGGTGAAAATCGCCTTGGGATACTTGGCTTCCAGTTCTTCCTTTTGCGGGCCAGGCCCGACGACGACCTTGGTGCCGGGCAGGTCAAGGCCAAGGAAAGCCTCGATGTTCTTCTCCACGGCCACGCGGCCGACAGAAAGGAATATAGGCCTGGCCAAGCCGGCGTAAGGATCGGGGTCGCCTTCGCGGGGCGGATGGAAAATATCGGTGTCGACGCCACGCGACCATGCCGAGATATTCCGGAAGCCGTGCTGGGCCAACTCGTCGCGCATCGTGGGCGTGGCCACCATCAATCGGCCCGACGGCTTGTGGAACCACTTCATGTAGGCATAGCCGGCCGCCAGCGGCAAAGGCAGGCGGGCTGAGACATATTCCGGGAAGCGCGTGTGGTAGCTGGTGGTGAAGGGAAGTTTCCATTCGACACAGATACGGCGCGCGGCGAGCCCGATAGGGCCTTCTGTGGCGATGTGGATGGCTTCCGGCTCAAAGGCCTTGAAGCGCTCTTGCACGGGCTCGTAGACCCCGATCGCAACCTTGATCTCCGCATAGGTAGGCAACGGGAAGGTCTTGAACTGATCTGGACTGATCACCTCGACCTGGTGGCCCATGGCCTTCAGCTCAGCGACCACGCGGGTAAGCGTGCGGACAACACCGTTGACCTGCGGCTCCCAGGCGTCGGTCGCCATCAAGATGCGCATCGGCCGACCTGCGTCGTGCGGAGCGTTGATCGCCTCGCGAATGCGAGGTAGCGACCGCGGCGTCTTGAGTTTGGCCTCTAGCGGCGCTGCGACCTGGTTTTGCATCCAGGCCCAGAAGGCACCTAGCAGCGCCTCCTTCGTTGGAAAATAGCGATAGACGGTGCGCTCGCCGACCTTCGCGTCCTTGGCGATTTCAGCGAAGCTGAGATCTTCGAGCGGGCCTTGCTCTAACTGATGGCCAACCGCTTTCAGGATCAGCTCGCGCGTCTCAGCGCGCTGTCGGTCGCGCAGGTTTTGAGGCGTAGCCGGCAATTTCATGGCAGTCGTACTGACGCGAGTTGGAGCGCCATGTCAATCAACGGCTGTTAGGCGGCAAGGGGTTCGGACAGGCCAAGCCGGGCGATTTCAGCGCGAGACTGGCGCACCTTTGTCCACTCAATAATCTCCAGGGTTCCGTCGGTGTGCTCGACGAGAGCTGTACAGCTTTCCACCCAGTCGCCGTCGTTGATGTAGGCGATCCCATCGATCATACGGCTTTCCGCCTTATGGATGTGACCACAGATCACACCATCGACGCCGCGCCGCCGCGCCTCTTCTGCCACAGCCTGCTCGAAATTCTCGATGAACTGCAGCGCCTTCTTCACCCGCGTCTTGGCGAACGCCGAGAAACTCCAATAGCCGAAGCCCAGTTGACGTCGCACGCGGTTGATCAGCGTATTGGAGGCCAGAAGCGCGCGGTAGGCCCAGTCCCCCAGCAGCGCCAGCCACTTGGCATGCTGCACCACCGCGTCGAAGTCGTCGCCATGGGTCACCAGGAAGCGCCGACCGTCAGCTGTCTCATGGATCGCATCTCGAGCAACAACAACACCGCCGAAATGGACGCCGCAAAAGTCGCGGATGACCTCATCATGATTGCCAGGGACGTAGATGACCGAGACACCTTTGCGGGCGAGCCTCAAAATCTTCTGAACCACATCGTTGTGTGATTGCGGCCAATACCAGCCGGATTTCATCTTCCAGCCATCGATGATGTCACCCACCAGGTAAAGCGTGTCGCATTCCATATGGCGGATGAAATCGAGAAGCAGATCAGCCTGACAGCCCCGCGTTCCGAGGTGGACGTCAGAAATGAATACGCTGCGATAGCAACGGATTGCGGCTTCAGTCACTTGGCGCCCCGTTTCGCCTATATTCCGCGCACTCCTGACGCGATTCCATGTCGCTTTTGCGAACGTCACCCTCGCGCTGGCGCAGGGTGTCAGCCACCTGTAAGGAACACGTCAGAGCAGACCCTCCCCAGGTCGCCCAAACATTGGTCCAAATGGACGCGAGAAATTACCCCGCCAAGGCGACACCCAAGTCGCTTAAAACCCGTGCGCGAATTCTCGATTCGGCGATGAAGCTGTTTGCGCAGGTCGGTTATCACGCCGCCAACAATGGCATGATCGCTGACGCCGCCAAGCTGACGCGCGGCGCAATGCTCTACCACTTCGCGACCCGGGAAGCGCTTGTCGAGGCGGCCATCGAGCATATTGAAATGGCGCGCGCACGGCTGTTTGAGGAGGCGGCCCGCGCCTCGGCAGCGCCCGGCCTCGACGCCTCCGAAGCCGCAATCGACGCCTACTGGGGGCTCCTGCACGAGGCGCCGTTTGTCGCGTTCTCCGAACTCGAGACGGCCGCACGCTATGACCCTATGCTGCGTGTGCGCCTGGCTGCCGCCCAGGCCGCCTTCGATCATGCTCAAGTCGGCGACCGCTTTGGGGCACTGGCCCAGGCCGGTGCAGATCCCCGCTTCCAGACCAGTCGCGACCTTGGCCGCTTCCTCCTGGAAGGCATCGCCCGCGGCGCCATGACCTATGACCAATCGGCCCGCCGTGAGCGGCTACTGGCAGTCGTCAAACGCGCGGTCAGGATGCTCAACCGCAAGGGCGATATCCACGACCTTTGGAACGAGTAGGAAAATGAAAGGCCCGACGCCGGCGCGGCGGGCCTGTCTTCGTCTTCTGCTGGCGTCGGCTTACTTGCCGGCCGTTGGCGATCCCCCCGGAGCCGCAGGCTTGGCGTCGCTCGCCGCCGCTTCGCGACGCTTGTGCTGGCCGCCCATCATTTTCTGCATCGCAGCGAGCTCGTTATTGTCGATGAAGCCGTCATGGTTGGCGTCGAGAACATCGAAAAACTTCAGCATCTGCTCACCGAGCTGACCCTTGAGTTCGGTCTTTTCCAGCTTCCCGTCGATATTGGCATCGAGCATACCCATGACGCGATCGTTGTTCAGCTCTTCGTCGTAGTTGACCATGTGCTTGGAGGTTTCATCCACCCAGCGATACCGCACCGCAGTGTAGAACATTTCCTCCCAAGACTGGTCTCCCCAGACGACCTTTTTGCTCGGGTCGGGGTTGGATGGATTGCGCTTGGAGTTGTCATAGATGAAGTGCGCAATCAGCTTCGAACCCGCCGGCACCTTGACGGGCTCGGCGAAGGTATAGTCCCGCTGCCAACTGAAATCGTAACGCGGCAGAGAGAGCAGCAGCTTCTCTCTGCCGTCTGGGTAGCGGATCCACAGGTCCGACATTGCGCCCCGATAGTGCGCGTGCGGGAAGGCCGAATAGAGCAGGGCTTCGTGGGGGAAGGTAATGTAGCCCGTTTCCTGGTGATGCGGATCGTTCGGCGGAATGACGATCGTTTGATTTACGATCACCGAATTATGCATCACCAGATCAGGCTTCTGGTTATCTTTGTAGAAGTAGAGCGCGATCTGGGTGTGATCGGTCACTTCCTTGCCAAACGGGGTGTAGTGGGTCTGGAAGCCAATCGCGCCGCCCGGCGGGATCCAGGTCCCCACGTTCTTCGGCGCGATCTCGCTTTCGGCACCGACCGCATAGCCGCCGACCGAAACGCCCCATTTGTTTTCGAAGGCCTGCTGACCTGGCTTCGGAACTTCCGTCATGTAGCCCGTCAGCACATGGTGCACGCCCTGTCGGCTTTCGACCTTCACCGTCGAGGCCCTCAGCCACTTGCCCTCCGTTTGCGGGTTGGCGACGAAGGGATGCTGGTAGTCGACCACGCCTGAGGCGGGGATGGTGTAGGCTGGCACGTTGAGAATTTCGTCGGGCTTGCCCAGCGGCCAGTCCGCGGCGACCAGGTGTTTTACGCCCAGTGGGTCCTTGCCCTCGCCGCGCAGGGCGCCGGATTCCACCCAGTGCACCAGGGTCTTGATCTCGGCGGCGCTCAGGTTCTTGTCGTCGGAGAACTTACCCACGTGCGGATCGGCGTTGTAAGGGGGCATCCGATCGGTGCGGATGACCTCTCGGATCATCGGCGAGAAGCCCTTGACGGTGGCATAGTCCTTCATCGCGAAGGGACCGATGCCGCCTTCTTCGTGGCAAGCCACGCACTTGGCTTCGAGGATCGGTGCCACATCCTTCACATAGGTGATCTGGGCGTGAGCTTTGGCGCGCTCCGGGAAATCGACCAGGCAGCCCTTGGAGGCCTGCGTTGCCGCCATCGCCGGCTTGCCCGCCAGGACGGCGGAGAGCGCGTCGCTTGCGAACTCGTGGCTCACACCCTTCTGCACGCCATAGTCGGACGCATCGTTCACCGGGCCGTGGTAGGCAACCGTCCAGGTCTTCGGATTGATCACGAACACCTCGGCTGTACGGGTGACGCCCAGCGCCTCGCCGACCAGCTGGTTCGAATCCATCAAGATCGGGATATCGATGCCGAATTCCTTGGCCTCAGCCGCTATGGCCTCACGGCTATCCTGCAGGTTGGAATCGACCAGCATCATCTCGACGCCTTGCGCGGCGTATTTGTCGTGCAGCGCCTTCAGCGCTGGCGTCATCGCCCGGGCGATCGGGCAGCCAACACCGGTCGAGACCAGCACGATCGCCCTGGCGTCCGCCAGCCTGTAAAGCTCGTGGGCTTCCAGCTTCTGAGCGTCGACCAGCATGAAGTTGTCGACCTTCGCCGGCATCGCACTCATCGGCACCGTCGCCGATACGCCTTGAGCTTGTTGCAAGGCGTTGATCGCCGGGCTCGTCGAGCAACCATAGACGAAAAGCGCACTTAGCGCCGCACCGAACACACCAATTCGCGCAGACATCATTCTCTGAATTCCTTCCCAGATGGCTCTTCGACAAGCGCCGTGTGAATGGCGTGCTGAGGCCCCGTAGGGCTCACATCCTAACACTGTTCAGGGGCCCAAATCCACATTTGCATCGTTGCAAGTCTGTCACGTTCGTCGATCGGTGTTTTTCCATCGAAAGCCGCCTCGCCGTCCGCCAGTAGGCGGTGTACGGCGATGGCAATCCGCTTGGCGATCGCCCATGAGGCGGGCAATGTTGCGACCCAAGCTTTGGGGAGAGTTCATGAGCTTCATCACACGCCGCAAACCGGTAAGCGCCCAAGCGCGACCCGGCGACGGACAACGCCTCAAAGCGACGCTCTCCTGGCCGCATCTCGTGGCGCTGGGCGTCGGCGCGATCATCGGCACCGGCATCTACACCTTGACCGGCGTTGCCGCGGGTCTGGCTGGGCCTGCGGTCATTGTCTCCTTCGCAGTCGCCGGCGCAGTCTGCGCGTTTGCGGCGCTGAGTTATGCGGAGATGGCGACGCTGATGCCGCACGCCGGTAGCGCCTACAGCTATTCTTACGCAACGCTCGGAGAGCTGGTGGCCTGGGTGATCGGCTGGAGCCTCATCCTCGAGTACACTTTGGTCTGTAGCGCGGTGTCCGTTGGCTGGTCGGGTTATGCGTCAGGCCTGATCGAACAGGCCCATTGGGCAGTCCCCAAGGCCCTGCTCGCGGGTCCGGAGGCTGGAGGCCTGATCAACCTGCCGGCCGTCTTCATCGCGCTTGTGGTCACCGGGATACTCCTTGTGGGCACGCGCGAGAGCGCGACGGTCAACTTTGTCCTCGTGTGCGTAAAGCTGGTGGCCCTGGCGGGCTTTGTCGCTTTGACGCTGCCGCATTTCGACGCCGCCCATTTCCATCCCTTCGCGCCTTTCGGTTTTGGCGCCCACGAGATGGACGGCAAGAAATATGGCGTCATGGGCGCCGCAGCGATCATCTTCTTCGCCTTCTATGGCTTCGACGCCATCTCAACCGCGGCCGAGGAGACCAAAAATCCGAGCCGCGACCTGACCATTGGCATCGTCGGCTCGATGGTCATGTGCACCTTTATCTACATGATTGTGGCCACCGCCGCCCTGGGCGCCTCGCCTTATGACGTCTTCTCCAAGAGCTCCGAGCCGCTGGCGTTTGTCCTACGTCAGCTCAACCAGCCGATCGCCGCCTCACTGATCGCTGGTGCGGCGGTGTTGGCGATGCCGACGGTGATTATGGTCTTCATGTTTGGTCAGAGCCGGGTGTTTTTCGCCATGGCCCGTGACGGCCTGCTACCCAAGGCGCTGGCCAGCGTCAGCTCACGCGGCGTTCCGAGCACCGTTACGATCCTGACGGGCGTCATCGCCGCGGTGATCGCCGGGGCGATACCGCTGTCAGAGATTGCCTCGCTTGCCAATGCAGGCACCTTAGCGGCCTTCATCGCAACAGGCCTTGCCGTGATGGCGCTGCGCCGCGCCGCGCCCGATCTGCCGCGCCCTTTCAAGACCCCGCTGGTCTGGGTCGTGGGACCCGCCGGCATCCTTGGCTGTCTCTATTTATTCACCAGCCTCTCGGCCAAGACGATGATCTTCTTCGCCCTGTGGAATGCGTTCGGCCTCGTCGTCTACCTTCTCTACAGTCGCAACCGGAGCAAGCTCGCAGGCTCTTGAAATCGATCGTCGGCTGCGTGCTTGAGGCAGATTTGAGAACCTGGCGCTTGGCGTGGAGCCAGGTTGGGGGCTATCCCCATCCAAACGGCCGACTTGCGGCTGGCGGCGCAGGTCGAGCGCCAGAGGAGCTTGCGCCGTGACGGCTCACACAGACACCGCTGGCAGACGACCGGGACCGCCGGGGGGGTTCCCGGGCCGCAAGGGTCCTGACCTGACGGTCGGACCAATCGGCAAGACGCTGATCTTATTCGCCATGCCGGTGTTGGGTTCCAACATCTTGCAATCGCTGAACGGCTCAGCAAACGCGATCTGGGTCAGCCATGTTCTGGGCGAAGCCGCGCTGACCGCCACCTCCAACGCCAACCAGATCTTCTTTATGATGCTGGGCGCATCGTTCGGCGTGACCATGGCTGCGAACATCATGATCGGTCAGGCGATCGGGGCCCGCAATGAGGCGCTCGCCAAGAAAATAATCGGCACATCCACGACCTTCTTCATCGTGCTCTCACTGGCGATAGGCATTGCCGGTGGGATCCTGACGCCGCACATCCTGGACGCTATGCGCACGCCACTGGCGGCTCGGGCAGACGCGATCGCCTATCTGCGGGTGATCTTCGCAGCCATGCCGTTCGTCTATTTCTTCAGCTTCGTGATGATGGCGCAGCGTGGGACCGGCGACGCCAAGACGCCGTTCTATTTCGCCCTCCTACAGGTGGGGCTCGACATCGTCCTGAACCCGATGCTGATCATGGGTATTGGGCCGTTCCCGAAAATGGGCATCGCGGGCTCTGCGACATCGACCCTGGTTTCGCAGACCTTCACACTCCTGATCATGCTGACCCACCTCTATCGGCAAAGGTCGATTCTCGTGGTGCGACCCAGCGAGTGGCGCTTGCTCATTCCCGATTTCACGATCATCCGGACCCTGCTGACCAAGGGTACGCCCATGGCTCTGCAGATGATGGTCATCAGCTTTGCCACGGTCACCATGCTCAGCTTCGTGAACCGCTACGGCGTCCATACCGCCGCCGCCTATGGCGCGGCCTCACAGCTTTGGACCTACGTTCAGATGCCCGCCATGGCGCTCGGCGCTGCGGTCTCGTCCATGGCCGCGCAAAACATCGGCGCGGGCAAAATGGATCGGGTTGAGCGCGTCGCAGTGATCGGCGCTCTTTATGCGATTGTCTTCACCGGCCTGCCGATCCTGGTCCTCTACTTCGCCGACCCCTTCGCCTTGCGGGCCTTCCTAAAGGGCGCCAGCCTTTCTCTACCCATCGCTGTGCATATCAATTCGATCGTTCTTTGGGGCTTCGTGCCCTTCGGGGTCGCCTTCATATTCTCCGGGATTGTCCGCGCGACGGGAGACGTCTGGCCGCCCTTGCTGGCCATGATCGTTTCGCTTTGGGGCGTGCGAGTGCCAATGGCTCACTTCCTGGAGCCCCACTGGGGCGCCGACGCCATCTGGTTCTCGTTCCCGGTCGGCAGCACGATGACCTTGATCCTGGCCGGTGGCTACTTCCTATGGGGGCCCTGGAAAAAGTCACGGATGCTCGACATGAGGCCAAGCGCCGATGCGCCGGATACGGGGCTTGGCCAGCCTATGCCAGACGAGAGCCAGGCAATCACAGACGAAGAGCAGCGCGAGCTCGATCGTGAACTGCAGCCTGCGCCGGGCTAGGCCTGACTTTCCATAAGGGCTGAGTAGACCAACGTCCGAAGCTCGCGGCGAATTGGATAGGACGAAGACGGTAGGAGCTGGGTCATGAAGACCACGGTCACGTCCTCCACCGGATCGACCCAAAAAGCAGTTGAGGCCGCGCCACCCCAGTAGAATTCACCCCTTGAGCATGGGACCAGGGTCTTGGGCGGATCGAACACCACCGCAAAGCCAAGACCAAAGCCAACCCCGGCATTTGTGCTCTCCGAAAACAGCGACCGCGACATCTCCGTCAGGTCTTGGCCGCCTGGCAAATGGTTCGACGCCATCAGGCGCACCGTCATCGGGCTGAGGATTCGAACCTCGCCAAGCACACCGCCGTTCACGAGCATGGTCGCAAAACGCATGTAGTCCGCCGCCGTTGAGACCAGGCCCCCGCCGCCTGACTCCAGCGCGGGCGGCTTCAGATAGGGACTGTTTGTTGGGTCATCCTGCAGCTTCAGTCCGCCTTGCGCGGTCGCGTTATAACAGGCCGCAAACCGAGCTCTTTGATCCTCACGGACAAAGAAGCCGGTATCGTCCATTCCCAGGGGCCCGAAGATCCGCTCATGCAGCACCTGGCTGAGTGGTTTTCCCGCAACCTTCTGGACAAGATATCCGACGACGTCGGTGGCGACGGAGTAGTTCCAGGCCTCGCCTGGCGAGAAGTCCAGCGGCAGCTTGGCCAGCATGCCGATGAAGGCATCCAGGTCGTGGTCACCGTGCATCTCTTCGACCTTCAGTTTGCGATAGGCCGCATCGATGTTGGTGCGATTCTGGAAGCCATAGGTCAGCCCCGAGGTGTGACGCAGCAGGTCGACAACCTGCATTGGCCGCTTGGGCGGCGTTGTCAGGAACATGGGCTCCACGCCCGCCGCGAAAACGCTGAGGTCCTTCCAGGCGGGAATATATTTGGCCACCGGATCGTCCAACGCGATCAGGCCTTCCTCAACCAGAGTCATCAGGGCGACGGAGGTCACTGGCTTGGTCATCGAATAGATTCGAAAGACCGTATCATCGGTGAGGTTCATGCCGCGCTCGACATCGCGCAGACCCAGCACGCTTTCGTGGATCGCTTCGCCGTTCCGGGCGATCAGCACCTGTGCGCAGGGCATCCGGCCTGAGCCAATATACCGCTCTTGGATGAACCGATCGATGCGGGCGAGACGCTCAGTCGAAAACCCCTGTGATTTGGCCTTGCTCATCGCATTCCTCTCGTTGGAGTGACCCTTTTGCGCTTGCATTCGGGGCCGTCGCAAGCGCCGACTTCGGGCAAGGAGAAGCCCCATGCAAACCGTCAGCACCGAACCCCGCGGCCGTACGCTCGTTGTCACCATCGAGCGGCCAGAAGCGCGCAATGCTGTCGACGGTCCAACCGCACAGCAGCTCTATGACGCCTTTAAGGCCTTCGACGCTGACAGCGCCCTGGATGTGGCGATCCTGCAAGGCCGGGGCGGGGCCTTCTGCGCCGGCGCCGATCTGAAGGCCGTCGCCGAGCGCCGAGGCAACCCCGTGCATAGCGAAGGCGACCTGGGGCCAATGGGATGCACTCGCCTTCGGCTCAGCAAGCCGGTGATCGCAGCGGTCGAAGGCCATGCCGTAGCCGGTGGACTCGAGGTTGCGTGCTGGGCTGACCTTCGGGTAGCAGCTGAGGGCTCGATCTTCGGCGTTTTCTGTCGCCGGTTCGGCGTGCCGTTAATCGACCTGGGAACCGTGCGCCTCCCGCGCCTGATCGGTGCATCCCGGGCTTTGGACCTCATCCTGACCGGCCGCCCCGTCCCAGCCAAGGAAGCCTATGAAATCGGGCTGGCCAACCGCTTGGTGCCAATGGGCGGGGCCCTGGAGGCCGCATTGGAATTGGCCGCCCAAATCAGCGCTTTCCCGCAGCTTTGCATGAGGAACGATCGGCTCTCCGCGATCAACCAGTGGTCGCTCGACTGGGACCAGGCCACAACCGTCGAGATCGCGCTCGGCATGGAAACCCTGCGCTCAGGCTCATCACAGGAAGGCGCAGCGCGCTTCGCAGCCGGTGAGGGCCGAGGCGGCAAGTTCTAGGCGCTCGGCGCAGCGGCGGTGCGCAAGCCTGACCCGCGTTTGATAGTGGCCTAGAATATAACAAGAATTCAAATAATCGAAGGTTAGGGAGACCCGCTATGGCCTGGGATTTTGAGACCGATCCGGAATTCCAGAAAAAGCTCGATTGGATCGAAAACTTCATGGCCGAAGAGGTCGAGCCGCTCTCCCATCTTGGCATGGCGGTTCACGGTCCCATCGGCCGCGAGAAATTCATCAAGCCGCTGCAGCAGAAAGTAAAAGACCAGAAGCTCTGGGCCTGTCATCTGGGCCCCGAGTTGGGGGGGCAAGGCTATGGGCAGCTGAAGCTTGGCCTGATGAATGAAAAACTGGGGCGTAATGGCCTGGCCCCGACGGTCTTCGGGTGCCAGGCGCCCGACAGCGGTAATGCCGAGATCATCGCCCACTACGGCACCGAAGCTCAGAAGGAGCGCTACCTCTGGCCACTTCTGAACGGTGAGATCCGCTCGGCTTTCTCTATGTCGGAACCCACCGGTGGCTCGGACCCCCTGACCTTCAAGACCCGTGCCGTGCTCGAGGGTGATGAGTGGGTGATCAACGGCGAGAAGTGGTTTTCTACCAATGCCCGGTTTTCCAAGGTGCTGGTGCTCTATGCGCTCACCGATCCAGACGCCAAGGACCCCTACCGCCAGACCTCTATCTTTCTGGTGCCGACCGACACCCCTGGGGTCGAAATTGTCCGCAACGTGGCCGTCGGCGGTGGCGGCGAAATCGGCGGCGGGACGGAGAGTTACATCCGCTACACAAACGTGCGCCTCCCCTATGACGCACTGCTGGGCGATCGCGGCGCGGCTTTCGTAATCGCTCAGGTTCGGCTGGGCGGCGGTCGCGTGCACCACGCCATGCGCACGGTGGGCGCCTGCAGGAACGCCCTCGATCTGATGTGCAAGCGCGCCGTTTCCCGCACGACCCGCGACGGCAAGCTCGCCGACCTGCAAATGGTCCAGGCCGATGTCGCTGACAGCTGGATTCAGCTAGAGAGCTTCCGCCTGATGGTGCTCAGGACCGCTTGGCTGATCGACAAGCACCAAGATTACCAAAGGGTCCGCAAGGACATTGCTGCAATTAAGGTGATGATGCCCAAGGTCTACAACGACATCGCCACCAAGGCCGCTCACCTGCATGGCGCGCTGGGTGTCTCCAACGAGATGCCCTTCATGCACATGGTGACCTCAAGTCTGGTGATGGGCATCGCCGATGGTCCCACCGAAGTCCACAAGGTGACGCTCGCCAGACAGGTCCTGAAGGACTACCGCCCCGACAACGACCTCTTCCCGGCCTACCACATCCCTAAACTTCGTGAGGCAGCCAACGCGAAGTACGCCAAGGAGCTGGGCGAGCTGAAAGAGGCCTATGCGCCACGCAAGGAGAAAGCGCCGTCCTGACGGCGTCATCTTCAGTTCTATTGCCGTTGTGCCGGCCGAAGCGTAGCGGAGAGCCGGAACCTAGGTTCCGGCGTGGCCTGCCGCCGTTGGAATGACCTCGAGTTTCTGGAGTTCTTAACCGTGTCTAAAGCTTCCTCTTGGCCCGTGATGACGGTCGCCGAAGCCCATGCAAGGCTGACCGCACCCGGCCAGCGGTTCGAGATTGAGGAGATCTCGATTCGCGGGATCATGACCCGTGTTTGGAAAAACGCGCCGCCAACCCTGCGCGATGTCTTCAACAACGCTCGCCGCTTCTCAGACCGCGAATTTCTGGTCTACGACGACGATCGTGCCAGCTTCGAGGCCTTCGCGCGCGCCACAATCACGCTTGCCCATCAGCTGCAGGCCGATGGAATCAAGAAGGGCGACCGTGTCGCAGTGATCATGCGCAACCTGCCCGAGTGGCCGGTCGCCTTCTTCGCTGGAATTTTGACCGGCGCGATCGTCACACCGCTGAACGCCTGGTGGACCGGCGCGGAGCTCGAGTACGGGCTGGCCGATTCCGGAGCCAAGGTCGCAATCGTTGACGATGAGCGATTAGGACGCGTCGCGGATGATCTCGACAGCCTAGGCGAGTTGTCACGCGTCTATATTTCGAGATCAGCCGAAGCGTTATCGCACCCGAAGCTGGCGCGCCTGGAAGACGTCATTGGCCCGGTGAACAGCTGGAAAAATCTGTCCGACCGGCCGCTGCCTGATGTTGCGTTGGGACCGGAGGATGACGCCACCATCCTCTACACGTCGGGAACGACCGGCAAGCCCAAGGGCGCGCTGGGAACCCATCGCAACATGACCTCCAACATCGGAACTGGCGGCATCGCAGCTGTGCGCAATTTCGTGCGAGCGGGCGAGCCCCTGCCCGAGAGCGACCCGCACAAGCTGCCGCAGCGGGTCACCCTCCTGGTCGTACCCTTCTTCCACGCCACAGGTCTTTCCGCGACACTGGGGCCGACGATGAACGCCGGCGGCAAGATCGTGCTGATGCGACGCTGGGACGCCGAGCCCGCCATGCGCTTGATTGAGCGAGAAAAGGTCAGCTCGACCGGTGGTGTGCCGACGATCGCATGGCAGCTCATCGAGCATCCGGCCCGCTCGAAATATGACCTCTCATCCCTCGTCGCTGTGACCTATGGCGGCGCACCGTCCGCACCAGAGCTGGTGCGCCGTATCTCGGAAACCTTCCCGGGTTCGCAACCCGGCAACGGTTGGGGAATGACCGAGACGACAGCCACGTTCACCTCGCACCTCGGCAAAGACTACGAGAACCGCCCCGACAGCGCAGGTCCTGCCGCGCCAGTCGGCGAGATGCAGATTCGCGATCCGGCAGACGGCGCCACGGTCTTGGCCTCAGGCACCGTTGGCGAGCTTTGGGTCAAGGGGCCGCAGGTGGTGAAGGAATACTGGAACAAGCCCCAGGCTTCCGCGGAGACGTTCGTTGAAGGCTGGCTGCGCACCGGCGACTTGGCGCGCCTGGACGACGAAGGCTTTCTCTTCATCATCGATCGCGCCAAGGACATGCTGATCCGGGGCGGCGAGAATATCTACTGCGTAGAAGTTGAAAACGCCCTCTATGAGCACCCGGCGGTGATGGACGCCGCTATTGTTGGCATAGCGCACAAAACGCTGGGCGAAGAGGCCGGCGCTGTCGTCCATCTGAAGCCGGGCGAGACCGCCACGGAAAGCGAACTGCGCGCCTTCGTCCGAGAACGCCTGGCTGGTTTCAAGGTCCCGGTGAAGGTCGTCTTCTGGCCGCAGGTGCTACCCCGCAACGCCAACGGCAAGATCATCAAGACTGAATTGAAAAAGGTGTTCGCGCCTGAAACGGAGAACGCATGAACCGTCCGCTGATCGTCGGTATCGGCGGCACCCCCCGCGCCGGTTCCTCCACGGAGCGCGCTCTGGCTCTGGCGTTGCATGGGGCCGAGGCCGCGGGTGCACGAACCCATTTGTTCGGGGGCGAATTCCTGGAACGCCTGCCCCACTTCAATCCGGGGCCTGCGGGTCCGAGCCCAGAACAAGCCGAACTTGCCGCAGCCGTACGTGACGCTGACGGGATTATCCTGGCGACACCCGGCTATCACGGCTCACTGTCAGGCCTGGTCAAGAACGCTCTGGATACGCTGGAGCTCACCCGCGCCGAGCCGAAACCCTATTTTGACGGCAAAGCCGTCGGGATCATCATCACCACGCACGGCGCGCAAGCCGGAGGCACGACCTTGATGGCGGTGCGCGGGATCATACATGCCATGCGGGGTTGGCCAACGCCCTATGGAGCCGCGCTCAGCGCGGCAAGTCTATTCGATGAGGCTGGCGAGTGCCGCGACCCCAAGAACGTCGCACAGCTGACCACCGTTGCTGAGCAGGTTATGGAGTTCGCCAGAATGAAGGCTGCGACATGAATCACCCCGACCTTGTCCCGCCCGGTGGAAATCCTGTGCAAGACACCGGCGTCTTTACCTCCGCGATTTCCCTAATTGAGGACATCATCGAGGATGCCCGCAACGGACGCCCTTATATTCTTGTCGATGCGGAAGACCGTGAAAACGAGGGTGACGTCATCATCCCCGCCCAGTTCGCCACGCCTGAGCAGATCAACTTCATGGCTAAACATGCCCGCGGTCTGATCTGTCTTTCGATCACGGCTGAACGGGCCAGGGCACTGCGATTGCCGCCCATGGCCAGCGACAACCAGTCGGGCCACGGCACGGCGTTCACGGTCTCAATCGAGGCCCGCGAAGGCGTCACGACCGGGATCTCCGCCCATGATCGCGCCCATACCGTCGCCGTGGCGATCGACCCTACGAAAGGGATGGACGACATCGTCTCACCCGGCCACGTCTTTCCGCTGGTGGCCAAGGACGGCGGCGTGCTTGTCCGTGCGGGCCACACCGAGGCGGCCGTGGACATTTCGCGGATGGCCGGGCTCAACCCGGCTGGCGTGATCTGCGAGATCATGAAGGACGACGGGTCAATGGCGCGTCTGCCCGACCTCGTGGCTTTCGCCCAGCTACACGGCCTAAAGATCGGGGCTATCTCCGACTTGATCGCCTATCGCCGGCGCACCGAACGCCAAGTCGAGCGGGTTCTGGAGACACCCTTCGATAGCGCCTACGGCGGCCGGTTGCGGATGGTGATCTACCGCAACATTCTTGACGGCACCGAACACGTGGTCCTGACCAAGGGAAAGATCGATCCGGACAAGCCGACGCTCGTGCGGATGCACCGCGTCGACATCGCAGCCGATATGCTGGGCCACAAGGAAGAGCGGGCCGATTATGTGCCCCGAGCACTGCGGGCGATTTCCGAATACGACGGCGCAGGTGCGGCGGTGTTCATTCGAGATTCCAATCCCGCCTGGCTCTCGGAGCGCTATGGTCAGCCAGACGTCAGCCAGACTGAGAACGTCCTTCGCGACTATGGCGTCGGGGCCCAGATCCTTATCGACCTTGGTGTGCGTGACATGCGCCTGCTGACGTCCTCTACGACTGTCCTACCCGGCTCAGGCGGCTATGGGCTTCGCATCCTGGGACGCGTTCCACTCTAAAGCGCGACGCAGGCCAAGAGCGTCTGACGGACCAACTCAGGCCGTTCCATGGGCAGGAAGTGGCTGGTTCCCGGGATTGTCTCGACAGTGATGCGGCCGTCAGCGCTTAACTCGGCCTCAAGGCCTGCGATCGGGAACGTTGAGCCGTGCTCTGCGCGCAGAACCTGGATGGGACAGCGGCTCGCATGAAACGCCGCCCAGGGATCGTAGTTGTGGGTGCCGAAGTTTGAGGCCTCCCATGCCGGCGCACACGTGAGCGTGACCTCGCCGTCAGCGGTCTCGCGAAAGCCAGCGCTCACATAGTCGGACAACTGCTCGTCGCTCCAGGTCTTGAAGGCGCCTCTTCCCCGATAGGCTTCATAGGCCGCCGACTTGCTCGGAAAGGTCGCGCGACGGCGAAGGGCTCCGGCCAAGAGTGGCGAGTCGAGGTTACCGGTCGCGACTTGTGACTCAACGGGAAAGATGACGGGATCAATGAGGGCGAGCGCCCGAACCTGCGCCGGCTCCGCGGCCGCAGCCAGAAGACTTGAAGTCCCACCCATCGAATGTCCGGCCAGGACGACGGGCGCCTCACACTCAGCGGAGATCAGCGCCAAGAGATCATCGCGGAAATCCAGCCAGCCCTGACGCCCCTCGATCACGGAAGGAAGCGTGGTCGCGCCGTGACCGCGCAGGTCAAGGGCGAGGATGCGCAGGTCCGTGGAAAGGGGCTGCAAAATTGAGCGATAGGTATTTCCGTTGAACCCGTTGGCGTGACAGAAAACGACATCCACTGCCCGATCGCAGGGTCCGATTTCAAGTGCGGCCATTGCCCCACCACGTGTGGGCAGGTCTATCATCCGCGATTGCGGCGTAGGCTGGATCTTGGCGTTCATATTATCCCCTGGTGACAACCCCATATAACGGCCCGGACCGGTCGGGGAAGCCCGTCAGACCTCCAGTTCGGCATCCGTCAGGTCGCAGCCTTTGAGGTTCGCGGCCGTCAGGTCGGCCTCAAGGAAGCGCGCGCGAGACGCTTGCGCGCCGCGAAGGTCGGCGCCGCGCAGGGTGGCGCGGGTGAGGTCGGTGCGAACAAAGCGGCCGTCACCAATGGTCAACGGGCCGAGCTTGGCCCCACGCAGGTCACACCGGGTGAATGCAGCCCCGGAAAGCTTGGCCCCGCGCAGGTCAGCATCTCGCAGGTCGCAGCCACGGAAATCGCTGCCTGAAAGATCGGCACCCTGGAACTGCACGCTCTGCAGATCGAGGCCGAAGAAGATGGAACTGCGCGCAATCAGGGCGGTGAGGCGTCGCGCCTTGAGGCCGCGCATCGGTCGAAAATCGACGTTGCTCAGGTCAGTAACCGATCCACGTTGGCCGGCCGAGTCACAATAGGCCTCGTGGTCGGCCAGAACCTTGTCGAGGGGGCGGCCGTCAACAAAGGTCACGGCTGGCGGCGCACGCATGACGTCAGACATGTCCACCCGGTCAAGGACCGTGTTTGTCAGGTCGGCGCCGCTGATCACCGCACGCTTCATCGAGGCCCCGGTTAGATCGGCTCCGGTCAAGTCGGCGCCCGTCAGGTCAGCACCATCCAAAATAGCGCGCGCAAGCTTTGCGCCGGCCAGCTGGGCGCCTGAAAGATTGGCGTCGGTGAAATCGCTGGACATGGCGACGGCGCCGTCCAGCTGGGCGCCAGATAGGTTCGCCCCGGTGAGGATCGCGTAGTTCAGTTCCCCTGGACGATGTTCGTGGCGCAGGATGCGGAAGCCATCGAGCTTGTCCTGCAAGGCGATCCGGCCCCCACGAAGGTCGCAGCCGGGTAATTCGGCGCCGGCGAGATTCGCGCCTCGCAGGCAAGCGCCTCGAAGGTCAGCTTTGGTGAGATTGGCGTGGCGAAGATCGGCTTCCCGCAGGTCTGCACCAAATAGGATGCCCCGGGTCAGATTGGCCCGCACCAATGTCGCCCCATTGAAATTCGCACCCGCGAAATCCGCCTCGCGCAAATCCAGGCCGATCAGGGTGACATGCGATAGGTCGGCGTAAGTCAGGCTTAGCCGGCGACCACCGGAGCGGCCTCCCAGGTACTTTTGGTGCGCGTCCACCGCCTCACGCAGCGCCTTGGCGTCGAGCGCCAGATGGTGGGGTTGGGCTTGGGAAGACATGCGGAACCTTTGGGGCGCTGCAACCTGGACCCGCTTCACTTAAAGAACGGTTGCCTGCGAACGTCACATATCAAGTTATCTTAAATTAGTGCTCGCCGCGCGACCCACAGGATCGGCGTCATGAACATGACGCCAGCCACCGAGAAGCCGTTCGGCGCGAGCTTTTACGGGCTCCGAGCCGCATCAAGCGCAAACGTGATTTGGCTAAACTGGGCTTGAGCTTGCGCGTTCAAAAATTGCCCGTCGCCTTGCAGCCTCCACAAGCACGTTCTGGCGCGCGGCAGACAGAAGCTAGAAAAAGCCAATCCCGGAGCAGGCGCCGGTCAGGCGGGGGCAAACGGTCTGAAGATCGGCCGCGCCGTGGCAAATGGGTTTGCGCAACTCGGCCTGCGCCCACGAACACCCCTCGTGGAGCGGCGCGCGAAGGTCGTCCATTTGTAGAAGAGGGGTGTTAGTTGCTTGGGCCGCCGCCGGTGGCTTTTGCGATCAGGGCCGCGATCCGATCGGTCGAGTCCGCCGCTTGGCTCAGCAACTGCAGCGGACCAGTGCCGGGCCGCACGGCCGAGGCGACATGGTTTGCCGCCGACTGAGCCATGGCAAGCGCGGTATTCTCTGCGCCCGAAAGACCCGTCGAGGCCATGATCTTGGCGGTCGAATCCTGATAGATGAAGCCGTAGGTTTGATAGGTCGAGCCACCCAGATCGCGACTGGGGTCGTACCAGACCTTGACCTGGCTCCAGTTGCCGTCTGCTGAGACGTCAACCAACGTGACATCCTTCTCGACCTTGCCGCGGGAGCCTTCAATGGGAGACCAGTTGGCATGAGTGATCTGGACGATCCGATCGGTCAGCACCTGGCTTACGACGGCCACGTGCCCAAGCCGCATGCGCTCGGTCGGCTTAAAGCAAAGCACCGCGCCGGTTTTCGGTTGGAAGCCGACATCATATCGTCCAATGGCCTGTTGCCACCAGGTGTAGGCGTCGCCAAAAATCTGTATGCCGGAGATCAGCCGTGCAAACGGAACGCATTGCCAATAGGTGTCAGCCAGCGCGCCACCAGCGGTGGGCACAAGGCTCATAACCGCCGCGACGGCGAGGGAACCCAAAAGGGTTCTCGTCCGTTTAAGCATGTTTGTGAAACTCCCCGACGCGAACTTCGAGCAGATAACCCTATATTACGTTGAGTGAAAAGAGGGTTTAGACGATGGCGTCAGATCGACGCGGCGTGTCTAGGGTGCAGCATGTTCCAAAGTGGATATGATTAACTTCGAACCGGGATAGATTCCAAGAAAAACTATCCAATTTTATTCAACCCCCAAAGATACAAATCCGAATTTTATCGTCTTTGAGGCACAAAATGATCTAAATAATCACTTTTAATTATATTCGAGTTGCTAGATTGCTCAGATTTATTATTTAAAATAACGCCCTGTAACGATATGAAATAAGAGTTGGCATCATCTCGCAAGGTCTTCGCATGTCGGGCGAATTTTCTGCGTCAGCGGTTCACAAGTTTGCGACTTAGGCGCCTAAGCACCGGATCGCCGCTGAATCGGGCGTTTTCGTCGACTTACATCGGCCTTAACCGAATTCCGTGGTCGGGCTAAAACACAACGAGCGAGGCGCACGACATGGGGTTTTCCGAGAACGAGCTCGCCGCACTGGTGACGCGCCCCGACGCCTGGATCGCGCTTGCGACCCTGATTGTCATGGAAGTGGTGCTGGGCATCGACAACCTGGTTTTTGTCGCAATCCTTTCCAACCGGCTGCCGCCCCAGACCCAGGCTCGAGCGCGACGTATGGGCATCGGCCTGGCTCTGGTTCTGCGACTTGTCCTGCTATCTGGGGTCGCCTTCATCGTTGGCCTCACCCAACCTGTCCTGACGCTGCCGTTTGCGGTCCCTTCGCTGGCTGACGGCCACCCGGTCGTCGACCTGGCCTTCTCCTGGAGAGATCTGATCCTACTGGCCGGCGGCCTGTTCCTGGTCTGGAAGGCGACGAGTGAAATCCATCACACCGTCGACCCGGAAAAAACCGGAGACCTGCTCGACAAGAAAAGCCGCAGGCAGCTGGGGTTCGGCGCCGCAATCGTGCAGATTCTGGCGCTGGATCTCGTCTTTTCGATCGACTCAATCCTGACAGCCGTTGGCATGACGGAGCATCTGCCCGTAATGATGGCTGCAGTGGTCGTCGCCGTCGGATTGATGATGGTGGCCGCAGGACCCCTGGCGCGGTTCATTCACGACAACCCAAGTATCGTGATGCTTGTGCTGGGCTTTCTGTTGATGATCGGCGGAAATTTGATCGCCGAGGCCTTCGGCGTGCATATTCCAAAGGGCTACATATACGCCGCCATGGCCTTCTCGGGTACGGTCGAAGGACTGAACATGGCCGCACGCAAACGGCGCAAGACCTCGCCGAGTGACGGCTCAACCCTGCACTAGAGGAAGCTGTAAGGGTCGATGTCGATCGCCACGCGGATCGCCCCTGGCGGCTTCACTCGCGCACGCCACGTCGCCATGTAGGCCGATAGGTCGACCATGCGGTCGGCGCGGACCAGGAACCGCTTGCGTCGACGCCCCCGGATCAAGCCCAGCGGCGCGTCAGCCGGGCCATAAACCTCGACGCCGGCGGAATTGGGCGCGGCCTGGGCCATGATTTGGACGAAGCTCTCCAGTTGCGCAGGATCAATCGCCGAGACGATGACAGCGGCGAGCCTGCCAAATGGCGGCAGGCCCGCCAGCTCGCGCTCGGCCATCTCGGCCGCCACGAAGGCGTCGCGGTCCTGGGCCGCCAACGCCTGCATGACGGGGTGTTCCGGCGCCCAGGTCTGGAGCAGAGCCTGCCCTGGCCGATCCTTGCGCCCCGCACGCCCGGTGGCTTGCGCCAGCAGCTGATAGGTCCGCTCCGCCGCCCGCAGATCACCGCCGCGCAAGCCCAGGTCGGCATCAACGACGCCAACCAGAGTAAGTCCCGGGAAGTTGTGACCCTTGGCGGCGGCTTGGGTCGCCACCAGGATATCGATGTGACCGTCCGCCATCGCCTCGATCAGCCTGCGCGCTTCACGCGCGTCGAACACGGTGTCAGAGGAAAAGACAGCGACCCGAGCCTGGGGAAACAGAGTCTTGGCCTCTTCTTCGACCCGCTCAACGCCCGGGCCAATAGACACCAGGCTGTCATGCGCACCGCAGTGCGGACAGGCCTTCGGCTTAGGCATCGAAAATCCGGTCAGGTGGCAGACCAGTCGACCGGTATAGCGGTGCTCCACCAACCAGCTGTCGGTGTCAGGCGCGGTCATCCGTTCGCCGCACGCCTTACAGAGCACAAGGGGTGCATAGCCTCTGCGATTGAGAAACAGCAGCGTCTGCTCGCCTCGCGCGAAGGTCTCTCCCATGGCCTTGACCAGTTGCGGCGAGAGCCAGCGGCCGTGATCGGGCGGGCTTTGACGCAGGTCGATCAGCGCGATGTCGGGAAGTCGCGCCTGACCATGGCGCGCCGACAGGCTCAGCCAGCGATAGCGGCCCTGTTCGGCGTTGCGAAGGCTCTCCAGCGATGGTGTAGCCGAAGCCAGCAGAACTGCAGCGCCCTCAATCTTTCCCCGTGCGACGGCCAGGTCACGGGCGTGGTAAATGAAGCCTTCCTCCTGCTTGAATGAGGCGTCGTGTTCTTCATCCACCACGATAAGCGCCAGGTTCGGGAATGGCAGGAATAGCGCTGAGCGAGCGCCGACCACGATTCGGCAGCGGTTATTGGCAACACCCTCCCATACGCGGCGCCGCGCAGGCGGGGTCACGTCGGAGTGCCACTCGCCCGGCTCTGCGCCGAACCGCTCTGTCACCCGCGCGATCACAGCCTGGGTGAGTGCGATCTCTGGCAGCAGGATAAGCACCTGCGCGGTCGGATCCGCAGCCAGCGCAGCTGCGGCGGCCTCCAAATAGACCTCTGTCTTGCCAGAACCGGTGACGCCGTCGAGCAGGGCCACGTTGAAGCCACCCTCCGCCAACATGGCTTTCAGCGCTTCAGCGGCGGCTTCCTGGCTAGGGTTAAGCTGGGAACCGGGGCGCGCTGGATCGGGGGACTCATAGGTGGCGATCGCTTCCACCAGCCGAATGGCCAAAACGCCCTCATCGATCAGTGCCTTCACGACGCCCGCGCCGACACCGGCCGCCCGCGCCAGGTCAGGTGGGCCAAACCCCTGGCCAGCGGCGGCTTGTAGTACTTTGGTTCGCGCCGGCGTCATGCGGCCTGGCGCAACACCGGTTGCCTCCACGATCCGTGTGGGCTTCGGCTTGGGCGCGCGTGCGCCACGCAATGCGATCGCCAGAGGCTGACCTGGCCAGTCAACCGAATAGCGCGCAGCCCATTGCACAAACTCCAGTGTCCCAGGCGGCAGGCGGGGCTCATCCAGAATGGCTTCCAGTGGCTTCAGAGGCCGGTTGCCGCCGGCGGCCTCGCGCAGACCCACGACCACGCCGCGCACCAGGCGCGGCCCCAGGGGCGCGGCGACCTGATCGCCCAACTGAAGGTTCATGCCCTCGGGCTCGGCGTAGTCAAATGCCTCAGGAAGGGGCATCGGCAGCAGGACAGACGCGATGCGGTTCATGTGAGGGCTTTTGCGCTTTGCGCCTGGGCGAGTACAAGCATCGTCCGCAACCCCAAGGTCCTCGCTATGCAACTCTTCCTCGACACCACCGATGTGGCCATCCTCAAAGATTTGGCCATGACCGGCCTGGTCGATGGCGTCACCACTAATCCCACACTGATCGCCAAGTCCGGCCGCCCCATGCTGCAGGTCATCGCCGAGATTTGCGCTGCGGTCGAGGGCCCGGTAAGCGCCGAGGTGGCCGCAATGGACACCGCAGGTATGTTGGACGAAGGGCGCAAGCTCGCCTCGATCGCCCCCAACGTTGTGGTGAAGGTTCCGCTGACCCGCGACGGCCTGATCGCCACCCGCGAGTTCGCCCAGGAGGGCATCGCTACAAATGTGACGCTCTGCTTCTCCGCAGCCCAGGCCCTGCTCGCCGCCAAGGCTGGCGCCAGCTATATCTCGCCCTTCATTGGCCGTCTTGACGACCATGGCGCTGACGGCATGGACCTGATCGTCGAGATCCGCGCGATCTACGACAACTATGGCTTCGACACCGAGATCCTGGCGGCTTCGATTCGCAGTCCAGCGCATGTCACGACCGCAGCGCTCGCGGGCTCCGATTGCGCCACCATTCCGCCGGATGTGTTCAACGCCCTCTTCAAGCACCCGTTAACCGAACGGGGGCTTGATCAGTTCATGAGCGACTGGGCCAAGACGGGGCAGTCGATCCTATAGGCATCGGGGACGGACATGGACGGGTCGCAGGGCGGTATCGAAGAAGCCCGAATTGAACCCGCCGCTGTGCGGCGTTTCCTATCCGACAATCCCCAATTCCTCACCGGCGACGACGGTCTGCTGGATGAGCTTGGCCTCAAGGTCGTCGGCTGCAATGTGGTCGAATTCGCGCCGGCTGCACTGGCTCGCGTGCACGCCGCACACCAACGCGAGGCGACCCAGCGTCAGCAGATCGAAGAAACGGCGCGTGCAAACTTCAGCGCCCAGGCCCAGACGCATGGCGCAGTGGTCGACCTCCTGGACGCGCGCAACCATTCCGACCTCGCCCGCCGCCTCGACGACCTCGCGCAGCATCGCTTTGGCCTGGCGGCCGGCGTGATCGCACTTGAGGCCGAAGCCCATCCGCCGGCCGGTTGGAGGAAGCTGGTCGAGAGTCAGGTGGACATGATTCTTGGGGGCTCTCAGCGACTCGCCCGAATGGGCTTTGCCCCCACCGCCCTTGGCCTCTTCGGCGAGCGGGCCGAGGCGATCCAATCGATGGCCATGGTGCGCATGGCCATTTGGGAGCCATCGCGCCAGGGCCTGCTGGCCTTTGGTTCATCCGACCCAAAGGGCTTTACTGAAGAGATGGGAACCGAGCTCGTGGCTTTTCTCGCCCGTGTGGTTGAACGCACCGCTGAGCGCTGGCCGGTTCTGTGAGTTTGGGCCTGTGACCGCGCGCGAGGCCCTGGCCTTCTGGCTGGAGCACCTGGCACACGAACGCCGAGCTTCACCCCGCACGCTTGAAGCCTATGAATTCTCAGGATCTCGCTACATCAGCTTCCTCGAAAGGCATCGAGGCGAGGCGATCTCGCTCAAGATCCTGACCGAAATCACCGCCGGCGAAGTCCGCGCCTGGCTGGCCCATCTGAGGCAAGGCGACAGGCCGCTTTCACCGCGATCACTCAGCCAGGCCCTATCTGCGATCCGAAGCTTCCATGGTTTCCTCGATCGCCGCCTGGAGGCTCCCAACGCCGCCATCGCCCTGGTCCGCGGCCCGCGCGTCAAGCCCGGCGTGCCCCGTCCCGTTAGCGAAGACCAGGCCCGCGGCATGCTCGCCGAGCCCGGCCTCGACCCCGACCGCCAGAACTGGGAGGCCGCCCGCGACGAGGCGGTGCTGACGCTGCTATATGGCTGCGGCCTGCGAATCTCCGAGGCCCTGTCGCTCAAGCGCTCCGATGCCCCCCTGCCCGACAGTCTGCGCATTACCGGTAAAGGTTCAAAGACCCGGATCGTCCCGGTCCTGCCTGCTGTTCGAGACGCCATCAAAGCCTATCTGGTCGAAGTTCCTTTCACGCTCAGCCCTGACAAACCGCTTTTCCGTGCCAAGCGCGGCGGTGCCTTAAGCCCGCGGCATGTCCAGGCAACAGTACAGAATCTCCGAAGCCGCCTGAGCTTGCCCGCTAGCGCGACGCCGCATGCGTTACGTCACGCCTTCGCCACGCATTTGCTAGGCGCAGGCGCCGATCTGCGCTCGATCCAAGAACTCCTCGGCCACGCGTCGCTGACGACGACGCAGCGCTATACACAGGTGGACGCAGCAGCCCTGCTAAGCGCCTACGCCAAGGCCCATCCCCATGCCTAGCGCGCGCGCCTAGGCTGGCAACATCTCCCAAGCGTTCCAGTCGGCGACGGCGGCCATGGCCCGTTCGATCCAGCATTTAAAGAGGGCCAAGCCGCGCGCATTGGCCGTGTCCAGCGTGCCGATCGCCACGATCGGCCAGGCCAGGCCCAGCATCACCCAGAAACGATAGTCGTCGAGACAGTCCTCCAGGCTGTAGTCCGCCACCCCGTCTGCCAGGAGCCTGGCATGATAGATGGCCAGGAGCTCGCGCTCGTGCTCACGGCGGACCGCGATCTCAAGACTGCCGGTCAGCAGATAGGCCAGGTCGAAAACCGGGTTGCCCTTGAAGATGATCTGCCAGTCGGCGACGGCGAAGGGCATCACCTCGCAGTCCGGCCGATAGAACAGGTTGTCGGCGCGATAATCGCCGTGAGCCATGCTGCGGGGCCGCGCGAAGGCCTGATCCAGCATTGTCGCCATTCGGAAGGTCAGCTGCTCGCCAGCGGCCCGCACCCCAGGCGGCATGGCGTCGCCCACGAAATCCAGCACCGCCGGCCAACACTGCGTGCAGATGTCGCCCAGACGCTTGAATTGCGGCGAGTTGATCGCAAGCAGCCAATCGAGCTTGTCCCGCGCAGGGTCTCCCCACCAGCGGGCGTGCAGCCGGGCTAGAGCTTCCACCGCCATGGCCGCCTCGTCGAAGGTGAGCCCCAGAACCTGATCGGCAACCACTGATGGTGCGAGGTCCTCCAGCAGCAGGACGAAATCTCGGCTCGCGGGGTCAAAGGCGCTATAGTAGGCGCGCGGCGCTCGCATAGGAGTAGAGGCCGCCATCTGCTGATAGAAACCCACCTCTTTCTCATAGAAGTTGAAGGCTTCGTCGATCTGGCGCGCGCCGGGATCGGGTGGCGGCAACTTGGCGATGATCGTGCGGGGCATCCCCTGCGGCCCGGCTTCGCAGTCCAGCGTGAGGCGACGCAGCGCGCTCATGAAGCCGACGCCTGCGGCCAGCGGCTCGGCGCTGAAGCCCACAACCACGCCTTCACCCAATACGCCATCTTCGCGCAGGACCTGCGTTAGCCAGTCCAGCGTCATCGCCTCGACCGTGGTCGGAAATCCCATGTCGATCATGCTCGCCCCGGAGAGTCTAATCCAACCCTATGGGTTTTGAGGCGGCTGTCGAGCACAGCCCTAACCAGACGCCCTCAGATGGGCGCGCTCGTTCAGGCTGACGACGTTGCGCTGGCCCGTGCCGGCGCACATATAACGGTGGATGCTGGTGTAGCCGGGCTCGAAAAACAGGCGCGGTGCCATGCCGAGCACATGCGCCGTCCAGACGTTGACCACCCCGCCATGACAGAAAACCGCCACTTTACGCCCGGCATTGGCGGCGATGATCTCTTCGAGCGCCTCGACCACCATCTGCTGGAATTCGGCGATGTCGATGCCGTGGCGGCCGTCGGCCATGGCCTTCCAGGCCGCGTAGTCCTCCCGCTTCAGCTCCTCCATCGGCACATAGGCACCCGAGCCGCGATCGAATTCGACGATGCCGTCGTGTTGCCTGAGCACATGCCCTGATCGTGCGACAAAGGGCTCAGCGGTCTGCACCGCGCGCAGCATCGTCGAAGAATAGGTCGCGTGGATGGCCTCCGGCGCAAGCCAGCGCGCGACCCTGGCCGCCTGCTCATGCCCCTCCAGGGTCAGCGGTGGGTCGGCGGAGGTATCGTTACGTTCTGGCAGTCCGTGGCGTATGAGCACCAGTTCCATCGTAGTTCCCCCGAATGCAGCTGCGGAGGTTTCGGACGTTCCGCGTGTGGCTTCAAGGGGTGTTCGCAGGCGATCGGTCGGCGGTGGCGAAGTGGCCATCGCCCTGGGCCTTATCGACAATCGCCACCGGCATTGGCGGTAGCCGGGCGGACAGGAGCCGAGCGATCATGCCTCGGTCCTTATCTTTGGAACTGACCGACGCGCGCGTGCTGGACGCGCCCAGCGCCAAGCTAACGTCCCAGGCCCTCGGTCGGGCGCACGAGCTTCAGCCACCTAATGTCGGAGCCGCGATCGCGGCCTTGCGCGATGCAGACGAAGCCCTCGCGACGATAGAAGGCCTGGGCCTTTAGGTTTGGAACCTGGACCTTCAGCGATATGGGCCCATCGCTCGAGGCCTGGATATGGTCGACAAGAGCCTTACCGACACCGACGCCGCGGGTATCGACGTAAAGCGAATGCAGGAAATTCTGGGGCCTAAAGAACCCTGCGAGGCCCACGATCTGGTCATTATCGACGGCGACAAAGACCTCCTCATCCTTGGCTGCGCTCAGAAAGTCCTCGCGCCGGTGACGCTCGGAAGGCAACCAGGTGAACGTCTCGCAAAGCACGCGCACATAGAGGTCAGCGCAGGTGCCGAGTTCGTCGAACCTGGCCCTGCGGACCTCCACGGCTGGCGTCAGGCCTGCATTGTCCACCCTTCGACGCCCATGGCCGCCTGGCGCAGGGCCTCGGAGCGTGTGGGGTGCGGGTGGCAGATTCGGGCAACATCTTCTGACGCTGCGCGGAATTCCATGGCGACACAATATTCGCCGACCATCTCGGAGACGTGGGGACCGATCAGGTGGGCGCCCAAGATCTCGTCGGTGACAGAATCGGCCAGCACCTTCACGAAGCCCTCGGTCTCGTGATTGATCTTAGCGCGGCTGTTGGCGGTGAAGGGAAATTTGCCGGACTTATAAGCGCGGCCCTCAGCCTTCAGCTGCTCCTCGGTCTTGCCCACCCAGGCCACTTCAGGGCTCGTGTAGACGACGTTCGGGATGATCGCGTAGTTGACGTGGCCGGCCTTGCCCGCAATGGCCTCGATGCAGGCGACCGCCTCTTCTTCGGCCTTGTGAGCGAGCATCGGGCCCAACGTCACGTCGCCGATTGCCCAAACCCCAGGTGCCGAAGTCTTCCAATGGTCGGTCTCGATGAAGCCGCGCTTGTCCGGCGCGATCCCAACCGTCTCCAGGCCAAGGCCCTCCGTGTAAGGCTTCCGCCCGATCGCGAGCAGGACATAGTCAGCCTTCAGCGTTTCAGCCGCGCCACCGGCGACGGGTTCCACGGTAACAGACACGCCCGTCTTCGAAGCCTTAGCGCCACTGACCTTGCTCGAAAGCTTGAAGACCATTCCCTGCTTGGCCAAGGTGCGTTGGAAGGTCTTGGCAACCTCGGTGTCCATGCCCGGGCAAATCCGGTCGAGGAACTCAACAACCGTCACCTGGGCGCCGAGCCGGCGCCAAACCGAGCCAAGCTCAAGACCAATGATCCCAGCGCCAATGACAATCAGGCTCTTCGGAACCTCCGAAAGCGACAACGCCCCGGTGGAATCCAAAATCCGCTGCTGGTCGAGAGTCACGCCTGGCAAGCCAGCGGGCAATGAACCGGTGGCGATGACGATATTCTTGGCTTCCAGCGTTGTGGCAACGCCGTCCGACCCCATCACCTCGACTTTGCCGGCGCCCGCGATGCGACCCGCGCCCTTCACCCAGTCGACCTTATTCTTCTTGAACAGAAACTCGATGCCCTTGGTCAGTTGTCCGACCGAGATCGCTTTTTGAGCCATCATCTGGGTCAGGTTCAATTTCGGCGCGACGTCGATTCCAAGCTCGGCGAAATGGTTGGCCGCCGAATCGTACATCTCAGAGGCGTGGAGCAGGGCTTTGGACGGCATGCACCCGACGTTCAGGCAGGTGCCACCCAAGGTCGAACCGCCATCGACGCCTTTGTCGACGCAAGCGACCTTCAATCCGAGCTGACCTGCCCGGATCGCCGCGTTGTAGCCTCCAGGACCGCCACCGATGATGACGACGTCGTACTGAGCCATGAAAATCTAGCCTATGGGTCTAAAGATCTTGCCGTCCAGATATAGGAGCTGGGCAGGCGAGGCGAGGATTTGGCGGCGAGAATTCACCGCAAACGCCAATGTCCCCATCGAATGGCAGGAAGCCATGCTGCCCTTAAAGATCGAGCAGCAGGCGCTGCGGTTCTTCGATGGCTTCCTTGACATGAACAAGGAAGGTCACTGCGCCCTGTCCATCGACCACGCGATGGTCGTAGCTCAGCGCCAAGTACATCATGGGTCGGATAACCACCTGACCGCCGACAACCATCGGGCGGTCCTGGATTTTGTGCATGCCCAGGATACCGGACTGCGGCGCATTGAGTATCGGCGTCGACATCAGCGAACCGTAGATGCCGCCATTGGTGATGCTGAACGTGCCGCCCTGCATGTCTTCGATCGCGAGCTGCCCGTCGCGAGCCTTCTTCGCCAGGGTGCCAATACCCTTTTCGATGTCGGCCAGACTCAAGGTGTCAGCGTCACGAACCACCGGCACGACAAGCCCCTTCTCGGTACCGACGGCGACCCCGATATCGTAGTGGTTTTTGAAGATGATATCCTGGCCGTCGATCTCTGCGTTGACGTCTGGGACCATCTTCAAAGCGTGCGTCACGGCACGCACGAAGAAGCTCATGAAGCCAAGCTTCACGCCATGGGTCTTCTCGAAAGCGTCCTTGTATTGGGCACGCATCGCCATCACCGCGCTCATGTCCACCTCGTTGAAAGTGGTCAGCATGGCGGCGTTATTCTGGGCTTCCTTTAGCCGGCGCGCGATGGTCTGGCGCAGGCGGGTCATACGAACCCGCTCTTCGCGCGCATGTATCTCCCGGGGCGCGGCCGGAGCGCTTGGCGAAGCGGGAGCCTTGGCTCGCGCGGCGAGCGTGGCAAGCGCGTCGCCCTTGGTGATACGGCCATCCTTGCCACTGCCGGCGATCGCCGAGGCGTCGAGCTGATTCTCAGCCACCACGCGCTGCGCGGACGGCGCGAGAATGGGTTCGGCGGCGACCTTCACCAGAGCCGGCGCGGAAATTGGGGGCGGCTCTGATGCTTTGGCAGGAACCGACACAGCCGCCTTGGGTGCGACGGCGCCTTCCGTGATCCTTCCAAGGACCGCGCCCGGCTCAACCGTTGCGCCTTCCTCAAATGCGATCTCGGACAGAGTGCCATCGGACGGCGCAGAAACCTCTAGGCTCACCTTGTCGGTTTCCAATTCGACGAGGATCTCATCCTTGCGCACCGCGTCGCCGGCTTTCTTGGTCCAGCGCGCCACCGTGGCTTCGGTAACGGACTCGCCCAGCGCTGGCGTCATGATGTCGGCCATTGGGGAAGTGCTCCTTAAATCGTCAGATAGTCGAGATCGTTGGGTGAATGGATCAGGCGAAGGCTTCGGTGAGGAAGGCTTCGAGTTCTTTCATATGGCGGGTCATCAGACCGGCGGCCGTCGAGGCCGAGGCGGGGCGTCCGACATAACGCGCGCGCTTGGCCTTAATGTTCAACCGCTCAAGTGTCAGCTCCAACCACGGATCGACAAACGTCCAGCCGCCCATGTTCTTCGGTTCTTCCTGACACCAGACCAGATCGGCGTTCTTGAACCGCTTCAGCACGTTCGAGAGCGACTTCAGCGGCCAAGGATAGAACTGCTCGAGACGCAGGACATAGACGTCGCTGCGTCCCGTCTTTGCCCGCTGGTCCGTCAGATCGAAGTAGACCTTGCCGGAGCAGATGATGACGCGGGTGATTTTATCGTCGGCCTGCAGCTTGATGCCGCCCACGTCAGCGCCAGCCTCGGCGCCGTCGACCATCACGCGGTGGAAGCTTGTGCCTTCGGCGAGGTCGGCGATATCGGAGACCGCGCGCTTGTTTCGCAAAAGGCTCTTGGGCGTCATGACGATCAGGGGTTTACGGAACTCACGGATCATCTGTCGACGCAGGGCATGGTAGTAATTGGCCGGCGTCGAGGGATGGACAACTTGCAGGTTGTCCTCGGCGCAAAGCTGCAGATACCGCTCAAGGCGCGCTGACGAATGCTCCGGACCTTGGCCTTCGTAGCCGTGCGGCAGAAGCATCACTAGGCCGCTCATCCGCAGCCACTTGCGCTCGCCGGACGAGATGAACTGGTCGACAACGACCTGGGCACCGTTGGCGAAGTCACCGAACTGGGCCTCCCACATGTCGAGCGTATTGGGATCAGTTAGCGAGAAACCATATTCGAAACCGAGTACGGCCTCCTCCGAGAGGGCCGAGTTCAGAACTTCGAAGTGGGCTTGGCTCGGGCCAAGATCGCGAAGCGGGAAATAGGTTTCCTCGGTTTTCTGGTCGACGATCCCAGCGTGGCGCTGGGTGAAGGTGCCGCGGATAGAATCCTGGCCCGACAGACGCACCGGATAGCCCTGATCCAAAAGGGTGGCGAAGGCCAAGGACTCGGCTGTGGCCCAGTCGAGACCCTCCCCGTTCTCAATGGCCTCGCGCCGTGCAGCGATCACGCGATCAACGGTTTTGTGGACTGTGATCCGCTCAGGGATCGAGGTGATCTTGCGGCCAAGATCCAGCAGCTTCTGCTTCGGAACGCCGGTGACCCCGCTCTCTTCCGAGCCTGGCAGCTTCAAGCCCGCCCACTTGCCGTCGAGCCAGTCGGCCTTGTCGGCGTGATAGGTCTTTCCGCTATCGAATTCAGCATCAAGGAAGGCGTCAAACTCTGACATCCAGCTGTCGACGTCGGCCTGGGTGGCCGTACCTTCCGATACAAGACGCCGGGAGTAGAGGTCACGAACGCTCGGGTGGTCCTTGATCTTGGCGTACATCGACGGCTGGGTCATCGTCGGGTCGTCGCCCTCGTTGTGACCGAACCGGCGATAGCAGAACATATCGACCACCACGTCCTTGCCGAACTGCTGGCGGTACTCGGTCGCGACCTTGGCTGCGAATACCACAGCTTCTGGATCGTCGCCGTTGGCGTGGAAAATCGGTGCCTCGACCATCAGGGCCCCGTCGGACGGATAGGGCGAGGAGCGGCTGTTCTTCGGGCTGGTGGTGAAGCCGATCTGGTTATTGACGATGAAATGGACCGTACCGCCGACGCCGTAGCCGCGCAGCTGTGAGAGCGCGAAGCACTCAGCCACCACGCCCTGGCCCGCGAAAGCCGCATCGCCATGCATAAGCAAGGGCATGACGTGGCTGCGGCCAGCGCTGGGGTCCTGGCGCAAGGTAAAGGCCTGCTTGGCCCGAGCTTTGCCGATCACCACTGGATTGACAATCTCCAGGTGTGACGGGTTGGCGGTGAGCGACAGGTGAACGGAATTGCCATCGAACGCGCGATCTGACGAGGCGCCCAGATGATACTTCACGTCGCCGGAGCCTTCGACGTCCGACGGTAGGGACGAGCCGCCTTGGAACTCATGGAAAATGATCTGGTAGGGCTTGCCCATAACGGCTGCGAGCACGTTGAGGCGGCCGCGATGCGGCATGCCGACGATGATATCCTTCACGCCCAGCGCGCCGCCACGCTTGATGATCTGCTCAAGCGCCGGAACCAGGCTTTCGCCGCCGTCGAGACCGAAGCGCTTGGTGCCAGGGAAGCGACGGTGCAGGAACTTCTCAAAACCTTCGGTCTCGATCAGCTTCTTCAGGATGGCGACCTTGCCCTCCTTCGTGAAGACGATCTCCTTGTCGCGCCCTTCGATGCGGGCCTGCAGCCAAGCCTTCTCCTTAGGATCGGAGATGTGCATATACTGCACGCCGACGTTGCCGCAGTAGGTACGCCGAACGATCGCTAGGATCTCGCGAATCGTTGCGGTCTCTAGGCCCAGTACGAAATCCAGGAAAATGGGTCGATCGAAGTCGGCTTCCGAGAAGCCGTAGGTCGCGGGATCGAGTTCGGAGGCGTCGCCAGGTGTCGTTGCGATGCCCAGGGGATCAAGATTTGCCTTCAGATGGCCGCGCATCCGGTAGGCACGGATCATCATGATGGCCCGCACGGAATCCAGCGTCGCGGCACGGACAGCATCGGTGGACGGTGCCGCGGCGGCAGGAGCTGGAGCTGCGCGTTCAGCAATCTTTGAACCCAGCTTGGCTTCTACCGCCGGCCAAAGACCATCGATTGCGGAAAGCCACTCGGGTCGGGCAGCTGCAGGAGCGACCTTTGTCCAAGCCGGTTCAGCTGCAGCGCGCTGCACATCGCTGGCTGAATCGTGCAGGGACGCGAAGAACGCGCGCCAGGAGGGCTCAACCGCAGTCGGATCGTTCGACCATTTCGCATAGAGATCTTCCACGAAGGCCGCATTGCCGCCGTAGAGGAATGAGGTCTCTGCAAGCACCTCGTTGATCAGACCTGCGTCGTCCGCCATTTCGTCCGCTTTCCCAGAGCCGGGACCGCGGAGCTTCTAAGGAGGAGCCGAGCGCGGACCGCTCTTACGTCTAATTTGCCTGCCTCAGGCGCCCTTCAGGACCTCAAGCAGGGTTTCACCGAGTCTCGCCGGCGACGGAGAAACGCGGATTCCCGCAGCTTCCATCGCAGCGATCTTGTCTTCAGCTCCACCCTTGCCGCCAGAAATGATCGCGCCCGCGTGACCCATGCGCCGCCCGGGCGGCGCGGTGCGTCCCGCGATAAAGCCGACCATAGGCTTCTTGGTTGGTGAATTCTTGATGAACTCGGCTGCATCTTCCTCGCCCGAGCCACCGATCTCGCCGATCATGATGATCGACTCGGTCTCAGGATCCTTCAGGAAGAGGTCGAGCATCGCGATAAATTCGGTGCCCTTCACCGGGTCGCCACCGATACCAACAGCCGTGGTCTGACCAAGGCCAACCTGAGTGGTCTGGAACACAGCTTCATAGGTAAGGGTGCCAGAGCGGGAGACGACGCCCACCGAGCCCTTCTTGAAAATGTTCCCCGGCATAATGCCTATTTTGCATTCATTCGGGGTTAGCACGCCTGGGCAATTTGGCCCGATCAGTCTGGATTTCGAGCCATCCAGCGCGCGCTTCACCTTGACCATGTCAGCCACAGGGATGCCCTCGGTGATGCAAATGATCAGCGGGACTTCGGCGTCGATAGCTTCCAGGATCGAGTCGGCTGCGAACGGCGGCGGCACGTAGATCGCTGACGCATCCACACGCTCGGAGCGCATGATTTCGGCCACAGTGTTAAACACGGGCAGTCCGATGTGGGTCGTTCCGCCTTTTCCGGGCGTCACGCCACCGATCATCTTGGTCCCGTAGGCTATGGCCTGTTCGGAGTGAAAGGTGCCTTGCGCCCCGGTGAGGCCTTGGCAAATCACGCGGGTATCTTTGTTGATCAGAATCGACATGAGTTAAGCAGCGCCCCGCACGGCCTTGACGATCTTCTCGGCGCCGTCCGAGAGGTCGTTGGCGGCGATGACGTTCAGGCCGCTCTCATTAATAATCTTCTTGCCAAGCTCAGCGTTCGTGCCTTCCAGGCGCACAACCAACGGCACCTGCAGACCCACCTGTTTCACCGCAGCGACAACGCCCTGGGCCAGGATATCGCAACGCGCGATGCCCCCAAAAATATTGACAAGAATACCCTTCACATTGGGGTCGGCGATAATGATCTTGAACGCAGCCGTCACCTTGGCTTCGTCGGCACCGCCGCCCACATCCAGGAAGTTCGCGGGTTCAGCCCCATAAAGCTTGATGATGTCCATGGTCGCCATGGCGAGACCCGCGCCGTTGACCATGCAGCCAATCTCGCCATCCAGGGCGATATAAGAGAGGTCGTACTTGGAGGCCTCTATTTCCTTCGGATCCTCCTCCGTCTCGTCCCGCAAAAGCTTGATGTCGGGATGACGGAACAGGGCATTGTCGTCGAAGGAAACCTTGGCGTCGAGAACGCGCAGCTTGTCGTCAGCGGTGACGATCAGCGGGTTCACTTCCAGCATCGCCATATCCTTGGCGACAAAGGCTTCGTAGAGCTGGCCGATCAGCTTACCGGCCTGCTTGGCAAGGTCACCCTTGAGGTTCAGCGCTTCAGCCAGCTTCAGACCGTGGAAGCCTCGGACGCCGGTTACCGGATCGATGGAAAAGGTGACGATCTTGTCGGGGGTGGAATGGGCGACCTCCTCGATGTCCATGCCGCCTTCGGTGGACGCGACCACCGAGACGCGGCTGGTTTCACGGTCGACGAGTAGCGAGAGATAAAGCTCTCGCGCAATGGCTGCACCTTCTTCGATGTAAAGCCGATTGACCTGCTTGCCCTTGGGCCCTGTCTGGTGGGTGACGAGCACACGCCCGAGCATCTCGGCGGCGTTGGCCTGCACCTCCTCCACGGATTTCACGACGCGGACCCCACCCTTGGCGTCGGACCCAAGTCCGTCGAAGCGTCCCTTACCGCGCCCACCGGCATGGATCTGGGACTTCACGACGAAGACCGGACCGCCGAGGGTCTTGGCGGCGTCTACGGCCTCTTCGACGGTGAACGCGGGATAGCCTCGCGGCACCGCCACGCCGAACTCAGCGAGGACGGCCTTGGCTTGATGTTCGTGGATGTTCATGGGGCTCGGGAATGTCGTTTCGCCGGGTCAGCGAGTGCGCGCGGTTATAGGCGCCACGCCCCCTCCTGACAACCGCCCAACTCCCGTTTTGGGCGAGTGGGCCTGCCGTCGGCCAAATCCAGGGCCCTAGCCCGCGCCCTCGAAGTCAGCCGAGGCGCGTCGCTCGAGCTTACCCCAGCCGACGCGTGCGCCGTGCAGCGCAGCGTCGATCGATTTGACCACCACATAGTACATCAGCTGGCGGTAGCCAAAGCGCTGGATCGGCATCCAGACCAGGTCGCCCCAGGGCGCGCGGCGTTCCAGCGCCATGCCGAGCGCGCCGGCTGAAAGGTCGAGGAAGATGAAGGCGGCCCAATAGAAAAGCGGGCGCGTCAGGTCGTCGGGCGACCACTCCGTGGCATGGTTGGTGAAGCCGTAGACGGCCGAGATCAGGCTCCAGATCACCGCCAGGTCGATCAGGGGCGCCACCGCTGTAAGCACGATCTGGAAAAGCCAGATCTGGGGCAGCGCGATAAATCCCAACACCGGATGCTTCGTGTCGAAAAGCGCCGCCCGGTGCTTGTAGATGCATTGCAGGGTGCCGAAGGACCAACGGAACCGTTGCTTCAGTAAGCCACTCACCGTTTCCGGAGCCTCAGTATAGGCACGCGCCTCGGGATCAAATTCAATACGCCAGCCGGCGCGCTGCATGGCGATGGTCAGGTCCTGATCCTCGGCCAAGGTGTCGTCCGGATACCCGCCAAGCTGCTCCAGGGCTGCACGGCGCCACGCACCGACCGCACCTGGCACCACCGTCACCGCTCCCAAAGCCGCCAGCGCCCGACGTTCCAAGTTCTGGGCCGTGACATATTCCAGCGCCTGCCAGCGGGTGATCAGGTTACGTCGATTACCGACCAACGCATTGCCCGCCACCGCACCGACCTTGGGATCGACGAACCAACGCGCAAGCTTGGCCAAGGTATCCGACGGGAACAGCGTGTCGGCATCCAGCGCCACCACGACATCGCCCTGCGCCTTGGCGAGGCCTCGATTTAGCGCCCGCGCCTTACCGCCATTCTCAAAGCTCATCAGCGTCACGCGCGGCTCATCGGCGAACGCCTTGCGGACCACTTCGGCGGTGCGATCTGCCGACCCGTCGTCAAGAACCAAAACCTCGATCTTGGCCCAGTTGGACGCCAGAATCCTACGCACCGAGCTTTCGATCACCTTTTCTTCGTTGAAGCAGGGGATCAGAACGCTGATCAGCGGCCCTGTCTCGGGATCGGGCATCGGCGGGGTGCGTTTGACGATCGTGAAGCGGTGGACCAGCGCCAGAACGCCCAACACCAGCAGCCGGCCAACACCTAGAATGATGGCGGTAATGAACAAGGCCTGCAACACGACCTGCATGCCGTGGAAGAAGCCAAAGCCCATTCTGTCGAGCAGCAATTCCACGGAATTTCGGCTCGTGGGCGGCATCGCTTCGAGCGATGTCATGCCGGCCAGGTCGCCGATCGTGACCAGCTTGTAGCCATGTGCGCGCAGAGCATCGATCAACCCCGGAAGCGCCTCCACCGTGCGGCTGCGGTCGCCGCCGCTGTCATGCAACAAGATCACTTGGCCAGGGCGATTGGTGTCTTTCAGCCGGTCTAGCGCCGTATCGACGATCCGTTTCGGGGTCGAGGCGTCGGGCGAGCGCCAGTCGTCGGGATCGATCCTGAGGCCCACCGTCAGATAACCTTGGACCTGACCCAACATGACCCGTGAGACTTCCAACGGCGTGTCCGGCTCAGCGTCGCCGAAAAACGGCGGACGGAAGAGCCGCATCGAGCGCCCCGTGATGGTTTCAAACAGGCGCTGCGTGGCGGACAGCTCGACCGAGGTCTGTGCCGGGGGCACGAAGGCAATGTCGGGATGGGTCCAAGTATGGTTGCCCACGTCGTGGCCTTCCTGGACCTCGCGGTAAACCAGCCCCGGCTTGGCAGCCATGTTCTTGCCGATGACGAAGAATGTCGCGGGCGCCTTCTTGGCCTTGAGGATATCGAGGATTTTTGGTGTCCAACGACCGTCTGGCCCGTCGTCGAAGGTGATCGCAACCCAACCCAGGTGGAATCCATAACGCTGGATCTCATAGGAGGTCGGCATGACCTCATAGTTCTCGCCCGCGATCAGGCCGGTGTCGGAATCAATCTCCAGCGCGCGGCGCCCGGGTGTCGGAATCGACTCGACATGAAGAACCTCGCCGTTCCCGTCGAAGGAAACGCCACCACCAGGCTTGAGCCTCTCAAAGCCTTCCGGCTTGGCCTTGCCATATTCGTGGCGAAGTACCTGGTAGTCGAGGCCGTCCTCTCCACCCATCCGCCAGAGCGCGTACCCCAGAGGGTGGAATCCGTCGGCGACCTTGATCTGATTGAATAGCGTCGGCGCATCGAGGAACCAGACAACGTGTTTGCGCCCGGAATCGTCCTTGTAGCCGAAGGTCGGATTAAGTGAGTTCTCGTCCATCTCCACCTGCGCCTCGGCGTCGTGAGCTCTTTGCGTCGCCTCGTTGAAGACGGTGGCGCAAGCCGGCGGGGGGCATTCGGTGCTGATGGGGGCTTTGTTGTTGGGATCAGGGATCGTCCAGTCATAGCCATGAGCGCCCAACGCCAGAATCGTCTTGGCCGGATCAAGCGTTTCCATGCGCTTGGCCAGCGTGGTCTCGAACCAATCCTGAGCTGCGACCGGACCCGGCTCGCCGGTGCCCCAATGCTGGTCGTAGGCCATCAGCACCACCGCGTCGGCCGCGTCCTGCAGCTTCTTGATTGGGTAGTCGTCGTCAGCGAATAGCCACGTCACCCAGACTTCTCGGCCGAGCGGTTTCAGGGCGGCGCGGGCCTGGGCGATGAAGCCTGGATAGAGCCTTTGCCCGACCGGCGACAATTCCTCGAAATCAAAGACGTAGCCGGCGTAGCCTCGCTTCTGCGCGTTGGCGACGAGCGTTGCGATCATCGCAGCGCGCGCACCGGGGTTGAGCAGGAAGGCCTCCGCCAATGGCCCGTTCCAGGTATGGGTTGTGGTGTTGAAGTTGAAGATTTGCGGCAAGATCGACGGCGGGCGCTTCGCCGAGGCAATGATTGCGCGCGCGCGCGGGTCGGACGTGAAAGTGAGCGTTCCCGTTGGCGCGGTGAGCGTCACCCATTGAGGCGACACCACATCCAGCTGGTCGACGTGATCGGCCAGCGACTGGCGCGAACTTTCATCCCAAGAAACGTAGAACCCGATAGCAAGCGGCCTCGCAGGCCCCCCCGTCGCCGCGCCGGCGCGGGGGTGGGGAATGCGGTTCCATTGCGACCTGCCCTTCAATTTGCGGGCGGTCTCCACATGCAAGGCCGATAGCGCGGACGGATCCTTGAGGTTCACCACGGGAAGTTGAGGTGCAAAGGCAAGGGTGGCGAAGAAGCCGGCGACCATCAGGGCGATAAAGGACGCCACCAGTCCGCCGATAAAGCGCACGCGCCGGGCCCGGCGTCCGGTCGGATCGTGAAAGACGAGATCGGCCATTCGGTGGGTACGGCGCCAAAGAGAATCGCTGGCTGTTATGCCTCGCCCCGATAGCCGAAGCTAGGCAAGCTCCGGCCACCCAACGGCGTTTACGAGACCCATAACATGCTCTACCTGCCGGCCAGACGTCTTATGTGCGCCCGCCTGGATGCGCCGCGGAACAACCGGCTCATGGCCCGGAGCCCAAAACCGCTGAACTGGATTTAGCCCTTTCGGCGCGCAAGCCACTGTTCGCGGGTCTGGCCCCAGGTCTCAACAATCGTCTTTTCGTAAGGCGCTGGCATCTTTGCTGGCCCCCAAAGGGTTGAGCCCAATCTCTTGGCAACCGCCTGGGACCCGGTGTTCTGCGGCTCAATTGTGTGAATCGCCTCGGTCCAGCCCAACACGTCAAAAACATAGTCCATGCAGGCCGAAGCCCCCTCGGTCGCATACCCCCTGCCCCACGTCTGGCGGGCCAACCCCCAGCCGACTTCTGTGCCAGGCCAGTCTTCCGGCTGCCAAGGGCCCAGACGCCCCACCCACCGGCTCGTGGATTTTTCAATCACCGAGAACATGCCAAAGCCGCGGATCGTCCAGGCGCCGAGCACGGTGCAGAGCCCGCGCCAGGCGACGGAGCGAGCCTGGACGCCGCCGAGATAGCGCATGGTCTCCTCGTCCGCGGCGAATTCCGCCCATGCCTCGAAATCCTCCGCGGCCGGGGCACGCAGAACCAGGCGTTCGGTTTCAAGAATTGGCGCGAGCGCAAATGGCATATCTCTGACTTACATCGTGATGGGAAAAGTCCGAAGGTCTGCGGCAGCTTAACGATGGGCGTGGCAAGTCGACCAGCGTCTCGTCCTTTGAGGGATCTGCTTGGGGACAGGATCCTCGATGCCATACAGCCAAGGACCTGATGACCTAAATCTTGGTGAAATTCGCCTGGGGGAGCCGAACATCGGCGAACCGAGGCTGGAGGTCATCCTGCCGCGGCATGCCCGGCGAGCGGGCCTGACGCCACGCCACAGCTTTGAGGGCACGATCGCCACCGCTTGCGTGCTGGGGGGGGGTGGGGGCGGCCCGGGGCTTTAGACCCGGGCCGCCCTAAGCCCGCGGTAAGCAGCCCCGCCCCAATCGGCGCGCCGATCGAGGCGCTGCCACCCAGCACCTGGACGCCGTCGCTGCTGCCCATTTGCAACTTGCCAACGGCAGCAGCAATGGCCTTGGGCGCGCACCGCAGCGGTGCGCGATGCGTCAGGTCTTGAGTCTTAGGCCAGCATGTCCTTGACTGTGTCGCGCTCGCCCAGCAGTTCGCTGTTGGTAAGGGCGATTTTCGACTGGGCGAAATCATCCATCTCATAGCCTGCGATGACCTCGTGGCCATCGGCGGTGGTCTTCACCGGCATTCCGGCCCAGACGCCATCTGCGAACCCATAGCGGCCTTGGCTTTCGACCGCGACGGAGTGGACCTTGCCCACCGTGGTCAGGTCGCGCACGTGGTCGACCAAGGCGTTGGCCGCCGAGGCGGCCGAGCTCACACCCCGAGCCTCGATGATCGCAGCCCCGCGCTTGCCCACGGCGGGCAGGAAGTCCGTCTTCAGCCAGGCTTCGTCGCCGATCACCTCAGCAGCGGCCTTGCCGTTGATCTTGGCGTGAGTGAAGTCGGCGAACATCGTCGGTGAGTGATTGCCGTAAATGAAGAGATCGCTGACGGACTCGATGCTCACGCCAGCCTTCTGGGCCAGCTGGGCGCGGCCTCGGTTTTCATCCAGGCGCACCATGGCGGTGAATCGGTCCTTCGGCAGCCGCTTGGCCTGGGAGGCCGCGATCATCACGTTGGTGTTGCAGGGGTTGCCAACCACGGCGACGCGGCAGTCATCGGCCGCCACGCGATCAATGGACTGACCCTGGGCGATGAAGATTTTGCCATTGTCCTTTAAGAGGTCGGCGCGCTCCATCCCCGGTCCGCGAGGCTTGGAGCCGACGAGCAGAGCCCAGTTCACATCTTTGAAGGCCACGTCCGCATCACCTGTGAGGACCATGCTTTGCAGCAATGGGAAGGCACAGTCGTCGAGTTCCATCGCCACGCCCTTCAGGGCCTTCTGTGGGCCTTCGACGGGTATTTCCAGGAGCTGCAGGATCAGAGGCTGGTCGGCCCCGAACATCTGGCCTGAAGCCATTCGAAACAGTAGCGCGTAGCCAATGTTGCCCGCGGCGCCGGTGACCGCCACGCGGATCGGTGTTTTTGCCATGCTGCTGCTCCTCTAGCTGTTGCGGCGGGTCCGTAGCCCACGGCGCAGCCAGCCGCAATGCTGCGACACGGGAAAACGGAGTTGGCGGATCAGCCCGCTCCGTGCTCAGCTTGGACATGTTCGAGATCGATCCAGCTCTGATGGCGACGTCTGAAGCCTTGGGCGATCTTGCTTTGAGCCACGTGCGTCTGCAGAACGACGCGCGATTTCCTTGGATCGTGCTGATCCCGCGCCGCGCACTGGCAACCGAACTCGAAAACCTTGCCGTGGGTGAGCGCGACGTCCTCATGGAGGAGGTCCTGCGTGCTGGGACCGCTGTCCGCGCCATTTCGAATGCGTTGGGCCGAACGGCAACAAAGCTAAACGTTGGTCAGCTCGGCAATATCACGCCGCAACTTCATGTGCATGTGATCGCCCGCCGCACGGACGACGCGGCATGGCCAGCGCCCGTGTGGGGCGTGGGCAAGGCTGACCCCTATGGATCTGACGCGATGACGATCGCTATGGCGGCGGCCCGAACGACGCTCGGGCTTTAGGGACCCGTCCGGCGCAAGGCCACGGCCCACCGATTGGCCCCCTCAACAAGCTCACCGGTCCAAAGGCCGTTGGTGCTATTGTGAACCGTCACAACAGTCGCCGCCGCGTCGGGCGCTGGCGCAAACCGCAGAACCAGATCGGCGCCTTGACGGCGCATATCATCGACCAGGCCGGACGCGTTCGGCGTCCCTTTGCGGCGAATATCCCGCCACACACCCTCCAACCGATCTCTCCGATCCACCAGCTGCAGAGCATAAAGATCCTGGCCGCCAGCGCTCAGCATCCAGCCGCCATCGAGCGGCCCTTGAAAACTCTCTGCGGACGCAAACGAGGAGCGAATTCGGGTGTCATAAGCCAGGTCGCGGAGCGTCGGCGGACCATCCGGCGTCTTGCCGATCTCGTCTAAGTGAACCGGAGCGTCGAACTGAGATTTCGGCGGCGGGGTATAGACATGCGGCGGCAGTGTTGTGTTCACGACGCCGGGCTCAATCTCGGGCCCAGCGCGTGGCTGGCCGGCGGTGTCAGGCTCATCCTCATCTTTCGACAGGGGCACACGACGATCAAGGATGTCCGCAATCGGATCGCGAAGCGTCGGTGCGGACGAAGGAGGGGTATCCGGCGCAGGCTGGGCACCAACAGGAAGGGCCGTGGCCAGCAACAGCAGCGACAGGACGCAAATTCGCATCAACCCCTCAGACCTCACGCGCCGAGATCGCGGCGGCCAAAGAGATCAGTCGCTGCGCCTGAGCCAAATGGAGCCGCTCGACCATGCGCCCCTCGACCTTGAGAACGCCCTTTCCGGCGTTTTCGGGCAAATCGAAGGTTTCAACGACGGTCCGGGCCCAGGTCAGGGCCTCGACGTCTGGCGAAAAAGCGCGGTTGGCGACTTCAAGGTGGGTGGGGTGGATTAGGCTCTTTCCGTCAAATCCCAGGTCTGATCCTTGCGCACACTCCCGCGCCAGACCTTGAAGGTCAGGGATATCGTTATAGACGCCGTCAACGATAGTAAGCCCATTGGCGCGGGCGGCCATCACGCTCAAGGCCAGGGCCGGCAGAAGAGGGGCACGGTCCGCGCCCAGCCGGCACCGCATTTCTTTCACAAGGTCGTTGGTCCCGATCACCCAGCAGCCAACACCCTCGCCCGCCGAGGCGCGGCCGATGGCCTCTAGATTCAGAATGGCCTGACAGGTCTCGATCATAACCCAAATCGGGGTCGAGGGACCCAGAACATTGCGATAGGCAGCCAGATCCTCGCAGGAACTCACCTTCGGCACGAGCACGGCGTCGGGTGCGACCTCAGCGGCGGCAGCCAGGTCGTCTGCGCCCCAGGGGGTGTCGAGGCCGTTGACCCTGACGACCAGTTCGCGCGATCCGAAGCCACCGAGCCGGACGGCCTCACCTGACAGGGCGCGCGCCGCGATCTTAGCCTCAGGCGCGACGGAGTCCTCAAGGTCGAGCACCAAGACGTCGCATGGCAGGGTTCGCGCCTTCTCAATCGCGCGTGCGTTCGAGCCCGGCAGGTAGAGCGCGCTGCGCCGAGGTTTTGCATCAAGGGTCAAGGAAAGGGCCGTAATCGCCATTTGCGCTCCTTCGCGCATGGATATCCACCCGTCATAGCGTTTAGGGTAGGGACATGACCACACGCTATGATCCGGACGCGCGCAACGTGCTGGGCGGGGAGCTGAAGCCCTGCTCCCTCGATCCGGTCACCGGTTTTTTCCGCAATGGCTGCTGCGAGACCAGTCACGAGGATTTCGGCCTCCATACAGTTTGCGCCGTGATGACCGCTGAGTTTCTCGCCTTCAGCCGCGCAGCGGGCAATGATCTTTCGACGCCGGTCCCAGACGCCGGTTTCCCGGGCCTCAAGCCAGGAGACCGTTGGTGCCTGTGTGCTCCGCGCTGGAAGGAAGCGCTAGACGCCGGCGCAGCACCCAAGCTGGTGCTCGATGCAACCCACGAGGAGACGCTGGCGATCGTGTCTCTGGGCGTGCTCAAGGACTACGCGGTCTAGCCCTAGGGCCTGCCTTCGCGCTCAAAGCCGCGGCACGGAGATCATGTCAGCGGGTACTCCGCCTCCAGACGATAATGCGCCTGCTGGCTGCCAAGGAAACTCGAATATAGACCAAAGCGGGTCGCTCGGATTGGCGGGGACTTGAGCAGGTTGTTGGCTTGGATCCAGGCCGCGACCTCCGTTGGCGCGGGATGGCGTAGGTAGGCCAGCGTCAAATGCGGGCGGTAGTGACGGGTATCCGGCTTCAGGCCGGCGCGGCGCGCGGCGCGCTCGCAGGTCTTCGCCAGACGGCGCAACGGCTCGTTTTCCGCAACGCCTGCCCACAAGACATGGAGATCAGGTCCTTCTCCGAAGGCGCCGACGCCAGATAGCTCTATGTCAAAAGCCTGGCCGCGCAGGGTGGTCAGCTCCGCATCAAGATCACGGGCGACGTCTTCGCGAATGTCGCCGAAGAATCGCAACGTGAGGTGTAACGCCTCGCGCGGACGCCATTTTGCGCCTTCGACGCCCGTTTGGCGGGATGCAAGCGCCAGGCCGATGTCGTTGGGAATCGGTAAGGCGGCGAAGAGCCGGATCATGATCCTACCTAACGCAGCGGGCGGCCGGCGCAAAACCTCGCCAAATGTTAACAACACCTTGTGCAACAAGGCCTTGCTTCCGCCGCAAGCGCGCCCGATATTTAGACTGCGTCCAATTGGGACGTGCAGATCAAGGGTTTTGCTCAAATGAGCGACTTCAACCGCGGCTACGCGCGCCCGGTCTCTTCAGACCGCGCCGATATGTCGGTTGATGTGGGCCTCCGCAACTTCATGCTTGGGGTCTACAATAAGATGGCGTTGGGCCTTGTGGTCTCCGCCGGCCTGGCCTGGCTAACCAGCCAGTATGCGCCTGTGCGCGACATGATGTTCAGCGTGCAGGATAACCGCATCGCCTACACCCCGATCGGCATGATCGTGGCGTTCGCGCCCTTGGCGGTGATCCTCTTCAGCGCCTTCGTGATGAAGAACGCGACGCCGCGTTCCTCGGGGATCGTCTATTGGCTGATCGTCAGCCTGATGGGTGCGGGTATGGGCGTCTTGGGCCTCGTCTACACCGGCACATCGATCGCCACGACCTTCCTAATCACCGCAACGTCGTTCGGAGCGTTGTCGCTGGTCGGCTACACCACCAAGAAGGACCTCACCGCCTTCGGAAGCTTCCTGATCATGGGCCTGTGGGGGTTGATCATCGCCTCTGTGGTGAACATGTTCCTGCAATCGTCCATGATGGCTTTCATCGTAAGCTTGGTCGGCGTCGGGATCTTCGCCGGCCTCACCGCCTACGACACCCAGAAGCTGAAGATGCAGTACTACCAACTGGGCGGCGACGAGGCCGCTATGGGGGTCGCGACCAACTACGGTGCGCTCAATCTCTACCTGGATTTTGTGAACCTGTTCATGCTGCTGCTCCGCCTCACCGGCAGCCGCCGCTAAGGTCAGGCGTTAGGGTTGAAATGATGAAGCCCCGGAGGAACCTCCGGGGCTTTTTCATGGGATCAATCAACCACTTTGAAGCGGCCACGCTCGAAATAGCGCAGGACCTGATCAAGGTCGTGGCCGCGCCGAAGAACCATTTCGCCCTGGCCCAGCACAGCCCAGGCACCTTGCCGGCGGGCCAGCGCCGGGCGTTTCTCGATTCGATAGGCGGGCGCCTCAGAGGCACGTCTGAACACCGAGAACACCGCTGATTCGCTCAGGCCATCGATGGCGTAGTCGCGCCATTCACCGGCGGAGACCATTCTTCCATAGAGGGAAAACAGGCGATTAAGCTCGCGCCGCTCGAAGAAGACCGTCACCTGCCGCGGCGACGCCTGAGACGTTTCGAAGGCCATTGAAGGCAGCTTAGACCCGAATCACGTTGGTGAGCCAGAGGGAGCGTTCGTAGATGTTGAACCGCCCTTGCCGCGAAATGACCTTATTGTCGACCTGCAAGCGCCTGGTAGACACACGACCTTACTGATGTCGGTTGGTCAGAGACGGCGGTCCGGATCCTGAACAGCCCCCCCAGCCCCCCTGGATCGGCGGACTGACCAATCGGCGCTTTTCTTTCTGAAATCAGAAAACCGATGCCGGTTTTCGTTCTGGCGGGTCGGCTTCGGTGGTCAGGCCCTGGGCTCGCCTGCGCCAATCACACGCCCCCCATGCGCAGCTTGGACTAGGACCAAAGTCTTCAATCCTTCCTCCAAGGCTGGCGGCAGTCGGAAGGACGTGGGCTTTCCGCGCCAGGCACCGAGGCGGACGAGTTCGCGCACGACATTCTTCTGCGGGATCGTCTGACCCTTGTTATCGCCGGTCTTGACGGCGACGCCCTGCTCACGCGGGTCATAGCGGATAAGCCAAGCTTCGCCGCCGCCTTTGGGCGCATGGGCTGATCCCACATACACCCTGGTCTCACCAACAAAATGGATGTCCGGCGAATTGCGAGCGCCCTTGCCGGCCTGGACCACCAGCTGGTCAACCTTATCGGCCTTTGAGCCAACCGTTTGGGCTGCGCCATCGACCACCACCTGCGGTGTGTAGGGTTCTCGAAGGGCCAGTTTGGCCACATAGGCCTTCTGCCGTTGCGTGAACTCCGGCTTGGCGAAGGTGTCGGCCCAGCCAAGGTAGTCCCAGTAATCGACCGAGAACGTCAGCGCCAGGATACCAGGTTTGTCTGCGAGCTTGGCCACATGCGCGTTGGCCTCGCCACATGAGGCGCAGCCCTGCGCTGTGTAGAGCTCCACCACCACGGGAGACTTAGCCGCGGCCGCAAGCGGCAGGGCGAACATGGCTAGGCTGAAAAGCGCTGCTTTCCGCATGACTCCGGGCTTAAAGGCGCTTCGGCGACCTGTAAATTGCAACAAGACGTGAGCGACGGACGGACGGCCGAAGCCGCCCGTCGGCGCTTGGCTCAGGCTGTGGGCCGCGCCAGGTTGCGCAGCACGTAGTTCAACACGCCGCCGTTCTTGTAATACTCAAGCTCAGTGGGCGTATCGATCCTGCACCGAACCGGGAAGCGGGCGATGCGGCCATCAGACGGCCGGTACATTTCGATGGTCAGCTGACGGCGCGGCGAAAGCTCCGTCAGGCCGCGTATCGTAACGATCTCCTCCCCGGTCAGAGCCAGCTTCTGCCAACCCTCCTGCAGGAACTGCAGCGGCAAGACGCCCATGCCCACCAGATTCGACCGGTGGATCCGCTCGAAACTCTCGGCCACAACGGCGCGGACGCCCAACAGCTTCGTGCCTTTGGCCGCCCAGTCGCGCGACGAGCCGGTGCCATATTCCTTACCGGCGAAGACCACCAGATGGCGCCCCTCGGACTGGTAGCGCATTGCCGCGTCATAGATCGACATCACGTCGCCTGAGGGGAAGTGCTTGGTCATGCCCCCCTCAATCTCCGGCGTGATGCGGTTGCGGATCCGGATGTTCGCGAAGGTCCCGCGCATCATGACCTCGTGGTTGCCGCGGCGCGCGCCATAGGAGTTGAACTCCGTGGTGGGCACCTGGCGGTCACGCAGGTAGACGCCCGCCGGCGAGCTGGCCTTAATCGAACCCGCAGGCGATATGTGGTCGGTCGTGATCGAGTCGCCGAAGACCGCCAGGACGCGGGCCTCCACCAGGTCTACGACCGGCGTCGGGTCCATGGACATGTTCTGGAAGTAGGGCGGATTCTGGACGTAGGTAGAACCCATGTCCCACCCGTAGGTCTGACCGCCGTCAACCTTGATCCCCTGCCAGGCCTTGTCGCCCTTGAAGACGTCGGCATAGCGGGTGGCGAACATCTTCTGAGTGACAAACTTGCGCTGTAGCACCGCGACCTCTTCCGACGTCGGCCAGATGTCCTTCAGGTAGACAGGCTTGCCGCCCTTGCCCTCGCCAAGCGGCTCGGTGGTGATGTCGATCGACATGGAACCGGCCAATGCATAGGCCACCACCAGCGGCGGGGAGGCCAAGTAGTTCGCCCGGACATCCGGGTTCACGCGGCCTTCGAAGTTGCGGTTGCCGGAGAGCACCGAGACCGCAACAAGATCGCCCTTTTGGACGGCATCGGAGATCGGCTCGGCGAGCGGGCCGGAATTGCCGATGCAGGTGGTGCAGCCGTAGCCCACCAGGTTGAAGCCCAAGGCGTCCAGGCTCTTGGTCAAGCCGGCGGCCTTGAGATAGTCGGTGACCACCTGAGAGCCAGGCGCCAACGACGTTTTCACCCATGGCTTCACCTTGAGACCCAGTTCGACGGCCTTTTTGGCGACGAGGCCCGCGGCGATGAGCACCGAGGGATTGGAGGTGTTCGTGCACGAGGTAATGGCCGCGATCACGACGTCGCCATGACCGACATCGAAGTTCGCGCCCTCGACCTTCACGCGGCTCGCCATGTCCTCAGCCTTGCCGAATTCACCAGCCAGTGCCGTCTTGAATTCGACGGCGGCATTTGTAAGCACCACGCGGTCTTGCGGACGCTTGGGGCCAGCCAGCGAAGGCAGCACGCTTCCCAGGTCGAGTTCCAAGGTGTCGGTAAACACCGGATCTGGATCGGTGGGCTCGCGCCAGATGCCCTGTTCCTTGGCGTAGGCTTCCACCAATGCCACGCGTTGCGCGTCACGACCGGTGGCGGTCAGGTAGTCAATGGTCGAGCGCGTAACCGGGAAGAAGCCGCACGTCGCACCATATTCCGGTGCCATGTTGGCGATGGTAGCCTGATCTTCGATGGTCATCTTGGCGAGCCCAGGACCGTAGAATTCGACGAACTTTCCGACCACGCCCTTTTTGCGAAGCATTTGCGTGACGGTCAGCACCAGATCGGTGGCTGTCGCCCCTTCAGGCATCGCACCCTCGAGCTTGAAGCCAATGACTTCGGGGATCAGCATCGGGATCGGCTGACCCAGCATCGCAGCTTCCGCCTCAATGCCGCCAACGCCCCAGCCTAGGACGGATAGGCCATTGACCATCGTCGTGTGGCTGTCGGTACCCACCACGGTGTCAGGGTAAGCCACAGCATGGCCTGCGTCCTCGTTCACCCAAACGGTTTGCGCCAGGTACTCAAGGTTCACCTGGTGACAGATCCCGGTGCCGGGCGGCACCACGCGGAAATTGTTGAAGGCCGATGATCCCCAACGCAGGAAGCGATAACGCTCCATATTACGCTCGTATTCGCGTTCAACGTTCTCGCCGAACGCCTTGGCGGTCCCGAAATAGTCGACCATCACCGAGTGATCGATCACCAGGTCGACGGGGTTCAGTGGATTGATCTTTTCGGGGTTGGCGCCGAGATGGGTCATGGCGTCGCGCATGGCAGCCAGGTCGACGACCGCCGGTACGCCGGTGAAGTCCTGCATCAGCACGCGAGCGGGGCGGAAGCTGATTTCGTGCTCTACAGAGCCCCTATTCTCCAGCCACGCGGCGATCGCCTGTAGGTCGTCACGACCCACCGAGTCACCGTCTTCGTTACGCAGAAGGTTCTCGAGCAACACCTTCATCGAGATCGGCAGACGCGAAACTCCGGAAAGTCCGGCTTCCTCAGCGGCGCGAAGGCTGTAGTAAGCGTAGGTTTGTTTGCCCACCACGAGTTCGCGGCGGGTGTTTAAGCTGTCGACTGACGCCATTTGGGGAGATCCTCTCTCTGTCCCGGCCACACCACGCCTACCCCGGAGATCGCGCGCTTTGATGAACGGACACACAGCGTCCGAACCTGCGCGGCGAGGGTCCCCCAGGGAGACGGCGGCCGCGCGTGTCATAGACTGCGGAGTCCGACGCGTCCATTCATGGCAAAAACCCAGCTTGGCGACCTTATGATCCGGAGCCTGGAATTGCGCAGCGTTGGCGTACGGCGCGGCGGCAGAAAGCTGTTTTCGGATCTGTCGCTCAGCGTGGGGTCTGGCGAGGCGTGTGCGCTCACCGGCGCGAACGGTGCTGGCAAAACCAGCCTGCTGCGCGCGGTCGCCGGGCTTGTGCCCTTGGAAGAAGGCGAAGTGGCGTTCGGTGGCGCGGACCCGACAGAGGTTCGCGCAAGCGGCCTTCACATGGTGGGACACCACGATGGGCTGAAGCCGTCCAGGACCACGCAAGAGGAGCTCTCGTTCTGGAGCCAGTGGAGCGGTGGCTCCACGGCGTCTGCGAAAGATGCCGCCGTGGCGCTCGAACTGAGCAGCTTACTTGACCTTGAAGTCCGGCGACTGTCCGCCGGACAACGACGCCGGCTGGCGCTGGCCAGGCTGATCGCAGCGCCGAGACCGCTTTGGCTGCTGGATGAACCCCTAAGTCCGCTTGACGCGCGTTGGCGGATTCGGTTCGGGGAGATCATGCAGGACCATCTGGCCGGTGGCGGATTTATTTTGGCCGCCGTGCACGATCCGCTGCCGATCGCGGCAAAGTCGCTGGAAATCGGCGCATGAGCCGCCTGGGTGCGCTCATGGCTCGCGAAACGACGCTCGCCTGGGGTCGCGGCGGCGGGCCAATGGTGAGCGTCGGGTTCTATGCGGGCGTTGCAACGCTACTACCTTTGGCCATCGGCCCCGAGCCTTCAAGGTTGGCTGCAATTGCGTCCGGCGCCGCTTGGGTTGCCTTGGCGCTGGCGTCATTGCTTTCCCTCGACCGGCTTTTCGAACGCGACTTCGAAGACGGAGCCCTGGATCACCTGGCTCTATCACCCGTTCCGCTGGAGCTGACCTGCGCGGTCAAATGCGCCGGCCAATGGCTGGCGACAGGCGCGCCGCTGGCGCTCGCGGCACCGCTTGCGGCCATGGGCCTTGGCGCCCCGCCCAGCCTGGCGCCGCTGATCTTCGCCTGCGCCCTGATCGGCGGCCTCGCGTTCGCCTTTACCGGCGGGATCGGCGCAGCGCTCAGCCTCGGTGCCCGACGCGGCGGCCTACTCACCGCCGTGATCGTCCTTCCCCTTTTCGTATCCCCGGTCATTTTTGGAGGCGGCGCCTTGTCCGCCTTCGCAAGTGGCCTGCCATGGGTCGGGGGCTTCGCCTATCTCTGCGCCTACGCTGCTGCCGCAGTCGCCCTGGGCCCGTTGTTCATGGCAGCGGCCTGCCGCAACGCTCTATCGTAAGCGGGATCGGGCCTTTTCGACATTACGAAAGCTTCACTTCGCATGGCGCCGTTTCGCCAAAATCAGGCATGAGGATGCCGCTCAAACAAGCCTCAGGAGAACGCGATGACGCGGTCATGGACTGGATACCTCGCCGGAGCAGCCTTTGCCCTTTCTGCGGCCGCAAGCGGGATCGCCTACGCTCAGGCGGGCTCTGCCGCTGATGCGCAACGCGAAGCCCAAAAAGATTCCCAGCAGAGCGTCTTACGCATTGAACGTCATGAGGACGGCGCGGGCCCTGGCGAGCGCCACATCGAGCGTCGGATGGTGATGCGCAACGGCCACGAGGGGCATCACATGGACCCGGCCGAGCATCTGCGCACCATGCTTCAGTTGAAGCCCACCCAAGAAGGCGCGCTAAGCGCCTATGTCGCGGCGGTAAAGCCCGACCATGCCCGCGAGCAAATCGTCGAAATGTTGGACCATGGCGATCAGACAACGATCCAACGCCTGGCTGAGATGGAGACCCATATGGCAGAGCAGGCCGCTCAGGCACACGCTCGTATCGAGGCGACCCGAAAATTCTATAATCAACTCGAGCCTTCGCAGAAGAAGGTTTTCGACCAGATGCCCATGATGATGATGGGGCCGATGGGCCCGATGATGCCAATGAGGCAGATGAAGGTGATGGTGAACATGCAAGGCTTGCCGCACATGCAAGACATGCCCCCCGCGACACCCCCGGCTCCCGCCGCGCCTGCAAGGGCCCCGCTCCCACCCCACTCCTAAGCCTCGGTGAAGGCCCCACGCTTGCCGGGACACTTTGCGCGGGCTAATCCCGCCGCATGATACCGGTGCCAGCCTTCCTGACGAATCCCGAGCGGTTCATGGCCTTCTCGCGGTGGGCTGCACCGATGTTCGGTGCGATCGCCCTCGTTCTTGGGCTGGCGGGCCTATGGCTCGGCTGGAGCGCCCCGCCTGACTACCAACAGGGCGCTACGGTGCGGATCCTGTTCATCCACATTCCGGCCGCGTGGATGAGCGAATTTGTTTATGCGTGCCTGGCTGTCGCCAGTCTGCTGTCGCTGGTCTGGCGCCAAGTCCTGGCGGATGCCGCCGCCCAGGCAGCGGCTCCGTTGGGTGCGGGCTTCACGCTCCTGGCGCTCGTAACCGGTTCGCTCTGGGGGCGGCCGATGTGGGGAACCTACTGGGTTTGGGACGCGCGCCTGACGTCAGTCTTGGCGCTGCTGCTGATCTATCTCGCGTACATGGCACTGCGCGCTTCGCTCGATGACGAGACCAAGGCTGCCCGTGCGTCAGCGATCTTGGCCCTGGTCGGGGCTGTGAACCTGCCAATCATCCACTACAGCGTCGATTGGTGGAACACCCTGCACCAGGGCGCGTCGGTTTTCCGGGCCGGCGGATCGGCCCTGGCGGCCGTCTACTATTGGCCCGCGATCCTGCTGGCGCTTGCCTACATGTCGGCCTTCGGCTCGCTATGGCTGGTGCGCATCCGCGGTGAAGTCTGGCGACGTCGCGCCGAGACCGCCGCCCTCCGTGCGGCGAGAGGCTAGAAAATAATGCCGCATTTCGAAACCGGCAAGTACGCCTTCTTCATCTGGACCGCCTACGCGATCACCGGGGGCGTATTCGTGGTGATGATCGTCAGCTGCCTGGCCCATGCTCGGCACTGGAAGGCCCGAGCCGAGGCCCTGGCTCGCAAATGACCCGGTGGCTGGCAGCCCTGCCCCTGGCGGTGATCGCCGCGCTCGCCCTATTGTTCGCAGGATATGCTCTGCACCACGACCCGCACGTGATCCCGAAGGCCTTGGTCGGCAAGACCATGCCCGATCTCACCTTGGCCACGTTGGAAGGCGGATCGGAAGTTCACCTGCGTGATGCGCTGAAGGAGGGGCCGGTGATGGTCAATTTCTTCGCCTCATGGTGTGGCCCATGCGCCATTGAGCAGCCTGCGCTGATGAAGCTTAAGGCCCGCGGGGTACGGATCATCGGGATCAATTACGAGGATATCGAGCCCAGGGGCTCTGCCGAGGCCGCACAAGCCTTCCTTGGCAAGCTCGGCGATCCCTATTTGGAGCGGCTGTCTGATCCGGATGGCCGCGCCGGCATCGAATTTGGCCTCACCGGCGTGCCTGAAACCTATCTGATCTCCCAGGACGGCCGGGTGCTCGCCAAATATACCAACATCGATGATCGCGACGTCGAGACCCTGACGGCCCGGCTGTTAACCCTGCGTTGATGGGCGCTACGGCACATTGAGCCGGTGTTAACCATAAGTTGAGCCGCTTTCCTGTGACGCCAATTCGTCCCAACGCATTTCCCATCCAAACGCCGGCCAGTGCGGGTGCCGATGTCGCGCGTCAGGCGGCCCAAAAAGCCTTCTTCGACGCAGCTATAGGTCGCAGCGCTACGCCAGCCCCTCCAAGCGCCCCGCAGCAAGTCCCCGCTGCGCGAGCCTCGTTTTTCGCATCACCCGTCGCGCCCGTTCAACGCGCCGAAATCCGGCCTGATTTTTCAGCAGAGACGCCAGCCAAGCTGCTGCGTCCTGGGTCACTTCTCGATATCCGGGTCTGAGGCCTAACCTTCCAAAGGTTAAGCTGTTAAAATAATTAACCTTCCTAAATCAGGAACGCAGCACGCCGGTTGGTGTTTGCTGAATCATGAAACCTCGAAATCAGCAAATCCACGAAGAAGCTGACGCCCTTTGGCGCCAGCTCTTCCAAGAACCGCCGCCGCACGCAGACGGGCCGCTGCTTCTGGACTTGATCGTCCGCAGGGTCAGTTTCGACAGCTACGAACGGATAAGATCGCCCTTTCTACGCCCGCCCACGATCGTCGGACCGGGGCAAACGGCGGACGATAATACGTTGAATTAGGTGGCCTTCTTCTTGGCCTTCTTGGCCGTCTTATGGGCTTTATCCGCCTTAGGTGCCTTGGCCGCCTTTGCCTTTGGCACCTTGACCTTCGTCTCGTGCTTTGCGCCTGAATGCGCAAGGTCATGCAGCAGGCTGACGAAGGTGGCCCTGCGACCGCCCCCGGAAATCAGCTTCAGAAGTCGGGCGTCTGCGGTGGCCATCTTTGGCCGCGCCTCGGCTAACGCCTGGCGGCCGACTTCGGTCAGGCGAACGGTGTTCGCCCGCGCATCGAGATTGGAACGCTCGCGCTCCAGCAGGCCCTTGCCGATCATCCGACGCGCCATGTCCGCTAAAGTCGATCGGTCAATCCCAGTAATCCGCACCAGGTCGGCCTGGGTCGTCCCGTCCCGCTCGTCTGCTGCGGCGAGAACTGCAAACTGCCGCTGAGTGACCCCACCTTCGCCGAACTCCTCGGCATAAATGTCGAGCGCACGCTGCAGCGCGCGATGCAGAAGGTGACTGGGCGACTGTTCAAGGGCGGCAACGCCGCTTTTCGCGCCAGACTTTGACTTGGCCATGGGTTATCCCAGATAAGGCTCAATCCGCGTTTAGCGGACGATTGCGTCAAATTGATAACAGACTATCCGCGGTCAGACTTATGGCGCATCCGGCGCTGGCTTCGTCTCGGCGACGCCTTCGTCCGGCATATGCTTCATCATCAAGGGCGCCTGGGTCATGGCGAACAAGAAGATGATGATCGGTACGCCCGGGACCTTGAAGAAGCCCCAGAATAGCGTGCTCTGCGTGCGCCATACCGCCTCGTTGGCGACGGCGACGGCGAAGAAGAACAGAGCATAACGCAAAGTCAGCGTGCGGACCACCAGGTCAGGGAGATGGAAGGCGTCTCCCATAAGCACTTTCAGGGGGTTCTTTCCCCTGAGCGCACCGGTGATCAGGAACAAGCCCAAGAGCGTGTAGAGAATGGTCGGTTTGATCTTGATGAAACGCTCGTCGTGGAAGAAGAGGGTGAGCCCGCCGAAAATCAGGCCGACGACAGCGGTCACCAGCGGCATCGGTCTGATGCGGCGCTCGCCGATCAGGCCGACCGCGAGGGCCAGCAGGGATGCGCCAACGATCACCCAGCTGGAGGTGACAGCCGCGTCGCTCCTGTGCTGCAGGCGCAGCACCACCAGGGTCAGGATCCAGGCGACGAGGCCGCCGTAGTCGATGGCGTAGTGCACCCATTGAGGCAGCCTGGGAGGCAGCTTGGGAGGTAACTTCTCAGGCATCACCGTCTCGCCGCTCATTGGCCAGTCTCCTCTAGGCCCACCAGGGATCGGGCGAACGCGCGGGCGTTAAACGGTTGCAGGTCGTCGATGCCCTCGCCGACCCCGATCAATTTGATCGGACTGTCCGAGGCCTGAGCAACCGGCACCAGCACCCCGCCGCGCGCGGTGCCGTCGAGCTTGGTCATAACGATTCCGGAGACCCCGATCTGGTTGCCGAAGATGTTCTCTTGCGCCAACGCATTGCGGCCGACCGTGGCATCCAACACCAGCAGGGTTTCGTGCGGAGCATCCGGATCGAGTTTTTTTACCACGCGGATGATCTTGTGGAGTTCGTCCATCAGTCCTTGTTTGTTTTGCAGCCGGCCTGCGGTGTCGATCAGCACGACATCGTAGTCTTGGGCGTGGGCCCGCTCGACAGCCTCGAACACCAGACCCGCTGCGTCGGAGTTTTGAGGCCGGGAGATGAAATCGGCACCGGCGCGCTCAGCCCAGATCTTTAGCTGCTCCACGGCCGCCGCCCGGAAGGTGTCGCCCGCCACAATGAGCACCTTGGCACCGCGCCCGACAAGGTCGTAGGCGATCTTGCCCAGGGTTGTGGTCTTGCCAGAGCCGTTCACACCGATGAACAGGACGACATAGGGTTTTGGGCCTGCCAACGCCTCGAAGCTGCCTTGACGGGACGAAAGCTCATCGCCGATTGCAGCGGCTAGGGCCTCCTTGATATCGACCTCATCCACATCCTTGCCGAATTTCTCGTCTGAGAATCGTTGGGTAATACGCGCGGCGGAGTGCGGGCCGAGATCCGCCTCGATCAGCATTTCTTCCAACTCGTCCAGCTTGGCCTGGTCGAGCGGCTCCTTCGCGACGAAGACGGCGGTGATCTGTTCGCCGATCTGTTTCGACGAGCGCGTCAGGCCCGCTGTCAGCTTCTGAAACCAGCCGCGTTTGGGTTCGGTCATAACGGGCTTCTAACGGGCCACTTGCACCGCGTCACGCGCCCTTGCAGGGTCAGCGGCGATGGATCGCCTAACCACCACACTTAATGGGCTAGACGATGCGGCCGCGACGGTGTTCTGGATCGGGTGGGCGCAATACGTGATCGTCTGCTGGCTGGCCGCGCTCATTTTTTGGTTAGAGGGTCCACACCGGTTCGGCGGACTGATGGACGAGCCAAGATGAGGCGACTTTTGACCTATCTGGTCGCCACCTTCGTCATCAGCTGGGGTTGCTGGTGGACCTTAGCGGCCTTGCTGCCACCGGACGGATCCGTTTTCGGTTCGGGACTCTTCGGAACTCTATACCTGGTCGGTGGCTTCGGTCCGACGATCGGCGCTGCTATTGCGGTCGTCACAACACCTCGTGAAGGCGGTCTGGCAGAGTTTGGCGCCCGACTAACCCGCTGGCGTATCAGCCCGCTGTGGTGGCTCACAGTCTTGGCGGCGCCCGTCGCATTTGCATGGGGTATGACTTGGGTCGCGATCTGGGCTGGTGCCGGGGCCGTTCATGCCGCAGACCTTGCGCCTCTGCGTCATGCAGCCACCCTCTTGCCCGCCATGATTATCGGTGGCGGGCTGGAAGAGTTGGGCTGGCGCGGTGTGTCGCAACCCGAGCTCGAGCGTCGCGCCTCGCCCATCGTCGCAGCACTGATCGTGGGCGTCATTTGGGCGCTGTGGCATCTGCCCCTGTTCCACATTGCAGGGCTATCACAGTCGGGACGCAATTTCGCGCTGTTCGGGGCTGACGTACTGGCCAATGCCTGCCTGTTGGCCTGGGTCTATGCCGGGACGCGCAGCATCCTGTGCTGCGTCATCTTCCACGCCATGAGCAACACGGCCACCGCCATGGGTCTTTTGGCGATCGGGCCACCAACGGGAACCGGAGCTTGGGTCGCCGTCGGGGTGAAGCTTATCGTCGGGGCGCTACTGTTAGCAGCGGTGCCTGGGTGGCCGCCGGCTCAGCGAACCCGCTCCTAGCCCGCGTGCCCTCGTTTTCGTGAAGGTCACCGCCAGCCATACGGGCGATGGCTCGCTTGCTGTCATGCCCCGATATCGTGAGCGCGACGACCTCACCGATGGGCGCAGGGCCGTCAAAGATGATTTCGGTGAAGTCTTCCGCCCTGGCCACACCGGCTCGCTCGACCAATCCCAGCACGGTTCGGCCAACCTGCCGCTCCAAATGACAGATCATTGCCGCCTCGCCAGCAGCGCGAAGCCTGGCGGCCCTTTCCTTGACCACCGCGCGCGCCACCGGTGGCATTCTTGCGGCCGGCGTGCCGGGGCGAGCGCTGAAGGGGAAGACGTGAAGGAACGAAAGCCCCGCCTCTTTGACCAGCGACAGTGTGTTCTCGAACATCGCATCGCTCTCGGTCGGGAAGCCCGCGATCAAGTCGGCACCGAAAGCCGTATCGGGGCGAACAGAGCGGACCTCAGCCACCAGTTTGAGAGCGTCGGCCCTTAGGTGCCTGCGCTTCATCCGCTTCAGGATCATATCGTCACCAGCCTGCAGGGACAGGTGCAGATAAGGCATAAGCCGTAGCTCTTCAGCCAGGCACCGTAATAGGTCCGTATCGATCTCGGCCGCATCGATGGACGACAGTCGCAGGCGCGGCAGCTCAGGAACCAGCTTCAAGATCCGCGCCACGAGCTGACCAAGAGTCGGCGCGCCTGGCAGATCCGAACCCCAGCTGGTCACATCGACGCCGGTTAACACCACCTCGCGGTAGCCCTGGTTGGCCAAGCGCTTCACCTGGGCGACGACCTCACCGGCGGCGGCTGAGCGTGAGTTCCCGCGTCCGTATGGAATGATACAGAACGTGCAGCGATGGTCACATCCGTTCTGCACTTCGACATAGGCGCGCGCGCGGTCCTTTAACCCGTCGATCAGATGACCGGCGGTCTCCCGCACGCTCATGATGTCGTTCACGCGCACACGCCCGAGCTCGGGGGCCGGCAGGTAGGATCCAGCTGCGCTCTTTTCAGCATTTCCCAATACGAGGTCGACTTCGTCCATGGCGGCAAAGGCGGCCGGATCGATCTGTGCTGCGCAGCCCGTCACAATCAGCTTGGCCCCAGGTCGCTCGCGACGGGCTTTGCGGATCGCCTGGCGAGCCTGACGCACAGCCTCGCCGGTCACCGCACACGTGTTGAAAACAATGGCGTCGGAAAGGCCATCTGCCGCAGCCTGCTTTCGGATGATCTCACTTTCGTAGGCGTTCAGCCGGCAGCCGAAGGTGATGACGTCCACGTCTTTGGCGGCGAGATCGCTCATGGCAGTTGCCCCGCGAAGTCCACGGCAGCCGGGCCTGTCATGATCACGTGGTCGTCGTTGCGCCACTCGATGAGCAGCTCGCCGCCGTCCAGCACCAGGGTCGCAGTGCGATCCGTCAGATCACGGCGAGCGGCGGCGACCAAAGCTGCGCAGGCGCCGGTGCCGCAGGCCCGGGTCAAGCCCGCGCCGCGTTCCCAAACGCGAAGGCGGATGCGGTCACGGCTGAGAATCTGGGCGAAGCCGACGTTGACCTGCTGCGGAAAAAGCAGGTGGTGCTCGACCGCCGGCCCGGCCGTGGCGATGGGCGCAGTTTCGATATCGGGGACGAAGAACACGACGTGAGGATTGCCCATGGAAACGCACGCCGGCGCGCTTATAAACGCGGGGTCTGCAAAGAGCGCCACGTCCAGCGCACAGGTATCCTGCGCCTGGGCCAGCGGGATCTCGCGCCAATCGAGCCCAGGCTTTCCCATATCGACACTTACCAGCCGCTCGCCAGCCCGGCTGGCGAAAAGGCGGCCGGCCTTGGTTTCGATCACCGCCTGGTCCTGGCCTGATGCCTGCATCAACAACCAGCCAACGCAGCGTGTGCCGTTGCCGCAGGCCGAGATTTCTTCCCCATCCGAGTTCCAAAACCGCACGCGCGCATCAACGCCTTCGCCAGGCTCAATGACGATGAGCTGATCACAGCCAATTCCGTGCGTTCGGCTGGCAATCGCGCGAACTTCGTCCGCCGTCGGTGCAAACGGTGCGCTGCGGGCTTCGACCACGACAAAGTCGTTGCCGAGCCCATTCATCTTGAGGAACGGACGGCTCATGGCGGCGGACATATAGGCGAAGACGGCCCCGGAAGCACCTCCGCGCGTTCGCAAAGGGAAATCACTCGGCACAAGACAGCTGCCAGCCGTGGCGGCTAGGAAAGCCAAATGAAACCTTTGTTGCTCATGCTTGCCGCCGTCGCTGCCCTGAGCGGGCTGTCCTTGCCTGTCGCTCACGCCCAAGGCCCGATCGCGGTCGGCGATCCTGACCCCTTCCAGTGGCTGGAAGACATCGACGCGCCGCGGTCCATGACCTGGGTCAACGGACAGAACGCAATCACTCACAAGCGACTCGAGGAAGATCCGCGCTTCGAAGTCTACCGCAAGGAAGCCTTGGCAATCTTCACCGCCAAGGACCGGATCGCCATGCCCCACTTCCGCGCTGGCGGCGTTGACAATTTCTGGCAGGACCGCGGGCACATCCATGGCATCTGGCGGCACACGTCGCAGGGCTCCTACAGGACGGCCAACCCGCAATGGGAGACGTTGCTCGACCTCGACGCCCTTTCGAAGGTCGAGGGCAAGAACTGGATATGGAAAGGCGCCAACTGTCTGAAGCCCGCCCAGACGCTCTGCCTCGTGCATCTGTCGAACGGCGGCTCTGACGCCGTTGAGGATCGTGAGTTCGACACCACGACGGGCAAGTTTGTGCAGGCAGGCTTCGACTTCCCGAATGGCAAACAGAACATCAGCTGGGTCAACCACGATACGCTGATCGCCAGCCGTGAATGGACGCCCGGCGAAGTGACCAAATCCGGCTACGCCTATGTGGTGAAGATCCTGGAGCGCGGCGGCGAACCCCGAGAAGTCTTCCATGGCGAAAAGACCGACGTCCAGGCCGGCGCCATCGTTCTGGAGGGTGCCACAGGCCCCGCCGATGGGATCATCGTCTCTCGCGGCCTCACCTTCTATGAGCGTGAATTCAGTCTGCTCTCCGATAAGGGTTTGGTGCCGATCCTTCTGCCGAAAAAGGCGGAGTTCAATACCTACATCGATGGCCAGCTTGTCTTCACCATCAAGGCGCCTTGGAAGACGTTCGGAGCGGGCGCAGTGATTAGCTACGACCTGGCAGACCTCAAAAAGGATCCCGCTGCCGCCAAGCCGCAGCTCGTCTTCATGCCTGGCGCTCACGACGCGGTGGAGCGGGTGTCATCCTCAAAGGACCGCCTGGTGGTCGTCCTCCTGGAGGACGTGAAGGGCGCGGTCGACGTCTACGACCACAAAGCTGGCGTCTGGCTGGCGCGGCGGCTCAAGCTACCGAGCAACGCCAGTATCAACCTGGTCAGCACCTCGGAGGAGGTAAACCAGTTTTTCTTTACGGCAGAGGGTTTCCTCGATCCGACGTCGCTCTGGCTCGCCGACGCCGATGGCGCAGTGGCCAAAGTGAAGACCCTTCCGGCGCAGTTTGACGCCTTAAGGGATGTGGTGGAGCAGCACTTTGCCACCTCCGATGACGGAACCAAGATCCCGTACTTTGTGGTCCACCGGAAAGACATGAAGCGCGACGGCTCGACGCCCACCCAGATGTTCGGTTATGGCGGCTTCGAACTGTCCGAGCCACCGGTCTATATTCCGCAAATGGGCAAGCTGTGGCTCGAGCGCGGCGGTGCCTATGTCATCGCCAATATCCGCGGCGGCGGTGAGTTTGGCCCCGCATGGCACGAAGCCGCGCTTCGCGAACACCGCCAACGGGCTTTCGACGATTTCGCCTCGGTGGCCCGTGACCTGATCGCCCGAAAGATCACGTCGCCTCGACGACTGGGCATCTACGCCCGCTCGAACGGCGGGGTCCTGACGACGGTTTCGATGACACAGCATCCAGAGCTGTTCAACGCGATCGTGGTGGAAAGCCCGCTGATCGACATGCTGCGTTACAATCATCTTTCAGCCGGTGCGTCATGGGTGGCGGAATATGGCGACCCGGACGTTCCGGCTGACAGGGCGTTTATCGCCAAATATTCGGGCTACCAGAACCTCAAGCCCGGCGTGAAATACCCAGAGCCATACATCACCACCAACACCCGGGATGATCGTGTGCATCCGGGACATCCGCGCAAGTTCGCGGCGATGATGGAGAAAATGGGTCTGCCGTATCTTTACTACGAGCAGACTTTTGGCGGTCACGCCAACGACGCTGATCCTGAACTCAACGCCAGCCGTTGGGCCCGGCACTATGTGTATCTAAGCCAGAAGCTGATGGATTGAGCTTCTCGGCCCTAGAGCTGTCGCAGCTCACGAAGACGACCGGCATCTGGGCGACGATCTCCCGCGCCCTTTGGACGGGTCTCCCAGCCGTTCGGGCCAGCCCCGAGTTTGATGTCCGTCATGATGACGCGGAATCTCGAAGCGTCCGCCTCGATCTAGGCGAGAGCTTCCGTTCCGTTTTGCGCCTTGAGCGCCTCATAGCCACTGTCTGTTGGCGCGTCCGCCAAGACGTCGATGATGAGGACTTCGTCCTCGATCAATAACAGCACCACACGCGACGTCATTGACACCCCCCGGCGAGGAGAGACGCCCAAGCGTCGGCTGAGCGATACAAGGCTTTTCGCCGTGGATGGTTCCAACGCTCTGGATTGTTAGGCAGGCGCTTGCGTTCAGCGGGCCTATGGGCAAGGACCAACGGTGCGCTATCCGCCGGTGGAAAGTCATTAAGTAGGCGGATGACTTGGTTCTAGCGTGCGTTTGTCTTTCTGCGTTTCGGCGACGATGACATCGCGATGCACGATCTTGAGGCGGCGTTGGCTCGGCTCAGCGAGCGCCGGCCGCGGATATGACCAGACGCTTTCCTGTCCCCGACCGATGGGATCGGGGATGACCTTCATGAAGAAGTCTCCTTCAGTGACCCCGGCGACGTCATGAACCGAAGCCCGCCGAGAGCAAGATCGCACGAGAAGGCGCGCCCAATGGCGACCACGCCAATCCGCCGCAATCGATGAGTATCGAGCGGAACATCCGTGCGATGTGGAACAAAGCGGTCGAACGGCAGCTGAACCGTCTGCCACTCCGCGTCGGCCGTGAAGATTTGGCGATAGGATTGCCACGGCCTGGTCAGGGCGTCCGTCCGCAGATGAACGCCGTACTCCTGACCATTGCCGAATACGTCGAGTTCTATCCCGCTCCAGGCACCGGCATCAACGACCCCACCCTCAGGCGAGAGATCGAGGGCGATCTGAACAAAGCCGCCATTGTTCTCAAGGTTGACGTCGCCCCGCATGCTGATGGCGGGCCGGCCGGCGATTGCGTCGCGGACCATAGTCCCTTTGGAGACCCCACCCATGACCTGGTCGGTGAGGAGCTGCTAGTTGCTCCCTATCGTAGCAATGGGCGGCTCGCGGCCCAGGTCGTCTATGACAGCAGACGCAGCCGGCAGTATCACGCCCAAAATTATGCGCCCAGAATCATCCATCTGTCTTGAGACCCGTCAGCACGCCGCCGGCTATCTGGCCGCGTATTCCGGAGCGGCAGACGTCGACGGATTGGAATAGAGGCGAAGGACATGGGACAGGTTCTAGCCGGACCAATTCAGAGCGCCAATGCCCGCGTCAGATCCGCACGTTCGAAGGCGCTTTGCATGCGATGCACCTCAGCGGACCGCGCGCCGATCTCGGCGGCGACGTCGCGCCAGGCCCGAGTTGCCTGGCCGACCTGCCCGATGATCTCGCGTGCGGGCTTTGGACCCAGGCCGAAGAGTTCAGCGACCGATTCCACCAGGCCCAGGTCGCATGTGCCTTCATCCAGATCGATGTTGGTGGTGAGGATGCGCGGCCGGACGTCGGTCGGCGTGGGGTTGAGGTCGTAGGCGGGCGAAAGCCTCCAGCCGCTTTGTCCCGCCCACAGAAAGCCGTGGTTTCGCAGATGGTCATCGACGTTGGAGATCAGGACGTTGAACACCATGCGCCGGTAGAGCTCGACGGCGTCCTGCCTGGCCTGGGCACCATGTTGGGTGAGCACATCGACCAGCTCGGGATAGCTGCCGCGTTCA
>CAIOSI010000044.1 GCA_903860975.1 uncultured Alphaproteobacteria bacterium
CTCCGCGGCGACGGCGGCCTTCTCAGCGACGGCGGCATCCTTCTCCGCGACGACGACGGCGACGGCTTCTCGCGCCTGCGCCCGCTCCGCCGCCAGCGCCGCCTTCAGCGCCGCAACATCGTCGGGAAGGGCCTCGAGATCGGCGTCCATGACCAGGATGGAATCATAGAAATCGCCGCTTGTGGCGCCCATAAATGCAGGCGCGGCGAACTATTTTTGCGCCTACCCCGCCGCCGTCGGCCGCCAGCTCATCTGCGGGTTACGCCAGTCGATCCCTTCCAGCAGATAGCCCAGCTGCGCCGAGCTCAGCGCCACCGCGCCTCCCACCGTCTGGGGCCATACGAAGCGGCCCCGGTCCAGCCGCTTGGCGTAGAGCGACAGGCCCAGGCCGTCATGCCAGATCATCTTGATCAGCTGACCCGAGCGTCCGCGGAAGACGTAGAGATCGCCCTTGTGGGGATCGCGCTTCAGATGCTCCTGGACCAGCAAGGCCAAGCCCTGCATGCCCTTGCGCATATCGGTGTGGCCGGTCGAGATCCACACCCGCACGTCCGAGCGGATCGGGATCATCCGAGAGCGCGAAGGGCGGCTGTGACCAGGCCGGCCGGCGCGCCTGCAGCGATGCTCACCCGCGCGCCGCCGGAGAACTCCACGACCATCGCCGGCTCGGTCCCATGGCTCCCGCGACTCGGCGCGTCGACCACGACCGCCGGCGCAAATCCGGGCCTGGGCCGCGCCATGTAGAGCTGCCGCCAGCGATAGAGAACGCTCGTACAGACGTCGGCCTGCCGCGCCACATCGGCAGCGATCGCGCCCGGCGCAAAGGCCGCCTCCAGGATCGACAGCTTCTGGTCTTCCGTAAACCGCCGACGCCGCTCGGGCCCCACTACAACCGCCGAATACGTCATGCTGCGCTGCTAACACCGTGACTAAGGACGTCCTTAGCTGCCCAGCTTGCGCCGCCCGCTCAGTGCCGCGCTAGGCGGCCGCCCCCGGAGGGGTACGACAGGGCCGCGGCCAGCGCTGACAATTTTATGAACCAGAATGTATATTCCGCAAGAGAATGTTCCGCGGCCACCCGGTTGCTCGGGGAGGGAACGTTGCCGGCGGAACGAGTGCGGAGCGGGCGATCCGAGGATTGACTCTTGCCTGAAATCCGCGCTCATGAATAGGAATGCTCGTTCCGGAAAAGATCAACCTTGGCCCAGCCTGACATCTCCTATGGCGCAAAGCTCTGCCAGATGGCTGAGGTCCAGCCTGACGCGCCGGCCGTCAGCTGTGGACCGAAGACGCTCACCTATCAACAGCTTCACAGGCGTACGAATCGGCTCGCCCGCGGCCTTGCGACCTATGGGGTGAAGGCCGGCAATCTAGTCACCCTGGGCCTGCCCAACGACATCGGGTTCATCGAAGCGTGCTGGGCGATCTGGAAGCTTGGCGCAACGCCGCAGCCGGTCTCATTCCGACTGCCGACGGGGGAACTGGAGGCGATCATCGCACTGGCGGCGCCCCCCGTCGTGATCGCCGAGGTCCAGCACAAGATTGACCGCCCCATCCTGACCATATCCGACATCGCCGCGCGTTCGGAAGATGAGTCGGATCTGGAGGATCGTGTCGCGCCCGTGAACCGGGCGTTGACATCGGGCGGCTCCACCGGACGGCCAAAGCTGATTCTGGCGGGCAGGGCCGGGTTGGCCCCGGCGGCGATGGACCCCGTCAGCTTCTGGCGGATGCGCCCCCGCGAGGTTTCGCTGGTGCCCGCGCCGCTCTATCACACCAGCGGATTCGCGATGATGGTGGACGCCCTGACCATCGGCGCGCACCTAGTGATCATGCCCCGGTTCGATCCGGAGGCGACGCTGGCCGAGATCGCTGCCCGCGGCGCCGCCTGTGCTTATCTGGTGCCCACCATGATGGGCAGGATCTGGCGTCTGCCAGAGGCAGTGCGAGACCGATATGACGTGTCGAGCATCAAGACGGTCTGGCACCTGTCGTCGCCATGCCCGCCCTGGCTGAAAGAAGCCTTCATTCATTGGCTCGGCCCGGACGTGGTGATGGAACGCTATGGCGGGGCCGAGTCCCAGGCGATCGCCGAAATCACCGGCGCCGAATGGCTGGCGCACCGAGGATCGGTGGGCCGGGTGATCATGGGCGAGATGAAGGTGTTCGATGAGGCCGGTCAGCCCGCGCTTGTCGGGCAGACCGGCGAGATCTACCTGCGCCGACCCCAGGGTGCGGCACCGACCTACAGCTACGTCGGCGCCGAGGCCCGGACGCTGCCCGACGGCTGGGAGAGTCTTGGCGACATGGGCTGGTTCGACGGGGACGGATTCCTCTACCTCGCCGACCGGCGGACCGATATGGTCCTGGTTGGCGGCGCCAATGTGTATCCGGCGGAGATCGAGGCGGCGTTGGAGGAGCACCCGGCCGTGCAGTCCTGCGCCGTCGTCGGACTGCCGGACGACGATCTCGGCAATCAGGTCCACGCCATCATCCAGGCGCGGAGCGAGATCTCGGCCGATGAGCTGAAGGCGTTCCTCGCGGACCGGCTGGTCACTTACAAGCGGCCCAGGTCCTACGAGTTTGTCGACCATCCCTTGCGCGACGATGCCGGCAAGATGCGTCGCACGGCGCTGCGTGACGAACGTATCGCCCGAATGAAGACGGCCAGCTCGGCCGCCTGACGCCGCCGCCCAATTCAATCCCCGACCCAGGACCGACCCATGAAAACTCGCATCACCGAACTGTTCGACATCCAGCACCCGATCATCCAGGGGGGGATGCATTTCGTCGGCCTGGCCGAGATGGCGTCGGCGGTGTCCAATGCCGGGGGCCTTGGCATCATCACCGGCCTGACCCAGCGTACTCCGGAGAACCTCGCGAAGGAAATCGCTCGTTGCCGGGAGATGACCGACAAGCCGTTTGGCGTGAATCTGACCTTCCTGCCGGCGATCACCCCGCCCGACTACCCAGGCTTCGTGAAGACTATCATCAACGGCGGTGTGAAGGTGGTCGAGACCGCCGGCAATAATCCGCAGAAGTGGCTGCCGGCGCTCAAGGAGGCAGGGGTCAAGGTGATCCACAAATGCACCTCGGTGCGCCACTCGCTGAAGGCCGAGGCGATCGGCTGCGACGCGGTCAGCGTCGACGGCTTCGAGTGCGGTGGCCATCCTGGCGAGGACGACGTACCGAACTTTGTGCTGCTGCCGCGCGCGGCGGAGGAGCTGACGATTCCGTTCGTGGCGTCGGGGGGCGTCGCCAACGCCCGGCAGCTGGTGGCCGCCCTGGCCCTGGGCGCCGACGGCATCAACATGGGCACTCGCTTCATGGCCACCAAGGAAGCCCCGATCCACGACAACGTGAAACAGGCCATTGTGTCGGCTAGCGAGCTGGACACCCGCTTGGTCATGCGCCCGCTGCGCAACACAGAGCGTGTGCTGGCCAACGCCGCCGTCGACCGTCTGCTGGAGAAGGAGCGCGCCCTGGGGGGGAACCTCAAATTCGAGGACATCGTGGAGGAAGTGGGCGGGGTGTATCCGAAGATAATGAATGACGGCGATATGGACGCCGGCGTGTGGTCTTGCGGCATGGTGGTGGGGCTGATCCACGACGTCCCCACCTGCAAGGCGTTGATCGACGGGATCATGAGCGAGGCCGAGGCGCTGATCCGCCAGAGGCTAGTGGTGTTGATTTCCGTTGAGATCTGACCCGGGATTTTCACCAAGAACTGACCCGCCTCTGAGGTTGGATTAGCGGGTTTTGGCGGTTAGGTCACGGGCTGGTCCTTTCGTAATTTTGGCGGCTGCGGCACTGGCCTTGAACCGGAAGCTGTCGTTGCCGGTCTCTAGGATGTGGCAATGATGGGTGAGCCGGTCGAGCAAGGCCGTGGTCATTTTGGCGTCGCCGAACACCTCACCCCATTCCGAGAAGCTGAGATTGGTGGTGATGGCGACGCTGGTCCGCTCATAAAGTTTGCTCAAGAGGTGGAACAGCAAGGCGCCGCCAGAGGCGCTGAACGGCAAGTAGCCAAGCTCATCGAGGATGACGAGATCAAGGCGCACCAGACGCTCGGCGATCTGGCCGGATTTGCCGTGAGCCTTTTCCTGTTCGAGCGCATTAACGAGCTCGACGGTGGCGTAAAAGCGGACCTTCTTGCGGTAATGCTCGACAGCCTGAACGCCAAGGGCTGTCGCGATGTGCGACTTGCCCGTGCCCGGTCCGCCGATCAACACGACGTTTTGAGCGCCGTCCAAGAACTCACACCGGTGAAGTTGGCGAACCAGGGCCTCGTTGATATCGCTCGACGCGAAGTCGAACCCGGTCAGGTCCTTGTAGACGGGGAAGCGGGCAGACTTGATCTGATAGGCGATAGATCGCACTTCCCGTTCCGCAGTTTCCGCTTTGAGAAGCTGTAGCATCATGGGCATGGCCGCATCGAAGGCCGGAGATCCTTGCTCCATGAGTTCGCCAGCGGCCTGGGCCATGCCGTACATTTTCAACGCACGCAACATGATCACTAAGGCGCCCGCGGCGGGATCATGACGCATGGCGAGCCTCCTGGGTGCGGCGTAGGGCGTCGTAACGCTCCACGTCGGCGCGGGGTTCACGGCTCAAGGTCAGAGCCTGCGGCGCGATTATCGGTGGCGTGGCGGTCGGTTTTCCATCCACCAAGCGGTGCAGAAGGTTGAGGATATGGGTCTTGGTCGGAACGCCACCCTCAAGCGCCAGCTCCACAGCGCTGAGCACGGCCTGTTCATCGTGCTGCAACACCAACGCCAGGATTTCCACCATGTCGCGGTCACCGCCAGGCCGCTTTAGAAGGTGGGTCTGTAGAAGTCTGAACGCCTCTGGCATTTCGACGAACGGCGCGCCGTTGCGCAGAGCGCCGGGCTTTCGCTGCACGACCGCCAGATAGTGGCGCCAGTCGTAGATGGTGCGCCCAGGAACGCCGTGACTGCGATCAATGATGCGCATGTGTTCGCAAAGGATCTGGCCTTCCGCCGCCACCATAATCCGGTTCGGATAGACCCGAAGGCTGACCGGTCGGTTCGCGAACGACGACGGCACGCTTTAGCGGTTGCGGTCAAAGTGCACGAGACAGGTCGGCGTCACCCGCTTGGTGTATTCGATAAATCCATCGAACGGCCGCGTCGGCTGCATGAGCGTCGGCGCCTCATCGGCCCACACGTCCGCTATGCTGCCAGGCAGGGCCCCATGGGCAGTTTCACTCCAAAGGCTGATGCAGCGCGCTTCTAGCCAGGCGTTGAGCGCATCCAGGTCCGCAGCCTCCGGCGTTGGAACCCAAAGCCTGTGTCGCCCGTCCTGAACGTCTTTTTCGACCTGACCCTTTTCCCACCCTGACGCCGGATTGCAAAACGTGGCCTCGAACAGATAGTGGCTGACCATGGCCGTAAAGCGGGCATTGACCTGCCGCTCCTTGCCGCGGCCAACCCGATCGACGGCGGTTTTCATGTTGTCGTAGATCCCGCGCCGAGGAACGCCGCCCAGAACCCGGAAAGCGTGGACATGGGCGTCGAACAGCATCTCATGGGTCTGCAGGGGATAGGCGCGCTGGATGAAGGCGCGGCTGTGAGACAGCTTGGAATGAGCGACCTGCAGCTTCGTGCGCACGCCGCCAAGGACCGCCCAGTCCTCGCTCCAGTCGAACTGGAAGGCTTCGCCAGGCTGGAAGATCAAGGGGACAAAGGTTCCGCGGCCGCTGGTCTGCTGTTCGACCCGCCGATCAGATTTCCAATCGCGAACAAAGGCCGCCACCCGGCCGTACGAGCCCTCATAGCCAAGCGCAACAAGGTCGCCGTGAAGCCGCTTCACAGTCCGCTTCTGCTTGCGGGATTTCTTGGCCTCCGTTCGCAGCCAACCCGAAAGCTTCTCAGCAAACGGATCCAACTTGCTGGGGCGGCCCGAAACCTGAAACTGCGGCTCGACCACCTCCGAACGAAGATATTTGCGGATAGTATTTCGGGACAACCCCGTGCGCCGGGATATCTCTCGTATCGGCATCCGGTCCCGAAACGACCAGCGACGAATAACGCTCAATAAGTCCATGTCGATCACTCCATGACCCCCGGCTCTGCAAGCCGAGGAAGCGTGAAACATGGGTCAATTCTCAGTGGAAATTTCTGGGCTTCCCGGGTCAGATCTCAGCGGAAATCAACAGCCAGCAACACCAACACGTACATCGACCACCTCGGCCTTGGGTTTGTCACCGCCATCCAAAACACTCCAACCAGACGGAAAATGTAGGAGAATTATGGCAGTATATATGTCAATATATTCCGCGGAGCGGACTGGACGTCGAGGGGCTTCGGCCATGATCGCCGGTCGAGACTCAGAGGCCCTTGAACTCCGGCGTCCGCTTTTCGACAAACGCCAGGGACGCCGCCTTGTGGTCTTCGGTCATCATCGTCCTGATCATGTGGATGGCCTCGGCGTCGAGGACGTCGGAGAGGGTGCCGTGGCCGGCGATGTTAAGGTTACGCCTTCATGTAGCCGACCGCGATGGTGGGCAGACATTGTCGTCGCGGGCGGAGTCCTCAATCGCGCTCACCACGCCCCACGCCAGCTCGTCGCTGAGAGCGTTCTTCTTTTCGGGTCGATTGAGAGTGATCGTGCGGACGTGCCCGTCGTCAGCGATCTTCACAACTTCACTCATCAGTCTGCCTTCCTTGTCCTAAAGTCGCGATTCTATCCTTGCAATCAGACGCGCTCATAACGGCAAGCATCGACAAACTCGGTAAGGGACAGGGCGCGCTTATCCGACCAGCATGCCAGCTTGAGCCGCCTCAATTGTCCCACATGATGTATTCGGCGCCCTTCTTCTGTGAAACGCCTCCCGGCTGATCGACGAATTCAGGGCCTCGGATTAGCGACGGCCAGAGCGGCTTGGCACTCACCCCATCCTGGGCCTTGATGAGCGCGAGCATGTTGCGCACCCTCTCAGGCTCGGTGGCGGAGCGTTCATGCCTCTCTGTCGGATCGGTCGCCAGATCGAAGAGCCACACTTTGTGTTGGGCTTCGCTGCTTTGCAGCTTCCAGTCTCCGTCCAGCACCACCTTGTAGGCGCCGGACCGCCAGAAAAGAGTCTGATGCGGCCGACCTCTCGCCTGCCCACTGAGGTAGGGTAACAGGTTTACGCCATCAATCGCACGGTCAGCGGGCAGGGGAATGCCGGCTGCGGCGGCGGCAGTCGGGAAGATATCGATGTGGCCCACTGGATAGTCAAAGTGTGAGTTGGGCGCGATCTTGCCCGGCCATCGAATGAAGTAGGGCGAGTGGATGCCACCCTCGAAGAAGGTCATCTTCCAGCCGCGATAGGGTTTGTTGATGTCGGGCAGGCCGATGTAGCCGGGGCCGCCATTGTCGCTCGTGAAAATCACTACGGTATTCTGGTCCAGACCCTCGTCCTTCAGGCTTTTCAGGATCCGGCCTACGTTGCGATCGAGGTTTCGGGCCATGGCGCCATAGACGCGCAGACGGTGGTCCTTGATCTGCGGCAGGGCGTCATAGTCTTCCTTCTTGGCTTGCAGAGGTGTGTGGATGGCGTTGGGCGCGAAGTACATGAAGAAGGGACGGTTGCGGTTGGCGTGGATTGACTTGACCGCCTCCTCCGTCAGGTAGTCGGTCATGTATCCCTTCGGCGCGAACATCGGGCTGCCGTTGAACTGGACCTGATAAGTCAGGTTCGGCCACAGGAACTTGTCGATCGGGTCCCAGGGCTGCTTTGAATTTTCCACGTCGTTGTCGTGCTCGGGCAGGTACATCGAGCCGCCGGCCATAAAGCCCAGGCTCTCGTCGAACCCGCGCTGTTCGGGCCTCGTGCCGGGCGCGGCGCCCAGATGCCATTTGCCGAAGTGAAGCGTGTGATAGCCGCCCGTCTTCAAAAGCTTTGCGATCATGATCTCGCTGGGGGGAACCGCGAGCAGGTTTGTCGCCCCAGCCCCTTTTGTGGTTCCGGGCGGCATGTCCTTGACCCGATCGGCGAAGAACTGCGGCAGCACGAAATCGTCTTGCTCGTGTTCCGTACCGACCATCTTTTCGAACGCCACTGGCGCGGGGGTGAACTCAAAGCCAAAACGTGTCGCATATCGGCCGGTCATGATGCTGGCCCGCGACGGCGCGCAGGTGGCGTTGCCATCATAGCCGCGTGTGAAGGCGACACCCTCACGGCCGATGGAGTCGATGTTAGGTGTAGGGACTTTGCCGCCGGCCACACCGCCACCGTTGAAGGTGATGTCGTTGTAGCCCATGTCGTCTGCGAGGATGACGATGATGTTAGGAGGCCGGTCTCCCGTCGGCAGCGTCCGGGGGCCCTCGTCCCAGACCACCGGGCGGTTCGGCGCGATATGCGGCTTGTTGAGGCTGGCGATCAGCATCATCATCGCGGACCTGTGTGTCGCCGCGTAGCCGAACATCACCGTGATTGCCAGCGCGATGGCGCCCAGCCATGCCCAGAGCCTCATCCCCAACCTCCCAAACGCTGAACATATTGACACATTGGCCGCCAATAATTGCGCGAACTTCGGGGCGATGCAATTCTAAATGCCGGACTGCAGGCTGACGGCGAGTTCAGCGAAATCTGCGAGGCGGCCAGTTATGCGCCGTTGGAAGGCGATCCCTGCGAGCGAGGCCCAATTGCGGAGGCCAGTTCTTACGTGACGCGCCCTATCCCTTACTGCGGAGAAGCGGAATGCACCTCCCGTTCCGCCGTTCAAGTTGTCAGGCCCTCCGGCTGTCACGTATGAGGGGTCGATGACCGACGCCAAACCGCCCAGTGGGAACCAGAAATCAACGTTGGCGGTAGGCGCAGATGGCCGCACCGAGCGTACGGTGCGCACCCGACTTGCCATTGTTTCGGCGATCCTGGATTTGGTTCGGGCAGGAAACCTCGCCCCGACGGGAGAGGAGGTCGCCCAATATGCCCGCGTGGGGCATCGTACAGTGTTTCGTCACTTCCAGGACATGGAATCCCTCCTGAATGAAGTGAATGAGCGGGTGCAAGTCATCGTCCAAGAAGGGCTCGCGGAAACTCCATCCGCGGGCACGCTTACCCAGCGCATCGACAAGCTGGTGGACGTGCGAGCGCGGGTCTTCGAGCAGATCCTGATGTACTATGCCTCCTCCGGAGTCCGTGCTCACACGTCTCCGACGGTCAAGCGCAGTCGTTCCCAGTTTGCCCGCTACCAACGCGAGCACCTCCTTCGGTGGATTCCAGAAGCCGGAAGCGCGATCGAAACCATCGACCTGTTCACATCGATCGACGGATGGTTGAGGTTGCGCTGGGCTCAACGACTGAGCGTGGAGCAGGCGAAACGTGTACTCGCAAGCAGCTTACGTCTCCTGCTTACATCCCAGGTCAATTGATCCGCGCGCGGCGATCTCGAAATCAGGCTGCATTCTGCAGCTGGAGGACGCGCCCACTTCGATGCGAGCGCAGATATATATTGACATTGCCTTTGCCAATATGACGCTTGCGACTTTACTTTTCTCCTAACTGCGGGAAGATCAGCATGAAGATCGCCAATGCAAAGGGTCCCAGCCCGGAACAACAGATGGCGGCGCTGGCGCGAGATGACGGCCAGCCGATCTGCATGCTCAATCTGCTTAAGTTCCGCGACCGGGCCCTTTATGAGGACGGTCGTGAAACGTCGCTGTCGGGACGTGAGGCCTACGCGCTATATGGTCGAGCCATGAGCAAGCTGGTGGCGTCGGCCGGCGGCACGCTGGTGTTTTCGGCAAAGGTCCGTGGCGTTCTGATCGGCGAGGTTGAGGACAACTGGGATGCCGTCGGCGTGATGCAGTACCCCTCGTTCAAAGCGATGGCGGCGATTACGTCGTCTCCGGAATACGCAGAGATCCATGTCCACCGCGATGCCGGTTTGGAAGGTGACGTGACCCCCTGAAACTCCTCCAGGAATAATTAGAGTCCGCCCCAGGAAAGGGACGGACGAATGAAGCGATCAAGGTTCACGGAAGAGCAGATCATCGCGATCCTGCGCGAGCAGGAGGCCGGCGTGCCGGTGGCGGA
>CAIOSI010000045.1 GCA_903860975.1 uncultured Alphaproteobacteria bacterium
CCTGCGCCGTCAGGACATCAACCTGCCGCAGCTTGGCGACGATCTCTTCGGGCTTGTGGTGCTTCCTTGCCATCGTTCCATCCATCCAAATGGTCCTCGGACCAACATAAGGGATGGATCACTTCAAGGGGGTCAGGCCAGCGCCTGGTTGGCGATGGACAGCGCCTGGGTCGCGAGTTGCTGCTGCACCTGCAAGGCCTGAAGGCGGGCGCTTTCCTTCGCAAGCTCAGCCTCAACAAGATTTCCAACCCCGCTCGTTGGCTGATCTGCCAACTTCTGCACAAAGGTGTTGTCATTAGAAATCGCCTTTGACTGCGACCCCAGATTTCCTGGCGCTTGGTTGGTGGTCGAAATCGAGGACGTCAGCTGATTTAGCATGGCGGTGGAGAGCGCAACCGAAGTCAACGCCGCCGTCGAGGGGATCGTGATGACCGCCCTGCCAAGGCTCAGATTATGGCTGCTCGAGGTGATCGTAGCGGACGCGTTGGCGTTCGCGATGAACCCGATTTGAGCGACGCCGCCGTTCAGCATATCGGCACCATCGAAATTGGCGTTCGCGACGATTAGGGTGATCTGCGTGAGCTCAGACTTAAACACAGCTTTACCAACATCACTCTGCTTAAAGGCGAAGAGTGCGCTGCGCGGGCAAGGCAAGTCTGGACCTGACCCTGACGTCCCGGCGGAAAGTTGCGCGGCCAGCCGCGGACACCGGACGAAATAGCGAGTATAAGTCGCCGTAGCGGGTACGAGTAGGAAGAGGGTTCCCGATGGGGCCGGGAATTGCGTCGTTTCGCCAGCCTCTCCGTCGCAACATCAGGCCCTCCTGACCAAGATGTCACGCGATCACAGATCTGATTTTCGGAAACCGGGTCGCTCAGATTTAGGGTTTTCCGCCCCGGCCTCCTGGGCAGGCAGGAGCGGACAACCAGGAAGGCCGCGAAGTTTTCAGACGCCCGGAAGTCATTCCTCTCAAACTGGGAAATGCGGGATGAATTAAGGCCTCTCCGCGCAGGGTCGTCAAACGAGAGCGGCGCGGGAAGGACTCCCGCGCCGCCTTTCTTCACAATCTGAGATCGGTTCTTAGTGCGTCAAAACGTTTTCAACATCGCCCTCGTCGGCGACTGAAACCGGCGGCGCGTCGGCCTCCGACCACTCGATCGCCACGGGTTGCCGCGTCAAAGCTCTGGCCAGCACCTCATCCATCGTTGAAACCGGAATGATCTCCATTTCCGACTTCACGTTCTCTGGAATATCGGCCAGGTCTTTTTCGTTCTCGGAGGGGATCAACACGGTCTTGACGCCGGAACGGAGCGCGGCGAGCAGCTTTTCCTTCAAGCCACCGATGGCGGTGACCCGGCCTCGGAGCGTGACTTCGCCTGTCATGGCGATGTCCTTACGGATCGGAATTCCCGTCAATACCGAGACGATCGCCGTCGCCATCGCAGCTCCGGCAGACGGGCCATCCTTGGGTGTCGCGCCATCTGGCACATGGATATGGACGTCAGTTCGTTCGAAACTTGGAGGCTCAAGGCCAAATTTGGTGGCCCGGCTGCGGACGTAGCTGTTCGCCGCCGAAATCGACTCCTTCATCACGTCCTTCAGATTGCCGGTGACCGTCATGCGGCCCTTGCCCGGCATCTTGACCGCCTCGATGGTCAGGATATCGCCGCCGAAGTCGGTGTAGGCCAGACCGGTGATAATGCCGACCTGATCCTCGGCATCCATTTCGCCGTATTTGTACTTCCGGACACCCGCATATTTCGCGAGCCGATCTGCATCGATGGTGATGGACAGGAGGCTTTCGCGGCCCAAGTCACGCACCGTCTTACGAGCAAGGTTGCCTAGCTCGCGCTCGAGTGAGCGCACGCCGCTTTCACGCGTGTAATAGCGGATCAGGTCTCGGATCGAGGCGTCGGGGACGATGAACTCTTCCGGCTTCAGCCCATGATCCTTGGTCAGTTTGGCCAGGATGTGCCGCTTGGCGATCTCCAGCTTCTCGTCCTCGGTGTAACCGGGGATGCGGATGATTTCCATGCGGTCCAGCAGAGGCTGGGGCATGTTCAGGCTGTTGGCCGTAGTGACAAACATCACCGGAGACAGATCGTAGTCGACCTCCAAATAATGGTCACCGAAGGTGGAATTCTGCTCTGGGTCCAGCACCTCCAGCAGAGCTGAGGACGGATCGCCGCGCCAATCGGAACCCATTTTGTCGATCTCGTCCAACAAGAAGAAGGCATTCGTCGACTTAGCCTTCTTCATCGACTGGATGACCTTGCCAGGCATCGAGCCGATGTAGGTCCTGCGATGGCCGCGAATTTCGGCCTCGTCCCTTACTCCGCCCAAAGACACACGGACGAATTCACGTCCGGTCGCCTTGGCGATCGAACGCCCAAGCGAGGTCTTGCCGACGCCGGGCGGGCCCACGAGGCACAGGATCGGCCCCTTTAACGAGCCGACGCGGCTTTGTACCGCCAGATATTCAAGGATGCGTTCCTTGACCTTCTCCAGGCCATAGTGGTCGCCTTCCAGGATGTCCTCGGCCTTTTGCAGGTCGATGGGCTTGATTTTCGCCTTGCCCCACGGGATCGAAAGCAGCCAATCAAGGTAGTTCCGCACGACGGTCGATTCCGCCGACATCGGGCTCATGTTCCGAAGCTTCTTGAGCTCACCTTCGGCTTTGACTCGCGCTTCCTTGGACAGCTTGACCTTTTTTATCCGCTTTTCGAGCTCAATCAGCTCATCGCGCTGGTCGTCCTGCTCCCCCAACTCGCGCTGGATCGCCTTCATCTGCTCGTTCAAATAGTACTCGCGCTGAGTCTTCTCCATCTGGCGCTTCACGCGGTTACGGATTTTCTTTTCCGTTTGCATGACGCTGATCTCGCCCTCCATGAGGGCATAGACCTTCTCCAACCGCTTCACGACGTTGAAGACTTCGAGCAGCTGCTGCTTCTCGGCGATCTTCACCGATAGGTGGGATGCGATGCGATCGGCCAATTCACCTGGATTTTCGATCTGCGGAATCGCGGCCAGCGCCTCGGGCGGCACCTTCTTATTCAGTTTCACATAGTTCTCGAACTGCTCAACCACAGCTCGGCTGAGCGCCTCAGCCTCGGTAGAGCCCGCCCCGTCTTCCGCCACATAGGTGATTTCGGCTTCGTAGAATTCGGATTGGTCGGTAAACCGTGAGACACCTGCACGCGCGCGGCCTTCGACCAAGACCTTAACGGTGCCGTCGGGCAGCTTCAGCAGTTGTAAGACTGTGGCCACGACGCCGACATCGTAGATACCGTCAGGCGCCGGGTCGTCGTCATCCTTGTCTTTCTGGGTGGCGAGCAGAATCTGCTTGTCTTCGTTCTTCATCGCCTCTTCCAGCGCGCGAACGGATTTCTCCCGCCCCACGAAGAGCGGTACGGGCTGATGCGGAAAGACAACGATGTCCCGCAGCGGCAGGGTCGGCAGGATTTTGATCTCTGACATATGCCTCTAACTCCTGACCGGCCACATCGCGCTGCAGCCCGGCCTACCGGATCTTGGTCACTCAGACGATGCGCCTGAGTCGAACGATCCGTCCGTCCCCGCAGGCGACGGCCTTCGGTGATTTATGTGGACCATTTGGCCCTTGGTTCAAGCGGAGCAAAAAACTTGGGCGACACAAAATCCCATCGCGGTTCACGAGCCGATAGCTCGGTGAAGGCGAGGTCGTGTGCGCAAACCCTTGTTCCGACCCTTGGAGCCTATGTGGGCAATGGCGCCTAAATTCTCAAGATGGCGACAGTTCGAGCGCCTCTTCGACGAAATCCATCCGGTCCTGGCCAAAGAACATCTCTTCACCAACGAAAAAAGTGGGTGCCCCGAAAACGCCGCGAGCTACCGCGGCCTCGGTCGTGACCTTGAGACGATCTTTTACGTCCTCCCGCTCAATGAGGTCGCGAAATTCGTCGAACTCCAAGCCCGCGCGACCAACCACCGGAGTAAGCTCGGCGAGGTCTCCCAAATTCTTGGGCTCGCGCCACATCGCCTCGAAAACCAGGTCGCAATAAGCCATGAAGCGCGCATCACCGATCAAGCCGGTGGCCCCGCGCATCAAAAGCAGAGTGTTGATCGGGAAATAGGGGTTAAAGCTGAATGCTGTGCCGTGACGCTCGGCCCAGCGGCGAAAATCGATGCTCGTCCAGCGCCCCTTCGCGGGAACGGAAGCCGGAGAGGCATTGCCAGTCGCCTTGAAGACCCCGCCCAACAGGATCGGGACGTAATCGATCTGGGCGCCCGTTCGCGCCACCAACTCAGGCAATCGCTTGTAGGCTAGGTAACTTGCCGGACTTCCGAAATCGAAGAGAAACTCAACGGTCTTGGGCATTGTCACCAAACCTCCATCCATGGCCGAAGATCGATTTCGTGGGTCCAGGCGTCGCGCGGCTGTACATGCAGGGCCCAATAGGCGTCTGCGATATGCTCGGGATTGAGAATCCCGTCGTTGGCTTTCTGTGCATAACGATCGGGGAAATTTTCCGCGATCCAGGCGGTGTCGATCGCCCCGTCAATAATCGTGTGGGCCACGTGCACACCCTGGGGTCCAAGCTCGCGCGCCATACTCTGGGCGAGCGCACGCAGGCCATGCTTAGCCGAGGCAAAAGCCGCAAAGCCATCGCGACCACGAACGCTGGCGGTGGCACCTGTGAAAATGATTGTGCCCTGGGCGCGAGGCGTCATGCGCTTGGCAGCTTCACGGCCGGCTAGAAATCCGGAAAAGCAAGCCATCTCCCACACCTTCAGGAAGACGCGACTGGTGGTCTCGGCAATCGGAAAGCGCACGTTTGCGCCGATATTGAAGACGCAGACATCCACGGGAGCGATCTGTGCTTCAACCTTTTCGAACAGGGCGACAATCTGGTCCTCCTGCCGAGCGTCGACGCCGAAGGGGTGGGCCTCACCGCCTGCAGCGCGAATCGCCGCAGCGAGCGGTTCGAGTTGCTCAAGGTGGCGGCGGACAATGACGGCCGCAAAACCTTCCCTCGCAAAACGACGCGCGATTGCGCCGCCCAGCGCATCGCCCGCTCCAATAACAACGATCGCTTTATCCGCCATAGCGCATTTATATGATCAGCGTCATATTCATAGCAAGACGGCTCCTGAACGCGGGCCTGCCTTCCACCTGAATTCATCTCGCCGAGATGCAAAGCCGGTGCCCCAGCGCTAACACGTTCTGCCTAGGGGAGCCCCTTTACAGAAGCCAAAGGCCTTAACTCCCGATCAAACCGCTTTCGGCTCCCGGCAGTTCAACTCGATTGTCACACCGTTCAGCTCGGTTACGAACATCTGCCGGATACCGCCATTGGGTGCAACGAAGGCCTCATAGGCTAGGCCCGCGGCGTCCAATTTGCGTTTGGCCTCGTCATAATCATCAATGGCGAAGGCAAAGTGATCGAGCGATGAACCCCGGCTGGCGACGGCGGCTTGGCGGACCTCGACCAGATGCACGACGTCCTTGTCACCGACATAGAGCCACGTTCCTGCGAACGCGAACTCTGGGCGCCAGCCTATCGTCAGGCCCAGGATCTCGGTAAAAAATGCCCGGGTCTTGGCCAAGTCCGTCGTGCGGATATTGATATGATCCAGCCCGGTTATCGCCACGTATCTACTCCGCTTATTCCGACGCATTATCGCGCACGAATAAGCCCCGCAGTCACCTGCGAGGCTTGAACGTTTCGACCCAGAGATCTCGCTCTTAAGCTGCGCCGCCCTTGTCCCGACGCTCCGCGTAAATGATCAAGGGCTGAGCGCGGCCTTCGACCACCTCGGCGTTGACCACAACCTCCTCGACGCCGTCGTAGGTCGGCAGCTCGTACATCGTGTCGAGCAAAATGGCCTCAAGGATCGAGCGCAGGCCACGCGCCCCGGTCTTGCGGGTGATCGCTTTGCGGGCCACCGCGTTCAGCGCATCGTCGGTAAAAGTCAGACCGACGTTCTCCATATCAAAGAGACGGACGTACTGCTTGACGAACGCGTTCTTCGGCTCGGTCAGGATCTTCACCAAGGCCTTTTCGTCGAGATCATCCAGCGTGGCGATGACCGGAAGACGTCCAACAAATTCTGGGATCAAGCCGAAACGAAGCAGATCGTCCGGCTCCACCTGGCGGAAAATCTCGCCGGTTCGGCGGTCATCCGGATCAGAGACCTTGGCTCCGAAGCCGATCGAGGCACCTTGGCCGCGCGCGGAGATGATCTTCTCCAGGCCCGCAAAGGCGCCACCACAAATGAACAGGATATTGGTGGTGTCGACCTGCAGGAATTCCTGCTGCGGATGTTTTCTCCCACCTTGCGGCGGCACAGAGGCCACAGTGCCTTCCATGATCTTCAAAAGCGCCTGCTGAACGCCTTCGCCCGACACGTCTCGGGTGATCGAGGGATTGTCAGATTTCCGGCTGATCTTATCGACTTCGTCGATGTAGACGATGCCGCGCTGGGCCCGTTCGACATTGTAGTCAGCCGCCTGCAGCAATTTCAGAATGATATTTTCGACATCCTCACCCACATACCCCGCCTCGGTCAGGGTCGTGGCGTCGGCGACGGTGAACGGGACATCGATGATTCGGGCCAGGGTCTGGGCCAGCAAGGTCTTGCCGGTGCCTGTCGGGCCAATCAGCAGGATGTTCGCCTTACCCAGCTCAACATCGTTATTCTTCGTCGCATGGTTCAGCCGCTTGTAGTGATTGTGAACAGCAACGGAGAGGACTTTCTTGGCGTGATCTTGCCCAATCACGTAATCATCAAGTACTTCGCGGATTTCTTTCGGCGTCGGGACGCCATCCTTCGACTTAACAAAGGAGATCTTGTGTTCTTCGCGGATGATATCCATGCACAGCTCAACGCATTCGTCACAGATGAACACGGTTGGGCCCGCGATAAGCTTGCGGACCTCATGCTGGCTCTTGCCGCAGAAAGAGCAATAAAGTGTGCTCTTGGAGTCCCCGCTTGCGGCCTTGGTCATGTCTATTCTCACTCTCTAGGCGATCCTAACCGGCTCCATAGCCCGGAATCGCCCCACGGACGTCACCGCCCTATCATTGCAGAATACGCGCCGTGGGTTGTCTAAGTCTTGACATTCCTCGATCCCGACAAGGATCACAACCCTTGCCGCACGAACGCGGTGTTCTACGGTGCAACGTCCGCTTTGTAGGCGACCCGCAATACGAGATGGGATTTTGGTCGAAATGGCACAAGACCAGCCGGCCGTCGAGGGGGATCAGAAGGCTTCCGATAGCGCGCCCATCGTGGCGTTCGATTTTGACGGTACACTGACAGTCCGCGACAGCTTCTTGGCGTTCCTGAAGTGGCGCCAAGGGCCGCGACGATACGTCCTAGGTCTCGGACGCCTCATACCGGCCGCGCTGGCCTATCTGGTCCACCGCGACCGCGGGCGGATCAAGGCTGCGGCTGTGCGAGAATTCCTGCGGGGCGTTTCGCGAGAGCGGCTCGTAGCTGACGCCCAGGCTTTCGCTGAGCTATTTTCGGGCAGCCTTCTGCGACCGGACGCTTTAGAAACCTGGAACAGGTGGCGTAGCGAGCCCGTTCGCCTGGTGATCGTTACGGCGTCCCCAGACCTGACTGTCGCCCCTTTCGCCCAAAGCCTCGGCGCTGATGCGCTTTTGGGCACGCAGCTCGCCTTCGATATCCACGATAGGGTCGCAGGCGGCCTCGCCAGTCCCAACTGTCGTGGTCAAGAGAAGGTTCGGCGGATGGAGGGGGCGTTTGGACCCGATTTCGAGCTCAAAGCCGCTTATGGCGACACGCGCGGCGATCTTGAGATGCTGGCAAGGGCGCAAACGTCTGGATATCGGATCTTCAAGCGCTCTGCGTGAGCCCGGCAAGAGTTTGCGCACCCGACCGTCCACAGGATTTGCTGCCAAAATTGGCTCGATTTCTGGGCTCAAGCCTAAAATAGCCGGTGGGTTCTATCGAGACTTGCAAGGGATCCTGAGTTTGCAATCGGCACCTTCGCAGCCTTACGGCGGAACTGGGGCCCACCCCCGCCGCCAACCGATGCCAGGGCGAGCGCACTGGTCTCAAGGCCGCGTTTGGTCCCGGGACTACTCGTCCTTCTCGCGCTTTTCCCAAACGTGATCGACGATTCCCCAGTCCTTGGCTTCTTCGGCGGTCATGAAGCTGTCGCGGTCCAGAACGCTTTCCACGGTCTCGACCGTTTGGCCTGTATGCTTGGCGTAGAGTTCGTTCAGACGCTGCTTGGTTTTGATGATGTCTTCGGCGTGACGCTCAATGTCAGACGCCTTGCCGGAGAAACCGCCCGAGGGCTGGTGCACCATGATCCGCGAGTTTGGCAGCGCGATCCGCTGTCCCTTCTCGCCGGCCATCAGCAGGAACGATCCCATGGAGGCCGCCATGCCGAGGCAAAGCGTGATCACCGGGCTCTTGATGTATTGCATCGTGTCGTAGATCGCCAGGCCAGAGGTCACCACCCCGCCTGGCGAGTTGATATACATCTGGATTTCCTTCTTCGGATTCTCCGCCTCCAGGTGCAGCAGCTGGGCGCAGATCAGCGCAGCCATGCCGTCCTCCACCGGTCCCGCCAGGAAGATGATCCGGTCCTTCAGGAGCCGGGAGAAGATATCATAGGCGCGCTCGCCTCGGCTCGTCTGTTCGACGACCATCGGCACGAGGCCAAGCGCGGTGGTGACGGGGTCACGCATGAGGGAAAGTCCTTCTTGGAATCTTTGACGAGCCTGTCTCCGACCCGTTCTTGTAGGGATATTGCGTGCCACGGACGCCGGCGCAAGGTGACGTGAACACGTCGTGCGTTTCAGTCTTGCGTTCAATCTTCGTCGGGCCATGTTGGAACCCGCCTGACCGGGAGATTCCATGAGCTTCAAATTCATCGCACTTGCGGGCGCTGCAGCCCTCTTGAGCCTGCCCGCGCAAGCTGCGCCCATTTCGCCCGCCAAAGACACAAAAGTCTGGGCCGCGGCCGAGGCTGCCAAGCCCGCGGAACTCAAGCTCCTCGAACAGGTCGTCAACGTTGATTCCGGGACAGGCGACATCGAAGGCGGACGAAAAATCGCCGGCATCCTCTCCGAGCGCCTCAAGGCGATGGGTTTCTCGGTCAAGAGCATAAAGGCCGAGGCTGACGGACTCCCGGAAAATACGCTCGCCACTCTGACGGGAACAGGCAAAGGCCGCATTCTGTTGATCGGCCACATAGACACCGTCTTCGAGGCCGGCACCGCCGCCAAACGGCCCTTTCGGATGGATGCTGAAAAAGCCTATGGGCCAGGCGTCTCCGACGAAAAGGCGGGCGTGATCGAAGGCGTCTACGCCCTTCAGCTGCTCCATGATCTGGACTTCAAAGACTTCAAGCAGATCGACTTCCTGATCGAGACCTCCGAAGAACGCGGCTCACTGGGAACCCATCAGCTGATCGCCCAATTGCTTGCAAACACCGACGTGGAGCTAAATCTTGAGCCGGGAGACCTGCCAGACGTCCTGACGGTTTGGCGCAAGGGCGGCAGGACCTTCCACATCGACGTTCAAGGCCGCGCCGCTCATGCCGGCATCGCGCCGCAGGACGGGCGTAACGCCATCAGCGAGTTGATGCACCAACTGCAAGTCGACGACGTTTTTCCGAAATCTGGCGATGGATTGACCGCCAACGTGACCGTCATCGAGGGCGGCACCCGGGGCAACATCATTCCCGACCACGCATCAGCTCTCATCAACGTGCGCGTGCGTGACAAGGCCGATTATGCCCGGGTCCAGACCATCCTGGAAAAGAATGCCCAGACCACGGTGGTGCCCGATACCAAAGTCATCGTCTCGGGCGAATCATCCTACGGGCCGTTGGCCAACAATTCCGGCACCGATGCCTTGGCTGACATGGCCGAGCGGATCTACACAGGCCTAGGCCTCAAAATCACCCGGGGCGGCAATGGAGGTTCATCGGAATCTGCCGTGGCGTTCGAGGCCGGGGTCCCGGCGCTCGATGGGTTGGGCCCGGCCGCTGGCGGCTTCCATGCACCGACAGAGTACCTGCTACTGGGCACCGTGACGCCGAGGCTCTACCTGTTGACGAAGCTCATTCAGGAGCTAGGCCATCAGCCGCCGCCCCGGCTCAAATAGCTAGGCGGCGATCCGGTCCATCCACGCCTTCAGGATCGACACCACCTGATCGGGCGGCGCATAGCCACGGGTGACGACGCCATAGACCCCTTCATCGTTCGGACCTGCGACCAGGGTCGGAAAACCGGTGACGCCGGCGCGCTGGGATATGGCGTAGTCGCGCCAAGTCTCTTGCTTCGCCGCCTCGCTGGCCCAGGCCTCCAAAAAAGGCTCGTGGTCAATCCCCATTTCCTCCGCCAAGTCAGCGAGTACGGCCTGGGTGGTAATGTCGCGGCCCTCTGCATAAAACGCCTGCTGGGTGCGCAGCAGGAAGGCCGCAGCCAATTCCTCGCTGTCGCGCCGGGCCACGATCACGGCGCGAGCGGCGGGATCGGTATCATAGACGAAACCAGGCGCGGACATGCCCGAGCCATTGAACGGCAGACCAGTGGCCTCATGGACGCGTGTCCAGTGGTCGACGATCTCAAGCTTGGCCTCCTCCGTCATCGGTTTTTCCGTGCCAGGACGAAGGCCTCCCATCACGACGCGCACAGGCAGCGTCTGGCCGAAAGTTCTGCGAATTTCATCGATGACCGGGAAGAACCCGTAGCACCATGAGCACATCGGGTCCGAGAAGTAGATGAGATGTGGCATGGTCATGGCCTATTGAGCCTCCAAACCTGGCAACCATAGCAGGAGACCGCTCAACGGCCGCTTCCCGGGCTTCACCTTTGCGCACTTCTCAGCCAATTTGGGGTATGGCGCAACATCACCACGATCATCTCCACAGTCACGTCCATGGCCACGGCCAAGAACCGCCCTGCGACATGGTCCTGCGGGTCAAGGCGCTGGAATCCCTGATGGTTGAGAAGGGCCTCGTCGATTTAGCGGCGCTTGACGCGATTGTAGATCTCTTTGAACATAAGGTCGGGCCCCGGAATGGGGCCCGTGTCGTGGCCCGCGCCTGGAGCGACCCCGCCTACAAGGCTCGATTGTTAGCAGATGCCACTGACGCGGTCGCCGAGTTGGGTTACGCCGGCGGCCAGGGCGAGCATATGGTCGTCGTGGAAAACACAGCCCAAGTCCACAATCTGGTCGTTTGCACGCTGTGCTCCTGTTACCCGTGGCCAGTTCTAGGGTTGCCCCCGGTTTGGTACAAATCCGCTCCCTATCGCTCCCGGGCCGTTATTGATCCGAGGGGCATCGTTGCGGAGTTCGGAACGTACCTGCCGGTTGATATCGAAGTTCGGGTTTGGGATTCGACCGCCGAAATCCGCTATCTCGTCTTGCCTGAGCGGCCCGCCGGGACCGACGGTCTAGATGAACAGGCTTTGGCTGCCCTCGTCACAAGAGACGGTATGATCGGGACAGCCAGACTATGAACGGCGTTCACGACATGGGCGGCATGGTCAATCTCGGTCCGCTGATCCCCGAGCCAGAAGGCGTTGTGTTTCATCATGCGTGGGAAGGTCGTGTGCACGCCCTGAGCCTCGCCTCCCCGACACGAGCGAATATCGATGCGGGACGCCATCAGCGAGAACTGATCCCTGGGCCGGAATACCTGGCGATGAGCTACTATGAGAAATGGTTCCGGGGACTCACTGAACGGCTCGTCGCGCTGGGCTTGTGCACTTGGGAAGAGATCGACAGCGGTGAAGTCGCACCGGGCACGGCCAAGGCGACGCCGTTGCTGGAAGCCAACCAGGTGACCGCGCGGTTCACGCGGCGCGGTTCATATATCCGCGAGGGCGCCCCCAGCCTGTTCGCTGAAGGTGACCGCGTGCGTGCTCGCAACATCAATCCGGCGGGACATACGCGCTTGCCACGCTACGCACGCGGACATCTGGGCCTCGTTGTCGCTCTGAAAGGCGTGCACGTCTTCCCAGATTCCAACGCCCACGGACACGGCGAGGAGCCGCGAGCGCTCTACACGGTGCGTTTCACCGCTCATGAGTTATGGGGGGATGAAGCCAATCCCCGCGACAGTGTCTGCCTGGACCTGTGGGAGCCCTACCTTGAACGCGCCTGATCCGCTCGCGCTGCCATTTTTGCCGCGCGATGAGATCGGGCCTGTCTTTGCTGAACCTTGGCAGGCGCAGGCCTTTGCGCTCGCCTTGCAGCTTCACGCTGCGGGAGCCTTCAGCTGGACCGAATGGGCCGAGGCGCTCTCAGAGCGCCTGAAAACCGCCGGCGCTGACGACGACGGCTCTCGATACTACGAGCATTGGCTTGAGACGCTTGAAGGCTTGGTCAAGACCAAAGCCTTGCTCACAGCAAAAGCGCTCGCGGATCGTAAAGACGCCTGGGCAGATGCTTATATGCGCACCCCCCACGGTCGGCCGGTAGAGCTTCACGCCGAGGACTAGCCTCGGCGCATGGCCGACTTGGCTTCGCGCTTGGCGCGCGCTTCGGCCTTGGCGGCCGACTTGCGGTCCTTGCGTTCCTGGCGCTTCAGCTCGAGCTGCGCCTCTTCGTTGTTGGCTAAGGCCAGACGCGCCTCTTCGGCGGCAGCTTCAGCCTTCAAGCGCGCGGCTTCCTTATCGGCAACCCGCTTTGCGCGGACTTCCTCGATCTCGCGCTCTTTTCGCTGGGCGCGGGTTTCGAAGACCTCAGGCTGAACGGTGGGCTTCGGCTTGAACTTCTCGAGCAGGGCTCTGCGGGCTTCAGCCTGTGATTCCAGGCGTTCGTTGAAGCCCCCGATCTTGGACTCTCTCATCGCAACTTTCGTAAGGGATTGGACGTCAGGCGAGGAAACCCCGCCGAGCGAAGGTCTTGGGGACTATCAGCCTACGATATCGCTTTCGTTAAAGAACTGAACGATCTCGAGGGCTGCGTTCTCCTGGCTATCGGAGCCATGGACAGAGTTCTCGCCAACGCTCTCGGCGAAGAGCGCGCGGATGGTGCCCGGTGCCGCATCGGCAGGATTGGTCGCACCCATGACTTCGCGATATTTCGCCACAGCGTTCGGGCCTTCCAGCACCTGAACCACGACCGGCGCAGACATCATGAACTCAACCAGCTCACCATAGAACGGACGGGCGGCGTGCACTTCGTAGAACGTCTTGGCCTGCGCTTCGGTCATGTGGATGCGGCGCTGCGCTACGATACGCAGGCCCGCGTCCTCGATCACGGCGTTGATCTTACCGGTGAGGTTTCGCTTGGTGGCGTCCGGCTTGATGATCGAGAAGGTGCGTTCGGTCATGGGTCTCTTTACGTTGCAGGGCGAACAGGACAGGCCGCGGCACGCCGCGGAGTGGCGGGCTCTATACCCGCATGGCCGCCACTCGCCAAGGCGCAGGGTTGCAACACTGTCGAGTCGATCGGCATGACGCCAGCGCGCCGGTCTGCTATGGAGCCGCCCGGTCAGGTGCCGGCGCGGCTTTTCATCCCTGACCTTCCCATCCCCCGCTGGTCCGGCGTCGCTGGTCCGCGCCCCGATTCGCGATGTTCAATGCTTCAGATTAAAGACCTCACCTTTGACGCTTGGGGCCGCCGGTTCTTCGATCAGGCGACCGTCAGCCTGCCAAAGGATGCCAAAGTCGGCCTTGTGGGGCGCAATGGCGTTGGCAAATCAACCCTTTTCAAGCTGATCTTGAACCAGCTCGTGCTCGGGGCAGGCGAAATCGGCCTGCCCAAAACGGCACGCATCGGCTCCGTTGATCAGGAACATCCTGCGACCCCGATCCCACTCTTGGAGACCGTGCTGGCCGCAGACGTCGAGCGCGCCAGACTATTGTCTAGCCTCGATACCGCTGAACCTGAAGACCTGGGTGATATCTACAGTCGTTTAATCGAGATCGATGCGGACCGCGCGCCAAGCCGGGCTGCCGAAATTCTCGCAGGCCTTGGCTTTTCCAACGCCGACCTGGCGCGACCGATGGCAGAATTTTCTGGTGGCTGGCGGATGCGCGTGGCCCTGGCGGCCTCATTATTTGCGGCGCCAGACCTTCTGCTACTCGACGAACCCACCAACTATCTCGACTTGGAAGGGGCGCTGTGGCTCGAGGCGCGACTTCAAAAATATCCACATACCGCCATGGTCATCAGTCACGACCGTGAACTGCTGGATAATTCGATGGATCACATTCTCCACCTGAAGGATGGCAAACTCGACCTCTACAGCGGCGGATACGACAGCTTCGAACGTCAGGTGACCGAAAAACTGCGCCTTCAGGAGGCCATGCGGACCAAGATCGAGGCCAAGCGGGCTCACATGCAGTCGTTCGTTGACCGGTTCGGCGCCAAGGCCTCGAAAGCCACCCAAGCCCAGTCACGCCTGAAGATGATCGCCAAACTGCCCCCGGTCTCGAACATCATCGAAGACCGGGTCGCCCCCTTCTCGCTGCCTTCACCTGAACGGCCTTTGCCCCCACCGTTGATCCGACTTGAAGTGGCGAACGTCGGCTATGGAGGGCCGCCAATACTACGCAAGCTGAACCTACGGCTCGACATCGACGATCGCATCGGCCTGCTGGGCGTCAACGGCGCGGGTAAATCGACCTTCGCGAAGCTTGTGGCCGGCGCATTGGACGTGGAAACAGGAACCTTATTGCGGTCGTCGCGCCTGAAGGTTGGCTGGTTTCACCAACACCAAATTGAGGCGATGGACCCAACCGATACGCCCCTGGAGATTATTCGCCGGGCTATGCCGCAGGCCCCTGAATCCCAGAGACGCTCAAAGCTGGCCCAGTTTGGTCTCGGCTACGAGAAGGTGGAAACCACGGTCGCCAATCTCTCCGGTGGCGAGCGCGCACGCCTGTTGCTCAACATGGTCGCGATGGAAGCGCCGCATCTACTGATCCTCGACGAGCCGACGAACCACCTGGACATTGATAGTCGGCGCGCTCTGCTCGACGCTCTCAATGACTACGAAGGTGCGGTGATCTTGATTACCCACGACCGTTCGCTGATGGAACTCGTCGCAGACCGCCTTTGGCTCGCCGCCGATGGAGGTATCGAGCCCTTCGATGGCGACATGGAAGACTACGCCAAATTCGTTCTCGACCGCGCCCGCGTGGCGGCCCGAGCACCAACCCAGGTCGCAGCAGCGCCGGTCGTAGCGCCGCCCGCTGCGCCACCCGTCGCTCGGACCAAGGTTCCCACCGGAACAGCCCGTCGCAGGGCAGAAGCGGCTGAGGCCGCTTTGGGCCGCGCGACGTCGGCTCTGGCGGAGATTGACGCCAAGCTCACAGATCCGGCGGTGTTTGTGAAAGAACCGGCCAAGGCCGCCGAGCTGGGGCGGCGACGTGACACGGCACAAGCGACGATCGAGGCCGCTGAACAGGAATGGCTGGCAGCCCAGGAGGCCTACGAAGCCCTCACTGCGGACTCTTGAAGGTCCGCCTCCAACGGCGAGGTGTCATGAATTCGGGTGATGTCGAGTTCGATGAAGCCGCCGGGCAACTCGCGCAAGATGTCGTCGAAGACATGCCCCAGGCGTATGTCGTCTGGCGTGTAGGATCGACGATCATGAATTGTAGATGAAATTGCCTCGTCGAACCCCGAGATCGAAACCAGTACCGTAGGTGCCTCGGCCAACAGGCGCGCATCGGTCATGCCGAACAAGGGGCTTTCCTCATCGATGGGATGGATGAGCGTCCAGGACAAGCTGAGAACCGGCATGTTGTCTCGAGCAAGCTTCAATTCGCTGAAACGTCTGAAGCGCGTTAAACCGACGGGCTCGTCGCGCAGGTAGACCATTCTGGCCTTGGCCTCGCTGATGCCTTGCATCCTACGGCTGGCGACCCGCACCATCAGGGCCCGACGGCCTTCATAGGGTGTGACGACCGCGGTTTCGCTGAAGACCAGGCGCGCGTGCGGCCGAGCGAACCTGGCGAAAAACGCACCGGTCACCAAAGCCGTTAGAAACATGCCAACGAAGATCTCGGCCGTCGCCACCACGTGGCCGTAGGTCGTATTGGGCGTCATTACGCCATAGCCCACCGTCGCCAGGGTCTCGACGCTGAAAAAAAAGCGTCGCCAAACATGCCTGGCCGGACGTTGTTCACAGAACCGGGGCCTAGCCAGAAGAGCGTCGCAAAGATCAGGTTGGTGGCGAGGAAGGCCAGCAAGACCGAACAGAAGAACGTGGGCCATCGCATGGCCAGGACCAGATAGTACGGGTCTTCTAGGCTGAACCGACGCACGCCGACCTTTACGGCGATCATGCCTCTGAGGTTGATGCGAGGTGGCGGCACTTTCACGCTCGAGGTTTAGCACAAGTGGCCGGGGGCGTCGAAGAATTGACCCGCCCCTTTATCGTGGAGCCAGCGGCTTGGGGCCGACGGGCGCGCTGCCCTTGCAGGCGTCTCCGATCGCGCTGTCCGACCGCGCGCGGTCTGAGGTTTTTTCAGGGGCTGGCCTGGGGTCGCGTTCCCGCTTTCAGCGGCCAGACCCCGCCAGAGTGCAGGATTTCGGTGGGATGGTCCTCATCGATCAGAGCGACCTCGACAGCCAAGCCGGCATTTGCGCCGCCGGAGACGTAAGCGGACGCGCATCTGGCGATATTTTCGGTTACGTTGGTGCACAGGCCGCAATCGCTCTTATCGATACCCGAGGGGCGAAAAACCCAATGCTGGGGCGTTCGGGTACCGATTTCGCCGAAACCCAAAACGACGACGCTCTCAATCTTCTGCCCGACTCAACAGACAACTGACCACACTGTGACCACGCCCCAAGCCCCTCGCCCCGCAGAGCCAATGCCCGTTGGAGTGGAGCTGGCGCAGGCCGTCTCCACGCATCAACATCGCCTCACCCGTTGGACCACATTTGCGGTGCGCATTGTGCCACCCGTCATGTTGTTGGCCGCGGTTTGGGTCCTTTGGCGAGAGTTCCATAAGCTCAGCTTTGCCGCCGTGAGCCATCACATGGCCGCCTGGGGCCCCAACGCGATCGCTTTGGCCCTCGTGTTGTCCTTCGTCAGCTTCCTGTTGATGGGCGCCATCGAATGGGTTGGACTACGCTGGACAGGCGCGCGCGTGCCATTTGTCGCCACCCAAGTCGGTTCATTCCTCGCCAACGCAATCGCCCATGCGATCGGGGCCAACCTGCTGACCTCCAGCGCCGTTCGGGCGCGGCTCTATAATCGATACAGCGTCAGCCTGGCTCAAGTTGCAGGTACGACGATATTTTCAGCACTGGCGTTCGGAGTTGGGCTGGGGACCCTATCTGGAGTGGGCTTGCTGCTTGCTTCCCATGCCGATCTCGCACGCACCGCAATTCCGCCGATCATCGGCAGGGCGTTGGGTATCACCTTGGTGGCGCTTTCGATCGGGTATGTCACCCTTTGCGCTCTACGCCGGCGACCGATCAACGGGTTCGGACATAGCCTGACCCTCCCCAAGGGCAGCGACGCGCTTTGCCAGCTGGTTCTTGGGGTGGTGGACAACGGTATCGCTGCGGCGATCCTTTGGATCCTGCTGCCCTCGGGGGGGACGAGCTATGTGACCTTTGTCGGGGCTTACGCCATATCCTGTATCGTTGGCCTCGCCTCATCGGTGCCGGGTGGTGCGGGCGTTTTCGAGAGCGCTATGGCGGCCCTTCTGCCAGGCGTCGAGCCCGCAGCGCTCGCAGCTGCGTTCCTGGGGTATCGGCTGGCCTATTACATCTTGCCGCTAATCCTGGCGGTCATCGCGTTGAGTTTTGAAACCCTACGCAATCCTCAGCGAAGCTGATCCGGCTCGGCCGGCTGAATAGTGACACTTTCGCCGCAACCGCAGGCGTCAGTTTCGTTGGGATTGCGGAACGTGAACTTCGACGAAAGCCGCGTCACGTCGTAGTCAATCACGGTGCCAACGAGAAACAGCACCGCCTTGGGCTCGACGAGAATCGTGACGCCCTTGTCGTTAACAACCTCATCGAGCGGTCCGGCCACATCGGCATATTCAAGAATATATTCTTGGCCCGCGCAGCCGCCGTTCTTCACACCCACGCGTAGCCCTGCGTAGGGCCTTTCCGCCTTGCCCATGATTTCGCGTACGCGGTCAGCGGCGGCATCCGTCAAGCTGACCACCTTGGGTCGCTCGCGCCGCACGCGAGGCGTGGAGGTAAGGCTCACGTCATTCATTGTCAGAACATATTCAGCTGAAGCTTGGCTTCATCGGACATCCGCGAAGGATCCCACGGCGGATCGAACACAAGCTCAACTTTACAGGACTTCACCTCGGGGATCGCGCGGATCGCGTCCTCAACCCAGCCAGGCATTTCGCCGGCCACCGGGCAGCCAGGTGCGGTCAGCGTCATATCGATGACCACGTCCTTGTCGTCAGAGACGTCGACTTTGTAGATCAAGCCAAGTTCGTAGATATCGACCGGGATTTCCGGATCGAAAACGGTCTTGAGTTGCTCGATGAGCTTATCCGTCAACCGGTCTAGCTCCGCTTGCGAAAGCGCAGTCTTGGTCGGGTTGTCGATATGGCCTGCATCATCCATTGGGGTCATCTTACGCGAAGAAAGCCTGGGTTTTGTAAAGCGCATCCACGAAGGCATCTGCCTCTTCGCGGGTGTTATATAGCGCGAAAGAGGCGCGCGCGCTCGAGGTCACGCCGAAACGCCGCATCAGGGGCTCGGCGCAATGCGCTCCGGCGCGGACCGCAATCCCGTATCCGTCGAGAATCTGTGCCACATCGTGGGCATGTGCGCCATCGACCAGGAAGCTGAGAATCGCACCCTTGCCCGGCGCCTCTCCCAGTACGCGCAGCCAATTTGCGCCGGCCAGGCGCTGACGGACGTGGTCGTAGAGGGCGTGCTCGTGCTGGGCGACAGCTGCGCGGTCGAGACCGGCGAGCCAGTCAATCGCCGCGCCAAGACCAATGGCTTCTAGGATAGGTGGTGTGCCGGCCTCGAAACGCCGTGGCGGTTCGGCATAGGTTATGGCCTCAAGGGTGACGGTCTCGATCATCTCGCCACCCCCCTGGTAGGGTGGCAACGCCGCCAAGCGCTCGGCCTTGCCATAAAGCGCACCGATGCCAGTGGGCCCGTAAAGTTTGTGCCCGGAGAAGACGTAAAAATCCACGTCGAGGGCTTTCACATCAACAGGCTCATGGACGATGGCCTGGCACCCGTCGAGCAGGGCCAGCGCGCCGGCGTCATGGGCAAGACCCACGAGCTTGGCGACAGGATTCACCGTACCCAAGACATTGGACATGTGGGTCAGCGCCACGATTTTCGTTCGCTCGGTCAAAAGCGCCTTGAAAGCTTCAACATCCAGACGACCATCATCTGTGACTGGTGTGAATTTTAAGACCACTCCCAGCCGCTCGCGCAGAAAATGCCAAGGCACGATGTTGGCGTGGTGCTCCATTTCGGAAAGCAGGATTTCGTCGCCTGGTCTGAGACCCGCCGCGAGCCCGGAGGCGACCAAGTTTATCGCCTCGGTCGCGCCTTTGGTGAAAACGATCTCGGTCGGTTGTGCACCAATGAAGGTGGCGACCTTCTTGCGGGCGCTCTCGTAGGCCTCCGTGGTTTCGTTTGCCAAGGTGTGTAGCCCGCGATGCACGTTGGCGTAGCTATGCTCCATGGCGTGGACCATAGCCTCTATGACAGCACGAGGCTTTTGCGCCGACGCGGCGCTGTCGAGGTAGACGAGCGGCTTTCCATTCACCCGTCGGGCCAGGATCGGGAATTCCGCGCGGATGGCATCAGCGTCAAACGCCACGGTCAGCCCCTCAACCGTTCAGCGACCCAGGCGCAGACAACTTCCCGCGCGCCATCGTGGCCGATATGGTCGACCACTTCGCCGATGAAGGCCTCAGTCAGCAGCGAGCGGGCCTCTGCTTGCGACATGCCACGCTGGCGGGCATAGAACAGGGCATCCTCGTCGAGCGCACCGACGGTATTGCCGTGGGCACAGGCCACGTCGTCGGCGTAAATTTCCAGCTCCGGCTTGGCATCCACCTCGGCGCGGTCGGACAAGATCAACGCGTGATGCCCCATCCGCGCATCCGTTCGGTCGGCCCCTTCGTCGACGACGATCTTACCCTGGAACACGCCGCGAGCCTGATCGCGAACGACGCCCTTGGTGAGTTGGACCGTCAGACCATCGGTCCCCGTATGGGTGACGACCGTGGTCTGATCAGAGTGCGCCTTGTTTGCCAGCAGATAAACACCATCGAGACGCAGCTCTGCGCCACCACCGGGGTGCAAGACGCGGGTTTCGAGCCGCTGACGGCGGGCACCGCAGGCTACGATCGTTTGGTGAAATTTCGCCGAGGGGCCGAGCACGACCTGCGCGTAGCTGACGCAGACGGCCTCAGCATCATCTTGCGCCAGCACGATCCGCTCAACAATCGCGCCCGACGCCAGCGTGATCGCCAACGAAACTTGGGCGACCGAAGCCTCATCGCTCTCATAGCTTTCCAGCAGGACCAGACGCGCACCGGCACCGACGGTGACGTCGACGGCCGCGAGGTGGGCCCCCGCGCCTCGCGAGACGAAGCGTAAGGCGACAGCTGCGGTTTCGCCGGCGGCGATGACCACCGGCGTCACGGTCCCCCCATTGGTCGAGACACGCACATCCCCAGCCAGTGCGTCGAAGGGGCCTGCTGAAGATGGATTGGCCGGCCGCGACGGCTCGGGCAGCACGCGCACAAGGCCCCGCAAATCCGTCCAGCGCCAGTCTTCGTCCCGCTTGCTCGGGAGTTCAGCGACGTCACGATCGCGTATGGCTGAGGCGAGGCTCAAGCGGCCTGCTCGTAGCGCTCGTACCCGTTGGCCTCGAGTTCATGCGCCAGTTCCGGACCACCGGATGCAACGATACGACCGCCTGCCAGCACGTGCACGCGGTCGGGCTTGATGTAATCGAGAAGCCGCTGATAGTGGGTGATCACCAGCATGGCGCGCTCGGGGCTACGAAGCGCATTTACGCCGTCAGATACGATGCGGAGCGCATCGATATCGAGCCCGCTATCGGTCTCATCCAGGATGAGGAACCGCGGTGAAAGCATCGCCATTTGAAGAATTTCCATCCGCTTCTTCTCACCGCCGGAGAATCCGACGTTGAGCGCGCGCTTCAGCATCTCGAAATCGATCTTGAGATCGGCGGATTTGACTCGAGCAAGCTTCAGAAATTCCGGCGCGGTGATCTCGGCCTCGCCCCGCGCGCGGCGCTGGGCGTTGAGCGCCGTGCGTATAAAGGTCAGCGCAGGAACGCCCGGAATCTCAAGCGGGTACTGGAAGGATAAGAAAACACCTCGCGCCGCGCGCTGGTCCGGCGCGAGCGCCAGCAGGTCCTCCCCATCCAGGCTCGCAGAGCCACCTGTCACCTCATAGCCATCCCGGCCCGTGAGCACATAAGACAGCGTCGACTTTCCAGCACCATTTGGGCCCATGATGGCGTGGACTTCGCCCGCTGGAACGTCGAGCGAAAGTCCCTTCAGGATCGCCTTGCCATCGACCGAGGCATGAAGGTTCGAAACGCTCAACATCAATTGATCTCGTCCGCCAGAAATTGGGCCACCAGCCGCAAGGCTTCGGCGACGCTGTCGACTTCTTCGCGCTTCAAGGGGGCGGCCGTCGCGCTGGCACCAGCGCCCTGGCGTTTATTGCCAATCGCGACGCTCGCTTTTCCGGCTTCGAAATAGGCGCGGATAAGGAAGGCGTCGCTCTCGATCATCACCGTGTAGCGGCGCCAATCCACCGCGAGGCCATGGGCGGCTAGAAAAGCTGGATCGCCGATCACAGCGTCATAAAGCTGCTCGGCGCGAAAGAGATCTTCTTCTTGCTGCCGGCGCTCGGCCTCTTCCCGGGCGAAACGCTCAGCTTCCCGACGCGCCTGCTCAACCTCAAAGGCATGACGCAGCGATAATTTGTTGGGCGGCGAATGGCGCTTGGGAAGGCTCACCCAACGCTCCCTTCAAGGCTGATGGCAACGAGCTTCTGTGCCTCGACGGCAAACTCCATCGGGAGTTCCTGCAGCACGTCCTTGACGAAGCCGTTGACCAGTAGCTGCACCGCCTCTTCCTGACTTAGGCCCCGCTGCATCACATAAAACAGCTGGTCTTCAGACAGCCGCGTGGTGGTCGCCTCGTGCTCAAATTTCGCCTGGCCGTTTCGAGCCTCGATATAAGGCACCGTATGGGCAGCGCAGTGCTTGCCGATCAGCAGGCTGTCGCACTGGGTGAAATTTCTCGCACCCTTCGCTTTTGGGTGGGCTGAAACCAGACCGCGATAGGTGTTGGACGAGCGCCCCGCACTGATCCCCTTTGAGATGATCCGCGAGCGGGTGTTCGCCCCCAGGTGAATCATCTTGGTGCCCGTATCAGCCTGCTGGCGACCATTGGTGATCGCGATCGAATAAAATTCGCCGGATGAACCCTCGCCGCGCAGGATGCAGGATGGGTACTTCCAGGTAATCGCCGAGCCCGTTTCGACCTGAGTCCAAGAGACCTTGGAGCGGTCGCCGCGGCAGTCGGCTCGCTTGGTGACGAAGTTGTAGATGCCGCCTTTGCCAGTCTGCGGATCACCCGGATACCAGTTTTGGACCGTCGAATATTTGATCTCCGCGTCGTCCATCGTCACCAGTTCGACGACGGCGGCGTGGAGCTGGTTTTCGTCACGCATGGGGGCGGTGCAACCCTCCAGATACGAGACGTAAGACCCCTTATCGGCGATAATCAGAGTGCGCTCGAATTGACCGGAGTTCTCTGCGTTGATCCGGAAATAGGTGGAAAGCTCCATCGGACACCGCACGCCGGGCGGCACATAGACAAAGCTACCATCGGAGAAGACGGCTGCGTTCAGACAGGCAAAATAGTTGTCGCTGACGGGCACGACCGAGCCCAGATATTTCTGGACAAGTTCCGGGTGCTCGCGGATCGCCTCACTCATCGAGCAGAAAATTACCCCGACCTGCGCCAACTCCTTTTTGAAGGTCGTGACCACACTGACGCTGTCAAAGACGGCGTCCACAGCGTAGCGCGGCGCACCGATGACGCCGGCCAAAACCTCTTGCTCACGAAGCGGGATGCCGAGCTTCTTGTAGGTCTCAAGGATGTCCGGATCGACCTCATCGAGACTATTTAGGCCGACCTTTTCCTTGGGTGCGGCGTAATAATAGCTGTCTTGGTAGTCGATTTTCGGGAAACTGACCTTCGCCCAGTCAGGCTCGTCCATAGCTTGCCAGCGCTCAAAGGCATCCAGGCGCCAAGCCAGCATCCATTCCGGCTCTTTTTTCTTTGCCGAAATGAACCGGACGATGTCGGCGTTTAGGCCCTTCGGCGCGAAGTCCTGCTCAATGTCTGTGACAAAGCCGTGCTTGTATTTTTCCAGGTTCTCGACGTGTTCAACGGTCTGACGAACGGCGACCATCAGACGGCTCCCACGGGTTGGCGGTGACGCGCGGCATGGCGGGCATGGGCCGCGCTCCAAGCTTCGACGAAATGGATCCAGTCGCCTTCGGTTGTCGACCAGCCGCCACTGACGCGGATGGCGCAGGCGGCCAGTTCGCCCTGCCCCATCGCTTCCAGCACAGGCGAGGCCTTCACCTTGCCCGATGAGCAAGCTGACCCTGCGCTGACCATAACGCCCGCAAGGTCCAGCCCCATGACCTGCACGTCAGAAGTGAAGCCCGGCGTCGCGACGCAAAGGGTGTTGGCCAGGCGCGGCGCAGCCTCGCCCATCACCACCGCACCTAAGGCCTTGAATTGCGAGGCTGCGGCATCGCGCCACGCCGCGCGGCGGGCAAATTCTTCCAATCCTAGCCGCGCTTCCGCAGCCGCGGCGCCAAAAGACGAAATGCCAGGGACATTCTCAGTGCCGCCGCGGCGACCCCGTTCCTGCCCACCGCCGTGCTGACGGCGCGAAAGCGTGGCGCGAGGGCCAAACGTCAAAGCGCCCACACCCTGCGGCCCGCCGATCTTGTGAGCTGAGACGGAAAGGGTGTCCGCACCCAGGGCTCGACTATCGACCGGGATCTTTCCGGCCGCTTGAATCGCGTCGACATGCAGCCACCCGTCGAGCGCCCGAACCAACCCAGCGACTTCGGTGACGGGCTGGATGACGCCTGTTTCGTTGTTCGCCAGCATCAAGGCGACAAAGGGCTTACCCTCAGCGGCGTCCCAACCGGCGAGGCGCTTACGCAACCAGCCCACATCGGCCTGGCCGTCGCTGTCCACCGGCAGGACTTCGACGGCTACACCCTGGATACGGGCGGTCTCCTGTACGCTGTCGTGTTCGATGGCCGATACGATCAGACGCTTTGCGCCGGCAACAACGGCGCTTTCGAGGGCCAGGGCATTGGCTTCAGTGCCACCGCTCGTGAAGACAACGGTTGGGGCGGGCGCGCCGATCAGGGCCGCAACCTGTTCTCGGGCCGTTTCCAAAAGCGCACGCGCCGCACGCCCGGCTGCGTGGATCGACGATGGATTGCCCACGTGTTCCAGCGCATGCGCCATCGCTGATCGCGCACAAGAGCGTACGGCAGCCGTGGCGTTGTGATCGAGGTAGACGACATTTTTCTGGGTATTCGACGTCATGCGGCCTGCCTGTTTGCGCGCAGCCGTCCGGAGATCACGTCCGCCAGACTGACCGAGACCAGGTAGTCCTCAATGCGATCGCCCAGATGCTCCCAAAGATCGTGAGTGAGGCAACGTTCACCCTTCAGCATGCAACCCTTGCCGTGTTCCGTGCAGCGCGTGGCGCGCAAAGGCTCATCCACAGCATGAACGATGTCTGCGATGGTAGTCTCGCCCGCTGCCCGGCTCAGCCGATAGCCTCCCCCCGGTCCGCGAGCGCTCTTCACCAGACCTTTGCGACGCAGGCGCGCGAACAACTGCTCCAGGTACGACAGTGAGATTTCCTGGCGCGTGGCGATGTCAGCCAAGGCCACGGCGCGGCAGGGCTCATCCTGGCGACGAGCCAGATCAGCCATGGCCATTACGGCATAACGGCCTTTGGTGGAGAGACGCATGTGATGCGATCCCAATTTATCGATGCGCAGTTTTCTCGCGTTCTGCTGCGACCCTATGTTATAGGCCGCCGCCTTGCGCGAAGCCGGTCGAGCCAGCGGGTGCGACTTAGGAAGACCGAGTGCAGTAGTCAAGTATTCTAGATCGTCTTGGTCGGCGGTCTGAGCTGAAAGGGTTCTCATGCCAGAAGTCGTTCTGACCGGTGCCGTTGGGCGGATTGAAGGTCGCTATACGCAGGGCAAGACCGAGACGGCCCCCGTCGCCCTCATCTTGCACCCGCACCCTAAGGCGGGCGGTCAGATGAACAATCCCGTGACCGTTCAGCTCTTCCACCTTTTCATGAAACGCGGCTTTTCGGTGTTGCGGTTCAATTTCCGCGGCGTGGGACGCAGCCAAGGCGAATTCGATAGCGGTATCGGCGAACTGGCCGACGCCGCGACGGCGCTAGACTGGCTGCAGACCACCAACCCTGCCGCCTCGCAGTGCTGGGTCGCCGGCTATTCGTTCGGCGCGTGGGTCGGCATGCAGCTCCTGATGCGCCGTCCGGAGACGGACGGCTTTATTTCGGTCTCGCCTCCGACCAACGCTTACGACTTCTCGTTCCTGGCGCCGTGCCCGGCCTCGGGTCTGATCCTGCATGGCGGAAACGACACCGTCGTGCCTCCCCTCGAGGTTGAGCGCGTCGTCTCTAAGCTGCGGACCCAAAAGGGCATTGTCATTGACTACAATGTGGTCGAAGGCGGCAGCCACTTCTGGATGGAAAATCTGCCAGAAGTCGAGCGCCGCGTCGGCGCCTACCTGGACAAGCGCCTGGAGGCCGACCCCGCGTAGGACATCGTGACCGCCCCAGAAGACGCCATCCGGGCCCGTCGGCGGCTGACCAATAAGTTGATCGCCGGGCGCCAGGCCGCCAGGCTTCGGCCGTTCTTCGTAGCCGAGGCCCGACTGATCACGGGCGATGGCGGTTTGATCTTGGGCGCCAAGGCCATCGTCGAAGCTTTCTCGGCGCAATTCCGGGAGCCTGGGTTCGCGCCCTACGTGCGTACCCCTGAGGCGGTCATGCTGGACCAATTGGGCGACCGCGCCGCTGAGACAGGCCACTGGACGGGAAACGGCATGTCGGGCGCCTACATGGCCTGTTGGCGCAAGGTCACGGGCCAGTGGGCGATCGAGAGCGAGTTATTTGTCACCCTGAGCGGCTAGAGCGCCCGGCCTAGCCTGCAATCAGAGTGGCGCGCTCGACATCACCCAATACCCGCCACTTGCCCTCGGCCAGGTCCCCAAGCTGCAACGCGCCAATGCGGATCCGCACCAGATCCATGACATGCATCCCGACCAGCTCGCACATCCGGCGGATTTGGCGATTGCGGCCTTCCTTGAGGATGAAGCGCAGTTGCTGTCCTTCGACGACGCTGACGATCGCAGGTTTTAGCTGGCGACCGTCCATGCTCAGGCCGTGGCACAGGCGCGCGATCTTTTCCGGCGTAATCTTGCCCGTGACGCGGACCAGATATTCCTTCTCAAGGTTCGACTCCGGACCAATTATCGCCTTGGCCAGAACGCCGTCGTCCGAAAGCAGCAGCAAGCCACGGCTGTCCATGTCTAAACGCCCCAGAGGGGCCAGTCGGGTGTCGCGGTCCGGAATTGAGGGACTGTCGCCAACCAGGGCCGCGCGGGTCAGCAATCGAGCAGCCGGCGTCTGGCCGGGCTCGGGCTGGGCAGAGACAATCCCCATGGGCTTATGAAGGACGACGCTGAGCGGCGCGGGGCCCGCACCGTCAGACAGAACCAGAGTTTGGCCCTGCAGGATCTTGCGGCCTGTGTCTGTGACGATTTCGCCGTCGATCGAGATTAAACCTTGCTCGATCAGGGCCTCGGCCTCCCGGCGAGAGCAGACGCCGCTTTGGCCGAGCCATTTGTTGATCCGCTGCGGCTCGGCCAGGTCGTAGAGGCGAGTCCAGGCCATCAGCAGGCTTTCGGGGGATAAGGGTGACGCCGACCAGCGGGATCTTCGATACCGCCATCGGTGATATAATCGGGGCCTATCGGGACCTTGCCGTAGCCGCCGGGGATGTCGAGGATATAGGTCGGCTGACAAAGGCCAGAGACGGTTCCACGCATGGCGCGCATCAAAATCTGGCCTTCTTCGATCGAGGTGCGCAGGTGTGATGTTCCAGGCGCCAAGTCCGCCTGATGCAGATAGTAGGGTTTGATCCGTGTCTCGACGAAGGCGCGCATCAGCGCCCCTAATGTCTGCGGATCGTCATTTATGCCCGCCAGCAGCACAGTCTGGCTCAGCATTGGAACACCCGCATCGACGATCTTCGCACAGGCGGCGCGTGCCGCGGGCGTCATCTCGCGCGCATGGTTGGCGTGGAGCGCCACATACACCGCCTTGCCGGCAGCCTGGAGCGAGGCGACCAGTTGATCGGTGATCATCTCCGGTGCCACAGCCGGGACCCGGGTGTGAAACCGCACAACCTTCACATGAGCGATCGACGTTAATCGACCCATCACCTCGCGCAGTCGGCGTGGCGACAGGATAAACGGGTCGCCTCCCGTGATGATCACTTCCCAGATGTCCGTGTGCTGGGCGATGTAGGTCATCGCCGCGTCGAGTGCGTTTGATGACAACGGACGCAGGCCTTCGGGCCCGACCATCTCGCGCCGAAAACAAAACCGGCAATAGACCGCGCAGGCGTGGTTCAGCTTCAGCAGGCAACGATCCGGATAGCGGTGGACGATCCCCTCCAGCGGCGAATGGATAAAGTCTCCGATGGGGTCGCCGGACTCTTCAGGCCGAAGATTGAACTCGGCCTCTGTTGGCACGAACTGCCGTGCGATCGCATCGTCCGGCGCTTCGATCAACTCCAGCATGGCAGGCGTGATCGTCACCGCATATTGAGCCGCCACGCGTTCCAGCTCAGGCAGACGCTCGGCCGGCGCCAGGCCAGCGTCGACAAGGTCTCGCGCGGTACGCAGTGTTTTCGGGCTCATCGCGCGGGCTTATGGGCCGCCCTGCCCGGTCCGTCAAAAATCGAAGCCGTAGCGCACCTCTGGACTATCCCTTGGCGAGGCCAAGCAGCGGATTAGGACTCGGCTCGGCGAGCTTTGTCAGCGTATTTCGATCACGATGCAGGAAGGGTTCGCGACGACCGCGCACCATCAAGGTCGTATCGGAGATATAGCTCCACGAGCCGTCCGGATTGAAGGTGATGTCCAACTCATAGGCGTCGGTGCGGAACGCGTGTTCGAGGAATGTTGTGGACGTGATGCCGTATTCGGTCTCGCCGCGGCGCGCGCTGACCACCAGGCCTGAACCGTCGGGTTTGGCATGCCCTCCAGCCAGCAGCGACTGACCTCGCGGAATGGCGAGGGTCTGCATAATCAGTCCGGTCGCCGGCTCCCAGAGCAAGTAGCCCACCTGGTCATGGAACGTTATCGCCTCGGGTGGAGCGTTGGCGTGGACGTGATAGCGCAGGCCGTAGAGAAGCTGGGGACCGTTGGCTTGAGGGTCGATCGGCTGAGCCTCGATCCGCTCGACATACTTCCGTTTTTCCGGCCCATCGGCCTTGGGATTGATATCCATCCCCTTTGTTCCCTGCCAAATCCCTGCGAGCCGGCGCAGGGGGCCGAGGTTGGCGAGCGTGTCGGGGTCCACGTCCTCAGGTTCGGTGAAGATGTCATCAAGAAACGGATTCATGCGCATCAGACCTCTTATCGACGCCGCAAATGGCGCTCGCACCAGACCCCGTCAAGGCGCGGGCGCCAGCGTCTTCAGCGTTCGCAGACCGGCGTCCACAGAACCTGTTCGATCCGGCTTGCGCCGGTGGCTAGCATCACCAGACGATCAAGCCCCAGCGCGCCTCCACTGGCTTCCGGCATCGTTTGGAGGGCCGATAGAAAATCCTCGTCGATCGGATAGCGCTCGCCGTAAACCCGCGCCTTTTCCGCCATCTCGATCTCGAAGCGACGGCGCTGCTCGCGAGCATCGGTGAGTTCGCCGAAGCAGTTGGCGAGTTCAACCCCGCACGCATAAAGCTCGAACCGTTCAGCCACACGCCGATCAGAGGCCTTGGGTCGGGCCAGTGCGGCTTCACTCAACGGATACTCGTAAAGGATCGTCGCGCGATCTCGCCCCAGGTACGGCTCGATCTTCTCGACGAGCACCCGACTGAAGACATCGGCCCAGGTATCGTCTGGCGCAACACGCACACCCTGGCCCTGAGCCGCCGCCGCAAGCGCATCACGGTCTGTAGCGCCATCCGCCTGGACGCTCGCCAACAGGTCAATGCTCGCGAAGCGATCAAAAGCCTCAGCCAAGGTCAACCGTTCCGGCTCGGCGAGCGGGTCAATCGAGACGCCGCGGAAGCTAAGGGTCTTGGTTCTCGCCGCCTCAGTTGCAAGCCCGATGAGGCTCCAGCAATCGGCCATCAGAGATTCATAGGACTCCCTCACCCTGTACCATTCCAAAAGGGTGAACTCTGGGTGGTGCAGCCGACCACGTTCGCGGTTTCTCCAGACCCGGGCGATTTCGAAGGTTCGCACCTCGCCGGCCGCCAGCAGCTTCTTGGCGGCAAACTCCGGCGACGTGCGCAAATAAAGCGGCGCGCGTCCGCCCGCCAGATCGAGCGCCTCGGTCGCGAAGGCGTGCAGATGGGCCTCGTTTCCAGGCGAGATCTGCAGGGCGGATGTCTCAACCTCAACGAAGTCTTGAGCATCAAACCAAGCCCGCACGGCCGCGGTAATCCGATTGCGAGCCACAAGGAACGGCCGGCGATCGGCATGCTGGCTAGGCGTCCACCACGGCGAAAGAGTTTGATCAGACAAGGGCACGACCGGTAGGGGGCTGGTGAAATCAGCGCCAATCGCTATAGGGGCACGACGAGAATTTCATCAGCGGAATTGTGCAGGGACAACCTGACGCCGCCGAACCGAGGGAAGATCGGATTTGAAAGTAGCCGCCAGCTCGCTCCGTAAGGGTGCCGTCGTCGACATGGAGGGCAAACTCTATGTCGTGCTGACCGCCGAGAACATTCACCCCGGAAAAGGCACGCCCGTGACGCAACTGAACATGCGCCGCATCTCTGATGGCGTGAAGGTTTCGGAGCGTTGGCGAACGACAGAGCAGGTCGAGCGCGCCTTCGTGGACGACCGCAACTTCACGTTCCTCTACGAGGATGCAGAGGGCCATCACTTCATGAATCCCGAGAACTACGACCAAGTCGTCTGTTCGAAGGAAGTGGTCGGAGATAGCGCTCCGTGGCTGCTGGACGGCATGACTGTGACCCTTTCCACCCACGACGGCGTCCCGATCGCGCTGGAGTTGCCGCGCACCGTCACCTTCGAGATCACGGAGACCGAGCCGGCTGTGAAGAACCAGACGGCCTCGTCCTCTTATAAGCCCGCCACGCTATCAAACGGTGCGCGTATAATGGTGCCGCCCTATATCGCCGCAGGCACCCGCGTTGTGATCCTGACCGAAGATGGGTCTTATCAGGAACGGGCGAAGGACTAGGGTCGCCAAACCGCTCTTGGTGCGTGACCTGCCCGGGCCTCGCGACAAAAACCGAGTTGGACGCCTTCGCACCAACAAGGTGGCGGATGCCGTGGACCGGCCTTGGGGCTTTAAGGCTTGTACCTTTGCGTCTTCGATCCGGTGACGCTGCAAGAGCTGCAGATGCCGACGGAGACAGCGGTGATTTTTGACGCCGCTAGGTTGGGCTCTCCCCGACAAATCGATAATTTACCGCTGACCTAGTACCGCCAACTCGTCAGATCCGCGCCAACCGGTGCCGTCTTTGCAATGCGGTCCAAAATCTTTGGTAGATACATGAAATTGTAGTGCAGCCGCCCGTAGGCGTTCGGAAGGTTCGGATCGCCGTTCCAGCAATGCTCGTCTTTGGCTCCGTAGGCCACTTCTCCGCCCCAGCTCGGATCCTTCAGGCTCTGCAAGGTGTCCTCGGCGAAATAGACCGCGTTATTGAGGAAGTAGGTATCGCCGCGACCGACATATATGTGGAGTTTGCCGGCGAGCTTCGGTCCGAGCGTCTTCCAATCCCTCTGAATAATATACGTCAGGTCGGCATGCTCGCGCCAATAGGCGGCGACCTTGGGATCGATCTGGCCCGTCACCTTGTCCCAGATCGGTTGGGGATAGCCATCTTCGGCCTTGGGCCCGAAGACCGCTTGCCAGATGTCATACTGGCCACCAGAACGGCTATGATCACCTAACGCCCACTCCAAATGGTTGGCGTCGCGCTGGGTCTGGAAGACCTCACCCAGATAGTTGCGGCTGGCCGGCCGTTCTTCATTTGCAGCAGCCCCCGTCAGCTCATAGGCGTTCTTGTCCTGATATAGATTGATCACCGTGTAGGCGCGGAAGTCGATTGGGTCTGGGCAGGCTATGAAGGCGCCGTTGTAGAGATCCGGGTAAAAGACCTGAGTGGCCATCGCCGCCCAGCCGCCCGTCGAGCCGCCGTAGGTGAAGCGCGCCCAGCCTTGGCCGATGGCGCGGAACTGTTTCTCCACCGCCGGGATCAATTCATAATTCAGCGCGTCGCCATAAGGACCCAGGTTCTCAGAATTCACCGCATAACTGTCGTCATAGTAGGGATTTGCGTGGTCGAACTCGACGACGAGGAACCTCGGGAAATCCTTGGACGTCCACCGCCTGTAAAAATCATAAGCCTCCTGCTGTTGGATGCGGTTGTAGCCCGCCAGGTGGAAGCGCTCGGAATAGTCCGGCTTTAGATTTGGGTCCGGCAGCGATGTGCGGAAGTTCGAAATGTCATTGGCGAAGTGGCCGTGGAAGACCATCAGCGGATAACGCGCGTTTGGATGGGCCTCAAAGCCCTCCGGCAACAGCACATGGGCGCGCAGATAGACCGGCCGCCCCCAGAATTTCGACAGGCTCTCGCTCTTGATGCGGATGTGTTTGATGTAAGGGGTGTCGGGCTTGTCAGGGATCGCAGCGATCTTGTTGGTGAGGCTAAGGGCGATTTGTCTGGGATGCGCCGGGTCGATGTGGATCTTGATCGGCGTCGAATAGAGGTTGCCAGGTTTGTCGGCCCACCTCTGGCCTTCGCCCTTGTCCGGCGGAAGCTTCAGGACCGCGCCATCGCCTCGATGGAAGGTCTCGTAGCGGTTCAGCACGGCCTGGACGGTATAGTCGCCCGCCTTCAGTCCTGAGAGCGAGCGCACCGGCCAGCCGAACGCCTGCTGGCCGATCGTCACGGTTTTCCCAGGTTTCAGGCCATCAACGTTTTGACCGAAGACGAAGGGCGAGACGAGTGCGCTCTCGCCGGAAATCTGGGTACGTGGCTCACTCTGCGCATTGGTGGAAAACAGCAGAATGAGGCGACCATCCAGAGGCTTGGCCACCAACGCCGCCGGAAAGCTCACCCGAACCGTCGGCCCGGCCGCCTGCGCGGTTGTCGCCGAAAATCCCAGCGCCGTTAATGCCGCAAGACTTGCCGCAAAACCGTTCAACCAACGTGCCATTTGATCCCCCGATCTCGAAACATGTCCGACGCTCGCAAGCTTGCGATACGACCCAGCTAGGGTTTGACAATCTTCCCGCCCGTCATCGGCATAGCGACACCGGTGGTCTTCGGGAAGCTGATTGGCAGGCCGCGGGCTGTGCGAGCGCCCAGATAGGCGAAGGCTTCTGCCTCTATGAAATCGCCTCGCCAACCGAGGTCTTCGGCTGTTTTCACGGGAATAGGCAGGCGTTCGGCCAGTGCCTTCATGATCTCAGGGTTGTGACGGCCGCCACCTGTGACAACCACCTGGCTTGGCGCGTGACCCATTAGGCCGAAGCCCGCGCGAACCGCTTCGGCAGTGAAGGCAACGAGGGTCGCGGCAGCGTCTTCGAGCGCCAGCGGCTCGAGCGGTTCGAGGGAGAAATCAAACCGGTCGAGCGATTTTGGCGGGGGTTCGCGAAAATACGGATGGCCAAGTAGGCCTAACAGCACCCCGGTGTTGACGCGGCCAACACTTGCATAGCGTCCCTGATCGTCGAAACGCCCTGCGCCTCTCGCCTGCACCAAGAGGTCGATCATGCCATTGCCTGGGCCGGTATCGAAGGCTGCGATCTCGTCGCCACCGGACCAAAAGGTGACGTTTGCGACGCCGCCGATGTTCAATACCGCCAATGGGGCCTCAAGGCCCGATGCCCGAGCCCTCGCCAAATGGTAGATCGGCGCTAATGGCGCGCCCTCGCCGCCGGCGGCTACGTCGCGCGTGCGAAAATCATAGGCGACCGGCACCCCAGTTTTTTGGGCCAGCCAGCCGGCATCGCCAAGCTGCACGGTCCGGCCCGAGCGACCTTCGCGCGGGCGCTCGTGAAAGACCGTCTGGCCGTGCATACCGATCAAGTCGATGTCGGACCACGTGAGGCCATTCGCGGCGAGGAATTCATCAGCCGCGGCGAGATGTTCCTGCGCGCCAGCCTGACCCGCCTCAGCAAAGATCGCGGGGATTGGGGTATCGCGTAACCATGCCAAGGCTGCTTTCGTCGCAAGTAGCATCACGTCTCGTGTTGCCTCGGAGAGCTTGCGTTCACCAGCCGGGCCGAAGCGGGAGATGGTCTCGCCATCGGTCTCCAGGATCGCCATATCGACGGCGTCGAGGGAGGTTCCGGTCATGAATCCGAGGACACGCATGCCGCTTGACTGCCATGCCCCGCGCTTCTAGTCAGCCGCGATGTTCGGTAAAACCTCCCCCACTGGCCACGATAACGACCGAGCCTAGACCCAGGCCACCGATCCCGTACGTCTGCCCCATTCGGCCGTCGCATCGACTGAACATCATCCCCAAGCCAGCCTTCGGTCGTCTGGTTTGCTGTGATGACCCTCGATACCGCCAACAAGGCCGTGCTAGAGCCCACCGGCTTGTTCCGAGAGAACCCCCGAATGACTGACGTCGCCTTTAAGTCGAAGTTCCTTCAGGTGCTGCAAGCGCGCGGCTACATCCACCAGATCACTCACACGGAGGAACTGGACGCGGCGGCGACATCAGGCCCGATCGCCGCCTACATCGGCTTCGACGCAACTGCCCCTTCGCTACACGTCGGCTCGCTCATCCAGATTATGCTGCTCCGTCGCCTGCAGCAGGCCGGGCACAGGCCTATCGTCGTCATGGGCGGCGGGACCACCAAGGTTGGCGACCCATCTGGCAAGGACGAGAGCCGAAAGCTCCTTTCCGACGCTGACATCCAGGCCAACATCGTCTCGATCCGCGCTGTGTTCGAGACGTTTCTGAAGTTCGGAAACGGCCCGACTGACGCAATCATGGTCGATAATGACGAGTGGCTGTCGAAGCTCGGTTATATCGACTTCCTGCGAGAATACGGCGTCCACTTCACGATCAACCGCATGCTGGCCTTCGATTCGGTGAAGTTGCGTCTAGAGCGTGAACAACCGCTGACCTTCATTGAATTCAACTACATGCTCATGCAGGCAACAGACTTCCTGGAGTTGAACCGACGCTACAGCTGCGGGCTACAAATGGGGGGGTCTGATCAATGGGGGAACATCGTCAATGGCGTGGAGTTGATCCGCCGTGTGGATCAGAAGCCTGCATTCGGCCTGACGACACCTCTCTTGGCGACCGCCTCCGGCGCCAAGATGGGCAAGACCGCGCAAGGCGCAGTGTGGCTGAACGCCGACCTGCGCAGCCCCTACGAATATTGGCAGTTCTGGCGAAACACCGAGGATGCTGATGTCGGCCGGTTCATGAGACTGTTCACCGACCTGCCGCTGGACGAGATCGCACGTCTTGAGGCCCTGCCGGGCGCGCAGATCAACGAAGCCAAGAAGGTGCTCGCCGATGCCGCGACGAGCCTGCTGCACGGTGCAGAGGAAGCCGAAAAGGCGGCAGCCGCGGCAGATGCAGCCTTCGTCCAGGGCAAGCTGTCCGATGATCTACCGACCCATGAAATTCCGGCTGATGAACTCCAAGCCGGTATCGTTTTGGCCGCCCTAACAGAGGCCGCCGGTCTGGCGGGATCGCGTGGCGAGGCCCGCAGGCTCGCTCAAGGTGGCGGGCTGCGGGTCAACGACAAGGCTGAACTGGACGCCAACCGTATCGTCACGGCGCTCGACTTGATTGGCGGTGTGGTCAAGCTTGCTGCCGGCAAAAAGAAAATCGTCCTGGTGAAGCCGGTCTGAGGGGAGACGAAATGAGCAATGTGAGCATCGGCGCAACAGCGCCCAACTTCGAACTCGAATGCACGACGGGCCCGATCTGCGCATCGGACTTCAAAGGCAAGACGGTGGTCGTCTACTTCTACCCAAAGGACGACACCCCAGGCTGCACAAATGAAGCCAAGGATTTCAGCACTCTTGCCCCACAGTTCGCCAAGGTCGGCGTCGCCGTCGTCGGCGTCTCCAAGGACAGCCTCAAAAGTCATGAAAAATTCGCAGCCAAATACGGCATCTCGATTCCATTGGGCGCCGATCCCGAAGCGCAGGTGATTGGCGCGTTCGAAAGCTGGGTTGAGAAGAAACTGTACGGTCGTGAATATATGGGCATCGATCGCTCGACGTTCCTGATCCAGGACGGGGTGATCAAGGCGATCTGGCGCAAGGTGAAAGTGGGAGGTCATGCACAGGCGGTCTTGGATGCCGTCAACGCGCTCTGAACGCGCCGACACCTGAAGCCGCAGTCGGCCTCAGCCTATTTAGGCAATGTGGCTTCGATAGCGCATGCGAACGCTTCTTTGCGACAGGGCTGTATCCGGTCTGGACCGAATCGATATCGCCGTCCAAGTTCAGGCGCATAACCGCCTCTAGAGTTGCGGTACCTTGTCGTGCGCGCTCGCTGCGCATTAAGCGTCTTGCGCGCCCTGAGTTTCTCGTTGCATATCGCCGAAGTTCCGGGGGGTTGGGGACTTCAGCGACCGAATGACACGTATCGCGCGCCTTCGCCGCTCTATGGTCGAGCTTTTTCCAGAACGCCATCTCTACGTCCGCTCGGGCAGCGAGATGAAGGGCTACGTCCTGACGCCCCAATTCCAAATGATCGCCGCGGCGTGCGTTTCAGTGGCAGCTGTCTGGATGGGCGTTTGCAGCGCCGCAATGCTGCTCAACATGATGTCGGCTTCGTCGACCGATCGCGAGGTCGCCCGGACCCAGGCCAAGTACGAACGATGGATCGCTGACAGCCAGGCGAGACTGAACTCTGCCGTCGCTAAATTGAACGCGGGCGACGGCTCAAGTACGGCGCTCGTCACAACAATCGAAAAACGCCACGTGGCCCTGGCGATGCTGCTCACTGACATGAAGGGCACTCCGGGGGCAGCCGAAGCGTTGACGCCGGTGATCACCAAGGCCCTCACGTCCAAGGATCAAAGTCCGGAGCGCATTGTTGAAACGGTCCGCGTCAGTCAGGAACAGATTTTGGACGTCGCCGACACGTTCGCCAAAAGTCGGGCCGACCGTCTGCGACTTGCATTCCGGCTGGCCGGCCTAACACCGGCTTCGTACATCCCCAAGGGCGGATCTCTGGGTGGTCCTCTGATCGAGTCCAAAGATCCGCGCGCACTTGCGGCGGTGTTAGACGTTGACCCCGCATTCGCCGACCGCATCCAGCACGCTGTGTCAGATATGAGCGAGGCGCACGCGCTCGAACAGGCCGCAAAAAGCCTGCCGTTTGCTCAGCCGGCGCCTGGCGTCGACAGGTCGAGCGGCTTCGGCGTCCGCTACGATCCCTTCACAAGCCATCCGGCGTTCCATTCCGGCCTGGATTTCTCCGGTGGGAGAATGACGCCGATCCACGCGACAGCCCCTGGAGTCGTGTCCTTCACAGGCGCGCGTTCAGGCTACGGAAACACCGTCGAAATCGACCACGGCGGTGGGTTCAAGACCCGCTACGCACACCTCGCCTCGATTTCTGTCAGAGTCGGTCAGCAGGTTGGCATCGGTCAGCGCCTGGGCGGCATGGGCTCGACCGGCCGCTCCACCGGCACGCATCTACACTACGAAGTGTGGGAGAACGGCCGTGCCCAAAATCCGGATCGTTTCGTCAAGGCAGGCGCCTATGTTCAGCAAGCCGAATAAGTCCGTCACCGCCAACATGCGCCCTGAAGGTCTTGAAGCTCCCGCACGAAAACCCATCCCGTTCTCGCTGATTGCCGAGACCGTCACGCTGGAGGGCGATCTTTCCAGCAACGGCGATGTTCAGATCGATGGTGCCGTGCGTGGGGACCTGAAGGTTACGCACCTTTCGGTGGGTGAAACCGGTCAGATTGAAGGTTCGATAAGCGCAGAAACCGCCGAAATTCGCGGTCTCGTGGTTGGCGCGATCACGGCCAAAACGATAAGGCTCCACGCAAGCGCCAAGGTGGAGGGCGACCTCACTCATCTGCAGCTATCGATCGATTCCGGTGCCCAATTCATTGGCCGCAGCATCCAACTCACCCCATCAGCTCCCGCGGAAGGGAGCGTGGCACCTGCCGCCGCCGAATAGTCCGTTAGCTGTCCTCTTTCTCGCGGGTCACGCCGACCCGCTGAGCCAAGGCCGCGCCCATGAAGCTGTCCAGATCACCATCTAGGACCCCTTGGGTATCTGACGTCTCCACATCGGTGCGCAGGTCCTTGACCATTTGATAGGGCTGCAAGACGTAACTGCGGATCTGATGTCCCCAACCGATGTCGGTCTTCTGGTCTTCCAGCGCCTGTTGGGCCGCTTCGCGCCTTTGCAACTCAGCCTCGTAAAGGCGAGCGCGCAGCATTTTCCAGGCTTCGTCGCGGTTCTGGTGCTGTGAGCGGCCAGCTTGGCAAGCGACCGCGATACCGGTGGGAATGTGCGTCAGACGCACGGCGCTATCGGTCTTATTGATGTGCTGACCGCCAGAGCCTGACGCGCGATAGGTGTCGGTGCGTACATCGGCCGGATTGATGTCGATAACGATGGTGTCGTCGACAACCGGATAAACCCAGATGGAGGCGAAGCTCGTGTGGCGCTTGGCAGCACTGTCGAAGGGCGAGATGCGAACAAGACGATGGACACCCGCCTCAGTCTTCAGCCACCCGTAGGCGTTGGCTCCCTTGATCTGCAGAGTCGCCGACTTGATCCCGGCCTGATCGCCGGAGGTCTCTTCCAGAAAATCAACCTCCATACCGTGGGTGTTGGCCCATCGGGTATACATGCGCAGCAGCATTCCCGCCCAATCACAGGACTCTGTTCCTCCCGCACCTGAGTTTATTTCCACGAAGGCGTCGTTGCCGTCCGCCTCGCCCGAAAGCAGGGCTTCCAGTTCGGCGCGACCTCCCCGCTCTTTGATCGAACGAAGCTGAGCCCGGGCTTCTTCGAGAGACGCTTCGTCACCCTCTTCGTCCGCCATTTCGGCGTAGCCAAGTGCGTCGACCAAATCGCGTTCGAGTGATTTCACCGCTTCGATCTGGGCCGCAAGCCGCGTGCGCTCCCGCATCAGGGCCTGTGCGGCGCCAGCATCATCCCAAAGCGTTGGATCCTCGACCCGAGCGTTCAGCTCGTCGAGTTTTCTAAGCGCAGGCGCCCAGTCAAAGACGCCTCCTGAGCAGTTCGATCGACTGCTCGATGTCAGCCTTTGCGGCCTCGACATCCAATCTCATGGGACAATTCCTGACAGGTTGGGCGCGCCAGTTAGGCTCTCCGCGCTAATCGTACAAGCCGTTCACGTCTTCCTTCTTCGCCGGCGGCTTCGGGGGTGAGGGTGGTGCGATAGCGGCGGCGGCGTTCGGCGCGCCGGTGACGCCGTTCTTGAAGACGGCCGTATAGGGCTGCGGGCCGATCGCTGTGTCGTCAATATCAGCGACCCTTGGCTCGGTGCCCGGCTTGAAGGCCTCACGAATGCCGCGGATCATGGCGAATTTGGCGTTGGATGGAGCTTTGAAATCGTCAGGAGCGTAGGACTTGTTCGCCTGCTGCATGAAGTCAATGAAGATCGGCAGGGCTGCGCGGGCCCCCTGCTCGCCCTCACCCAAACTACGATTGTCGTCAAAGCCAATGTAGGTGCCCACGACAATGTGTGGCGTAAAGCCGACGAACCATGCTGAGCGGAATTCGCTGGTGGTGCCGGTCTTTCCGCCTGTCGGACGGCCAAGCACCGAGGCAGCAGCCCCTGTCCCGCGCTGCACCACGCCTTGGAGCATTGAGGTAATCTGATAGGCCGTAATCGGGTCCCAGACCTGGGCGCCGGAAACCGGAATGCGCGGACTTTCATCGCCGTTAAAGCCTGTGGTGCAACGGTCGCACTCACGCTGATCGGCCCGGAAAATAGTCTTGCCCTCGCGGTCCTGCACCAGCTCGATCAGGTGCGGCTCGACTTTGCGACCGCCGTTTACAAAAGCCGCATAGGCACCTGTCAGACGAAAGACGGTCGTTTCCCCAGCACCCAGCGCCATGGCGAGTACGTTTTCCATCTTGGTCACGACGCCTAGGCGGATCGCGGAGGCGCTGATCTTCGGCATGCCGACGCCTTGTGCCAGGCGTACGGTCATTGTGTTGAGAGACAGCTCCAGACCTTTGCGCAGCTGCAGCGGCCCCAGGTATTCGTGCTCGTAGTTCTCCGGCGTCCAGGCCTGGCCGTTCGCGCCTGGCAGACTGATCGGAGCATCCATCACGACGCTGGCGGGGGTATAGCCATTCTCCAGGGCGGTGGCGTAGACGATCGGCTTGAACGCAGAGCCAGGCTGCCGGAACGCCTGGGTCGCGCGGTTGAAGCTGGACAGCGAGAACGAATAGCCGCCGACCATAGCCAGCACGCGTCCGGAGTCTGGATCCATGGCCACCAAGGCACCGTTCACCGCCGGAACCTGCTTCAGTAGGAAGCCGCTACCTTTGTCATCAGGCGCGACGAACACGAGGTCGCCAGCGCCGATGCCGCGGCCCCGGCGCGCCCAAGCCAGGTCATCGGCAAGCAGCAGGCCAACCCGACCGTCCAGAGTCTTTACGTGGACGGAGCCACCGGCGACATCGGTCACCACGGCCTGCAGCCAAGTACGCCGCTCGGCCGGCTTGGCGGATCGTTTGGCCACATCTTCCCAGCCCGTAAGCGTGGTCACATGGCCCCATGCGCCGCGCCAACCGTGGCGACGGTCATAACGCTCAAGCCCGTCCATCAAGGCCGTTCGGGCTGCGCTCTGTAGGCGCGGATCAAGTGTCGTACGCATGTAGAAGCCGCCCTCTGTCAGGCGGGGCCCAAGAGTGGCCAATCCGCGACGACGGACCTCTTCGACAAAATAGTCGGCATCGCGGTATTTCGCGCGCGTCGGCTCCGGCTGGACCTTCAGGTCCTGACGTTTGGCCGCGTTAGCTTGGGCGCGTGTCACCCAGCCGGCCTCGGCCATCTGGTCCAGCACCCAGTTGCGGCGCTGCATAGCCTGGGCCTTGTGGCGGATCGGATGGTAATTATCCGGCCCCTTCGGCAGCGAGGCGAGATAAGCGCACTCTGCCAGATCAAGGTCGGTGATCGACTTGCCAAAATAATTGTAAGCGGCCGCGCCCACGCCGTATGAGCGATATCCCAGCCAGATTTCATTCAGATAAAGTTCGAGGATGCGCTCCTTGGACAGCGTCCCGTCCAACTGTTGAGCGATCAACGCTTCCTTGAACTTGCGTCCCAGGGTGGCGTCATTGGTGAGTAGGATATTCTTGGCCACCTGCTGGGTGATCGTCGAGCCGCTCTCCAGTCGCCGCCCCTGCGCCAAGTTGACGATGTCTTTAGCGCTCGCACGGATGATGCCGGTGTAATCAAGCCCGGAGTGCTTGAAGAAATTGCGATCTTCTGCGGCCAAAAAGGCCTGTGCCAGCTGGGGTGGAATGCTGTCATAGGGGACGAAGATCCGCCGCTCACGGGAGAACTCACCGATAAGGGTGCCGTCCCACGCATAGGCGCGGGTCGCGGTGGGCGGATGATAGTCAGCCAGATCGCTGGCGTCTGGCATGTCGTGGAACAGCCAGGCGGCCCAAATCGCCACAGCAAATCCCGCCAAAGCAACGAGGCCAAGGACAGTGACGCCAGCGATCGCGACCCATTTCTCGCGCGGAGAATTCAACGGACTAACGGCCTCCAGAGGCGCCCCGCCCCATGTGCTGTCGGTCTAAACGGCTTCGGATGCGGCGCCAACGCCCGCGAGACGACGGGCTCGCCTCAGCGGGAGGCTAACCGCGTCGACTGGGCAAAATAGTCGTCGATGGAATCCCCGACGGCATTCATCAAACGCGTGCGCGTTGTCGCGTCGCGAAGGAACCGCTCATCGTTCGGGTTGGAGACGAATCCCATCTCCAAAAGCACGGCCGGGACATCTGGGGCCAGCAGGACCATGAAGCCTGCGTCGCGCTGGCTGCGGCGCAACATGGGCGCCTTGCCTTCGATGCGGCTGACCAAGGTCTGGGCAAACGCCGCTGAGCGGTTCTTCGTGGCTCTCTGCGTGAGGTCGAAAAGAATATCCTGAACCCCGCGGTCGCTGGTCAACGAGGCCTTCATGAACCAGTCGTCTTGTTTCACGAAACGCGCGGCGCGGTTCGAAGCCTTGTCCGACAGAGTGTAGACGGAAGCGCCCCTCAGGTTCGAATCTGGACCGCTGTCGGAATGCAGAGAGATAAAGAGGTCGGCGCCGGCTTTCTGGGCAATGCGCACGCGGTCTGCCAACGGCACGTAGGTATCGTCAGACCGGGTCAGAACGACACGATAGCGCGAGGCGTGCTCGAGACGCTCCTTTAAGGACAGCGCCGCGGAGAGATTTACGTCCTTCTCATAACCCTGCGCCCCGAGTGCGCCAGGGTCATGCCCTCCATGCCCCGGGTCGATCACAATAACCTTCTTCAGGGGGGCCAGAATGACGTGTGTGGGTTCTATTTGTGGCCGAAGCTTCAGGACCATAGCGCTCGCAGGCGGCTTGGCGCTGGTCATCCGCACCATACCCGGCTGAGAAACCACATCGACAACATAGCGGTAGTGGTCAATGCCGTCGGCCGGAGGCAGCAGAAAGCGACCTTTAATCTTGGCGTCGGGTGCAAGTTCGAGATCAACTCGCGCGCCGCCGGATGTCTGATCGACCGTCCAGGCCTTGACCAGGCCCTGACCGGCACCCTGCAGTCCGCCGGTTGCAGACACGTTCGCCAGCAAGAGAACCACATGGCCGTCGCTCACGCCGTCCGAAACCAGCTTTCCACTGACTGCCTGATCTAGATCAATCACCAGGCGGGTCTGTTGCGCGTCACCGCCCAGGCGAACCTTTAGAAGGCCACCAATAGCGCCGGCCGCGTGAGAGCCCACGGAAGCGGCCAGGCCAACGCCAAGCGTGAGCGCAGCAGCCATTGCCACGCGCCCTCGATTTCGGCCAAAGACCCCCGCCCCAACCCACATTCGACCTCGCCTCCCGAAAGGGATTCGAAAATCACCGATCGCAAAGTCCATATACTCGGCAAGCGCGTGGACAAATGATTAACAAGGTCTTGCGTGAGGGTCATATCCGGTTCGGCTTTCCTTTTGTCGCCCACTGTTGCAAACTCATGCCGCGCGCAAACCCGCCTCTCGCTCTCTGCGGGGCGAAGGGTCGCGCAAAACAAAGCCCGCGTCAGCTGACCGATCCCCGGCGACCGACGCTCTATCCGATACGCGCCACCCGGTGCGCCTAGGAACACACACAAGATGGGCAGCGCTGCTCACGCCAGATATCGGCCTCAAGCCCCCGGAGACGCCATAGGCGCTTTCCCGGTTGGCGCGCGCGCCCGTCTCACAAACAGCCGGCTGCGCCTGGATCTCGCGTCCAGCGCGCGCCGCGGAGATAGTTCTAATGTCCAAGAATATGTTGATCGACGCCGCTCACGCCGAAGAGACGCGTGTGGTGGTCGTCGACGGAACACGCGTTGAAGAATTCGATTTCGAAAGCGCCAACCGCAAGCAGCTCAGAGGGAATATCTATCTCGCCAAGGTGACGCGCGTTGAGCCGTCGCTGCAGGCGGCCTTCATTGAGTATGGCGGAAATCGCCACGGGTTCCTGGCTTTCAACGAAATCCACCCCGACTACTACCAGATCCCGGTTGCCGATCGCGAAGCGCTGATGCGCGACGAGGCCGAGGAGGAGGAGGACCACCACGAGCCTCGCGGCCGCCGCGGCAGTCAGGCCTCTGCGGAGCCTTCGGAAGACGCTGAAGACGACGAAGTCGAAGCCGCCTCCGAGGATGACGATGACGTCATGGAAGAAGAAGTTGCGCGCCGCCGTCGGCGGCTGATGCGCAAGTACAAGATCCAGGAAGTGATCCGTCGCCGACAGATCATGCTGGTGCAGGTCGTCAAAGAAGAGCGCGGCAACAAGGGCGCAGCGCTCACGACCTACCTTTCGCTAGCCGGTCGCTATGGCGTGCTCATGCCCAACACCGCGCGTGGGGGCGGCATCAGCCGCAAGATTGAATTGGCCACCGATCGCCGCCGCTTGAAGGGCATCGTGCAGAGTCTAGACGTGCCGCAGGGCATGGGTCTGATCGTGCGTACCGCAGGCGCCAAGCGGACCAAGGTCGAGCTGAAGCGCGACTACGACTACCTTTTGCGCCTTTGGGAAAATATCCGCGAGACAACGCTGCACTCCATCGCCCCAGCGCTGATCTACGAGGAAGAAGACCTCGTGAAGCGGGCCATTCGCGACCTATATGACAAGGACATCGACGGCGTGTTCGTCGAGGGCGAGGCGGGCTTCAAGGAAGCGCGCGACTTCATGCGCATGCTGATGCCCAGCCAAGCCAAGAAGGTGCAACTCTACCGCGAACCAACACCACTCTTCGTCAAGCACCGGGTCGAAGACCACCTCAGTCAGATCTATTCGCCGGTCGTACCCCTACGTTCAGGGGGCTATCTGGTGATAAACCAGACCGAAGCCCTGGTCGCTGTCGACGTGAATTCCGGCAAGTCTACGCGTGAGCGCAACATTGAGGCCACCGCGCTCAAAACCAACATGGAGGCCGCAGAAGAAGCCGCCCGACAGCTTCGCCTACGCGACCTCGCCGGCCTGATCGTCATCGATTTCATCGACATGGATGAGTCGAAGAACAATCGCGCGGTCGAAAAGAAGCTCAAAGACTGTCTGAAAGACGACCGCGCCCGCGTACAGATGGGCAAAATCTCAGCCTTCGGGCTGATGGAGATCAGCCGCCAACGCCGCCGCTCGGGCGTCTTGGAAGGAACGACCCATGTCTGCGAACATTGCCAAGGAACCGGGCGCATTCGCTCGGTGGAATCCAGCGCCCTAGCTGCGTTGCGGACGCTTGAACTTGAGGCCCTCAAAGGCGGCGGCGAAGCGACCTTGAAGACGCCGCGCGCCGTCGGACTCTACATCCTCAATGAAAAGCGCGCGCATTTGGCGCGGCTACATAAAACCCTCGGGATCTTCGTCACCGTCCTTATCGACGATGACATGGCCCATGCTGAGTACCTGATCGAACGCACCTCGATGGAGCAGCGGCCAGACCACGCCCTGGCGGCTGCGCCGATCGCCGCCTACGAGCCGATGGTCGACGACGGCTACGACGATGAGGCATTTGAAGACGAAGACGAGGACGAAGAAGAAGACGAGCACATCGAGCCCGAAGCCGAAGATAGCGACGACGACCAGCCCCATGCCCGGGCCGATGAGCGCCCGCGTCGCGATGACGACAGCTCCGAAGATGGAGAAGGCACTCGCCGGGGTCGCCGACGTAGACGGCGGGGACGCCGAGATGGCGAACCGCGTGAAGCAGGCTCCGCCACGCCCGCGCCGCGTCCGGTCGACAGCCCCCGCGATGGCGATGATCAGGACGGCCAAGGCCGCCGCCGGCGTCGGGGTCGCAGAGGTGGACGTCGAATGCGCGATGATAGTCGCCCAACCGATGGATTCGCCTGGACCCGTCCATGGGTGCCATACGGCGACGATCCTTTCGTATGGTACGATCCGTCCGAGGACATGAAGACGCTGCCCGTTGCGGCCAATGAGCTGCATGAAGCCCCCCGGATGGCCGCAGAGGCAGCCGCATCGGCTCCCAGTACGGCGGTGCGTGTGGCAAAGGCTCAGTCAGACGACGATATTTGGGTCGAACTGCCGGCCGCGGACGACAAGCCCAAACGCGCGCGTCGCGGTCGCAGCCGCGGTCGCAGTGTTGATGAGTCAACAGCACCGGTCGCCAGCGAAATCTTTACGCCATCGCCCGAACCGCAAGTCGTCCCTGCCTCAGAACCGGAGCCCGTCATCGAGCCCGTTGCCGTTGAGGTCGCGCCGCCCGCCAAAAAGCCCCGCGCTAGTCGAGCCAAGGCCAAGCCTGCGCAAGTTGAGATTGCGCCGCAGCCAGAGGCCGTAATCGTTGAGCCGCAGGTTGTTGCGACGGCAACGACGGCGCGGGAACCGGATCCAACGGAAATCTCCGCTGCGCCCGCCACGCCGCGCAAAGGCTGGTGGCGACGCGGGTGACAGGTTAGAGTTTAGATCGCTTAGGGGCGCACAGTCAGGGATTTAATATGGCCTCGCCTGTCCGTTCGGTTCTCCGCAGCTCTCTTGCCGCAGCCCTGGCGATCAGCCTGGTGCTGCGGCCGGGGTTGGCGGTTGCGCAATTCACACCGGGCGATTCCTTAATCCGCGACACCGAGATCGAAGACATTCTCCACCGAGACGTCGCGCCGATCTTCTCGGCTGCGGGCATTGATCCCAAAGGCATTCAGATCGTGCTGGTTGGCTCGAAAGAGCCAAATGCGGCCGCAGCCCCCGGCGTGATGATGGTCACGACGGCGCTGATACTGGAGTCGGAAAATCCCAACGAGCTCCAGGGGGTTATGGCCCACGAAGTCGGCCACCTTTCTGGCGGTCACAGTTTCCGTTCTGGCGAGTACGCGCGCGCAGGCACGGTGCCGATGATCCTGACTATGGGCCTTGGGGTTCTTGCCGCCATCGCCGGGGCCGGCGACGCCGCAGCTGGCCTGATCGCAAGTGCGCCTATGTTTGGCGCCCTGGGGGCCGCTGGCTATGGCCGCGAACAGGAAAGCCGCGCCGACCAAGCCGGTGCCACCCTCCTGGAAAAGGCAGGGTTGTCGGCGCGGGGTCTGGCGGAATTCTTCGACAAATTCCGCTACCAGGAAGTCTTCGCCCAGTACCGCAGGTTCAAGTATTTCATCGACCACCCGCTGTCATCGGACCGAATCGAGGCCCTGCAAAACCGGGTCGCGGCCTTGCCCCACTACAACGCCAAGGATCCGCCGGAAGCCCTTTCCGAACACGAAATCATGAAGGCCAAGCTGGATGGTTTCATCAATCCGCAGGTCAGCTTGGGCAAGTACGACGAGAAAGATATGTCCTACCCAGCACGTTATGCTCGGGCGATCGCCTACTACCAGCTCAAAGAGCCGGATAAGGCTTTAAAGCGCGTCGACGCGCTGCTCGCCGAACAACCCAACAATCCGTACCTGTGGGAGCTCAAAGGTCAGATTCTATTTGAGTTCGGACGTGTCGAGGAAGCCGAAGCGCCGCAGCGTAAATCGGTCGAATTGAAGCCAGATGGGCCGCTGCTGCGGGTCAATTTGGGCCAAACCCTGATTGCGCTCAGCAGTCGTTCGAAAACTGAAGAGGGTATCGCGGAGTTGAAAAAGGCGTTGACCCAAGAAGACGACAACGCCGTCGCCTGGCGGATTCTCGCCGAGGGCTACGATAAGCATGGCGACGAGGGACTGGCTCGCTTGGCCACCGCTGAGTTCCAATACAATGTCGGCAACATGCGACAGGCTCGCGAATTCGCCATTCGCGCCCGGGAACGCCTTCCGAAGGATAGCCCAGGCTGGCGACGGGCCACCGACATCGTGCTCGTCTCCAAGCCCACGCCCGACGAAGTCAGGGCGATTGGACGCGAAGGCTCGCTCGCAAGTTCACCGGCGCATTAGCTCGCCTCGCAAAAACCGACAATTCGTCCTATCTGGCTCACATGAAAATTCACCTCCGCGCCTTGACGGCGCTCGCCGCCGCCCTTTCGCTTTCCGCATGCCAGAAGGCTGATGACGCCGTCTTCGGCCAAAAGGTCCACGCCTATCTGATGGCCCATCCTGAGGTCGTTCGCGAAGCCGCCGAGAAGCTCAGCGAGAAAGAAAGGCTAGCGGCGGTCAAAGCCTCAACCGATGCTATTGATAAGTATCGCGGCCAGCTTGAGCGCGATCCGCGAGACTTCGTTGCCAATCCCGACGGAAAATTCACTGTCGTCGAATTCTTCGACTACCGCTGTGGCTACTGCAAACTCGCCGCTCCGGAAGTGGTGAAATTGATCGCCCAGAACCCTGACGTAAGGTTCGTTTTCAAAGAATTCCCAATCTTTGGTGAAGTCTCCGATACCGCGGCCAAAATCGCGCTGACCCGCCAGGCCAAGGCCAAAGGGGTTCAGCTTTATCAGTCGCTAATGGGTGAGAAGGCGTTGGATGAGGCGGCCTTGGATCGCCATATGGCCGAGCTGGGTATAAATTCCGCCGAAGCCCGCAAGGATGCGCAGCAGCCCATGATCGATCGCCAGATCCTGGACACCCATGCGCTCGCCCAGTTCCTGAAGATCGACGGTACCCCCTCCTTCATCATCGGCAATACGATGATCCCTGGTGCAGACATGGCGGCCCTTCGCGCCGCCATCTCAGCGGCCCGCACCAGCGGCACGGCCGGACAAAACAAAAGCTAGCCCTGGCCTGGCTTGACCTTGGGGCAGGTCGACATTTGGGTAGGGTGATGGCGATCCCTCAGGCGAACAGTCGTGGAGCAGTTGCAATGGGAGAACGCGTGCTGGTGGTCGGCGCTGGAATGGCCGGGCTCTGGACAGCACTGGCGTTAGCGCCCACTGGCCGTCAGATCATCCTTCTTGAACGCGATCCGCCACCGCCCGATGGCGGTACGGATGAGGCGTTCGAAAGCTGGGCCCGACGCGGCGTGGGACACCTGCGCCATAGCCATGCTTTTCTTGCTCGCCTGCGCATCCTGATCCGCGATCAGCATCCGCAGTTGCTGGCAGATTTGTTGGCCGCAGGCTGCAGGGACCTGGGCTTTGAGGGCGGCCTGACAGAGATCCACAAGAGGACCTACACCCCAGCGCCCGTGGATCGTGACCTCGCCGTCATGACAAGCCGGCGCACGACGCTGGAGCTGATCCTGCGTCGCTATGTGGCAGCGCAGCCAAACGTCACCATCAGATCCAACGTCTTCGTTAAAGAACTGCGGATCTCGCCGGGCGCGACGCCTGTCGTGACGGGCGTCGTAATCGAAGACGCCACGGGTCGCCAAGAGCTGGCCGCCGACCTGGTCGTAGATGCGGCGGGAAGAGGCTCCTCGGCGGCCGAGCAGCTTCGCCAGGCCGGAGCCACGATCCCAGAGGAGGCCGAGGATTGCGGTATCCTATATTTCACCCGCCACTATCGCCTTAACCCCGGGATTGCAGAACCAGAGCGTGGAACGGCGCCGCAGGCCGGCGATCTGGAGTATCTGAAATTCGGTGTCTTCCCGGGTGATAACGGCTGCTTTTCGATCACCCTTTGTGTTCCCGAGCTCGAGGAAGAGCTTCGCAAAAAAATCATCGATCCGGTGATCTTTGACGCCGCCTGCGCAAGGTTGCCCGGCCTTGCCCCATGGGTCCATCCTATGACGTCGACGCCGATCAGTCGGGTCTTTGGCATGGGTAACCTACAAAGCCGATGGCGTAACCTAGCCCCAGAAGGCCATGGCGCCGTCATGGGCTTCTTTCCCGTCGGTGACAGTCTGGTGAGATCAAACCCGCTGTATGGCCGCGGTTGTTCCTTTGCCGCCGTCAGCGCGCACCTGCTTCGCGACGCCGTACAGCTTTTTGCCGACCCGGCAGCCCGCATAGAGGCCTATCAGCGGCGGATCACCGTCGAGCTGAGGCCCTACTACAAGACAATGCGAGATGCCGATCGCAGCGCCATCCGCCGCGCGCGTCAAGCTCTCACACCCGGCTCTCAGCCCGGCCTCAAGACCCAGCTTGCCAAACGATTCCTGGAAGATGGCGTCGCGGTCGCCGTGCGCTCCGATGTCGATCTTTTTCGAGATGCCCTACGAGGCTTTCATATGCTGGAAGATCCCCAGGCCTGGCTAAGACGACCCAGGAACATCGCGAAGATCATGGTCTATTGGTCAAGGGGACGGGCGCGCAACGCCGAGGCCTATAGCCCTAAGGGCGGACCAGCTCGCGACGAGATGCTGCTCGGATTAGGCCTGTCTCCAGAGCTCGACCCTCAGCGAATCCTGGAGCTGGCCGCCTGCCGCTCCTAAGTTCGTTGGCATTTACAAGAAAGGTCTCACAGATGCGTCAAGTGTTCCTTGCCTTCGCGATCAGCTTGGCGCTCGCAGGCGCCGTGTCGGCTGGCGCCATGAGCGTGAAGGATGAGATGAAGACCGTGGTCGATCCGGCCACAAACACGATCTTCGCTGTAGGCGGCGAGGTTGACCCAGCTAACGGCCCTGACGCCGCCAAGGTCCCCGCTGCGCGCTGGGCAGAGGCGCTCAAGGCCTCCCAAACCTTAAGGAGCGCCGCAGCCCACCTGACGGGGCCGCAAAAGCAGCCAGGTGATGTCTGGGCCAAGTCCGCTGCCGACTTCGCCTCGCTGGCCCAGGCCGCCGAGAAAGCGGCTGCCGTAAACGACGGTGGTGGGTTCTCAAAAGCCGCCAATGATCTTGGCGATACCTGCACGGCCTGCCACTCCCAGTACAAGAAGCAGAACTAGATCAGTCCTGCCCGTGGCGAAGACGGATCACCATAGGTCCGCTTGTCCATTCGGCCTGCCAGATAGGCCTCGCGCCCGGCTATGACGGCGTGCTTCATCGCTGTCGCCATGCGCAGTGGCTCACGCGCTTCGGCGATCGCTGTGTTCATCAGGACCGCGTCGCAGCCAGCTTCCATCGCCAGAACAGCGTCTGATGCGGTGCCAACACCGGCATCGACAAGGACCGGCACCTTCGACTGCTCAATAATCAGACCCAGGTTGAGGAAGTTCTGAATTCCGCGTCCCGAACCGATCGGAGCCGCGGCCGGCATGATCGCAGCCGCACCCGCTTCCTCCAGCTTGAGCGCGTAAACCGGATCATCACTGCAATAGACCATCACCTGGAACCCATCAGAGATCAGCAATTTCAGAGCCCGAAGGGTTTCTTCCATGTCGGGCAACAGGTGCTTGGTGTTTGACAGCACCTCGAGCTTCACCAGATCCCAGCCGCCGGCCTCCCGGGCCAACCGCAGGGTCCGAACCGCATCTTCGCCCGTGAAACAGCCCGCGGTATTCGGCAGGAACGTGAAGCGGTCAGGTTTTACGTAATCGACGAGCAGCGGCTGTGTCGGGTCTGACAGGTTCACCCGGCGCAGAGCGACTGTGACAATCTCGGCGCCTGCGGCCTCTGCGGCAGCGGCATTCTGGGCATAGTCTTTGTACTTTCCGGTGCCGACGATCAGGCGTGAGCGGAAGGTACGTCCAGCGACACTCCAGGTGTCATCAACCCGTTGGGCCCCGTCCATGTCAGCCGCCTCCTATGAAGTGCACGATCTCAATCCGGTCGCCGTCCGAGAGCCTCGTCTTCCCGTAGGCCGAGTGCGGCACGATCTCCAGGTTGCGCTCGATCGCCACCTTGCGCCCATCGAGGCCGAGTTGCGAGATCAACGCCGCTAAGTCCGCGAGGGGCGGAAAGACGTGAGCCTCTCCGTTGAGCGTCAAGTTCATGCAAAAGCCTCTTGAAGTCGCCACGCTTGTGACCTGCAGCCCTGACCGTTACAAGAAAGCGGAATCGACGGCGGAGCCGAATGTCGAAACCGATCTATGTGCTGAGCGGCCCGAATCTCAACCTCCTGGGCACCCGCGAGCCGGAAATTTATGGATATCAGACCTTGGACGACGTGAAGCGCCTTTGTGAGGCGCGCGCGGCGGCCTTGGGGCGAACGATCGTGTTCCGTCAATCAAACCATGAGGGTGAGTTGATCGACTGGATCCAGGAGGCCCGCATCGAGAGCTCGGCAGTGGTCATCAACCCGGCCGGCTACGGTCATACCTCGGTCGCGATTCTCGACGCCCTAAAGGCGGTTGGTGTTCCTGTGATCGAATGCCATCTCTCAAATCCCGCTACACGCGAAGCGTTTCGTCACCAGACTTACGTCTCTCTTGCGGCGACCGGGATGGTGTGCGGTTTCGGCGCTGCGAGTTATGAATTGGCTATCGAGGCCGCAGCGGGCCTTTCCCGCTCAGCCTAAAGATAAAAAGCGAAAGTAATTTCATGGCTAACTCTCCCAAGGCCCCTCCCGCTGACCCGATTGATGTGCGCTTGGTGCGCAGATTAGCCGATATACTGACGGAGACCGGGCTGTCGGAGATCGAGGTCGAACATTCAGGCCTCAAGATCCGCGTCGCTAAAACACTGACGGCGGGGCCAACACAGCTAACCTATGCGCCCTCACCTATCGCAGCCGCCCCCGCAGCCGCAGCCGCAGCCGCAGCCGCAGCCGCGACGTCTTCGTCCGCGCCGGCCGCTTCTGTGGACTCTGCGCCGGCTCGCGAGGCGGGCGATCTCGTGAAGTCGCCGATGGTCGGCAGCGTCTATCTCCAACCCGAACCCGGCGCAGAGCCCTTCGTGAAGGTGGGCGACACCGTGGCCGCTGGCCAGACATTGATGATCATTGAAGCCATGAAGACCATGAACCCGATCCCGGCTCCCAGGGCCGGCAGGATCGTAGAAATCCTGGTGGAGGATAGCCAACCCGTGGAGTTCGGCGAGCCGCTCGCGGTCATCGGCTAGAGCCATGTTCGAAAAGATCCTCATCGCCAATCGCGGCGAAATCGCCCTTCGCGTGCACCGTGCGTGCAAGGAAATGGGTATTTCTACCGTCGCCGTGCATTCTGAGGCCGACTCGGGCGCGATGTGGGTGCGACTGGCCGACGAGAGCGTCTGTATTGGACCGCCCGCCTCAGCCAAGAGTTACCTGAACATCCCTTCAATCATTGCCGCAGCCGAGATCACCGGGGCTCAGGCAATCCATCCCGGTTACGGATTTCTTTCGGAAAACGCTCGGTTCGCCGAGATCGTTGGCGCGCACGGCTTCACCTTCATCGGCCCCAAGCCTGAGCACATCAAGATGATGGGCGACAAGATCACGGCCAAACAGGCGGTGAAAGCGGCAGGCATTCCGGTTGTGCCGGGCTCAGACGGGGCCGTGACGACGGAAGAAGAAGCATTCGCCGCCGCCAACAAAATCGGCTTTCCGGTCCTGATCAAGGCAGCGGCCGGTGGCGGTGGCCGCGGCATGAAGGTCGCCCAGACCCAGGAAGACCTCTACCAAGCGGTTTCGACCGCGAGGTCAGAGGCAAAGGCGGCCTTTGGCGATGATGCGGTCTATATGGAGCGATATCTCCAGACGCCACGGCATATCGAGCTTCAGGTGATCGCCGACAGCTTCGGTAATGTCTGCCACCTTGGGGAACGCGATTGTTCTTTGCAGCGGCGCCACCAGAAGGTCCTGGAAGAAGCGCCCTCACCGGCAATCGACGCTGAGACCCGCGCTAAAATTGGCAGGGTGGTGGTCGATGCCGTCAAAGCCATTGGCTACCTGGGCGTCGGCACAATTGAATTCCTATACGAGAACGGTGAATTCTTCTTCATAGAGATGAATACCCGCCTGCAAGTGGAACATCCCGTCACCGAAGCCATTACGGGCATCGATTTGGTGCGCGAACAGATCCGCATTGCAGCCGGACTGCCGCTTTCCTTCACACAGAAAGACGTGGTCTTTGAGGGTCACGCGATTGAGTGTCGGATCAACGCCGAAAATCCCAAGACCTTCGCCCCTTCGCCTGGCCTGGTCACAGAGTTTCATGCGCCAGGCGGCCTTGGTGTGCGCCTCGATAGCGCGCTCTATGCCGGCTATACGATCCCGCCCTACTATGACTCTCTGATCGGCAAATTGATCGTCCATGGCCGAGACCGTGCCGAATGCATCGCGCGTCTAAATCGATGTCTCGGCGAAATCGTCGTGGCCGGTATAGAGACCAACATCCCTCTCTTCCAGGAACTGCTGGTCCAGCCCGATATCCTGACCGGGAACTACAACATCCACTGGTTGGAAAACTGGATGAAGGCCCAGACTGCTCCCACCTGAGGCCGTCACTGAGCCGTTCGGAGGGCTTCTTTTAGACTTTTAAAGCGGCGGCCGTTGGCGAGATGAAATCAAGGTTTGCGGGGCTCGCATCTGCAAGCCTAAGGCTATGGGCTCCAGATCTGACCGCGGCTTCGCAACGCGCCAAGCCGCCCTGTGTCGCCCAAACCCTTGAGCGCCGCTATTCATCGCCCTGGAAGTCATGTTCCCCATGCGTGGCCGAACACCGATTGAGACCGTGACCACGTCTTTGAAATTGGCCACAGGACTAGGGTCCAGGTTGTCAATTCGCACCCAAACTTGTCCCCTCTTTCGGCCATCAGCAGGTTGTCGATGTTGGCTGAGTAGAGACAGCGGAAGGGGATGCCGTAGGGCTGCTGGTCGCGCAGGTCCATGATCCAGTCCTTCAGACGGAAGTCGTACTTTCCTTCCCCGGGTGCCCAGGCGCAGTGGATGCAGAAGAAGCCGTCGTTGGCGACTAGCAGATCGTTGTAGCGGGTGTGCTCGCGGATGTCGTTTTCGGTCAGGACGTGGTCAACCTTGTAGAGACGGAACTCGCCCTGCGCCGCCGCGGCAGCTTCGACATCGGAGATTTGGCGCGGCCACAACAGGCCTTGGGAAAGGCAATTCCGGGCACGCCCGTCGCCCGTCTATCCCTCGTCGGATCGACGGGTGACCTGCCCCTGATCTTTCATCCAGCTCGGACCAGAGTCTCGGCCGTGGTTACGCCTTGTGGCGCGCGGTGAGCAACAGGCCGAGCCGTGGAGCTTCCACATTGCGCAGCGGGTCGGCCTGTTGCGTTCAGGTGCGCGGCATAGGCCGCAGGGGTCTGGTAGCCGATCGACGAGTGCGGACGCTGAGTGTTGTCGTCGGCGGTCCAGGCAGCCAGCTTCTGGCGAGCGTGGTCGAGATTGAAGAACAGGCTCTCGTTCAGCAGCTCGTCGCGCATCCGGCCGTTGAAACTCTCCACGAAGCCGTTCTGGGTGGGCTTGCCCGGCGCGATGTAATGCCAGGCGACGCGGTGATCCTCGGCCCAAGCCAGGATGGCCGTGGAGGTGAACTCCGTGCCGTTGTCGCTGACGATCATCCCGGGTCGCCCGCGTCGCGCGATCAGCGCCGACAGCTCTCGCGCCACCCGTCGCCCGGAGATCGAGGTGTCGGGGATTGCCGCCAGGCACTCGCAGGTCACGTCGTCGACCACGTTGAGAATCCGGAACCGCCGCCCGCCCGCAAACTGGTCGTGCACGAAGTCCAGCGACCAACGGGCGTTGGTCTTGGCCTTAACCAGGGTCAGGGCCCGCGTGCCGATGGCGCGGCGGCGTGAGCGTCGCTTGCGCACGGTCAGCCCCTCCTCGCGGTAAAGCCGGTAGATGCGGTTCTTGCCCGACGGCTCGCCCTCCGAATATGAACGCGGTAACGACGATTGCTTCGTCGGTCGGACACATCCAGGGGTTCTCACAGTCCAGGTTCTGTCGACTTGGTTTGCGCTGATCGTACGTGATCGGCAAAGTTTCAGGCTTAGCATCTCGGCCGACAAGGCCTCCGAGTTCGTCGTCGCCACCCGGACGGGTTATGCCGCGCCAAATTCGGCTTTAGACAGAGTTCTACTGATCGTGCCGGTAGGCCTCTTGCGCTCTTCGCAACGGCGCAAACCGCTATACGATTGCAGGATGGCGCTATTGGACGCTGATGGCCTTCTGTCCTGCTACGCACGTGGCGTCTTTCCGATGGCGGACGCGCGAGAGGACGAACGCGTCTTCCTGATTGATCCAGAGCGGCGAGGCGTGATCCCGCTCGATGCGTTTCATGTTTCGCGTCGGCTCGCGCGGACCGTTCGCGCCGAACCTTTCGAAATTCGCACCGACACCGCCTTTCGTTTGGTCGTTCAAGCCTGCGCCGAGGCCAGCGATGGTCGGAACGAGACCTGGATTAATCATCCGATCGAAGAACTCTACGTCCGCCTTCACGAGCTTGGGCACGCGCACTCGGTGGAATGCTGGAAGGACGGACAACTCGTGGGCGGCCTCTATGGCGTCTCACTGCATGGCGCGTTCTTTGGCGAGAGCATGTTCTCGCGGCGGCGTGAGGCGTCAAAGGTGGCGCTGGTTCACTTGGTCGGGCGTTTGATCGCTGGAGGCTACCAACTGCTCGACACCCAATTCCTGACCGGGCACCTGACCCAGTTCGGAGCCATCGAAATCTCACGGCTCGACTATCGGCGTCGACTGGCGGTGGCGATCTCAGTCGAGGGTGAGTTTCAGCGCGCCGCTGGCGCAGCGGCAGGCGCTGCGGTTCTGCAGGTGATTAGCCAAGCGTCGTAAACCGGATGTTCCAACGGATGGAGGCCCGGCGAGGAAGCATACATCCATCCCTTGAAGGTCTGCCGAGGCGCAAGCGCTGGCCGACCCGGCTGCGCCCTGGGCTGGGAGTCCACCGTGACATAGGCGATGGAATCATCAACGGCCTCGTCCGGCGTCGACCGCTCGCAGGCCTTTACGGTAAAAACCAAACTCTTGTAGCGGATCGGACGTCCGACGGCGGCTTCAAACCGGAGGCTTTCTGCGGTGACCTTGTCGAGCGCCTCAATAACCGCGGCATCGTAACGGGTTCGCCTCACGGGCACCCCGACGAGCTTCGTTCCGTTTGTCGGTGACGGCGCCGCTGCGACTTCCTTATCCGAAATCGCGGGCACAGCGATTGGTGCTGGCGTCGGAACCGTGACGGGCGGGGCTTCTTCACTCGGCCCCGATTTCGAGACGACCTCAGGTAGCGGGCTCGATGGTGCCGACGCGGGTTGCGCGCGAACAAGTCCCCCCGCGCCAAGGCCCACGGCCAGCGCCAGCCCGGTCAGGCTCCGCAAGCGCGATTTCGACATCTGAGGTGGCGACATCGCGAGCCCTATTTCGGGGTCCAAGCCTCGTAGTCGGCCGTGGCTTTCTGACGCTCTCCCCCCCGAGACAGGGCCCCTTGCGGACGATAGGCGTGGATCGTCCCCGTCATATTGGGCAGGTGATCCTTTTCCCACGACTTAATGAGGAACGGCTCGACGGTCGGCGGTTCGGCAAAGGTGTAGTGCAGCCAGCCATGCCACTCGGCCGCAACCTTCGAGGCGTCTGCGTAACCCCGATAGATCACCCAGCGGCGTTTGCGGCCGTCATAGCTATCGGAATTGTCTCGCGCCTCGAAGTAGCGATTGCCGCCTTCGTCCTGGCCCACAAAGACGCCACGACGGCCAATGTGGAAGCGCGCACCAATGGTTGCGCCGTTCCACCACGTAAAGATCGACTTCAAAAAATTCAGCACAGGGATTTTGTCTCTGGGAGAGGGAGAAGCGCGGCCGGACTATAAGCGGGTCGATTTGGAGCGTCCAGCGCTCCGACCCAATGCGCATTGAAGCAAGATGTTGGGGATGAACGTCACTCACACCACAACATCTATTGATTGAGGGCTTCGAGGCAGCCTAACCTGAGGCCAGGGAGTAGGCGAATGGTGCGCGAAACGTCGCGGACAAGAATCGAAGCGCGAGCCGTTGAATTCGCCGGGCGCGTCTTGGATGTGCAGGCCCCGGCCCATTGGACGACGGCGCAACTTGACGCCTGGGTCGACTGGGCCGACGGCGACCCAGATATTGTTGGCGCCATCGAGGACTTCGTCGAAGACCTAACCACCCGGGCGCAGGCCAAAAGCCTCGTCAAGGATGTCGCTGCCCGGACACGCTTCCGCGACGAGCTTACCTTCGGCCTTTTGAACGGAGCTATCGCGATAGGATTGGCGCCCAACTTCACGGCTGGGGCGGTCGTCGAAACGGGTGCACCAGAGATCGCGCACGCGTTGGCGGCTCATAATGGCCAGGCCGCTGCCACGGCTGTCGCCCATGAGCTTGGTCGGCGCATGCAGGCAGTCATGGATGCCGTCTTGCGATGCGAGGGCGACGACCAAGCTTGTTCAGATCCTATCACCAATCCAAGCCTTGCCCGCGCCGCAGCCGCAGCGCGCGCCGCCGGGGCTCCGGATTCGATGATCTTCGATGCCATTGCCCTGGCGCGTTCAGGCGATCGCGCCTGGGCGATCGAGGTTCCTCAGTCGAGGCAGGCTGACCCACCGCTACTGGTCGTAGGCCCACCGGACGAACAGCTCGCGCGCGCGGTTTGGGCCACCGGCTCGATCGTTTCGGTGCCCACGAGGGCTACGGCTGAACGGATCGCCGCTGCTGGCGAAAGCCTAAGGGGCGCGATCAACCTGATGGCCTTCTGGTCACACGACGGCTTTGACATCGACAGCTTCGAGGCTGCCGCCAAGCTCCTGGCGAGCGCACTTACCGCGCGATCCGACCAGCGGGGCGTGGTGGGATTGGCTGGGCTCGGCGAATGGCTCGTGGCCAGCGGCCTGGACTATGATAGCGATGCGGCTCACGAGACCGCCCGCGAACTCTATCTCGCCGCAGACCGCGCAATGTCTGCAACCGAGGTGCGACTGGGACTATTCCGAGATCCGGAACTGGAGCTTCGGCTCGGCGGCGGGCGGGTGTCGGGCGAGCCGTGGGCAGGACCGATTACCGTTGCCGAGAGCGCAGACGGCGAGCCCGTTCGGGTGCTTAGCGAAGCGGCGATCCTAGGCCTAACCCTTTTTGGCGTCGATGGGGCGACCGCCCATGCCGAATTGCTTGGCCGAGCAGATCTCGCTGACGCGCCTGGGGTCAACCATGCCGCTCTGCTCTCTCGCGGCTTTACGAATCACGAAATCGCCGCGGTCGAAGCCGTCCTGCCATTTGTCACCAGGCTCTCCGACGCCTTTGCGCCCTCGGTGATCGGCGAAGGTTTCCTTCGCGACGTGATGGGGGCGAGCGCCGAGGCGCTGGCAGATCCGCAGTTCGATGCCCTGGTTTTGATGGGTTTTTCCGGCACCGATATCGCCGCTGCGGAGGTCTACGCGCTTGGCGCCGACAGTCTGGCGGAAGCCGACTTCCTGACTGCGCCTGCCCGCAGCGTCTTCCGAAGCCGCGACGACCGAGGTCTGGCGTCGCGCAGCGCCATGATCAAAGCCCTGGAGCCCGCGATCGCGGCTCCGCCCGTCCTGGAGCTAGAGCTTGCCTGGAACACGACACCGGCCGAAGTGCTGGCGACCCTCACCGAAGCGGCAGGTCCAGTCCGCATTCGCCGCGCCGCCGCGACTTCGGAAACAAGCCTAGAACTTCCTAACCTTCCCGAGGTGCGCGCGCCGCGGCAGCCCGAACCCGAGGAGCGCATTGTGGAGCGCGTCGTAGAGCGGGACCGCACGCGTCGGAAGCTGCCGGACCGCCGCAAAGGCTACATCCAGAAGGCCGCTGTGGGAGGTCACAAAGTCTACCTCCACACAGGAGAGTACGATGATGGCGAGCTTGGTGAGATCTTCATCGACATGCACAAGGAAGGCGCTGCCTTCCGCTCGCTGATGAACAATTTCGCGATCGCGATCTCCATTGGCCTGCAATACGGTGTGCCTCTGGACGAATTCGTCGAGGCGTTTGTCTTCACCCGCTTCGAGCCGGCCGGACCGGTAACCGGCAACGACACCGTCAAATCTGCCACTTCGATCCTCGACTACATCTTCCGCGAACTTGGCGTCTCATACCTGGGGCGCAATGATCTTTCGAATGTCGATCCCGGTGAACTCAACGCCGACGGGCTTGGTCGCGGCAACGCCGAGGGCGCTGAGGCGATCTCGACAGAGGGAGAGCCGCAGCCGGCCTCGCGGTTTATCTCCCGTGGCTTTTCGCGGGGCGCAGCGCCTGACAATCTGGTCTTCCTGCCCAGCGCCAATCGCTCGCGTGGTCCCACGAACCTGGAATCGGCCGACGTCTGCGCAGCCTGCGGCGATGTAGCCGTCGTGCACAAGGGCGCGGCACTGATCTGCGAGACGTGTGGCGCGCGCGCAGGCCGGTTGGGCGAAGACGTAGGCGGGTAAGACCGCCGAACCGCACGTTTAGATTGCAGTTGACCTGCGCCAAGGCCCTAAAATTTACAGCGAATTAAGTGGCGCACTGCCAACCCGCGAGGGCAGATGGAACTCGTTGATCCAAGGATCCGCCCCGAGTGCCCACGAAGCCCCCATCCCTGATGATCGCTCTGTTGAGCCTGGCGCTCGTTTTGCCATTGGCTGCACGCGCCTCGAGCAGCGTTGGCGACAAGGAAGTGCCGAGGTCCAAAACGTTCGGCGGCGATTGTACCAAGTGCGAGCTTTCTGGCCGAATGATGCACGGCGCTCACTTTATGAATGCCAACTTTGCCGGTGCGACCCTCGTCGGCTCTGACCTGAGAGAGGCCCATTTTATAGCTTCCAGCTTCGTCGGAGCTGACCTGACACACGCCAATCTGTCGGATTCACAGATTATCGCTGCCGACTTCACCGACGCGATCCTTGCCCACGCCAAACTACGCGACGCTCAAACTGTCGGCAGCAGATTCAACAACGCCACTCTATCGGGCGCTGATTTCAGCGACGCGACGGCCCAGGGCACCGACTTCAATCAAGCCCAGCTGATTGGCACACTCTTTCGTTCGACGGAGCTGAGCGGTGCACACTTCGAGCGTGTGATCGCCCGCGATGCGGACTTCCGTAACGCCACCATGCATGCCGCTGTGCTCACGTATGGTCGCTTCGAAAGGGCCAGCTTCAGGGCTGCAGCGCTCGATGGGGCCGTCCTGATGGGAGCCGACTTCGAGGGCGCTGACTTCAGGGACGCGAGCCTGAAGCGAGCTTCGATCGCCGGCGCAGACCTCTCGCGGGCTCGCGGGCTCACGCAGCATCAGATCGACGAAGCTTGCGGCGACAGCCATACACGTCTGCCCCACGGGCTGACGGCGAGGCTGTGCTCTGGTCGTGAGGCGCACATCATGACCTCACCGCACGTGCGGTTAATCCCAGCGATTCCGGCACCTCCAGGCCCGCCGGCACCCCCATATCGATATTGGGTTGCGCCTGTCTAGACTGCGCTAGGATTTCAGCTGAGGAGCGAGGCGGATATGAAGTTCTTTCAATTGCTTATCAGACGCTTCTGATGGCGCATTCATCATCAGGTCCTGGCCCTGCTGATTCAACGGGAAGGCGATGACCTCTCGAATTGCCGTCTCACCAGCCAGCAGCATGACGATGCGGTCAATACCAGGCGCCAGCCCGCCGTGCGGCGGGGCACCATGCCGGAAGGCGTTCAACATGCCGCCAAACTGCTCTTCAACCACGCTGGGACCGTAACCGGCGATCTCAAAGGCCTTGAGCATGATCTCGGGCAGATGGTTGCGGATCGCCCCTGAACACAGCTCATAGCCATTGCAGACGATGTCGTACTGGTAGGCCAGGATATCGAGCGGATCTTTGGTGTTCAGCGCCTCCAGTTCACCTTGCGGCATCGAGAAGGGGTTGTGGCTGAAATCGATACGGTTGGTCTCCTCGTTCATCTCGAACATCGGGAAATCGACGATCCAGACGAATTCGAAGCGGTTCTCGTCCACCAATTTCAGGTCAGACCCCACCTTTGTGCGCGCCGTTCCAGCGAACTTGGCGAAGGTCTTGGGATCGCCAGCGATGAAGAAGGCGGCATCGCCCTGGCCCATGCCGATCTGGGCCATAACCGCGCCCGTCAGATCCGCACCGAGGTTCTTGGCGATCGGGCCGCCCCAGCCCGCCTGATCCTCGCTCCAGAAAATGTAGCCAAGTCCTGGCTGCCCCTCGCCCTGCGCCCAGGAATTCATGCGGTCGCAGAAGGCGCGGCTGCCGCCCTTCGGCGCGGGAATAGCCCACACCGCGTGCTTCTGGTCCTCAAGGATGCGCGCAAAGAGCCCGAAGCCTCCGCCACGGAAATGATCAGACACATCTTGCATGATCAGCGGGTTACGCAGGTCAGGCTTATCAGTGCCGTACTTCGTCATGCACTCGCGGTAAGGAATTCGCGGGAACGGATAGGGCGTCACCGACTTACCGTTGGCAAACTCCTCGAAGACGCCGTGCATCACCGGCTCTATCGCTGCAAAGACGTCTTCTTGTGTGACAAAGCTCATCTCGACGTCGAGCTGGTAGAATTCGAGGCTCCGATCGGCCCGCAGGTCTTCATCTCGGAAACAAGGCGCGATCTGGAAATAGCGGTCGAAGCCTGAAACCATCAACAGCTGCTTGAACTGCTGCGGAGCCTGAGGGAGTGCATAAAACTTGGTCGGGTGCAGACGCGATGGAACCAGAAAATCGCGGGCGCCTTCCGGACTGGAGGCCGTCAAAATCGGCGTCTGGTACTCTAGGAACCCCTGATCGATCATCCGGGTCCGGATTGAATGAATAGCTTTCGACCGCAGGACGATGTTTCGGTGCAGGGTCTCGCGACGCAGGTCCAAATGGCGATTTTTTAGGCGAATCTCTTCCGGATAGTCTGGCTCTCCGAACACCGGCAGCGGCAGCTCAGCAGCTGCCGACAAGACTTCCACTTGCTTCACCCGAATCTCGACCTCGCCGGTGGGCAGGTTCGAGTTCACGGTTTCGCCAGATCGGGCCACAACCTCGCCGTCGATCCGGATCACGCTCTCGGCCCGCAGGTGCTCAATGGTGGCAAAACCGGGCGTTTCTGGGCTCAACACCAGTTGCGTCAGACCATAGTGGTCGCGCAAATCTACGAACATCAGTCCGCCGTGGTCGCGCTTGCGATGGATCCAGCCGGAAAGCCGGACGGTCTGGCCGGTGTCGGCGGCGCGAAGCGCGCCGCAGGTGTGGGTGCGGTAGGCGTGCATTTACCTTGGAAATTCAGCTGTTTTACGAGGCGCGGAAGGGCGCATGTGGGGGGCGGAAAGTCAAGCATCGCCCCCCACCTCAGCCGGCGCGCTGACTACTTCTCCGGATGCAACAACGCTTGATACGTCAGGGTCCGCGCCTGCGTCCCCAGGTCGTCGCCACCTGTACTCCCCATCCGCTGGATCATGCCGACGTAGAGGAGGTCATTGGTCGGGTCGATCCAAAACCAGGTGCCAGCCGCCCCGCCCCAGCTCATCGTGTTCTTACCCTCAAGGAAACCTGCCCTGCGCGGATCGTTATCGACTTGAAAGTCGAGACCAAAGCCCACCGCTTCGTTGAAGCGAATGCCACTGGTCCCATTGGTGGTGACCAGGACGTTGTGCGGGATGACGTTGGTGTCCATCAGCTCGATCGAGGCTGGCGATAGGATCCGAACACCATCGAGCTGTCCCTTATTCAGCATCATCTGGCAGAAACGGGCGTAGTCCATCGTCGTCGAAACCAGGCCACCGCCGCCCGACTCCATGGCCGGTGGCTTGGAGTAATCCGGCATGCTGTTGCCGAACAGCTCTCCTGCCTCGACGATCTTGCCGGTCTCTTTGTCGTTCACGCGCTCGCCGACATAGACTGCAGCCAACCGCTTGGCCTTGGCGGCACCGGTAGAAAACCCGGTGTCCTTCATCTTCAGAGGCGAAAAGACGTTTTCCTGCAGGAACTGGCCAAACGGCTTTCCAGTGATCTTTTCGACAATGTAACCCTGGATGTCGACGGCGCTGGAATAAGACCAACTGGTTCCCGGCTGAAACATCAACGGGATCGTCGCCGTACGCTCGATCATGTCGTGCAGGCCATTGGCGGCCAGCACCTTCTTTTCGCGATAAAGCTTGTCCACGGGATGCTTGTCGCCGAGGCCATAACCGAAGCCCGCGGTGTGGCTCATGATCTCGCGCATCGTCGGCGCGCGCTTCATATCCTCGACGGCGGTGATCTTCCCGTCCTTGTCGGCGCTGACCATGACTTTGAGGTTCTTGAATTCCGGCACATAGCGGGTAACCGGATCATCGAGGCGCCACTTGCCCTGCTCGAATAAGATCATCATGGCCACGCCCGTCAGCGGCTTTGACATCGAGTAAATTCGGAAGATCTCGTCCTTCGGCATGGCCTGGCCTGTGGCGAGGCTCGCTTTTCCGTAGGTCTTGAAATCCACGATCTTGCCATGCCGAGCGAGCAGCGTGGTCATTCCGGCGACCCGGCCATCGGCCACGACTTGCGCCATGTAATCATCCATCAGCTTCAGGCGTGCGCTATCGAAGCCCACCGCTTCAGGCGATGTCGACGCTGAAAGATCACGCGAAGCCGCCGCTGCGGGTTTGGCGCTAGCGGGTGTGTCGGCGGCGACGGCTGGCTGGACACTCGACACCAGCAAGGCTGCGGTCAGTGCGGCGGCGAAATAGGCGCGACGGTGCATTTTTGGAATCCCCCTTGAGCTTTCGGTAGAGCTTAGGGGTGCCGGACTTCCACGCAAGCCTCGGTCGGTTTCAGTGTGGAAATGGAGGCATCCAGCGATTTATTGTTGGATTGTTTTAGGCGACTTCAAGTGCGTCTTCCGCATCGGCCTCGCGCTCCAAGACGCACTGCGCGATCGCGCCATAGAGTTCGGCGATCACGATGGGTTTGCCGACGAAAGCGTCCATACCGGCCGCCATATAGGTCTCAACCTGGTGGCTCATGACGTTGGCAGTAAGCGCAATGATCGCTGCCCGTGGGCGGCTGGTTTCGACCTCGCGCCGGCGAATCGTGCGTGTGGCTTCAAGCCCGTCCATTCGCGGCATCTGCACGTCCATCAAGATGAGGTCGAAGGTGTCTTCCTCCCAAGCGAGCGTTGCCTCGTAGCCGTCGCCGACGACTGTGGCTTCGACGCCGATTTGGCTCAGCAGGGTCTTCAAAACGAGCTGGTTGACCGGATTGTCCTCGGCAGCAAGGACTCGCAGCGGTGCATCGTCACCCCGAAGACATATCGACGCAGGCTCGGCGGCCCGCACAGGCGCGTTGGCGACACTATGGGGCAAGGGCAAGTCTACGATGAAGTTCGCGCCCTGACTGGGACCGTTTTCAATGGTGATGCACCCCCCCATTGACTCGCAAAGCTCTCGGCAGATGGCAAGGCCAAGCCCGGTGCCGCCATAATGTCGTGTGGTAGAGGCATCGGCCTGAGTAAACTTCTCAAACAGGCGCTCAGCAAAGCCGTCTGGCACCCCAGGGCCGGTGTCGCGGACCGCGATGCGGACGCCGAGCGGGGTGGCTGTGACAGCGACGTGAACTGACCCCTCCGCTGTGAATTTCACGGCGTTGGAGATCAGATTGCAGAGAACCTGACGAACGCGTGCCGCATCGCCGTCGAAGACGCCGTGTGCGGATGGCGCGAAATCGAGGCGATATTCCAGGCCCTTGCTCAGCGCAGTGGCGCTGAACGCGCCAAATGCGCTTTGAGCCACGACTTCAAGGTCAAATGGCGCCGCTTCCAATTGGAGTTTGCCAGCCTCGATCTTCGACAGGTCAAGAATGTCGTTGAGGATATCGAGCAGAGCTTCACCGGCTTGGCGAATGACGCCGACCCGATCGCGCTGGACGTCTGAGAGCTCATCATTCGCCATGGCCTGAGCCATGCCGAGAACACCGTTTAAGGGTGTGCGAATTTCGTGGCTGGTGACGGCCAGGAAAGAACTCTTGGCGCGGCTGGCGCTTTGAGCCGCTTCGAGGGCGTGGCGCAGGGCCTTGCCCTCTGTGAACATCCTGCGGGTCAGCTTCGCCGTGAATACGCAATAGGCCCCGGCGGCAACGGTCAGGATCAAGGCACCCGACAAGGAAATCGGATGATGCGTCGCCCAGGCCGCGAGCGGGAGAGCGACAAGGGCGATAACCGAAGGCGTGATCAGCGCCAGTGCAAAACGCCTCGAGCCAGATGTCATTACGACGTTGTTGAGCGTCATTGCGCACGCGCTCAGCATTGCGGCCGCAAGCGCAAAGCCACTCTTGTCGATCAAAAGCAGGAAGCAGACCGAGGCGTAGATCGTGCCAGAGACGAACCGACTGATATCGTTCAGCAAGCCCAGGCGTCGGCTGGCCAAATCGGCGAGGCACCGGCGCGACAATTCAAAGTCGATGAGCGACCCGGTTATGCAGATCGCTAGCCAAATGACGGTCAGATCCGACCGGGTCTGCAACCAGAAGAGCGCGGCAATCAGCAAAGCCTGGCCGAGCCGCGGCACAAGGCCATCGACCCGCCAACGCAGCACCGCAAGGCTCGTCGGGTCCACCGTGTCCATTTGCCCAGGCCCCATGCCAGCCAGGGCTCATTCCCTGGCGTGCCGAACGGATGCCACAAATGGTGTTGTCATTTCGCAAACAGCTGACCAATTGCCTGCGAAAATTGAAGCGCCTCACATATTCCTAGCGCCGAGCAGCTTGTTCGCTCGCCTTGTCCTTATTGGCCTGACTGATGATGAAGTGGAAAATCGCTTCGGCCTGGCCGTCCGCCAGCACCGACTTGAAGGAGACCATCCCCTTATCTTTCCGTGAGCCTTCAACAACAATCGCGTTCCATTCGGACAAGCTTTTCAACGCTGAGGAGTAGCGTAGATCGGGGATCGATTTGTCGGCGACGCCGCCCTGACCGTGGCAGCCTGCGCAATAGCGTCCGTAGGCACCCTGCCCGTCGATGACCTGTTCGTTGGTGCCGGTGAGCAGGGGCGGATCGAGCCGGCGCACGGCAACGGTGCCTCCGGCCATTGGCTTTGACGGCAGTTCCGCTGTCCCGCCCAGCTTGAACACAACCAAGCGTGAGTTGTTGGCGCTGGACTCACTGGTGCGCGGCTGTCCCGGCGGTAAGCCTCGGGCGCCGACCAACAGAGCAACGTACTGGACACCCGCAATCGTATAGGTCGAAGGCGCTGCGACGACATCGGCCTGGACCGATGCAGACCACAGCTTGGCACCCGTTCGGGCGTCATATGCCGAGAAGCGGCCACTCCAGTCACCGGAGAAGACCAAATCCCCCGCCGTGACCATGGCCCCATGGGCCCCATAGTCCTTGTCCGGCGCCCTCCAGACCTCCTTTTGAGCCACGGGATCATAGGCTTCTAGGTAGCTCTTGATGTTGCCACGCGGCAGTGCGCCGGGCTGACCGTAGAGGCTGGTGATCTTGTCCGAGAAGGAAACCGTGCCGGTGTTATAGACACGGTCCTTCACTTGGAAATCTTTGGCGACTGCGCTCTGGAAGCCCGTCGAGCTCTCGGTCACTGGAATGTAAACAAGGCCTGTCTTGGGACTGTAGGCCATGGGGTGCCAATTATGCGCCCCCAGCGGCGCAGGCTGGACGATCGCCGCCTTGGTCTCGTTATAGCGCGCATCTGGGTTCTCGACGGGTCGACCGGTCTTTAGATCGATCTTCGAGGCCCAATTTGCGGGTGCGAATTTGTCGGCCGAGATCAGCTTTCCCGTCTTGGCGTCCCAGACGTAGAAGAATCCGGTCTTGGGTGCCTGCATCAGAACGTGGCGGACCTGGCCCTTGATCTTCAGGTCGGCTGTCATCAGCGGGTTGGTGACGTCGTAGTCCCACTCATCGCCCGGAACTTCCTGGAAGTGCCAAGCGTATTTGCCCGTCGCTGCGTGGACCGCGATCACCGAGGATACGAAGAGGTTATCGCCGCCGCCGGGGCTACGAATGTCCTGGCTCCAGGAGAGCCCGTTGCCGGTTCCGAAATAGACGAGGTCGGTCTTGGGATCGTAAAGGATTGTGTCCCAGGCCGTGGCACCGCCACCGTATTTCCAGAATTCTCCGTGCCAGGACTTGGCGGCCTTTTCCAGAAGCGGCGTATTGGTGGGGTCCCCCGGGGCAGCTGGTACCGTGTAGAAGCGCCACTTCATCTTGCCGCTGTTCGCATCGTAGGCCGAAACATAGCCACGGCAGGTGTATTCGGCGCCCGCGTTGCCGATCACCACCATGCCCTTCACGATCCGCGGGACCTGGGTGATCGTGTAAGGTTGTTTGGGATCTGTGGTCTGGACTGACCACTCGACCTTGCCGGTCTTTCCGTTTAGCGCGATCAGGCGGCCGTCGAGCGCACCCAGGAATATTTTTCCCTGCCAGGCCGCAATGCCGCGATTGACCACGTCGCAACAGGCCACTTGGCCCAGGGCACGGTCGATTTTGGGGTCGTAGTCCCAGAGTTTCTTGCCACTGGCGGCGTCATAGGCCTTCACCATCGACCAGGCGGTGGTGATGTAGAGCACACCATCAACCACCACTGGGGTGGACTCCTGACCCCGCTCGGTGTCGATATCCCCGAACCAGGCAAGGCCGAGCTTGCTGACATTGGCCTTGTTGATGCCTGTCAGCGGACTAAAGCGTTGTTCGGAGTAGGTACGCCCTGACGCCATCCAGGTTCCGGGTTCTTGGTCGGCCGAAAGCATGCGGGCTGTATCGACAGCCGCTGAACCAAGCGGGTGGGCAGGCGTCTTCGAAGCCGCCGCGACCGGAGCTCCCAAGATCAGGGCCAGCCCGATACCTGCGACGCCAAAAGTCCTACCCACGCGCCGACCTGCGCTCCGACTCAATTGTTGACGCACTGCTTCGCTCCCCGTTTTGCGTTTTCTCCCATCCGTTCGTGGCCGGCACAAGTCGACAGCGATGCAAAAAGTTCGGGAACGAATAGTTGGGCCAAGACTTAGGTCATCCGAGCCACCGCATCTGGCGTCTGGAGATCTTCCCATGTCGATTCTCGCCTGGCTCGTCGTAGGTCTGGTATCCGGCTTCCTGGCTAGCAAGGTCGTCAACCGTTCAGGAGAAGGTCTGCTTCTGGACATTCTTCTCGGCGTGCTGGGCGCAATTGTCGGCGGCTTTTTGTTCCGCCAGTTCGGTCACTCCGGCGTCAGCGGCATCAACCTTTACTCGATATTTGTGGCTTTCATCGGCGCCGTCGTGGTGCTGGGGCTCTACCATTTGGTGATCCGGCGACGGGCGTTTTGAACACCTCCACAGTCAGACTGAGCCCGAACGTTACGATATTTAGAACAAAAAAAAATCGAGACTTAGATCATGCGCAAAGCCCTGACGTTCCGCTCAATCGCCGCACTTATCGCGCTACCGCTCATCGCCGGCTCGACAAATGCGAACTCATCCTGTGAGAGCCGCAAGAACACCGGAACGCTGATCGGCGGCGTCGGGGGCGCGCTTATCGGAAATTCGGTCTCTCGAGGCGGCGGCGGGGCCATTATCGGCGGTCTAGGCGGCGCAGTACTCGGCCACGAGATCGCCAAGGGGGGCTGTGGCCCCAGCCGACACGTCTACGCTCGTCGCGACAATTCGCGATATGCGTCAACGGCAAGGCCGACGCCGACGGTCTATTATGACCAGCGCGGCAACCGGGTGCCGACGACCCCTTACAGCGCGCCGCGCTAGGTGCATGATGCGTAGCCATCTGACCGCCGTCTTTTGCCTCGCAGCGATTGGCCTCGTCGCCTGCAACGAACAGCCAAGGTTTGCCGCAAATTCGAAGATATGCACGGACTTCAAGGCCCCGAAGGTCACCGCCATAGGCGCTCCAATCGACGATGGATCCGCACCGGTGGATGAGTGCGTCCGACGTTGGGCCTATAGCCTCGCCTCGTCCCGCGACACTGCCGATGCGGTATCAAAAGCCGTCGTCGCAGCCTGCAACACCTCGCTTTCGAGATGGAACCGCCAGGCAATCGAATTGCCAAACGACGGCGCGGGCGCGACCAGCCTCACGACCGGCGAGCCCACAACGCCTATCGCCGAGCACAACAACTTCACCCACAATCGGGCTCTGCTCTACGCGGTCCAGGCGCGCGCCGGCGCCTGCACCCCGCCACCTGCGACAAATGGTGTTCTGGACGGCGTAAGCTAGGTTTCCCAACAACCCGCGACGCGGGCATTGTCTCGCAATCCGGGCCGAAAGAGTGCGCGCGGCGTTGACCGCCCGCGACAAACGAGGTTCCGTGCCGTCGCGGGTCTGTAGACCCGATGGCAGACGGGGCGCGATCGACGATGAAACATTCGAACGGCAGGATCTTGGTCCCGGCCCTTCTGCTTGGCGCAATCATCGGGTTAGGCGCCCTTGCGTACCCCGTGCTTGCGGCGGCTCAGGATCGGGAGAGGCTTGAGGAAACCCAATCCAGCGACGAGTCTGGTCCGGCCAAGCGGTTTAACTGCCAAGATGGCGGCTCGATCCTCTATCGTTTCGAAACTCAGCGGGGCCAACTTGTCGCCGTCGTCGACGCTTTCGATGGCTTTGGGCCACACACCCTTGCTTCGCTGCCCTTTGGCATGGCGCCGGTTCGATTGGTCTGGAGCGACGGCCAACGCACGCTCACCTGGAGCCCCGGCGTGCAAATCATGTGGATGGACACGAGCGTTCACCGCATGTGTGGCGGCGGTCACCACCACTGAGGCGGCTGCGAGGCGAGCGTCGGCAACTCTCATCGCTGCTCTTGGTGTCCCACCCAACGTGGGCGAGGTGCAGCCTTTCGCGTTAGGGGCCGTTCTAACCCGCTACGCACCCGTCCTCGCCCGGGCCTTCGATCCCCTGCCCCCAGCTTCCGGGCAGTTCGCAATCACGACTAGCCGGGCGCGGGCCGACAGACAGTCTGGAACAGGCCGCAGTCCTAGCTGAGCTAGGGCGACTTAGGGTTGCAATGGACAGGAGCGTTGCAAATTAAGTGGCGATCCGAACGGCCCGAGCCTGATCCAGGCGTCAGGCAATGTGATCGCCGCCAGGTGCAATGTGTTCATGCTGGGAAGGATCGTGCGGCTGGTGGCCTCAATCTGCGTGGCGATGGTGCCATTCTAGGCGGGCGGCGGACCCCAAGGGCCACCGGTACCGGGACCCGTCGGCACGACACCGCCTGGGGTCAGGCGATCGATGGATTGGGGCAAAACCTCCGAGAGTTTGGCGGCGAGCTGATCAGCCGGAATGTTCAGCTTGGCAGCCAGCGCCTGGATAGTCTGTGGCCCAAGCCCCTGACGGACTTCAGCCGACGTGATTGGCTGGTTGGCACCGGGTCCGACCCAGGACTGAACCGTGGGACCTAGTCCGTTCGTCTGGAACTGGTTCACCACGCCCTGGATGCCGCCGTGGCGCTCGATCATCCCGTTCACGACTGTGGCCATCTCCATCCCGATCACGCCACCAAGAATTCCGTCAAAGAGGCCCATCGTATTGCTCCATTGGCACAACCGCGCGCGTGCGCGGCGCGCGGTTAGGTTGGACCTGAGTTTAAAGGAAGACCGAAGGGGGGCGAGAATACGCATCCGCTAGACCCTTTTGCGCCACCGAAGATGGCGTCGGATCCCAAGACGCCCGACTTCACCGCGGCCTAAATCGCTTGGTCGTCGGAAAGCCCTTCGGCGTGGCTTTGCCCGACGCCGCACGCCGCCCCAGCCACTCGCGCCAGGCGTCCCATTGGAAAGTTCGCCCGGCACTATCGACCCAAGCGCCGCCGGTTGCGGCTGAGAAGGCTAAGGCGTCGCGCAGGCCGCCTTCGCGGTAGGTTTGAAGCTTGACGCCTTTTCCCCTGGGCATCTCAGGCAGCTCGGCGGTGGGGAAGATCAAAATCTTTCCGTTGTCACCGATGACGGCAAGGTGATCTGCTTCACCCAAAGCCAAGCAAATCAACGCACTTCCGTTCAGCACTTGCTTGCCCGCTCGCCGAAAGGCGACAGCCTCGACTTCTGGCAGGATGAAACCGTAGCCCTCTTTGCTGGCTAAAATGCGCTTGGCGCCTGGCTTGTGCACGAAGACGTCAACGAGCCCGACCTTGTCATCAAGGTCGATCATCAAGCGCAGGGGCTCGCCATGGCCACGGGCGCTCGGGAGCTTGTCGCAGGCGAGCGTGAAGAAGCGTCCGTCAGAAGCGAAGACCAACAGCTTGTCGGTCGTCTCGGCCGGAACCAGGAAGGCCAACTTGTCGCCCTCCTTGAACTTCAACTCTGATGGATCTTCGACACGCCCCTTGGCGGCGCGGATCCAGCCGCGCTCCGACAGGATCACGGTGATCGGCTCGCGCACGATCATGGCCTCAATGGCGGCCTCGGCGTCGACCTCCGGCGCATCGGCGAAAATGGAGCGGCGCTTGCCCAGGGTCGTCGCCGAGCCGATCGCGGCCAGTGTGTGCTTCAGCCCTTCACCAACCAATTTCCACTGAGCACGGTTGTCGGCCAGCATGCCAACGATGCCGTCGCGTTCCTCCGTGAGGTCAGCATGTTCGCGGCGGAGTTCCATTTCTTCCAGGCGGGCGAGCTGGCGCAGGCGCGTGTTGAGAATGGCGTCGGCCTGGAGTTCAGACAGGTCGAAGGCCGCGATCAGCTTTGCCTTAGGTTCGTCCTCATAACGAACGATGCGGATGACCTCGTCGAGATTGAGGTAGGCGATCAGCAGGCCATCAAGGATGTGCAGGCGGGCCTCGATCTTGGCGAGCCGATGGCGGGCACGGCGGACGAGCACTTCGCGCCGGTGGTCCAGGAAGGCTTTCAGGACCTGCCTGAGGCTCATGACGCCAGGCGTGCCGCGGGCGTCGAGAACGTTGAGGTTGACGCTGAAGCGGTTCTCCAGGTCGGAGAGCTTGAAGAGGCTCTCCATCAGCACTTCTGGCTCTACGTTGCGGGATTTGGGTTCGAGGACCAAGCGTACGTCTTCGGCCGACTCGTCGCGGACGTCGCCCAGCAGTGGCGTGCGCTTGTTCTCGATCAATTCAGCCAACTGCTCGACCAAGTCAGCCTTCTTCACTTGGTAGGGCACTTGGGTGACGACGATCTGGTAGGTTCCGTGACCGAGGTCCTCTTTGGTCCACAGTGCGCGCAGACGAACGCCGCCACGGCCGGTTTCGTAGGTCTCCAGTAGCGACGCATACGGCTCTACGATGACGCCGCCGGTGGGGAAATCAGGGCCCTTCACGTGGGCCATGAGTTCAGCCGTCGATGCGTCGGGTCGATCGAGGAGGAGCAGGCAGGCGTCGACAAGTTCTGCGGCGTTGTGCGGCGGAATGGACGTCGCCATGCCCACCGCGATACCGGTCGAGCCGTTGGCCAGAAGGTTCGGAAAGCCGGTGGGCAGAACGACCGGCTCTTCGTCTTGGCCGTCATAGGTCGGTTTGAAGTCGACGGCGTCTTCGTCGATGCCCTCCAGCAAGAGCGTCGCGGCCTCGGTTAGCTTGGCCTCGGTGTAGCGCATGGCAGCGGGGTTATCGCCGTCGATGTTACCGAAGTTCCCCTGACCGTTGACCAGCGGGTAGCGCTGGGCGAAGTCCTGAGCCATGCGCACCAGGGTGTCGTAGATCGACTGGTCACCATGCGGGTGATAGCCCCCCATCACCTCGCCTACGACCTTGGCGCATTTTCGGGCCGCGTTCTCCGGGTTCAGTCGCATTTCACGCATGGCGTAGAGCACGCGACGCTGCACGGGCTTTAGCCCATCGCGAACGTCGGGCAGAGCGCGGTCGGTGATGACAGATAAGGCATAGGCCAAATAGCGGCGGCTGAGCGCCTCACTTAGCGGCTCGTCGATAATGCGGTCGCCGGGGACGCCGGGCGGAGGTGTGGTGAGGGTGTCAGACATGCAGAATCAAGCTCGATGGAGCCACGAGCATAGAGGCTGACAACAGGCCCCGTCCCTGCGGCGCTCGCGCCATCCCCAACATTCGTCAATTTCCAGCATCTGCGCGTGAGCTGAGCGGCAGGATTAGAGCCGCCCAGCGACCGCCAGCCTGTCCACAAGCCAAATACGCGCTGCCGGCAAGGGACGGTTGATCGGGTTAAAGATGAAGTGTTCGAGGAAGTGGGCTGTGAGGGCTAAGCCAGCGCCGACGTCGCCATCTTCCACCCGCGACTGGCTCGACAGCAGGAATGGTGGCAGGGCCAGCATTCGGTCTTTATAGGGCTCCCCGGCTGCGCGGGATACCGCGCGGCCAGTCTTGGGGCTGACGTAGACGAGCTCATCGGTGACGCCGGTGGCGGCGCACTTGGACAGATCGAGTCCGAAGCCCAGTTCCTGCAACAGACCCGCTTCGTAGCGGACGAAAACGGCGGGCCAGAACTCCGTCATGGCAAACGTTTGCGAAAGGGCCTCAAACGCAAGGTAGGCGCCCGGATGCGGCTCGCGCTCGGGCAAAGCTCCAGCAGCCACGGCCGCAGCGGCTGAAAGGCCAGCAAGCGCCAAGGCGTCGTCGAACAGCGCCGAGGGGCCTTCGCCGACTGGCTCAAGGCTTGCCGAACCCAGTTGATCGGAGACCCGGGCGCGGTATCGGACCACGACCGCGGCGCCGGCCTGTAAGAACGGTTTCATTCTTCGCGAGGTGCCACCGGCGACGTGGGCGGCATACTTGCCGTGGCCTGCTGTCAAAAGCTCCACGATGGCGCCCGATTCACCAAATGGGCGGGCAGAAAGCACGAAGGCGTCGTCTTCGAATTCCATAGGCCCCTCATAGCACCGTCTGCAGTCGCTCGCCTCCGATCCGCGACGCTCTTCAGGCGAAATATTCGGCGTCCCGAGCCTGGTCGGCGTGACAACCGCCCACCGCACGATCTGCAGCAAGCGCGATCAGGGCCGCCAAGTGTCATGGCAATTCCGTCAAATCCCAAGGCGCATAAAGTCAATTCCGCCAGGGCCGAGCACCGACCTCGGGACCACCCGTCGACTGCAGGGCCAAGACAGTTTCGAAGACCGTGCGGTTTGCTTGGAGCCAAAATCCAGGCCCTCCGCGCCACACGCCAAGTGCGCGCCGCGTCCCCTCACACGGCCACGGCCGTGATGCCCAGGTCTATTCTACGCGTCGAAATCCAGGCCCACGTCGCCGTAGAATTCGCGCTTGTCGGCCCATCGTTCGTCGACTTTTACGTGCAGGAACAGGTGCACCGGTCGGTCGAGAAGTTCGATCAATTCTTCGCGCGCCTTCTGGCCGATCCACTTCAAAGTTTGGCCACCCTTGCCAAGAATAATCGGACGCTGGCTTTCGCGTTCGACGTAGATGATCTGTTCAATGCGGGCCGAGCCATCGTGGCGCTCTTCAAAGGCCGTAGTCTCAACAGCCGCCGCGTAGGGCAGTTCCTCGTGAACGCGCAGATAGAGTTTTTCGCGCGTGATTTCGGCGGCCAACAGGCGCGCTGGAATATCGGCGGTCTGTTCGGCCGGATAAAACCAGGGGCCGTCCTTCATAAGGGCTGCGAGCCGGTTTTTGAGGTCGTCAACGCCATTGCCGTCTGCGGCAGAGACCATGAAGACTTCTGAATAAACACCCGTATCGAATAGTTTTTTCGAGAGTGCGAGCAAGGTTTCGCGCTTCATTCCGTCGATCTTGTTGAGCACGAGAATAGCGGTCTGACCTGTGACCTTCAGGCCTTCGACGATGGATTCCACGTCGATCGCTGCGCGCTTGTCAGCCGCCTTCGCGCCGGGCTCCTCGGCGGCGAGTTCGGCGACGCTGTCGACGAGATGAACAATGACGTCAGCATCCTGCGCTCCGCCCCAGGCGGCGCGTATCATGGCGCGGTCGAGCCTGCGGCGCGGCTGGAAGATCCCGGGCGTGTCGACCAACACAATTTGCGCATCTCCGGCCATAGCGACGCCACGCACCGGAAACCGCGTGGTCTGCACCTTTTGCGTGACGATCGAGACCTTGGCCCCGACCAGTCGATTGGTGAGCGTCGACTTGCCCGCATTGGGGGCCCCGATAATCGCGGCGAAACCAGCGCGGGTCATAGGACACCTGCATGCTTGGCCAACATGGCTTCGGCGGCGAGACGCTCAGCTTCGCGTTTGGAGCCAGCAACAGCAGTCCTCGGCTCAAGCCCGGGCAGGCCGACCTCGATCGTAAAGATGGGCTCGTGCGCTGAGCCTGCCTGTTTGATCACCCGGTAATTGGGGACGGGCAAGCCCCGCGCCATGGCCCATTCCTGCAGCATTGTTTTTGGGTCCTTGGTCGGCGCGTCGAGGTTTTCGAAAAGATCGGCCCAAAAGGCCAGGATGAAGTCCCGCGCCGCTGGGAAGCCCGCGTCAAGATAAAGCGCTGCGACCAGCGCCTCACAGGCGTCGCCCAGAACGCGGTCGTTGTCGCGTGCACCAATCTTGCTGGCGCTCGCATCGACCCGAAGCGCATCTCTGAGGCCTGCGCGTCGCGCTGCCTCTGCACACGCGTGATAATTCACGAGCTGGTTCATAAGCTTTGAGAGCGCGCCCTCCGTCGCCTCGGGCGCTAGCCTCATCAACTGCTCGGCGACGACAAGGTTCAAAACCCGGTCTCCCAGGAACTCCAGCCGCTCGTTGTCGCCGATCTTTGGCGAGCCCTTGGTCACGCTGCGATGGGTCAGCGCGCGTTCCAGGAGGTCGCGGTTGGAGAAGCTGTGACCTATACGCCGTTCGAGTTCAGCGACCGCCGCGACCCTAGTGTTCATCACTTAAGCAAGTTGAAGAACCGATGGGGCTGGAGGTTCATGACCCAGGTCCACGGCTTGAAGATCGAGGCCCCCTTCGACCAAGAGAGCAGGATGATCTGGGCCTTTCCCTCGAGGTTTGCGGCAGGAACAAAGCCCACGCCACCGTTCTCAGGCGCCACACGGCTGTCGGAGGAGTTGTCGCGGTTGTCGCCCATCATGAAATAGTGACCCTCCGGAACCACGAAGACGTCCGTATTGTCGAGATCGCCCTCGGGACCGAAGTCATTGGTCATATAGGTTTTTCCACCAGGAAGGGTCTCTTGATAACGGGTCACGTCTCGGAAGCCGTAACCTGTATCTTCGTGGAAGGTGCCTTTGTTGACCCGCGGCACTTGAACGCCGTTTAGGTAGAGAAGACCCGACTTCATCTGGATGCGGTCGCCCGGCACGCCGATGATCCGCTTGATGTAGTCAATGTGAGGATCGTGCGGCAGGGCAAAGACCACAATGTCGCCGCGGTGTGCCTTCTGCTCAACAAGCCGGCCAGAAAACAGCGGCGGGGCGAACGGGATCGAGTATCGCGAGTAACCGTAGGTCCACTTCGAGACGATGATGTAGTCCCCCTCATAGAGGTTGGGCTCCATCGACGCCGACGGGATTGTATAAGGCTGAAAAAACAAAACGCGCAGAAACAGCGCAATCAGCAGGGCATAGACGATCGTTTTGACGATCTCGACGACCTCGGCCATCGCGCCATGTTTCTCTGGAGGCGCGGAAGCCTGCATGCTTTCACTCATGAATAGTCCCTAGGGGGCGGCCGCTGGGGCGAACCGCGCCGTTGCTACGCGTTGGATAGCGCAGGAGCAAGGTTTGTGCCCGTTACATTGTGTCCGGACACGCACACGAACAGCTGGCGTGGACAATCGGCAAGCACGATTGGATTATCCGCGCCGGTCTTCGCGGGAGAACCACATGGCAGGTCACAAGGAGTCGCCCGATAGCGAGGCGGGCCACGCCAACCGGCGTGATCAGCACTGGTTTGACCGGCTGATCATGTTCTCGGACGGCGTCTTCGCCATCGCTGCGACCTTGTTGTCTCTCGACATTCGGGGCCCGCAAGACTGGAACAACTTTTCCGAACTCTGGTCAGGGCTGGCACCCCAGTTGGACACCTATGCCCTGAGTTTTCTGGTGATCGCAATCTATTGGCTGGGTCACCGCCGGTTCATGGCCGAAATCACGAAGATCGATGCGCCCTTCACGGTGTTGACCCTTATCATGCTGGCGTTGGTCGGCCTCGTCCCGGGGGCGACCCATATCGAGCATGGCCCCGCCGGTATGATCATTTACGCCTCGCTGATCATTCTGATCGGCCTGTCGCTGGCAACGATCTGGGGCTACGCCGCCTTGGTCGCTGACCTTGTGTCACCACAAGTGTCGCGAGCGTCCCGTTGGTTCCAGCTGGCTGTGATGGCGATTACCCCGCCGCTTTTTCTCACCCTGGTGAACCTGCTCAATCTGCCGTCATCCGCCTTGGTGCCACCTGTTTTGGCGGGGCTCTTCCTGATCGGCTGGCCAATGCGTGTGTGGATACTTCGGCGTCTGGAAAAACCTCCCCTGCCCAGCTAGCAGCAGGTTCAATCCACCGGATCCGGAAGGGCCTCGATAATGACGAAGGCCTGGGCGTAGGGGTGATCATCTGTGAGACTGAGGTGGATTGCCGGATGATGCCCTGGCGGCATGATCTCCAAGAGCCGGGCATGGGCACCTCCTGTCAACGCCATGGTGGGCTGTCCGGAGCGGAGATTCACGACGCCCATGTCACGCCAGAACACACCACCGCGCATGCCCGTGCCTAGCGCCTTGGCGCAGGCCTCCTTGGCTGCAAACCGTTTGGCGTAGCTGGCGGCGCGGTCGGCCTTTCGCTCGGAGCGCGCGCGCTCGAGTTCGGTAAAGATGCGGTCGGTGAAACGTGCGCCGTGCCGCTCCAAGGTCTTTTCGATCCGACGGATGTCCGAGAGGTCGGACCCCAGGCCGACAATCAAGCCGCCCTCGTGGCGCGTGCTTCATCCATTAGCCAGCGCATGCGCTGGATCGCCGGGCCAAGGCCAATGAAAATCGCCTCGCCGATCAGGAAATGCCCGATGTTGAGCTCCATCAGCTCAGGGATAGCGGCGACCGGCTTGACGGTCTCGTAGTCGATACCGTGGCCTGCGTGAATTTCCAGACCCAGCCGATGGGCCTCGCGCGCGGCGGCCTTGAGGTTTTCAAGAAGACGCTCGGCGTCCGGCGAGCGCTCACGAACGGCTTGGCAATAAGCCCCGGTGTGCAATTCGACCACTTGAGCGCCTGCGGAATGCGCGGCGGCGACCTGGGCAAGGTCGGCGTCGATGAAGCAGGAAACCCGGATGCCTGCACCGGCCAGGCGCGCGATGACCGCGGTGATGGCCGTGTGGCCACGAATGATATCAAGGCCGCCCTCGGTGGTCACCTCCTCCCGCCGTTCGGGCACGAGGCAGGCGGCGTGCGGCAGGTGGGAGAGCGCGATAGCTTCCATCTCCCGGGTCACCGCCATCTCGAAGTTCAGCGGCCGACCACGGCGCTTCGTAATCAAGACCAGTGAGTCTATGTCACTTTCGGAGATGTGGCGCCGATCTTCGCGCAGATGGGCCGTAATGCCATCAGCGCCGGCGGCCAAAGCCATCTCGGCGGCGCGAACCGGATCGGGATAGCCTTCGCCGCGCGCGTTCCTAACCGTCGCCACATGGTCAATATTCACGCCGATTCTGAGCTTTTGGCCCATTGCTATAACCCTCTCATCTGCGCAACACCGCGGACCAAAAGGTCAAGTGGGAAGAGACGCACCCAAGTTCCAGATGCCGATTCGGCATTCGCTTGCGCCTGCACGAAGATGGAGACCCTAGACGCGCGGCTCATGCTCTCAGCCGCTTGGAGCCCGGCTCCTCGGCGGGCAGGACCGCCAGTTCAGGCGGGAGTTCGTCAGCCGGATAGGATGGCACATCAAGCGTGGCTAGCGCCACCAGGGGATAACCAACATCAGCTCGCCCGCCAGACCGGTCAACGATGCACGCACAGCAGACGACAACGCCGCCCGCAGCCTCGATGGGCACGGTGGCCTCGCGGAAGGAGCCACCTGTCGTGATGACGTCTTCGATCACCACCACTTTGGCGCCGGGGGCGATCTTAAAGGCGCGTCGCAGGCGAAACTCGCCATCCTCGCGCTCCACATAAAGTGCTGGCACGCCCATCCAGCGGGCGGTCTCATACCCCGGAATGATCGCGCCTACGGCTGGCGAGACGATGACGTCGGGTTTTCCGAACTGTGTCTCGATCTTCTCGGCAAGCGCCTTGCAAAGCCGCGCCGTGCGCTCAGGGAACTGGAAGACCAGGTTCTTCTGAAGGAACATCGGACTGTGCCGGCCCGACGCCAGAATGAAATGGCCTTCGCGCAACGCGCCGGCACCGCGAAATTCGTCTAGGACTTGTTCAGTGTTCATAATCAACGGATAGCGTTTTTTCCACCGGCTCGAAAGATATCGCCTGTTGCCCGGTTGCGGGCGCGCGTTTTAGGTGAGGCCATGCGTCGAATGTTGATTGGCCTTGCCCTGATTTTAGTCGCCTGGATCGGCATCGGTGGCGTTATGGCCGCCAGCGCTGGGCCATTTACGCCCAGCGGGCGTTATGTGGACATCGGCGGTCGCAAACTGAGGCTGGTCTGCGCCGGTCCAGAAAACACTCCGACGCCCAACGACAAGCCCACGGTGTGGATGGAAGCCGGGGCCTTTGGCCTGGCTGCCGATTTTGCGGCCATCCAGGAGAAGCTGACCGCAAAGGGGATCCGATCTTGTGCCTACGACCGGGCAGGCATGGGTTGGTCTGATGCAGGACCGCAGCCGCGCGATGCGACGGCCATCGTAGAAGATCTGGAAAAGCTGATCGCAGCGTCAGGCGAACGCGGGCCGTTCATCCTGATGGGTCACTCCATGGCTGGCCTGCACACCCGCCTCTTCGCCGGGCGCAATTCGACGAAGGTCGCGGGCCTTGTCCTGATCGAAGCCACGACACCTGAGCAGATCGATCTTCCGGGAACCCAAAAATTCCTCATCGCTTTCACCGGCATATCACGCCTCGCAGCTGTCTCAGCGAGCATTGGGACCACCCTGCCCCTCTATTGGTCTTCCGGCGATCGGATCGGCCTGCCGCCGCAAGGTAGCGCCGAGAAACGTCACGCCTATGTGTCCGGCCGCCATGCGCGCAACGCGGCAAACGAAGTGGTCAATTGGCCCCGTAGCGCGGCCGAAGCCAAGCTCGCGCCTGCCTATGATCCCGCGTGGCCGGTGGCCGTGATTGTGGCGGGCGGCCATGGCCTGGTGTCGGATTGGAATGACAGCAGACGGGTGCCGGAGAAAGCCTCCCGAGCCGGTTATTTTGAGGCCGTGGAGGGCTCGTCGCACACCTCAGTCTTGGGAAGAACCTACGGCGACGCCGCCGTGCGAGGCGTTGAGCATGTGTTGGCTCATCTGGCGTCTATGAACTGATCTTCCAGGCGGCTCCGTAAAAAGCGGCTCGCCGAGAAGCACGCTGGCAAGATTCGTCGACGTGAGCGGTCATGAAGTGGACCGAACGGTGATCCGCGCGCAATTGAAGGGCGAGCTTGTGTGTCAGCTGCCGCGCCCACGAAGGCGACAAGAGCGCCAGAACGCGGCGAGACGAATGGCCCTTGCCGCAAGAAGCTCTGCCTGAGAGCGTGTGGGAATGGTCAGCGCAGCCTCCGCCGGTTCGATCAGCTCCGACGCCGAGCGGACTTTCTTTGGCCACCCCAAAGCCCTGGCCTATCTAGCCTTTATGGAGGCCTTCGAGCGCTTCTCGTTCTACGGGATGTAGGCTCTGCTGGTGATCTACATGACGAGCCAGCTTCTACACGCAGGCCACATTGACCACGTGGCCGGGTTTGGCGAGCTTCGGGCAGGGCTACAGCGGGTCTTCGGGCCGATGAGTCCGCAGGCGTTAAGCTCAGAGATTTTCGGACTCTATGCTGGTTTCTGCTCGTTCACCCCAGTGTTCGGCGGGATCGTCGGCGACTGCCTGCTGGGGCAGAAGCGGGCCGTTTTGGTCGGCGGGGTGATGATGGCGGCGGGACACTTCCTTATGGCCTTCGAAGCGCCCTTTCTCTTGGCCCTGGTGCTGCTGATGCTGGGATGCGGACTGTTAAAGGGCAATATCTCGGCCCAGGTGGGCAATCTCTATGGCCGTGCCGATCGACGACGCATGGACGCCTTTCAGCTCTTCTATATGGCCGCCAATGTCGGCGTCTTCACAGCGCCTCTCATCTGCGGGACGCTGGGCGAGAAGGTGGGGTGGCATTGGGGCTTCGGTGCGGCCGGTGTCGGCATGTTGATCAGCCTGGCGATCTATCTTTCGGGCTATGAAAATATGCCGGCGGACACATTGCGTGCTCGCGGGGACCAAAGGGCTGCGGCAGCGCGCCTGACCGGTCGCGATGTCCCCACGCTCCTGGCTATGGGCGTTCTGCTCGTCGTGGTGGCGCTTTTTTGGGTCGCAAATGGTGAGGTGCTGAACGTCTACATGATCTGGGCCAGAGCTCACCTAAACCTGCAGATTGGATCCCATACCCTGCCGGTCACCTGGTTGCAGTCGGTGAGCGCTATCGTCGGGATCACTTTGGCGCCGGTATTGATTAGGCTTTGGACAGCCCAGGCCAGGCGCGAACGTGAGCCCTCGGCGCTTGGCAAGATGGTGATGGGCTGTGGGTTAGCCGCAGCCGCCTATGCGCTACTCGCCTTGGCTGTCGTAGCGACGGGGGCCGGAACGGTCCCTTTGATGTGGGCGTTGGGCTTCCACCTGATCATTCAAACCGCCTACCTCTGCGTCTATCCAATCGGCATGGCGCTATTCAGTCGCGCCGCGCCGCGCGCAATCAATTCGCTGATGATCGGGGTCTACTTCCTGTCTGTCTTCGCTGGATCCCTGCTCGTCGGGTGGGTGGGCCAGTTCTACGAGAAGATGAGCGTTGCAACGTTTTGGCTGTTGCACACCGGCGCAGCGGGCGCGGCCGGCCTGATCATTCTCGTCCTTTGGAAGCCCCTGAGCCATGCGCTCACCAATCGCGAGGCGCCCGCAAGCCTTGAGGTCGCCGCCTGATTCTCGACCAGACCCACGCCGGGCTCCTTCCAAACTGAGCTCGGCTCGGGCTCCACTTCGTCAACACGACCTGGGCCAGGGGGTATAAGGTCTGATCATCAACCTGCCGGGCGTTGATGCCTGGACAGAGGTCAAGGCCGAAACCCCCGCTTCGCTACCCGTGTGTGCGGCACATAACGCGATCGCTGAACAGCACGTTGATCAACCGCGCTTGGCGTGGCGGCCGCTACCCTAAGCCTTTCGGCGGTCCACGGTCTCGACGCTGGGATTGGCACGCAGTGCAGCGGCGATATGGGTCAAGTGGCGCGCATCGTTGACGTCGACATCAATGTCGACGTCGCAAAAATCGTTATGGCGATGGTGCATTCGCAACTGGACAATGTTTCCACCGGCCTCGCCGATTACGGTGCAGACTTGGCCAAGTACCCCCGGCGAATTGCCGATGGTGGCGATCAGCTTGGCGCGAGCGATTGAGTTGCGCTCAGCCTCAGGCGTCCATTGCAAGTCCCGCCAGACTTCTTCGCGGTCCTCGTAAGCGGCTAGCCGCTCGCAATCGATTGTGTGAACCGTAAGAGCCTTGCTGTCGTCTTCTTGGATTCCTACGATCCGGTCCCCCGGAACCGGGGAACAGCAATCCCCAAAATGGATATTGACGCCCGACGTCAGCCCCCCGCCGCGCACGAAGAGTTTGGCTGATTTGCCGTCTTCAATGCGATGACGCGCGGTGGCGGCCCTGCGTTCGTCGGCCTTTAAGCCTGGGAAAACCGCCTCGAGAACCTGGGATGGAGAGACCCTGCCGCGCCCCACAGCCTCAAACAGTTCGTCTTCGTTGGCGGCCGCAAAACGATCGAGGGCCGGGCGCAATGACACGTCCTTGCGGGATTTGTCTGCTGCCGCGAACGTCTGGTCGATCGTGGCCCGGCCGAGCCGAATGAACTCTTCCTTCTCGGTCTGGCGAATGTGGCGCCGGATCGCTGAGCGGGCACGGCCAGTTACGGTGATCGATCGCCAGTCGGGTGGCACGACTGGCTTGCCGCCGCGGATGACCTCGACCACGTCGCCGTTGACGAGCACCGTTCGAAGCGGGCGCAGTTCCCCGTTGATCTTCACCCCTATGCACGTATCGCCAATATCGGTGTGGAGCGCATAGGCGAAATCGAGCGGCATGGCGCCTCTCGGCAGGCTGACCAGCCGCCCCTTGGGCGTAAAGACAAATGCCTGATCAAGGAACATTTCGAGCTTGGCATGCTCCACGAGTTCTTCGGCGTCCCCGCCATGCTCCAGCATTTGAACCAGATGGCGAAGATTGACCAAAGGATCACGTCCACCGGCGGCCTTCTGATGCTCCAGATCGAAGCCATAGGACCTGTCTTTGTAGCGCCAGTGGGCGGCAACGCCTTCTTCTGCGACACGGTCCATGGCCTCGGTGCGGATCTGCATCTCGATACGCATGCCCTTTGGGCCGACGACCGTGGTGTGGAGCGAGCGGTAGTTGTTGCGTTTAGGGGTGGAAATGAAGTCCTTGAACCGCTCCGGGATAGAAGGCCAGGCGCGGTGGATAACGCCAAGCGCGCGGTAGCAGTCTTCCTCGGTGTCGACGATCACACGGAAGGCATAGATGTCGGAAAGCTGTGAGAAGCCGATCGATTTGCGCTGCAACTTGCGCCAGATCGAATAGGCGTTCTTTTCGCGACCAAAGACGCGGGCCGGCACGCTGGCCGTGTCCAGCCGAGCAGAAACTTCCTGCGAGACCAAGCTGACCGCTCCACCCTGGTCATGGCGCAGGGTCTCCAACCGACGTCCGATGGCATCGCGGGCGACCGGGTTTAAATGCGCGAACGCCAGCTCTTCCAGCTCAGTGCAGATGCGGTGGACACCAATAGAGCGGGCCAGAGGGGCGTAGATATCCAAGGTCTCGCGGGCAATTCGCTCACGCTTGGCGGGGCTAGTGATGAACTGCAGCGTGCGCATGTTGTGCAGTCGGTCAGCCAGCTTGACCATCAGCACGCGCACATCACGGCTGATCGCCAGGATGAATTTCCGCAGATTTTCGGCTTGGCGCAGGTGCTCAGAGGAAAGTTCGAGCTTGGAAAGCTTGGTAACGCCTTCCACCAACTCACCGATTTCAGTGCCGAATAGCTCGTCAATCTCGACGCGGGTGACCGGCGTGTCCTCGATCACATCGTGTAGCAGGGCGGTCACAATGGTCGCGGTGTCCAGCCGGTAGTCGGTCAGGATGCCTGCGACCTCGATGGGATGGGCGAAGTAGGGATCGCCAGACGCACGCATCTGGGCCCCGTGCATGCGCATCGCATAGACGTAGGCGCGGTTCAGCAACGCCTCATCGGCGGTCGGGTCGTAGGAGCGGACTTTATCGATCAGCTCAAACTGGCGCAGCATTTTCGGCCGCGCCGGAGCGACCTTGACGGTCATCGCTCTGCCAGAGTTCGGGGCGTCTTTCTTCAGGGCGACGGTTTCCAGCGCCGCCTTAGTCGGGAGAGGTTCTGTGCCTTCTAGGCTCAGTACCGCTCCTCCTGGCCACCATCGCGGTCGCTCTGCAGGGCGCGCACCAATTCGAGCTCGCTCATCTGCATGTGGGTCGGATCGGCCAGAAGAGCCAAGGTCTCGGCCTCTTCCTCGGCTTCCGAACGCTCGTCGACGCGCTGCAGCGTGCCAATCAGCGCTTCACGCAGTTCCTCAGCATCCACGACGTCGTCGGCGATTTCACGCAGAGACACCACAGGGTTCTTGTCATTGTCGCGATCCACCAGGATCTCAGCGCCCGCCGAAATGGCACGAGCCCGATGCGACGCCAGCAACACGAGGTTGAAGCGGTTGGGGACCTTTTCGATGCAATCTTCGACAGTGACGCGAGCCATGGATTCCTCAGACGGGGGAAAGAACCTTCCGAAATAGCGGTTCGGTATGAATTGTGCAACGCCGCAAAGGCCGCAGGGCTGTTGCACATGGCGAAATCAAACCCCGCGCACCAAATAAAAAATGTAATTTCCGCATTAATTGACGCCGCCAAGTGGTGCCAATTCAGCTGGACCTTTTGATGCTGCCTGCCTCGACTGCCCATCAGGGCCTCCGATACGGATGAGACGCCGAGCGGCTCATTGGCGAATGCCTCTCGATCACCTCCTTGCGAGATGTGCGGCTGGAGCCCGCCCCCAAGCGCGATCGGCAAGCGCTGTTGATGGTCGACGTCGCACGCGTTTGCCGGGCCGGCCAAAACGCGACTTAGGAATAGCGTCCTAGCGCGATGCTGATCTGGTCAATCCCAGGAACTGGAACCTGGCGAGGTCCCCGCGGGGCTGCAAATCGGTCACGAAGACTCTCGAGGGAGATTGCCGCCTAAGGAACGGGCCGGGCGTCGCGCCCCACTGTCGCCTGCCTCGCCAATTCAGTCGCCGATTTTCCGGAAATTGGATGGTGCCAATCCGGCGCGACTTCGGCGAGGGGCCCCATCACAAACATTCGCTCGCTGGCTCTTGGATGGGGCAAAATCAGACCCGCTTCGTCGGTGATGGCCCGACCGTAAGCAATCAGGTCGAGATCAAGGGTCCGTGGAGCATTGGGAAGTCCACGTCTCCTACCAAATAGATCCTCAATGGCAAAAAGCGCCTCCATAACAGCCAGTGCGGGGCAATTCGTCTCGACAATGACCACACCGTTGCGATATTCTTCGCCTTTCGGATCGGGCCAGGCGGCACAGCTCCACCAGCGCGATCGGGCCAGAACGGGCAATCCTGCCTTAGGGAACAGCGGCAGGGCCGCCTCAAGCAGCGCCTCAGATGACGGATGATCGCCGGGCCTATTGGAGCCCAGCGCTATGATCACCGCGCCGTCGAGCGCCTCGCGGGTCGGCATCCAGCCTCTGGGCTCTGAGCCTCTGGCTATTGGGAATTTTGAAACGATGACTTTTTACCCCACGGACCGTCTGGCGCTGTTCATCGACGGGTCTAATCTCTATTCTGCGGCCAAGGGCTTGGGTTTCGACATCGACTATCGAAAGCTCTTGGAAGAGTTCCGCAAACGCGGCGTTCTGATCCGAGCCTACTACTACACCGCCCTTGTCGAGGACGAAGAATACTCCCCGATCAGGCCGCTGGTCGATTGGTTGGATTACAACGGCTACAGCCTCGTAACGAAAACCGCCCGGCAATACACCGACAGCCAGGGCCGCAAACGTTGGCGCGGCGACATGGACGTCGAGATCGCCGTCGACATGATGGAGATGGCCCAGGCGAATACCGACCATCTGGTCCTCTTCTCCGGCGATGGCGACTTCCGCGCGCTCGTCGAGGCGGTTCAGCGCCGGGGCGCGCGGGTGACCGTGGTCTCGACGGTGAAGTCGCAGCCGCCAATGGCCTCTGATGACCTTCGCCGTCAGGCCGACAACTTCGTCGATCTGGCCGACCTTGCCGACATAATCGGGCGGCCCTCGCGCCTTCCCCGTTTTATCCAGGAAAGCCGCAGTGAACGTCATCACGATGACGAGCTGGAGGCCGATGCAGAGATCTGAAGCAGGGCGCGCTCTGCGGCTGGAGGCGGACGGACGACCCGAACCGCCTCGTGATTGCCCAAGATGTCCGAGGCTCGTGGCCTATCGCACCGCCAATGCTACGGCCAACCCGGGCTGGTTCAATGGACCTGCGCCTTCATTCGGCGACGATAATGCACGCCTGCTGGTTGCGGGCCTGGCGCCTGGACGAACGGGCGCGAACCGTACGGGCAGACCCTTCACCGGCGATCACGCAGGCCAGCTCCTTTATGCGACGCTCGCCAAGACCGGGTTTGCTCGTGGGCGCTATGACCCGAACGGCGATGACGACCTTGAACTGATCGACTGCATGATCTCCAACGCAGTGCGCTGCGCCCCGCCAGGAAACCGGCCAGAGATATCCGAAGAGGCCGCCTGCCGACCGTTCCTGACCAACCGCATCACCACCCTCTCCCGCTTGAAGGTTATTGTGACACTGGGCGATATCTCCCGGCGAAACGTGCTGAAGGCGTTGGGCTTGAAGGCCTCGGCGGGTCTACCCGGTCATGGGACGGAGTTTGAGGCTGGCCCCTACATCGTCCTGAACAGTTACCACTGCTCGCGCCTCAACACGAACACCGGGCGCCTGACCCCGGCAATGTTCGAAGCCGTGTTCGAACGCGCGCGCGCCCTACTCTAAAACCAACGGCCTCGATCAAAGCGTGCGCGCATCGGCTTGGCGGGAATCGTCGCGCCTCTAGCGACCCTGGAAGACCGGTTTCCGTTTTTCGAGGAAGGCTTGGCGGGCCTCTTGCCCGTCTTCGCTGCCAAACGCCTTGCGGATGTTTGAGACCTCGTAGCGAAGCTGCTGCTCCATATCGTTGGACTCGTAGGACTTCACCATACCCCGCTTCAAGAGACGCAACGTGATCGGCGACCAGGCGCTGAGTTCCTGACAGTAAGCAGCGAGGCGCTCAGCGAACTGGGTGTCATCGACAGCTTCGCCGGCCATTCCCCAGGTCAAAGCTTCTTCGCCAATAATCGTGCGGTTCTCCATCATGAAGCGCATGGCGCGCTCGTAGCCCATAGCCTGCGGCAAGGTGACGGTGAGGCCCGCGTCTGGCGAGCCACCGATACGGGTGTAGCCCGCCATCAGACGTGCACTTTTGGCGATCAGGCGCACATCTGTCGCCATGGCGAGGCCCAAACCTGCTCCCACCGCGACGCCGTTGATCCCGCCCACGACCGGCTTATCGCAACGCTTGCGTATCGAAAGCAGCAGCTGACCAACCCACCCTATGTCGTCCAGCTGTGTCGTCTGCGGAGAATAGGGGGAGTAGGACTCAGAGCCTGACGACAGATCGAGACCAGCGCAGAAAGCATCTCCGCTGCCGGTGATCGCCACCACCCAGACGTTGTCATCGAGCGCTGCGGCGTCCACGGCTTGGACAATGCCCCAAGCCAGCTCCTGACTGAGCGCGTTCTTTTTGTCAGCCCGATCGAGGGTGATGGTGCGGACATGTCCCGCGTCGGAGACTTTCAAGGGCACGCTCATGGGCTCTTTCTTTCCAGATTCGAAGATTTGATCGGATACTGCGATCTTGATCGACAAGAGGCAAACGGTGGAGGCGTCCCTGATCCCGGTAAATACCGCGGCAATCCCACTCGCCTCGGCGCGCTTATTCGCTCACCGGGAACGGGTTGGTCAAAAGGCTGAGACCTCACCGGAGGTCGAGGGATTGCAAGAACCGCCCCCTCAACGCCGTCGCTCTATCGTAAGAGACCCGACTGACGACAAACAAGGACCCTGCCCTGAAGATCCGAAGTTCAGGGGCCTTCCTTCTCAGCCTGGCGCCGGACACGTTGGTTTTGACCTGAACAACCGTGGCGACATCTTGCACTATGTGTCCAGGCTTAAGGCCATCCCGGTCGTCAGCGGTTCGTCTTGCTCATGGTCCGCTGGACAGGCAATGGTTGGCACGCCAGACGCCTAGGGGATATCAATGATATTCGAGCAGATCGCCACGGGCGGGTGCCAGTCCTACCTGGTCGGTTGCGAGGCGACACGCGCCGCGGTGTTGATTGATCCGGAACTAAGCCGGATCGACCGCTACCTCGGCCTTTGCGCACAGCATGGACTTTCTGTGAAGTACGTCGCCGACACCCACACCCACGCCGACCATTTTTCGGCCAGTCACGAGCTTGGCAAGGCCCTAGGTACGCCGATCGTGATGCACAGATTTGCCCCATCGCCCTATGCCGACCTCAGGCTCGACGACGGGGATATGTTGGTCGTAGGTGAACTTCGGTTGAAGTCGCTATACACGCCCGGCCACACGCGGGACTCGATGAGTCTGGTCATGGAAGACCGGGTGTTCACGGGCGATGCGCTGCTGATCGGAGGGACCGGTCGGACGGACCTGCCGAGTGGTGACCCGCACCAGCTCTATGAGAGTTTGTTCGATAAGCTCCTGAAGCTACCGCCGCAAACCCTGGTCTTTCCCGCTCACGATTACAAAGGGCGCAGCCATTCCACGATCGGCATCGAGATCGCCGAAAATCCACGGCTGCAAAAGACCGATCGGGTCGAGTTCATGGCGATGATGCTTGCCTTGGACCTGGCAGCCCCGACGCACCTGACTGAGGCGCTGCGCACCAATATGAGCGGCGGCAAGACAGTGGCGCAGCTCCTGAGCGAGGCGGCCGCCAAGGTTCCCTTCATGGCGCAGGCCGATTTGAAAGAGCGCCTCGGCTCCAACAGCCGCGACTTGGTGATCCTCGACATCCGCGAGAAAGAGGCCTTTGACGCCGGACACGTGCCTGGGGCCATCCACTTGCCCAGAGGACAGCTGGAGCTTCGGGTCAACAGTGAGCTGACGGACCCAACGGTGCGGATCCTGACCTGTTGCGAATTCGGTAAAATCTCGACCCTGGCGGCAGCCACCTTGCGGGAGCTGGGATATGGACGGGCCGTCGCGCTAGATGGGGGCATGAAGGCTTGGCGTGAGGCGCGCTACCCGCTGGAGACTTAAAGCGACCCGCGCGAGCGATCGCTGGGCCGGACCGCGCCCCTCACCTCGCCTATCGAGAGCCGAGCGCCTGATCGAACGCCTTCGTGATCTGATCGGACAGACTATCGAGGGGCTCATAGTCCACATCCGTGAGCGGGCGATGCCCCCGCTGCCGGTGATGGAAAATGGCGGCAAGATCCTGTTTGGCCACCCGTTGCTGGCAGGCCCTGCAGAAATACGATTGCCGCAACTCGTCGTTGGGTGCGCGATCGGCATAGACGATCTCGCCATCAACAAACGAACTGTCGAACACGGCGGCTAGGCGCGGATCGAAGGAGCGAGACTCGTCTGCCATATCTGCAGAAATCGCGAGTTTGCCAATGGTTCCAGAGCCTGCGCGTTTGCCGCACAGAACTCCTCGCCTCGTTCAACGCACGCCGCTAGAGTCCGCGCACATTCCAACGTCCAGTGGATTATGTCCTTGAAAGCTATGCCCCTCTTATCGGCCGCTGTTCTGGCGGGCTTGATCTCGAGCTCTGCGGTGGCCGCACCGCCAAACATCGATCCGGCCCTGCATGAAAAGGCGCTCGACCTGATGAAAAAGGGCCTCGCGTTTCGCACGGTGATCCCCGGCAATCAGGTCCCGGTCTATGCGGCCTACCTGAAGGACGTACTGGTGCAGTCGGGATTTAAGCCGGACGAAGTGACGATTTCTCCGGTGGCCGGCAGCGCGACGCTGACGGCGCGATACCCTGGAACCGATCCCAAGAAAAAACCCATCCTGATCATCGATCATATGGACGTCGTCGAGGCCAAGCCGGCGGACTGGACACGAGATCCGTTCACGCCCGTTGTCGAGAAGGGCTACATCTTCGGACGCGGCGCAGTGGACGACAAATTCGATGTCTCCATCGTGGTGACCGTATTGGGTCAGCTGAAAAAGGAAGGCTGGAAGCCGGGACGCGACGTGATCCTTGCGCTGAGCGGCGACGAAGAAACCCTGATGCAGACGGCCCGTAAGCTCGCTCAAGACCTTAAGGGGGTTGAGCTTGTGTTGAACGGCGACGGCGGCGGCGGCCTGATCAGCGAGGACGGCAAACCGGTGCTCTATGAGGTGCAGGGCGCAGAGAAGACCTACGCCGATTTCTCGATCGAGGTCACCGATTCGGGCGGACACTCCAGCCGGCCTGGCAAGACCAACGCAATCTATGAGCTCTCCCAGGACCTGGGGCGTCTGGCGGCTTACAGATTTCCGGCCATGCGCAGCGAGCTGACGGATACTTTCTTTAAGGCCACCGCCGCCAACACGCCGGGTCCGGCGGGCGAGGCCATTCGGCGCTATGTCGCCGATCCGAGCGATCCGGTGGCCATCGAAACCTTGTCTGCGGACCGCGATTTCGTGGGCCAGTTGCGCACCACGTGCGTAACGACGATGATCGAGGGCGGACATGCACCCAATGCGCTGCCCCAGAAGGCGACGGCCAACGTCAACTGCCGCATCTTCCCCGGGACGTCTTCGGAATCGGTCCGGGAAACCCTGGTCAAGGTCATCGCGGATCCAGCGGCCAAAGTGACCCGGCAGAACGACGGCTCTATCGACGCACCTGCCTCTCCGCTGCGACCCGACGTCCTGGCCGCGGTGACCAAGGCGGTGCATGCGCGGTTTCCAGGCTTGCCGATCGTGCCTTCGATGGCGGCAGGTGCCAGCGATAGCATGTTCTTCCGCGCCCTGGGCATTCCAGCATACGGAGTCTCAGGCCTCTTCATGAAGTCTTCGGACGACTTTGCCCACGGCCTGAACGAAAGAGCGCCCGTCGATGCGATCGACGGTGACCTGGCGCATTGGGAGAGTCTACTGAAGGATCTGGCGAAGTAGAGAACTTTGAGCGAGGCCTATCCCCCACCTTGCGCGGGTTTTTGGACGAGAGATTCTCCTAAATCTCGGCGTCAATCTCCCTGGGGTCGACAAGTCGCGGCGCTTCACAATAATTTCTCTTGTCAGCCCTAGCCCGGCAAAGCACACGTTCTGCCAAGTAAATGGATCGTGCTGAATTGCGCTAGCTGGCCTGTGTAGCTGGGGTGCTTTCTGGACTCCGAACGCACGGCGATCCTGGGGGAAACGCTTATGTGTAATGCTTGCGACGCCAAGTTTAACCGCTTCATGCGGGACTATGTCGGGCGGCGGGATGTTCTTCGGGGCCTTGGTGTGGGCTTTGGAATGGCGGGAGCGACGCCCGTCCTGGCTGCGGGGCCAAGTATAGACAAGCCGGACAAGATTTTTCTGGCCAAGCGCTTCTACACTTTGGGCGCGGGGAAGCAGACGGCTCAGGCCGTGGCGGTCAGTCACGGTCGGATTGTCGCCACGGGTGACAGAGCTTCGATCCTTGGCCTTCGGAAGGCAACGACCGAGGTGGTCGACTTTGGAAACGCGA
>CAIOSI010000046.1 GCA_903860975.1 uncultured Alphaproteobacteria bacterium
GCGCAGATCACGGCCCTGAACACTTCGATCGCGAACGTTTCGAGCGCGCTTGGCAAGCTCGGTACGGGTAGCAAGGCGATGGCAAATCAACAGACGTTCATCACCAACCTGCAGAACACGATCAACGCAGGCATTGGTAACATGGTGGACGCCGATCTGGCGAAGGAAAGCGCGAATCTCCAGGCGCTGCAGACCAAGCAGCAACTGGGTATTGAGGCGCTCTCGATCGCCAACCAGTCGTCTTCAGTCCTCCTGGGTCTCTTCAAGTAAGCCAATCCGTGGCGGCGGAGGGGAATACCCTTCCGCCGTCCGTTTTTCTCGATGGAGCGTAGGCGTCGCAAGCGACTACGAGAGCTGAAATGGATAGCAAGGTTGCGAGCGTCGCAGCCGCCCCGGATCCTGCATTTGGTCAAAATCCAGCGCTTGCGCGCCCGACTTCTGTCGGTGGAGCCGAAACACCGGCAGGCCAAACATCGGATTCTGCGGACCTGCGACTGGTCATAGAAGAAGATAAGGGCGCCAAATCCTACGTCTATAAAACCGTCAATTGGTTGACCGGTGAAGTGGTCCAGCAGTTGCCGCGAGAGCAGATCCTAAAGCTCCGCGAACAGCTTGATTACCAAGCCGGCGATGTCGTTCGAACCAAGGCCTGATTTCTCAAGGCTCCGTCCATAACGGGAGCGCGAATTGAGACTCTAACACCGCCCCGGCTTGCCGGAGGTGGCGATCGGCGTTGGCGTTAACCATCTGCTCACCACGATTCCTTAGGTTGACCTCGAACACGCCCCCGACTCGCGTTCAGCGCATTCGGGGCTCGAGGAGATCGCCCGATGGGACTTAGCGTCCATACGAACAACGCTGCGCTCTTGGCGCTGCAAAACCTGAACCACACGAGCACCCAGCTCCAGGACGTGCAGAACCGGATCAGCACCGGTCTGGCGGTTAATAACGCCAAGGATAACGCCGCTGTCTGGGCCATCGCCCAGGGGCAGAGGGCGGACATCGGCTCGCTCGGCGCGGTGAAGTCGAGCCTGGACCGAGCGACATCCATCGCCGACGTCGCAGCTTCAGCCGGGCAGTCAATCTCTGACCTTCTGATCCAGATGAAGGCCAACGTTGTGGCGGCGATGGATCCGTCCATAGATACCGCTTCGAGGGGCGCGCTCGATGCCGCCTTCAAGTCTGAGCTCACGCAGATTACCCAAATCGTCGCGAACGCCAATTTCGATGGCGCCAATATGCTGAACGGCAGCGTCGCTCAAATCGGGTTCATCGCGAACGCCAACGCGTCCTCTACGATCACCTTGAGCAGCCAAAATCTGAGCCTTGGCGGGGCGATCATAACGATCCCCTCGACGGCGTCGCTGAGTTCGGTTGCGCTCTCCACCGCCGTGCTAACTCAGCTGACGTCCTCGATTTCGAACACCAACCAAGCGTTAGGAAATCTGGGGTCGCAGGCCAAGGCGATTTCAAACCACAACACCTTTGTGCAGAAGTTGGCAGATCAGCTAACGAGCGGGGTTGGAAATCTTGTTGATGCTGACCTTGCGAAGGAAAGCGCCCACCTTCAGGCCTTGCAGGTGCAGCAGCAACTCGGGACCCAGGCGTTGTCCATCGCCAACCAGGCGCCTCAAGTGATTTTGTCGCTGTTCAAATAACGGGTTCTGTCGCGGTGTGAATCGGGGTCCGGACAGTGCTGCTGTCCGGACCTTTTTGCTGCGTAAATCAGCCGTCTTGATATCGCGGTTTTTGAATATTTTCCGGGGCGCCTTAACAAACCTTAAGCCGTTCGGGCCTGATAGTTCGAATGCGGAGTTTCGTCCGCCGAAGGTCGACCATGCAGATCGGAACCGATCAGAGCTATGTGCTGGGGCTGTTCAACACATCCAGCAGCGATAGCAATGGCATTGTCAGTATGGACCTCTCGAGCCTGAATGCGCCGATCTCGACGGCAAGCAGCGCTTCGGGTTCCAACCACCCCGTGGCGCCGACGCCCCCTTGGAACACCACCGAGACGCCGGTACAGGCTTCCGCCAAAGTTCAGTCGGCCTTAGCGGGGCAGTCCTTTATCAATGAAAATGCCGCAAAGCTTAATTTTCCAGGCGCATCAACGGATTACAAGAAACTCTTTGCGCTTTATCAAGGTCTCTCTAGCTTAATGGACCTCGCCAATACGGCCGCAGGTCCCAACTCGCCACAGTATAAGGCCCAGCTGGCGCAAGCCTTCGCTAGCGGCATGCAGGAGGTCTCGAAGTATCTCGCGACCAGTACGTTCAGCAAGTTGCGGCTGACGGAAGGTGTATCGACGACAGCTGATACCGCTCAGCTGAAAATTGCCAAGCCTGCGGCGACCTATATCACGCCGCCGCTGACAAACTCGCCGACCGCGGACGTCGCGGCCTTCGACGGGGCCGCGCAGTTCAGCATTGCGGTGACCTTGAACAACGTTACGAAGAACATCCCGATCGACCTAGCCAATCTGGGTACGCAACCGCGCAGCATTGGGGCTGTTGTGGACTACATCAATGCCCAGCTGTCGGCGGCGGGTGTTGAGACCCGGTTTGCCACGAGCCGTATTCCCGGGCAGCCCCAGATCATCACCTCTGGCGGAACAACGGTGAACTTGCCCCCGACTTCCGACCAATGGGCATTGAAAGTCAATGTTGGCACCAGCGAGACGGTAAGTTTCTCCGCACCGCAGACCGCCGGAGCGGTCTATGTTGGCCAGACGGTCGGAAACCCGAATTCAGCCGCTGATCCAAAGATTGTCGCCGACGCCCGATCCCAGCTCCTGAAATTCCAGACTGACACAACAAACGTGAGCGCTCCGCCGCAGATTTCCAGCCAGCCAAATTTTGTGGCCAGTCGTGTGTTTGCTGAAAACCTCGACACCGGTGTTGGCACAATTCACGCCATGCAGACGGCCGCAGATGGCTCGGTCTACATGCTGGCTGACGTCACCCGCTCTGTTGAAGGTCAAGCGGTCCAGGGAACCCAGGACGTCGCTTTGATGAAGTACGATTCTGCGGGACAATTGATTTACACCCGCACGCTGGGCGCGTCTGACAGTGCCTCGGGTCTTGGGCTGGCCGTGTCGTCAACGGGGCAGGTGGCGGTTGTCGGCCAGGTCACCGGTACGCTGAACGGTGCCACCAACGGCGCGTTGAATTCCAACGCAAACGGCACCTCAGATCAGACGGACAGCTTCACAACCCTCTACGATAAGTCTGGCAACGAGGTTTGGACCGATCGCCGTGGTTCGACGCTGCAGGATCAGGCCAGCCAGGTCGCTTTCAGCGGCGATGGCGCCACGGTTTATGTTGCAGGGCAAGCGCAGGGCCAGATGCCGGGGAGTTCGGTCCCGCCAGCCGGAGGTTATGACGGCTATATTGCGGCCTTCAAGACGTCGGCTACCGGAGGCCCTCAGGCGACCTTCACGCAATCCTTCGGCACGGCGGGCCAGGATACGCCCAAGGGCATGGTCATTGATGGTAATCAGCTGATTACCGCCAGCGTCGAGAGTGGTCACGCCGTCCTGCGCAACTATGATATTTCTTCTGGCCAGCCGGTGCTGTCGTCAACGCGCGATCTTGGCGATTTGCAGGGGGGAAACCTCACGGGGCTGGCGCTAAACGCTGGCCAACTCGTGGTCTCGGGCACCACCGCGAACGGAGCCCTTGCCGCCGGAACAATCACACGCGCAGCATCGGGGGGTACCGATGCCTTCGCCGCGCAGATCGCTGAGAACCTGTCCCCAAGCGCCGGCGACGCCATTGCTTACTATGGGGGCTCTGGAAACGACAAGGCGACCGCCCTTTCGGTTTCCAACGGCCAGGTCTGGATCGCCGGACAGGCCGGTACGGATCTCCCGGGACAGCCTGCGGTTGGAACCCAGGATGGTTTCTTGGCCCAGCTGAATATCAGCGCTGGCACGATCGTGAATTCGGATCGATTTACCGGCAAGGACGGTATGGCCGCACCGACTGCGATCGCCGTCGATACCAGTGGGTCTAGCTTCCTTGATCGCCTCGGACTGCCCAAGGGTACCCTTGGGGGCGACACGTCGCTGCAGCTGAGTTCGCACAGCACGCTGCGTGCGGGTGAACAATTTACGGTCGGTCCGGCCCACGGGTCGCAGGCGACCATAACGATTGATCCCGGCGAAACGCTTTCGACATTGGCGACGAAAATTCAGCGTGCCAGTGGCTCGAATTTGACCGCAACGGTTACCAACACGATGACGCAGCAGCAGCTCATCCTGACGCCAACCTACGGGTCTTCAATGATCCAGCTGAGCAGTGGGCCCAAGGGGAAGAACGCTTTGGCGACACTCGGCCTTCCGGAGGGCCTCCTGTCCCAGACGATCACTTTGGGCGGCAAGACCAGTGCAGCGGACGGCGGCACCAAGATCTACGGCCTCGGTCTCGCCACCACTGTGAACATCGACAACGCAGCCCAAATCAGCCACGCCAAGTCCGTGGTCAACTCTGCTTTGGGCGTCATCCGCACGGCTTATCAGGATCTGGTCACCGCCGCCTCGCCACCGACCCCGGCTCAAGCCGCCGCCGCGGCCGGCAAGACCAAAGCTGTCCCGCAATATCTGACCGATGAACTGGCCAATTTGAATGCCGGTCTTGCACGCCTGACAGGCGGAAGCTCTGGCTCGACGACATCTTTGCTGGCCTGACGCCCTTGATGGATCTTGGTCGGGCCTCAAACGCGGCAATACTTGAAACCGGCTCCGCCGGGGTCTAGCGAGAGCTATGGATGTCTTAGGCGATCGCAGGACGGTGCTGGCTTTGGCCGGCGCCGCCGTGGCGCTGCTGGCAGGCCTCGCCTTGGCTGGGGTTTTGATCGCGCAGCATCGCGGCGAGCGCGTCCTGGCGCCTCCCGCATCGCGCGCCGGCCTGGTGATTCAGTCCAGCGAAGTGCCTGACGGACGTATGGATCCTGCGCGGGCGCTTCGATGCTTTGTCGCGGGGCAATTTGTGGGCGAGCTAACCCTGGCGGCGTGCGCAAAGCGAAACGGGGTCGCCACGGACGCACTCGACGTCGGCCTGGACCCGACTGGCGCGCTCGCCGCCGCGGATCAGGCCGGCGCGATAATTACACCCCTGCCGCCCACGGAGGCGAAGACGGAAGACGCCGGTGCGGAGTCAAACGCCACGTCTGTGACCGCAGCGCCGACGATTGTCGCTGGGGCACCTGGCGCGTGCTGGCGCTATTCTGAGGGCCAGTGGCGAAAGCTTCCCAATGACCTTGCCCTATCGGCCTGCGTCCAGGCGCTGTTTGCTAGACGTTGCGACAGATCCGACGAGGCGGTCTATGGACGATGGGCGCAGCAGACCCTGCGGCTCGTTGCGGGGCGCATCGAACTCTCATCCGACAGCCGAGCCTTTCGCCCGCTTATGGATCAGCCAGGTTGTCCGGCCCCGCCGCCCGGCTAACGGCTCGCATATCTGGTTTGAATTGTATAAGATTTGGCCATGCAACGCCTCGTCCTGATCGTTATCGCCGCCACCTCTGCTTTGGCGCTATCAGGTTGCGCCAAACGAACGGAGCCGCCGGGGGATGCTGGAATTTGCTATAGTGTCGTGCCCCAAAAAGGTGGAAATCTAAAGTATTTCAAGCTCGTAAACGCGCCGAATTTGGAAACCTGCGCCGCCAATTTGGAGGCCATGCGGATCAAGTTCCTGCGGATGGGCGGGACTCAGCAGAATATCTACGGTGCCTACCAGTCTAACTTCCTTTTCCTCGAGGCAGACGGCGTGAAGACCTCCACAAGCCTTGAAGGATCGCGCTACCTTGCGCTGGTGCGCACAGGCGATGGACGCTTGGCGCTTCCGGGTGCGATGCCGACGCAATAGGCTGCAGCGAATGCTTGTGGACGGTTCCGAGAAAACGTGAACGAAAAGTGAACTTCGTCCTTGCCGAGCTCGCGGCAGCTCGCTAGCGTGGCAAATAATTCTTGGAATGGGGCCGCGGCCCAGGAACACGGAAGCTCAGGACAACGACATGGCTGGCAGCGTCAACAAGGTCATTTTGGTGGGTAACCTCGGGGCCGATCCCGAAATCCGCTCACTCACATCGGGCGATCGCGTGGCGAACTTGCGGATCGCGACGTCTGAATCCTGGCGAGATCGCAGCTCAGGCGAGCGGAAGGAAAAGACCGAGTGGCATCGGGTCGTGGTTTTCAACGAGAATATCGTGAAGGTCTGCGAACAATACCTACGCAAAGGCGCGAAGGTTTATATCGAAGGCGCGATCCAGACCCGCAAATGGACCGACCAATCCGGCGCAGAGAAGTACTCCACCGAGATCGTACTCCAGAAATTCCGAGGCGAGCTGACCATGCTCGATGGTCGCGGGGAGAACGCCGAGGCCGGTGAAAATGGGGGCTACAACGGCGGTTTCTCGTCGGGGCCGCGGGCCCAGAGCTCCGCGCCTCGCGAGGACTTCTCCGCCGATCTGGACGACGAAATTCCGTTTTAGGTGCGCCGTCAGCCCGCGGGCGCTACGGGGTCGGGGCACGTGTCGCCGAGGCGTTTTGCGTCGGTCGAGGCGTGAACAGGGATGTTCAGTCCTCCGACGGCCAAAGCAACGCGCGCGTCAATATGCATCGTATCGCTGGTGTAGACGCCTTCGCCTGAAATCGGGACTGGCGCACCGTCCTTTGTGGCGCAGGAGCCCTGCAGTTTGATTTGCCCGCCGCCGATCTCCTTGGTCGGATAGGTGCAGGTGTAGATGTGGTTGATCTTGCCTTCCATGAAACCTTCTACGTCGGCAGGTTTGATGCAGCGACGCTCGGTTTTTTGCGTGGGGAAGGGCGAGGTGACCTTGCTGGTGGTCTCCCAATATCCGGGAGCGATCGCCTTTTGCGCCGAGGCCGCTCCGACAAATGCCAAACTGAGGAGCGGGGCGGCAAGCCATGAGGTTGGTCGGTTCATTTTTGGACTTAGAACATGGGATTGCGGCGGAGTTTGGGGCGGTTCACCCAAACCTGAAAGCGTCTTGATCGCAACCATGTTGGCCCAATTGGACAGCGGTCGCGGCCCATCTTGATGCGTATCTGTAGGATTTGGCGATCAAGGTCGCCTTTATGGAGGGGGTGCATGGCCGTGCCCGCGCTCGAAAGTTGGCGTCCGGCGCTTGGCAATGCTATTCATGGGCTGCGCACAAGCAGTCCGATTCCAACGGCTAAATTCCTCCCTTGACCGACGAAACCAACACTCCGCCGGCCGACCGGCACGGGGGCATCGCCCCTATCGCGATCGAAGACGAGCTGAAGCGCTCGTATCTCGACTACGCCATGAGCGTGATCGTAAGCCGGGCGCTGCCCGATGTGCGCGATGGCCTGAAGCCCGTGCACCGGCGAATTCTGTTCTCGATGAACGAGCAGGGGCACACCCCCGATCGGTCCTACGTGAAGTCGGCCCGCGTGGTCGGCGATGTCATGGGTAAATATCACCCGCACGGCGATCTGGCGATTTACGACACGCTGGTTCGGATGGCGCAGCCGTTCTCCATGGGCCTTTTGCTGATCGACGGGCAGGGGAACTTTGGCTCGGTAGATAACGATCCGCCGGCGGCCATGCGATACACCGAATGCCGGCTGACCAAGGCCGCCATGTCGATCCTGGCCGATCTCGATAAGGACACGGTCGACTTTAAGGATAACTACGATGGCTCAGAGCATGAGCCGGTTGTCCTGCCGAGCCGGGTGCCCAATCTGCTGGTCAATGGCGCAGGCGGTATCGCCGTCGGCATGGCCACCAATATTCCGCCCCATAATCTGGGAGAAGTGATCGACGCCTGCTTAGCCTACGTCGATGATCCCGAGGTCAGCCTCGAGGCTCTGCTCGATATCGTTCCCGGCCCGGATTTCCCGACCGGCGGCCAGATTGTCGGCCGCACGGGTCCGCGACAGGCGCTTATGACGGGGCGCGGATCGGTGATCATGCGAGGTGTGGCCTCCATCGAGGAGATCCGCAAGGAACGCGAGGCGATCATCATCCATTCGATCCCCTATCAGCTGAATAAGGCTGCACTTGTCGAACGCATCGCCGAGTTGGTGCGCGAGAAGCGGATCGAGGGCATATCGGACCTGCGCGATGAGAGCGACCGTCAGGGTATGCGCATCGTCATCGAGATGAAGCGCGATGCGCCCGCCGACGTGATCCTCAATCAGCTCTATCGCTACACGCCACTGCAGAGCTCATTCGGCGTCAATATGCTGGCCCTGAACCGTGGACGGCCCGAGCAAATGGGCCTGCGGGACATGGTCACCGCCTTCGTGGATTTCCGCGAAGAGGTCGTGATCCGTCGGACGAAGTTCGAGCTGTCGAAGTCTCGCGATCGGGGCCATGTCTTGGTCGGCCTGGCTATCGCCGTGGCGAACATTGACGAATTCATCCACATCATCCGTTCGTCGAAGGATCCGGCTGAAGCCCGCGAACGGCTGATTGCGAAAGATTGGCCGGCCGGTGACATGCTGCCGCTGGTCGAACTGATCGCTGACCCACGCACCCTTGTCATCGACGGCGACAAAATCCGGCTTTCCGACGAGCAGGCCCGGGCCATTCTGGCTTTGACGCTGTCTCGCCTCACAGGCCTTGGCCGAGATGAGATTTTTGGTGAGGCCCAGACGCTCGCCGACGCCATCGCGGGCTACCTTGCGCTGCTGGCTTCGACCGAAGCGATTATGGCCATCGTGCGCCAAGAACTGGTGGACGTGCGCCAGGCCTATGCTGTGCCGCGGCGCACCGAGATCGTTGATGGCGAGGCCGACGTCGAGGACGAGGACCTGATCGCCCGCGAGGACATGGTGATCACCGTGACCCACGGCGGGTACGTCAAGCGTACCGCGTTGACCACCTATCGGACGCAGCATCGGGGCGGCAAGGGCCGCTCTGGAATGTCGACCAAGCAAGAAGATGCGGTCACCCGTGTCTTCTCCGCGAACACCCACACGCCGGTTTTGTTCTTCTCGTCAGGCGGCAAGGTCTACAAGTTAAAGGTCTGGCGACTGCCCGTCGGCACGCCGACCTCGCGCGGCAAGGCGTTTATCAATTTGCTGCCCATCGAACCTGGCGAAAGCATCACTTCGATCCTGCCGCTGCCGGAAGACGAGGCGACCTGGGATCAGTATGACGTCATGTTCTCCACCCGCTCTGGCGGGGTTCGGAGGAACAAGCTCTCCGATTTCGTGGACGTCCGTCGAAACGGAAAGATCGCCATGAAACTTGACGAGGGCGACAGCATCATTGGCGTCGGCATCTGCAACGCCCAGGTCAATGACATCTTGCTGACCACAGCGCTCGGCCGCTGCATTCGTTTTGCGACTGAAGAGGTTCGTGTTTTCGCTGGGCGCGACTCGACCGGCGTCCGCGGGATTCGGCTGGCTGAGGGGGATACTGTGATCTCCATGGCGATCTTGCGTTCCGTCGATGCGACGCCGGACGAACGCAGTGCCTACGTCAAGCATGCCAGCGCCATGCGCAAAGCGCGCGGCGAGGTGACGGAGGCTGATGAACCTGCGGCACCGGACGATGACGACGGCGAGGCTGATCAAGGCCTGGTGTCCCTACCTGTTGAACGCATCGCGGCGCTGGAAGCGGCCGAGGAGATCATTCTTACCGTTTCGACAGAGGGCTTCGGTAAACGCACATCGGCCTACGAATTCCGCCGGACCGGGCGCGGCGGGCAGGGACTGCTTGCGCAGGATCTCACCCGCAAAGGTGGCAAACTTGCGGCCTCATTCCCCGTCGAGGAGTTTGACGAGATCCTGCTGGTCACCGATCAGGGCCAGCTTATCCGCACGCCGGTAAGCCAGGTCCGCATGGTCGGGCGCAATACCTCTGGCGTTACGATCTTCCGTACAGCGCCGGACGAGCATGTGGTCTCGGTGGAGCGTCTTGCCGATGCGGGTCAGGACGATGTCGATGATCCCCCCGGTCAGGCACCTGATACAGAGCCGAACGGCGAGGGCTCGCTGGACGACTAATTGACAGAACGATGTGCGGTGAACGATATTCATCGAAATTGACTAGGTGACCTACTGCATTCAGGCTTCTGCCAAATTCGGCGGGGTCGGAACGTGGGTAAAATTCTCGCGGTGCTGTACGGCGGGCTCAGCTACGTCGTTTTCTTCGGCGCTTTCCTCTACGCGATCGCCTTCGCTGATGATGTCGTGGTTCCAAAAACGATTGATTCGGACCCAGCCGGCCTTCAAAACCTGGTGGACCCGGATTGTTCCGAAGGTCGCAGAGCGCTCAACCTATGTGCTTTGGTCTTCGCTCGCCTTGGTGCTCATCTACTCGCAATGGCGTGCATTACCCAGGCCCGTAGTCTGGGCCACCCGCGGACCGTTTGCGAGTTTTCTGTTGGTTGTGAACGGCTTTGGCTGGCTTAGAGTGCTGATCAGTACGTTCCTGATCAACCACTTTGACCTCTTCGGTCTGCGTCAGGTGTGGGCCTATGCCTCAGGCAAGGAAAATCTCGCCTCCGGAATTCAGGACACCTGGTTTTTGCGATCGCCACCACGGGTTACATGCTCGTCGGCATCCAGCTTGAGGAGCATGATCTCGTGGCCTTATTTGGCGAGACCTGTGTCGGCCACCGCCGACAGGTTTCAATGCGCCTGCCGTGGATTCCTAGCTCGAAGGCCTAAGATCGACCTCTCATAGCGATTTCCGCTTGCCTAAAACGCCTCCGGCGGCGAAAGGCGAAGATCGGTAGTTTGGGGATCAAGCCGCATGACCCGCGTCGGGCTCTATCCGGGCAGTTTCGACCCCATTCATAATGGCCATACGGACATCATTGGCCGGGCTGTGAAGCTTGTGGACAAGCTCGTGCTTGGCGTCGCCGTCGACACGGGTAAGAGCATGATGTTCTCCCTGGAAGAGCGGGTGGCGATTGTCGAAGAGGCTATCGCGCCTTTTCGCGTATCGACCGAGATCGTGGTGCTTCCCTACAAAGGGCTAACCACCCTTTTTGCCCGCGAAATCGGGGCAGGAATCATGGTGCGCGGATTGCGCGCCGTGTCGGACTTTGAGTTTGAATTCTCGATTACCGCCATGAACCAGCAACTCGACCGCGACATCGAGACGGTGTTTTTGATGGCCGATCCCCGCCACCTGGCGATCGCCTCCAAGCTGGTCAAGGAGATCGCTTTGCTGGGCGGTGACGTCACGAAGTTTGTCAGCCCCAGCGTTAAGGACCGATTGAGCGCCAAGGCCAACAGGTCCTAAGAGCCTGCCTGGCGTCTTTGCTTATGGCCGATTACGAGTGACCCTATGAAACTCACCTTCCTGCTCGCTGCCGCTTTGGCGGCTTTCGGTGTTAGCGCCTCAGCCGCGCCCAAGGACAAGGCGCCGGCGCTTGCGGCCGCCAGGCCAGTGGGTGTGGCGGGCCCGGGCACCACAGACTGGCGCACGCCCGATCCCAACGATGTCCTGGTCATTGATACCAACAAGGGGCGCATCGTCGTGGAAATGATCCCGGAAGCAGCGCCCCAGCACGTCACGCAGATCCGGGCCCTGGCCCACGAGAGCTTTTACGACGGCTTGAGGTTCTTTCGCGTCATCGACAAGTTCATGGATCAGACTGGAGATCCGCAAAACAACGGTGTGGGAGGCTCGTCCAAGCCCAATATACCACCCGAGTTTACCTTCCGCCGTGGCTCCGACCTGGGATTCGTGATGGCGGCCGACCAGACCGTGGCGGAGATCGGCTTCTTGAAGTCCCTTCCCGTCGAAAGCCAGTCGATGATGTTGGGCGCTATGACGAAGGACCAAAAAGTCACCGCCTGGAGCCTCTATTGCCAAGGCGTGATGGGCATGGCCCGAGACGAAGATCCAGGTAGCGGCAACAGCCAGTTCTTCCTGATGCGCTATCCCTATCCGTCGCTTGAGCGCAAATACACCGCCTGGGGTCGCGTCATCAGCGGTCTGGACGTCGTACGCGCGATCAAGACCGGTGAGCCGGTGGAGGCACCGCAGGACTTCATGCAGCACGTGCGCGTGTTGGCCGACATTCCTGAGGCGGAGCGCCCAAAAATACGGGTGATCGATCCTAAGGGGCCGTGGTTTAAGGCTCAAATCGAACGCGTTCGCGCGGCGAAAGGCGCAGACTTCACGGCCTGCGATGTAGACATTCCTGTAGAGGTGAAGTGATGGCCCCCAAAGCCAATAAACCGTCCGTCAAGAAGAGCAGCGGCGATAGCGATATTCTGATCATGGAATTGGCGAGCGGCGTGGTGACCATCAAGCTACGTCCTGACCTGGCACCGCAGCACGTGGCTCGGATCAAGGAACTGGCGAGCGAAGGTTTCTACGACGGTGTCGTCTTCCATCGCGTCATTCCTGGTTTCATGGCTCAGGGGGGTGACCCCACAGGAACCGGTATGGGCGGATCACCGAAGGCCAACTTGGCCTCGGAGTTCTCGGCTGAGCCTCATATCCGCGGCATCTGCTCCATGGCGCGATCGCAGAGCCCACATTCGGCCAACAGCCAGTTCTTCATCTGCTTTGATGACGCCCGATTCCTAGACAATCAGTACACAGTCTGGGGCGAAGTCACGGAGGGTATGGAGCATGTCGATGCGTTGCCAAAGGGCGAGCCGCCCCGTGCGCCGGGCGCGATCGTTTCGATGAAGGTGGCCTAGGCGGCCCTGACTTGACGCGACTGGCGGGGCGTGGCCTTCACGCGCCCGCCATGCAACTTTCAGACTTCGACTTCGACCTTCCAGAGGATCGCATTGCGCTGAGGCCGGCGAGCCCCCGCGATAGCGCCCGCTTGTTGGCTGTGGGCGAGGGGGCGCGCTTGCGCGATCTGAGCGTCAGCGACCTACCCGGGGAACTGCGGGCCGGTGATGTCTTGGTGCTTAACGATACCCGCGTCATTGCTGCACGTCTAAAGGGCCTTCGCCATCGCGGTGACAGCCAGGTGGCCGTGGAAGCCACCTTGCATCGCAGGCTGAGCCCGCACAGTTGGACGGCCTTCATGCGCCCGGGAAAGCGGTTGGCGGTGGGTGATCGGATCGTGTTCGGGCAAAGCTCCGATCGCGCCTGCCTGCTTGGGGTGCTTGACGCCACTGTAAAAGATAAAGGCGAAGGCGGTGAGTTGACGTTGAGCTTTGATCTTTCGGGCCCCGATCTGGACGCCGCCATTGCCGAGAGGGGCGCTATGCCGTTGCCGCCCTACATCGCCACCAAACGTGCGCACGACGCGCAGGATCGAAGCGACTATCAGACGGTTTACGCTCAGGCAGACGGCTCGGTGGCGGCTCCGACCGCTGGTCTGCACTTCACACCCGATCTGCTCGCACGCCTGTTGGCGGCGGGCGTCGAGACCGCCTTCGTGACCCTTCATGTCGGGGCCGGGACCTTCCTGCCCGTAAAGACCGAAGTGGTGGCCGAGCACCGAATGCATCCCGAACGGGGAGAGGTTGAAGCTGCGACGGCTGCCCGCCTCAACGCTGCGCGGCAGGCCGGTGGTCGAATCGTTTGTGTTGGGACCACCTCGCTACGTCTTCTTGAGTCTGCCACCGACGAGGAAGGCGTGATTGGTGCGTTTGCCGGTGAGACCGCGATCTTCATCACGCCCGGCTATCGATTCCGCGCCGCCGACGGGCTGATGACCAACTTCCACCTGCCCAAGTCGACGCTCTTTATGCTGGTCTCGGCTTTCGCCGGGCTTCAGACGATGCGAGCCGCCTACCGGCATGCGATCGCCACAGGCTATCGGTTCTACTCCTATGGTGACGCAAGCTTGCTTTGGCGCGTGGCCTGATGGTGGCCTTTCCCTTTTCAATAGCTGCGACCGACGGCAAGGCGCGCACAGGCCTGCTCTCAACACCGCGCGGCGATATACGCACGCCGGCTTTCATGCCGGTCGGGACGGCTGGCACGGTCAAGGCGTTGAGCGTCGATCAGGTGGCCGCCACCGGTGCCGACATCTTGCTGGGAAACACATACCACCTGATGCTTCGCCCCACGGCCGAACGGGTCGCGCGACTTGGAGGGCTCCATCGCTTCATGCGCTGGGAAAAGCCGATCCTGACCGATAGCGGTGGCTTCCAGGTGATGTCGCTGTCGAAGATCTCCAAGGTCACGGAAGAGGCGGTCACATTCCAGAGCCATATCGATGGCTCCAGACACGTGCTCACCCCCGAGCGCTCGATCGAGATTCAAGCTGATCTTCTGGGGTCTGACATCGTCATGCAGCTCGACGAGCTGGTGGCGCTGCCGGCGACGCAGGATCGAGCCGCCGACGCAATGCGCCGCTCGGCGCGTTGGGGGCAGCGCTCGAAGGTGGCCTTCGGTGCACGCGATACCCAAGCGCTTTTCGGCATCCAGCAGGGTGGCATGTCGCAGACTCTGCGCGAAGAGTCCGCCGCTAGGCTGACCGACATCGGCTTCGACGGCTACGCTATTGGCGGACTTGCGGTCGGCGAAGGCCACGCGGGAATGGTCGAGGTTCTAGACTATGCGCCAAGCATGCTTCCCGTGGAGCGGCCGCGTTACCTGATGGGCGTCGGCAAGCCCATCGACATCGTCGAGGCGGTGGCTCGAGGGGTCGATATGTTCGATTGCGTTCTGCCCACGCGATCTGGCCGCCACGGCCAGGCCTGGAGTTGGGAAGGTTCGCTCAACCTTAAGAACGCTCGGTTCGCCGAGGATGACACGCCATTGGACGCTACGAGCAGCTGTCCCGCTTCACGCGATTATTCCAAGGCCTATCTGCACCATCTGGTGAAGTCTGAGGAGATCTTGGGACAGGTGCTGCTCTCCTGGCATAACCTGGCTTTTTTCCAGGAGCTGATGGGGGGATTACGCGCCGCGATCTTAGAGGGGCGGCTGGAGAGATTTCGCCGCGACTTTGCGGCCCGGCTCGCTCAGCGCGAGGTCGCCGTCAGCTAGCGGCTGGCGTGAACGCAAGACGTGGGCTTTAGCGTTTTATCAGGCACCGGTGCGACGGCGAGCGCGTGGCGACCTTAGTCGATGCCTTGCGTCCCCTACGGCTCCCCAAACCCTTGCGATAGGCTCAGCCAAAGGCCCCGGCGGTAATGGTGGCTCAGAGGAGGCCGTCGTGGCGTTCGGTGCCGAGGGCTTCATTCAAGGTCGCCGAGCCGGTCATGAGGTTGCCGACCCAGATGAGGTCTGTGCACCGGCCTGGGCCTGTAGAAGAATGTCGGAAATCTTGGTGCGCAGGACGTGGCGATCGCGCGGTGGAAATTCTGCGACGCTCCTGAGGCCGGTGCGGCCCGGCTCAGCTGGGGCGTGTACCTTTTCAGGTGCCGCAGTCGGGCGCGGTCAGGCCGGCGGATACGACAAGGTCAGTGGCGGAAAAAGGAAAGGGCGGTGCTGTGGCGCATCGAAGTCCAGCGCAGACAAAATCTGGGCGATTTCTGAGCCGCGACAATCAAGCAGACTTGCGCCAGCCCCTTGCGCCGCAAGGGTCCGGCGCCTAAGGTCCGCGCCGCTTCGCCAGGGTCTAAAGCCCCGCGTCGTGGGCCGGTAGCTCAGTGGTAGAGCATTCGACTTTTAATCGAATGGTCGTGAGTTCGAACCTCACCCGGCCTACCAATAATTTCAACAACTTAGCAGATCTCAGGGTGAGCTCTGCGCGGCTTGGCTGCGAAATTTTTCGAGCGATCAGGGTCAGCGGCTCATCGGTATGTCGTTAACCGAAAGCGAATTCTAGAAGCGAATTCAACCACATGGTACCAAGCGCTCCGGGTCGCATCTCGGGATGAGGTGCGACGCGTATGACACGCATGGCGCGGCGAATAGCCCGCTGACATATTGCGCGATGAGCATCCCCAAATCCGCTTGACCGTTTAGGCTTCCTTGTCACGCTTTGTGTCCTGGCCTGCGTGGCCATCGATGCAACTTTCGGCGGCTTAGCCCCCTCAGATATTCCTAACACCGCGCGGAGGAGCGCCCGATCAGATGAAGTTGTATTCCGGAGATCTCAGCCCCTATTCGGCACGCGTGCGCATGCAGATCTATGCCAAGGGCATCACCGACATCACGATCGAGCGGCCCGCGACCTTTGGTTCGCCGCAGTTCCGGAAGGACCATCCGATCGGTCGAATTCCGGTGCTCGACATCGATGGCGACATGATGCCGGAGTCCGAAGTGATCGCGGAATATCTGGAGGAGATCTATCCCGAGCCCTCAATGCTGGGCGCAACAGCACGAGATACCGCACACATTCGCACGATCGCCCGCATCGGCGACATCTACATCTTGAACAACATGTTCATGCTGTCGCCGCAGAGCCGTGCCGCCACCCGCAACCCAGGGATTGTAGACCTGCTCGCTAGCCAAGTGGTCCGTAACCTCAAGGCGTTGGACAGGCTTATCGGCCAAGATGGCTTTGCTTGCTTCGGTCGCATCACGATGGCGGACTGCGCGCTCGTTCCCGGGCTCTTCATGGTTGAGAATATCCTGCCGGCTGTGGGCCTCGACAATCCGATCTCCGTGAATGCCAACGTCGCCGCTTACTGGACCGCGATCCAGAAGAACGAACACGCGGCCAGGATATTGGTAGAACTTCATCGTGGGCTGGAAGAGCGCCGTGAGATGATCCGCAATGGATCATTCGAAAAGCTCATGGCTCAGGCCGCGGCTGCGATGGCTGAGGAGGTTTGAGGGCTCCTATGAACCGATCTGGCAGGCAGCGGCGAGGATCAATGTCATATCCGTTCACCGTGGTTTCAGCCACCACAGAGCATGCAACGGAGACAGGGTGGTGAGGCGGGGGGCGGCGGCCGTTAAATCAAAGGGCGACGCTTTCGGGCCCCAGATTCTGGCCATCCAGATCCTGTTTGTCATCGTTATTGGCGTGTCAGCGGCTTCGTTAAAGATTGTGGACCCGGCGCGATCGGATTTCGCAAGCTTCTGGGCAGCTCATCATGTGGCCAACGCCTATGATCCCGCTCAGATCTCCGCCCTATTGCCGATGGGCCAAAGCTTCTTTCCCTATCCGCCGACGTTCCTTCTGCTTACGCTCCCGCTCGCCTGGACATCGCTTTCAGTCGCCTATTTCGCCTGGGTCGGTCTTTCCGCCGCCGCGATAGTTGGGAGTCTGCGTCGGTTGCTCGCCCCGCTGGTTCTGCTGGTTCCGATCGTATTTCTCTCCGAAACCAACGGCCAAACTTCGCTCTTTATGGGCGCTTGCGTTTTCGGCGCCGCGGGCCTTCATCGCCGGCCGATTTTGGCCGGTGTGCTTCTGGGATTGGCAGCCTGTATCAAACCGCAAGTGGTCGTCTTGGTGCCGATTGTCCTGATGGCGGCCGGCCGCTGGCGGATGCTGTTCAGCGCTGGGGTGACTGGCCTGGCGGTGTGCGCCATCGCCACCTTGGTCTACGGCGTTCATGCCTGGCTCGACTGGTTGAACATGCTCCCACAGTGGCTTCGCATAAACGATGCCTGGTGGACCGGGCGTTATCTCGCCTTGCCTGGGATCTGGAAGGTCCCAGCCTTGGTCTTGGGCTCTGGCGCTGCCGTTTTTGCAGTTCGGCGAGGTCGGTTCGAAGCCGGCGTTTTCATCGCGCTCGCAGCGGCCTTCCTGGGTTCGCTCCATGCCATGGACTACGATGAGGCCATCTTGGCTCCGTTTGCGATTGCAGCGGGGCTTGCGCGGCGCTGGTGGGGCCTTGCCTATGCGGCTGCGCTCCTTGCACCTGCAAGTGCGTGGTCAGTTCTGGCGCTGGGCGTTTTGGCGATCGTGGATGTCACTGTCGGACGACTAGGCGCTGATGAGGACAAGGGACTTGCGATAATCCGGCCAACTGAGGCGGCCAGGTAGCTTCCAGGCTGCCAGTGCACTAGGCTGGATGCTGTTGCGGCGGGCTACGACGGCCCTGCGGTGCGCCATTTCGGCCCCGGTTCGGACGCTGGGTCAAAGCGTTATCGAAAGAGCGCTTTCCCGCCGCAGCGCCGCTATTGCTGTTGCTGACGTTGCTGTTCGTAAGCCAGGGCGGTGTATTTTGCGCGCCGTTGATCTGCGCGCGGCGCCGGCTGGGAAATTCGCAGGAATTCGGGTTCTGAAACCGCGGCGCGCGCCTTGCTCACAGTGACGCCGACCGCCAGTTCACTTTCCGCCTCACCCTTGTAGACACCCCGTGAGGGCGGCACGTCGGAATAATCGCGCCCAACGGCGCACGCGATGTGGCGCTCAGCTGCGATGATGTTGTTGGTCGGATCAAAACCCACCCAGCGAAGACTTGGCAGGAACACCTCCACCCAGGCATGGGTGGCGTCGGGGTCGGACCGGTCGCCGGACTTTCGGTCGGTGAACAGGTAGCCGGACACATAGCGCGCCGGGATACCCCAATCGCGGCAGATCGCGATCATCACATGAGCGAAGTCCTGGCAAACGCCCCTACGGGCTTTCAGGACATCGTCGATGGGCGAATCGGCGCGAGTGACCCCGGCTTCGTAGGCGAAGGCCTCATAGATAGCGGTGTTCAGGTCTGTAAGTGCGCGCAGAGGGTCGCGAACCCGCAATTCCGCCAAGTTTTTTTCGGCCACAAAGGCGTGGAGCGCCTCGGTGGGGCCGCTAAATCCGTGCGGATGGAGGAAGTCGAAGTGTTCGCCGCGTACGAAGTCGGATTTCAACCGGTCCCATTCGCCGCGATCCAGGCCTTGCGGTAAGGGTGAGCCAGCCTCCGTCTCCACGGCCGATCGCGCCACAATGGTCAATCGGTCATGCGGTTGCGGGATGTCGAAGTGATAGACGGCGTTCCCGAACGTGTCGGCGTAAGAAAAGAGCTGCGCAGCCGGATCCAAGTCCAGATCGAAGCTGATCAGCCGCTGGTTTGCCCGCTTTTGCGGTTGCATCCAGATTTCCATGACACTCTCGCGCACGAGCTGGTCATACTGGTAGCGCGTGGAATGGCGGACGGCGAGGAGCACGGTCTGTGTTTCCTTCAGGTGAGGCCCTATGCGGGCAGCCGCTGTTCAAGGGTGTAGGCGACGAAGGTCTCATAGATCTGTCGATGCACGCCAGCACACTCATCCAGAACAGCGCCTAGGAAGGCGCTGGAGCCGCTTGCCTGGACTTCGCCAATTTCGGCGTACTGCAGGCGGGCCCGAAGCCGTCCCGCAAGGCGATCGGGACCACTGACACCTGCAGCTTCGACGTGGCGGCTGATGGAGGTCAAATGCTCCTCGATCCGCGCGGTGCAGAAGCGGACCGAACGGGGGAAATCCTCGTCCAGCAGGAGGAATTCGAGAATATACTGGGGCTGCATGTCGGCGGTGTAGACGCGCAGATAGGGCTCCAGCGCACATCCCATGCGAAGCAGGCTCGTCAACGCCGAGTGGTCGGTGATCGCGCGACGCCCCCGATCGCCGAAACAGACCTCAAGCAGAGCGCCGATCAGTTGTGCACGCTCCAGGTATACGCCCAACAGCAGGAACCGCCAGCCTTCTCCATGGCTCATGGTTGCGTCTGCAGCGCCTTTGAAGAGGTGGAGGTCGGCGATGGTGTCGTGGAGAAAGGCTTGGGAGCCGTCAGCAAAGGTTTGGGCGGCCTGGGTATCGTTCATCCTCAGATGGATGAGGTTCAGTCGCTCCCAGGTCTCGGTCGTGATCTGGTCGCGGACCTGGCGGGCGTTTTCGCGAGCGCGAGAAAGCGAGCTGGCGACGGAACCTGGATCTTCACGGTCGAGTACGAGCGCCAGCGCCGCTTCGTAAGGGCTGCGGGCCTTTGTTTCATCCTGCGGATCACCAACGGCGGCGAGCGCGATTCGGGCGATCTGTGTGGCTGACTCCGTTCGGTCCAGTGTGGCCGTCAGCATGACGTCAGAAAGCCGACAAAGATGTTCCGCCCGCTCTACATAACGACCGATCCAGTAGAGACTGTCTGCGACCCTGGCTAACATCACGGCTGTAAGTCCTTGCGATCTGTCAGCACCCAGGTGTCTTTCGAGCCGCCACCTTGGCTGGAATTGACCACTAGGGAGCCTTTGCGCAGCGCAACCCGAGTCAGCGCGCCCGGCGTGACCACAATTTTCTCGCCCGACAGAATGAACGGGCGAAGGTCGACGTGCCGCGCCTCGATCGCGTGGTCGATCAGACAGGGCGCAGTGGACAATTGGATCGTCGGCTGGGCGATGTAGTTGGCCGGATCTGCCTTCAGGGCGGCGGCGAATTCGTCTTGCTGAGCCTTGGTCGAGTGCGGACCCACCAGCATCCCATAGCCACCCGATGCGCCGACCGCCTTGACCACGAACTTATCGAGATTGGCCAGCACGTGGCTAAGCTGCGCAGGTTCGCGGCAGAGGAACGTCTCGATGTTGGGCAAGATAGCATCCTCGCCCAGATAATAGCGGATGATCTCCGGTACATAGGCATAGACCGCCTTATCGTCGGCGACGCCGGTCCCCGGTGCATTGCAGATCACGACATTTCCGGCGCGATAGGCGTTGAACAGGCCGGCTGAACCCAGACCGGAGTCGCTGCGGAAGGTCAGCGGGTCGATGAAGTCATCGTCGACGCGGCGATAGATGATATCGATCCGCCGCAAGCCCGTGGTGGTGCGCATGTAGACCATGTTGTCGTGCACAACGAGGTCGCGGCCTTCCACGAGCGGTACACCCATTAGGCGGGCCAGGTAGGCGTGCTCGAAATAGGCAGAATTGTAGACGCCGGGCGTCAAAACCACGACCTGCGGGTTCGGGCGCCAGTCGGCCGCCATACTCTTGAGTGTCGTGAGCAGCAGATCCGGATAGCGGTCGATGGGCCTCACGCCCGCGCCGCGGAATGTGCCTGGGAATACCCTCTTGGACGCCTCGCGGTTGGCCAGCATGTAAGATACGCCCGATGGGACGCGAAGATTGTCCTCCAGAACCGCGAACGCTCCGTCGGGCTGGCGGATCAAGTCCGAGCCGCAGACGTTGGCGTAAGCTTGGTGCGGCACGTAGAGGTTCTGCATCCCGCGCCGATAGGACGGTGCTTTGAGAACCAGTTCGCGCGGCACCACGCCGTCCATCAGTATCTGCTGGCTGGAATAGATGTCGGCCAAAAACATGTTCAACGCCTTCAGGCGTTGGGTAAGGCCAGCTTCGACCGTCTTCCATTCCTCGGCGGATATAATTCGAGGGAGTAAGTCTGTTGGGATGATCCGCTCGGTGGAACTCTCGGCACCGTAGACAGTAAAGGTGATGCCCTGCAGCAGGAAGAAGCGCTCCAGCGTCTTCTGGCGCTCTGCAAGTTCGCCCGCGCTGAGTGTCTCAAGGCGGGCGGCTAACGCCGCGTAGTGGGGTCGAACGACGCCGTCGGCGTCGCACATTTCGTCGTAGGGCAAGGCAGCCGCTGAGGGGCTCAACGCGCGATCCACGGATTTTACTTTGGCGACATCCAACTTCACGCCCGATGTTCCTCTTCCCGTCCCTTGTCCTTAAGGTCCTTAAGGCGTCACAGGAAGATGGGCGTGAGCTTTCGTCAGAAGCGGCGATTTTGACGTATCGGTGCCCACGCATTGGGCACCACAGGTGACAGCCCGGCAGGGCGCGGCTAAACGGAGCGGGCGCGCGCACGAGGGTTCGAGAGCTTGGCTCGTCTAGTCTACGCCGTGACGGCCGGGGCCGCCCTGTTCTTGCAAGGCCTAAGCACGCCAGCTATCGCTGCTCAGCCAAAGGCGCAGATTCAAGGAACTCTTGCGCCAGAATTGCGGACTGAAATCGTCCGGGCTGTCGGCGATGTGGATCGACCCATCGAGAATCGCTTCGAAGCGCGTCGTCGGGCGCGAGAGGCTGCGGAAGCTGCGATCACTGTGTTGCGCTCCGAGGGCTATTACGCCTACGAGGTGGAATCGGATGTGGGCGAGGGTGACGCCCCAAAGGCCCTGGTGAAGGTCGTGCCGGGCCCGCGGTTTGGTCTGGGTCCTGCCCGTATTGAGTGGATTGGACCTGTGCCGGACGCCGTCTCGGCTGATGCGGCAAAGGCGGCCTTGGCGTTGACATCTGGCCAGCCAGGCCGGGCCGCGGCGGTCGTGGCCGCAGAAGGACGCGCGGTGGCCGCTGTTCAAAAGCGCGGATATGCCGATGCCAAGACGTTGCCTCGCGAAGTTACGGTTGACCATGGCGACAAGTCCGTGAATCCCGAATTTCGGATCGAGGCTGGCCGTATTGCTCGCCTCGATAGTATCCAACTCACCACCAACGGCCGCACCCGCCCAGACTGGATTCAGCACCTCGCACCCTGGAGCCATGGAGAGGCATACAATCCAGACGCTTTGGCGGATCTGGAACAGCGGTTGATCGATACCGGCGTCTTCGAATCGGTGACGGTGGCTCTGGCACCTGTCGCCGACCTCACGCCAGACGCTCTGCGCCCGGTGCTCGTCAGTGTCGCAGAACGCCAAAAACGCACGCTTGAGCTTGGGGCAAGCTACGACACGGCCGCCGGCGCCGGTCTCGACGCGAAGTGGACCCACTATAGTCTGCTGGGTCGGGCCGATACGTTCTCGGTCCTTGGGCGGATTTCCAATCTCGACAACCGCCTGCAGGTCGATCTGTCTCTGCCGCATTGGCTGACACCGCAGCAAACCCTGGCGACCCGCGCGGCCGTTTACCGCACCAGCACGCCGGCTTTTAACCAAGAGGGCGTGATGGCCAGCGCCGACGTTACGCACCGCTGGGGTCAGAACGCGACGTTTGGCCTGACTGGAACCTATTTTACTTGGGGCGGGTCAGTGGATCTCAGCCACACCAGCGAGGTCAAGATCGGCACTCTTACGCCCCTGGGCCGCGACATCGCGACGTTCGCGGCTCTGGCTGACATGGCGCTCGACCGGTCGGACGACCCGCTGGATCCTCGTCGTGGATGGCGCGTCAGTGCCCGTGTGGAGCCGACCCTGCTCACGGGTTATGGCGTGCTGCCGTATCTGAAAGCGCAAAGCCAAATTTCCGGATACCTGCCCTTTGACTCCAACGCCGACACCGTGCTGGCCGGTCGTCTGCATCTTGGCAGCATTATCAATGGGGCCATCGAAGACATTCCGGCCCCGCAGCGGTTCTTCGCCGGAGGTGGTGGCTCGGTACGCGGATTTGGATTTCAGGAGGTCGGACCGAGGCTGGCGGATAATACCCCTCAGGGTGGCCAATCCCTGTTGGAAAGCTCGGTCGAACTGCGACATCGGATCAACGACCACTGGGGCATCGTCGCCTTTGTCGATGGCGGCGCGATAGGTGCAGCTCAGTTCCCAAGTTTCCGCGACCTCAGCGTCGGAGCGGGGCTGGGCCTGCGTTACAATCTGGGCTTTGGGCCGATCCGTGTGGACTTGGCGAGCCCGGTGACCAGCCGGCGCGGCGCAGCCCCGTTCCAGCTCTATGTGAGTATTGGGCAGAGCTTTTGAGTACCTCTGAGCCCAAGCTGACGAAGCGACGCCTTTTGGCATTGGAGGGCCTGGCAGCGGTGGCGCTTACGTTTGGCGTTCTTGTAGCCGTGATGCTGGTCGGCCTGCGCTACGGCGTTCTGCTTCCCCAAGCACGATTTCTAATCGAGGCGGCGACGGATGGATTAAAAGTCGGGCGCCTCGGCCGGCTCAAAATCGAGGGCGTGAGCGGCGATCTCTGGCGCGACGCAAGCGTCCGAAAACTCACGATTCGTGACGAGGGTGGGGTCTGGTTGGAGATCGATAATCTCCATGTGACCTGGCGTTACGAAGAACTTCTGAGGCGGCGATTCCATGCCGACGCCATTGATATCCAGACCTTAAAACTCATTCGGCGCCCAACTTTGACGGCGAAGGGTGCAGATACCGGTCTTCCGCTCTCATTCCATATCGATCGGGCCCATGCTCGGGTCGAGCTGCTTCCGGCGTTCAGCTTTGAACGCGGCGTCTACGATCTGGATCTCAATCTCGACGTTGACCGAAATGGCGACCAGCGTGGCAAAGTCCGCGCAGCGAGTGTGCTTCATGCTGGTGACCATTTGAACGTCGATTACGACGTCGCCAAGCACCGCCCGCTGGTGGTCCAGGTCGACGGCGGCGAGGCGCGTGGTGGAGCGCTCGCCGGAGCCCTGGGCCTTCCATCCAATCAACCCTTCATACTCAAGGCGACGGCAAGCGGAGAGATGTCCCAAGGTCACTTCGAGGCGATCGCCAGCTCGGGTGCATTCCAGCCGCTAAAGGCGCAAGGCGTTTGGGCGAAGGACGGCGGCGAGGCCCGTGGGGTGGTCTCGCTGACGGCCTCGACCCTTACGGCCGCTTACGCAAAACGATTTGGGCCGAGCGCGAGCTTTGTTCTCGTCGGGCGGCGCGCGGGTCCAGATATGTTCGCCCTGGAGAGCCGGATTGCATCGGAGAACCTGACCGTTCGCGCCCATGGTCTGGGAGACCTAGGCGCTCGGCGGATCGACAAGGACGGAATCGATGTCTTGGCGGAAACGGCGTCGCTCTCGCGCATCACGGGCGGTCCGGAAATGGGGTCGACGCGGATCACGGGAAGACTCACCCAGGGAAAGCCAGGTTGGCGCTTTTCCGGCGCGGCTGGCGTGGCACGCGTCAAAATCAGCGACTATGAGATGACGCAGATCGCAGGTCCGCTTGAGCTCGCTGAGAAGGCCGGCCAATGGGACATCAAAGTTCGGCTGGCCGGGACGGGTGGGCGAGGGCAGGGGCTCGTGGCGGCTGCGCTAGGCGGTGCCCCGAAAGCAAATTTTGATGGCTCACAGCTCGCCGATGGGCGGCTGCTTTTGCGGCAGTTGCAGTTGACTGGCGCCGGGTTGAGGCTCGAGGCGTCCGGGGCGCGCAAACTGCTTGGGGGCCTGACATTCAAAGGCAAGGCTTTGATGTCCAATCTGGGCGCTGCGCGAGCCGGCGCATTGGGTTCGGCAGAGGCGACTTGGTCTGCGGGGCAGGACAAGGCTGGCCAAGCCTGGACTTTCAATGTTGGTGCTCAAGGCGACAAGCTGATCACCGGTAATGCCGAACTCGATCATCTGCTAGGCGGCAAGCCAAAGCTGAACGTTCAAGCGAGCCTTCAGGATCGTCGTGTTGTCGTTGGGTCTGCAAGTCTGACCGGCGCTTCGTTCGGTGCCACCGCCTCTGGTATTTTGGCCGCCGACGGCGGCCTCGGTTTCAAGTTGGATTGGAGCGCCGAAGGGCCGTTCCACGCCGGGCCAATCGAGATTTCCGGCAAGGCCAGGGGTACTGGTGCGATCACCGGGACGCTTGGCGCGCCGCGTGCAGACTTGGCAGCTGAGTTCGCGACGATCGACGTCCCTAGCCTGCCCCTCAAGGACGCGCATCTGACCTTGACCTTCCAGAATAAAAGCGATGGTTCGAGTGGGACGGCCACGCTCTCCGCCACCAGTGGTTTTGGGCCGGCGCTTGCACGTTCGGATTTCACCTTCGCGCGGGATGGCTTCGACCTATCGGACTTGTCGATGGATGCAGCCGGCGTCAAAGCCTCTGGTTCACTCGCGCTACGAAGCAACAAACCCTCAGCTGCAAACCTCCAGCTGACCGTCACGCGGGGCGCTCTTCTCGAAGCTGGGCAAGTGCGCGGAGTGGTCAAACTTAGCGCGGCGGCAGGTGGGCAGAAGGCGATCCTGAACCTTGCGGCGGACAACGTCCGCTTCCCGGGCTCGATGTTGGTCATTCAGGCAGCCAAGGTTACAGCCGATGGTCCATGGGATCATCTTCCTTATCTTACGGAGGCTTCGGGAACCTCAGATGGAGGTCCATGGAGTCTGAACGGGCGCGGGGTCTTTTCCGATGCCAAGCCAGGCTATGCTGCAACCTTCGATGGCCAGGGCCATCTGGGCCGCCGCCAGGTGCGTACGCTCGAGACCGCCCAGGTGCGGTTCGCAGGATCTGAGCGCAGCGCACGTCTGAAGTTGGCGGCATCCGATGGCGGTCGAATCGATCTGGACGCTCAATTGACCGACGGGGCCGCCGAAGTGCGCGCCGAGGTCACAGCCTTAACGCTAGCTATGGTGGACGAGGACCTCGCCGGGCGGGCAGACGCCATGCTGAGACTTCATGGTCGGGGCTCGCGCCTGGAAGGAACTCTGGAGGCGAAACTGGCGGGCGCGCGGGGACGTGGAACGTCGGCCGCTTCGGGCGTCGATGGCCTCATTCACGGCAAGCTCACGCCCGACAGTTTGGCGCTTGAGATGACCGCTGCCAACGCCCAGGGCCTCACCGCCAGCGCCAGCCTGATCCTGCCTGCAGAAGCTACGGCTACCCCGTTCCGGGTCGCCATCGCTCGAGAACGGCCATTGTCTGGTAAGTTCTCGGCTCAAGGCGAGGTCCGTCCGCTTTGGGATCTGCTCGTGGGCGGCGAACGCAGCTTGGCCGGCAAGGTCGTAACGCAAGGCACCTTGAGCGGCTCGCTCGCCAATCCGAGCGCAAATGGCCAGATCAACGTGGACAGCGGGCGATTCGATGATGGGGCGACCGGGCTTTCTTTGCGCAACGTCGCCCTCAAAGCGGATTTCTCGCGAGAGGCGGTCAATATCACCCAGTCGAGCGGTAGCGATGGCCATGGAGGTTCTGCGACAGGCACGGGGCAGATCAGCCTGGAGCCCGAAGGCGCCTCGAGTTTCCGCTTGGATTTGAAGGCGTTCCGGCTGATCGACAACAGCTTGGCCACCGCCTCGGCCACAGGACAGGCCACGATCGATCGCGCCGCCAACGGCAAGGGCCGTTTGTCTGGTGCGTTTACAATTGACCGAGCTGATGTGGCTGCGAGCGTGCCGACCTCGTCGGGGGTGGTGGCGATGGATGTGATCGAAAAGAACCGCCCCCTAGATCTGGCTGTCTCGCTCCCACCTTCCCAATTCAACGGAGATGGCTGGGCTTTAGACGTCGACTTGAAGGCCGCCCGCGGCATTTTTCTGAAAGGACATGGCCTCGATACCGAGCTGTCCCTTGACGCTCATGTCGGGGGCACGACCGCGCACCCTGATCTCAGAGGCACCGCGCGCATGGTGCGAGGCGACTATAACTTCGCAGGCAAGCGCTTCTCGTTCGACACGACGAGCGTGGTGTACTTATCGACGCGAGCCGAGGCTGTACGGCTTAACCTAACGGCCTCACGAGATGACCCCACGCTTACAGCTCAGGTCCGAATCCGAGGCACGGCGGCTCGACCTGAGATCTCGCTGACTTCGACGCCGAGCTTGCCCAATGACGAGGTGCTTTCTCAGGTGCTGTTCGGGCGCACCGCCTCGCAGCTGCCCCCGCTGGAGGCGGCACAGCTTGCCTCGGCGCTTTCTTCCCTGGCCGGTGGTGGTGACTTCGACGTGATCGGCAATCTGCGCACCTTTGCAGGCCTTGATCGCCTCGCGCTTGCCGGCGGGGATGCCGCTTCCGGCGCAGCCTCAATATCGGGAGGTAAATATCTGACAGATAATGTTTATTTAGAACTTACCGGCGGGGGCCGCGATGGCGGTGCTGCACAAGTCGAATGGCGGGTGAAAAAGAACCTTTCGATCATCTCTCGCGTCGGCGGTCAGGGTGACGGGCGCCTCGCTGTTCGCTGGCGGCGGGACTATTGAGTTCTTGTCAGGGCATCAGGGCGAGGCCTGCGTGCCGCAGGTGAACACCCGATCCGTCGGCTCGATTTGTTCGATGGGGATATCGCGCGCCAGCGCCAGACGCTGATAAATCGGCGCGAAATCTTCCAGCGTGGCGTCGAGGAGGGCCTTCAGCGACGGGACCACGAAATAGACCTTTTGAAAGTTATCGATGCGGTAGGGCGTGCGCATCACCCGCTCCAGATCGAACCCAAGCCTGTTGGGCGAGGCCGCATCGAGGGCGAAGATAGACTCCGTGCGACTGGAAACGATGCCCGCGCCATAGATGCGAACGCCCTTTGCTGTCTGCAACAAGCCGAATTCCACCGTATACCAGTAAAGCCGCGCAAGATGGCCGAGCTGGCCGCGCTGAAGCGCCCTTTGCCCGCCGCGGCCATAGGCCTGCATGTAGTCGGCGAACACAGGGTCGGTGAGCATGGGAACGTGGCCAAAAACATCATGGAAGATGTCTGGCTCCTGCAGGTAGTCGAGATCCTCGGGTTTTCGGATGAACTGGCCAGCAGGGAAGCGGCGATTGGCCAGGTGAGAAAAAAACACGGCGTCAGGCACGAGACCCGGTACGGCGACGACGGTCCAGCCGGTAAGCCGGTTCAGTTCGCCATTGATGCGGGTAAAATCTGGAATTCCGGATCGGTGTAGATCCAGCGCCTCGAGGCCCTTCAGAAATGCCTCGCACGCCCGGCCGGGCAGCGTGGCTGTCTGCCGCTCATAGAGGGTCATCCAGACTTGGTGTTCTGCTTCAGTATAAGTCTCCCAAAGCTGGTCAATGGTCCAATCGGCCCTAGCCCCAGGGGGCGGGCGGTTTGTAAATCTATCAGCGGTCATGACGCGAGAATGACGTGCCTTACGCGGAATTTCCGTTCTGAGTTTGGCCCGCAAGGCAGAGCGCACGGGAGGATCATCCCATGCGGGGCACGCCAGCGCATAAATTGCCCAGGAACTCGCCAACCTCGCCTTCCAATTGCCACTGTCGGACCTTCCAGATTATGCCTCTGTGCGCGAGGGTTCGATTGTCTCGATGTGAGGGTCTTTTGGCGGGATTGGCCGCCGCCATATCCGTGGCTGGAGCTGCCGTCGCGCAGCCGGCCGCGCTGGGAATCGCGCCTAACCCCGCTTTGCTGCGATGGGATCCAGCAATTGGCTACGGTGAGCTGCCGAACGGCCTGCGCTATGCGGTGCAGCGCAACAGCATTCCCAAGGGAGGCATCTCGATCCGTTTGGGTATCAGCGCCGGTAGCTTCGAGGAAACCGATGATGAACGAGGCGCAGCCCACATGGTTGAGCACCTGGCGTTCGACGACACCCGCGCGTTTCCAGATCACCAGCTGGACCTGATTTTCGCCCCGCTGCACGTGACTTTTGGCCACGATCGTAATGCCTCCAGCGATCTGAAGCAGACCGTCTATCAACTTGACCTGCCCAGCACCGACGCGAGCGAGATGGAGGTGGCGTCCAAGTGGCTGCGCGATGTCGCCGAGGGGCTTACCTTCGACGACGCCGCTGTCGGACGCGAACGCCTGGTGATGGAGGCGGAGCGCACGGCGCGGTCGAGTGATGTTCTGCGCGCGCTGCGAGCGCGTATGGATGTGTTTGTAGACGGCGACTTGCGGTCCAGCGCTCGCTTTCCTCTTGGGACACCACAAAGCTTGGCCGCTCTGACGCCGGCGCGGTTGAAGGGCTTCTATGACCGCTGGTACCGACCGGATAATGCCGTGGTGGTGGTGGTCGGCGATCTCCCTCTCGATGTGCTGGAGCAAAAGGTAAAGGCGACCTTCGGAGATTGGACTCCGCGGGGGCCAGCAGGCGTCCGCGCAGAACGTCAGCCTTTGAGCGCAAGGCGAGGTGCCGAAGCCTTGGTGCTGACCGACAAGCGCCTTCCCGGCATCGCCGGCATTTGTCGCATGGCGGCTCCGGACGCTGATGCAACGACGGATCAACGGCTAAAGGTGTTGCTGCTGCGGGGTCTTTGGGAGGCGATCCTGCAACAACGGATCAACATCATGAAATCCCGTCATGATGCCCCCTTCGTTGAAGCCACGATCAGCGACGAGACCCGCCCTGACTCGCTTAAAACCTGCGTGGGCATCATCCCCACCGAAGGCCAGGAAGTCCGGGCGGTAGGAATGATCGAAGCCGAGATCCGCCGGTTTGCCGCCGAAGGGCCGACCGAGGAAGAGACCGACGCCGGCCTAGAATATGTGCGCGGCTCGGTGCGCAGTGCGATTTCGGGCGGGGCGCACGCCTCCAACGACAGGGCCGACGAAATTCTGAGTCGGGTTCTTGACCGGCTGGCGCGCTTGGCCCCGCGCGAGGGGCTTCGCGCCTTTGATGTCCTCATGGAAGATACCAACCCTGCGAGCGTTCGCGCCGCTTTTGCGCGCGACTGGTCGGGCTGGGGCCCGTTGGCCCCGGTGAATTCACCCCAGGCGCTTTCGCCGTCTGCGATTGTCGCGGCAATGACCTCAGAGGCCTATCGTTCGACAGGTGTGAAATGAGCTGGGCGCGTGCCTTATTGGCAGCCTGCGTTTCGGCTTTGGTGGTCGCCGGTGCAGCGAGAGCCGCCGACGTGGCCTCATTGCAGCGCACTGCCGAGACCTATCGCAACGAACTCAATCTTGATCCGAACCGTGCCGAACTTCGTGCCCTGCTGGGGGAAGTGCTGGAGGCGTTGGGCGACGCGGCCGGGGCGATGACGCAGTATGATCGGGCGATCCACGGGTCAGGTGATTATCACCGTGCCTTAATCGATCGGGGTCAGCTCCTGGTCCGCCAGCGGAAGTTCGACGAGGGACGCAAGGATTTTGATCGCGCCCTCGCCCAGAATCCTCGCGACGTTGAGGCATTGGCTGCGCGCGGCCACAGCTGGGTGGCGCAGGGCAAGGGGAACAAGGCTAAGGCAGCGCTGGCTGATTTCGACGCCGCCCTGGCGATCAAGCCGGATGACCCGACGGCCCTGAACGCCAGAGGTGATTTTTATCTCGCCCGGCTTCTGCCGGAGATGGCGCTCGCAGATTTTACGAAAGCACTGGTCGCCAATCCGAAGGATGATGTGGTGCTGTTCAATCGGGGCCTGGCATACAAACAGCTCAACCGCCTCGATGCCGCGCTTCGGGATTTTAACGCAGCCCTGAGGCTCACGCCGGGTGATGCGATGACGCTTGCTGCCAAGGCCGATACCTATCGCCAACTTGGCGATCTGTTGCTTGCCCGCGAGTTCTACGATGCCGCCATTAAGGCAGATCCGAGGAGCGCACGGGCATGGCAGGCGCGCGGCGAGGTCAGGGTGGGACTGGGCGATGGTTCGGGCGGTGAGGCTGATAAGGCGCAGGCGCGCAAGCTCGACCCTTCGATCGAGACCCAATCCTAACGATCAGATGTAGGCCTTTGCCTAATGGCTAATGCGAGGGCGAAGCGTGTATTGCCCTTCGCGGAACGACTCGAACAACATTGAGGCCTGTGGGTGGCCGACCGGCTGTCCGGTATCGTCAGGCAGCAGGTTCTGTTCCGAGACATAAGCCACGTAGGAGCTCTCATCGTTCTCGGCGAGCAGGTGATAAAAAGGCTGGTCCTTGTGCGGCCGGATGTTCTCCGGAATCGACAACCAGTATTCCTCGGTGTTCGAAAAAGTTGGATCGACGTCGAATATCACGCCACGGAACGGGTAGACCCGGTGACGCACAACCTGGCCGATCGCAAATTTGGCGCTGTGCATATCCATGAGCCAAACCTAACCTGAGTCTCCTAACCGGGAGGTGAACGTAGCGTTCAATGCTCTGCGTTCAAGGCCAAGCCTTCCGAGACGCGAGCAGGCTTGCTAAGGTTTCCGGGAAATGAGGCGCGCCGCTGCGGCTTGCGCCTGCATAGGACGGATAACGGTCCATGACTGAGGCGCCGAGCAGCGCGCCCCGCGCCATTCATCGTGGCCGGGAGAGGCCTGTGAGCGAACCGTCTTGCTACGGCGCGCTCGACCTCGGCACGAACAACTGCCGCTTGCTGATCGCCACGCCCCAGGGTCAAAGCGGCTTTCGAGTGGTTGAGGCCTATTCGCGAATCGTTCGCCTGGGCGAGGGCCTGACGGCCTCTGGGCGCCTGTCGGAAGCCGCCATGGATCGTGCAATAGCGGCGCTCAAGGTGAGCGCTGAAAAGTTGCGCCGCCGTCGTGTCCTGCGCCTGCGCGCCATCGCGACGCAAGCCTGCCGCACGGCAGAAAATGGCCAGGCGTTCCTAGATCGGGTGTTCGAAGAAACCGGTCTGCGGCTTCAGATTATTCCGCCACAGGAAGAGGCGCGCCTTTCGGTGGCTGGCTGCCTGAACCTCATCGACCGTACGCTGGATGCGGCATTGGTGGTCGATGTTGGTGGGGGGTCGACTGAGCTTTCATGGGTCGATCTGAAAGGTGCTCCGCCCGCTGGAATGCCGCCGCTTCGCGCTTGGCTTTCGGTGCCGATCGGGGTCGTCACCCTAGCGGAACGGTTCCCGGAGGGCGATATGCCGACCGAAGCCTGGTTCCGGGCTATGATTGACACGGTGAAGGCCGAAATCGCCGCGTTCAAACGCGCGGATGGTCTTCGGGATGTCTTTGATGCTGACAAGGCGCATCTCATCGGCACATCCGGGGCGATCACCAGCCTTGCCGGCCTTCACCTTGAATTGCCGCGATATGACCGAAGTCGCGTCGATGGCATCTGGATGACCCGCAACGATTGCGACATAGCCGCAGGCCGCCTGTTGGCGCTGAATGCCCAGGAGCGCGCTGGACAGCCTTGCATCGGGCCCGACCGTGCTGACCTGGTGCTCGCGGGGGCCGCGATCCTTCAGGCTGTGCAGGAGCTTTGGCCGTGCAGTCGAGTTCGTGTCGCCGACCGAGGGCTGCGAGAAGGTATCCTGCTATCCCTAATGTCTGATCGTCTCGGTCGTCACCGCCGCCGCCGCCGCGCGCCTCGGCAGATTCTGGTTCCAGAATGAGCGACGAGCCGCCTCCACGAAAGCGCATGGTCAAGCCGCCCTCCGGTGGCACTGAATCTGGCCGTGTCGTACCTGAGCGTCTGAAGACAGCATGGAAACGCACGCCCTCTCAGCAGGCTTGGTTGTCGCGCCAAATCAACGACCCCTTCGCCGCCAAGGCTCGCGCCCACGGCTATCGCAGCCGTGCGGCCTATAAGCTGACGGAGCTCGACGACAAGCTGCGCCTTCTTAGGCCTGGGGCCCGCGTCGTTGATCTGGGGGCAGCACCTGGCGGTTGGACCCAAGTGGCGCTGGAGCGTGGGGTGACCCATATCGTTGGCGTCGATTTGTTGCCCGTCGATCCGCTGCCGCCGGCCAAAATCCTGGAAATGGACTTCACCGACCCCGACTGCGGACCCGAGTTGATCCGCCTCCTGGGCGGCGCGCCGGATTTGGTGATGTCGGATATTGCGCCCAACACGGTCGGCCACCGCCAGACCGACCACCTGCGGATCGTGGGGCTGATCGAAGCCGCCGTCGATTTCGCCATTGAGGTATTGAAACCTGGCGGTGCCTTTGTGGCCAAGGCTTTCCAGGGCGGCGAAACTGCGGATGTCATCGGAACGCTGAAGCGCTACTTTGCCGATGTGAAGACGGTGAAACCGAAGGCCAGCCGGTCGGATTCGTCTGAGCTCTACCTCGTGGCGACGGGGTTCAAGGGGCGTTGATTTCGTCTCGGGCGGTTGCCGTATTCAAGCCCCGTGTTCACCAACCCGCCTCGCAAGGCGGGGAATGAACATGGCTCGCCGCCTGTTTCATAGCGTTCGCCTCAATTTTCGAGCTGTTCCGCTCGCCGCAACCCCAATTTGATGGCGTCTGCGCATGAGAAGGATCAAAGCGCCCTTGCCCCTGGAGCGTTCGCAAGCGTATACGCAGCCCGCAAAACGAGGTGTCTCAATGGAGATTCGCGAGGGTCTAACCTTCGACGATGTTTTGCTGGAACCCGGCCCGTCCAATGTGATGCCCACGCAAGTGGATGTCGCGACCAGGTTCACGCGAGAGATCAATCTAAACATACCGCTTGTGTCCGCCGCGATGGACACAGTCACCGAGAGCCGACTGGCGATAGCCATGGCGCAGAACGGTGGGCTAGGCATCTTGCACCGCAACTTCACGGTTGAAGAGCAGGCTGACCAGGTTCGCGAGGTGAAGCGCTATGAGAGCGGCATGGTCATCAATCCGTTGACCATCCATCCCGATACGCCGCTGAGCGAAATCCGCGAGATCAAGGCCAGACGCAGGATCTCCGGTTTTCCAGTCGTCGACGACAAAGGAAAGCTTTGCGGCATCTTGACGAACCGCGACATGCGCTTCGAGGGCAGCGGAGATGTTGCGGCCAAGGCCCTCATGACGCGTGAGAATTTGATCACCGTAAAGGAGGGCGTCAGCCAAACTGAAGCCCGCGACCTTCTGCGCCGTCATAAGATCGAGCGGTTGATCGTGGTGGATGACGACTACCACGCGGTGGGTCTGATCACCGTGAAGGATATGGAGAAATCCGAGGCTCATCCTTACGCGGCCAAAGACGCCCATGGCCGTCTGCTGGTGGGGGCCGCCTCGACGGTGGGCGACGCCGGCTATGAGCGCGCGATGGCTCTGGTGGACGCCGGCGTCGATGTTGTCGTGATCGATACCGCGCACGGCCACAACATCGATGTGGCCAAGGCGGTTATGCGCATTAAACGCGAGACCAATCGCGTCCAGATCGTTGCTGGAAATGTTGCGACCTACGAGGGCGCCAAGGCCTTGATCGATGCAGGCGCTGACGCTGTGAAGGTGGGCATCGGACCCGGCTCGATCTGCACGACGCGGATTGTGGCCGGCGTGGGCGTCCCGCAGTTGACCGCTATTGCTGACGCGGTGCGAGCGGCGGCAGGGTCCGACGTGCCCGTCATCGCCGACGGAGGCATTAAATACTCTGGCGACCTGGCCAAGGCGCTCGCGATGGGGGCTTCGGTTGCCATGATGGGTTCCGTTTTCGCCGGCGTCGATGAGGGGCCTGGCGAGGTGTTCCTCTATCAAGGCAGATCTTACAAAACCTACCGCGGCATGGGCTCGCTGGGCGCCATGTCACGTGGCTCGGCCGATCGTTATTTCCAGAAGGATGTCACCGACGCACTGAAGCTGGTGCCCGAAGGCATTGAGGGGCAGGTGCCTTACAAGGGCCCAATCGCTCCGATCCTACACCAAATGGTCGGAGGCCTACGTGCGGCTATGGGCTATGTTGGCGCAGCCAACCTGGTGGAATTCCGCAACCGCGCTCGATTCATCCGCATTACCGGTGCGGGCCTTCGTGAGAGCCACGTTCACGACGTGATGATCACGCGCGAGGCACCCAACTATCCAAGCCCGGTCTAAGGGTTAGGCAAGATCTCGTTCGCAAGCCGGCCGATCCCGGGCAGCGGTGTATTGGGGGGAGACGACGATGGTTGCTGAGGTTCCTGTGGAGTTGAAACTGCTCATTGTGGCGGTGATCATCGGATTTGTTCAAATCCTATGGGCCGCGGTGGCGGGCGCTGGTGGTGAGCGTAACCTCGGGTGGCTGGCGGGGCCGCGGGATGAACCTCGACCGGTAGGCATGATGGCGGGCCGACTTGACCGCGCACTGAAGAACTTCCTGGAGACCTTCCCGCTGTTTGCGGCCGCCCTATTGGCCTGTGCGGCGGCAAATAAGCTTGGGTCGAGCAGCACCGTCTATGGCGCGGCGGCCTATGTGATTGGCCGCGCGCTCTATGTACCGCTCTATGCGATAGGGACGCCGCTACTTCGCACCCTCGTCTGGATCGTAAGTATCGTGGGGATCGTCACGATCCTGACCGCTTTTTTCGCTAAATGAGACGCCATGCGTGACGCCGGACGCCTTGCGGCGGCCATTGATGTCCTGAGCCAGATCGAAGAACGCCATCGGCCTGTCCGGATGGCGTTAAAGAACTGGGGCGAGTCCGCGCGTTATGCCGGATCGAAAGACCGGGCCTTCGTGTCTGGTTTGGTCTTGGACGTCCTTCGTCGTCGCCGGTCTCTTGGCTGGCGAATGGGCGACGAGAGCCTGCGCGCTGCCGCCTTGGCAGCTTTGCTTTTTGTCTGGGGCTGGTCGCTGGAGCGGATCGCGCAGGCTGCCGCTGAGGAACCGCACGGACCAGGGCCGTTGACGGACGCCGAGCGTGCGAGCCTGCAGACTCCTTGCGACCTGACGACCGCGCCGGCGCCAGTTCGGGGTGACTATCCAGATTGGCTTGACGCCTCCATGTCGCGTGCGTTTGGCGAGGAGAGGGCCAACGAAGGCGCTGCGCTCTCCGAACGTGCGCCAGTTGATCTGCGGGTGAACCTGCTGAAGTCTGATCCTGAGCGAACGTTGAAGGCGCTGACATCGCTGTCAGCGGAACCTGTCGACCTGCTGGTGAACGCGCTTCGGATGCCCGCGCTCGATCCCATGACACGAAGCGGCGCGGTGGAGACGATCCCGCAGTTCTCCAAGGGCTGGTTCGAGGTGCAGGACTTAGGGTCTCAGATCGCAGCGGTGTCAGCTGGCGAGGTCAAGGGCAAACAGGTCCTTGATTTGTGCGCCGGCGGCGGTGGCAAAACCCTGGCCCTGGCCAGTGCCATGGGAAACTCCGGGCAGATCTACGCTTATGACAGCGATGCCCGTCGATTGGCGGACACAATCCGACGGGGAGACCGCGCAGGTGTTCGAAATCTGCAGATCCGCTCGCCGGTCAACCCGGAACCGCTAAAGGGCCTCGAGGGCAAGATGGACGTGGTGTTCATCGATGCGCCTTGTTCAGGCGCGGGCTCCTGGCGGCGACACCCCGATACGAAGTGGCGGCTCACGATCGAGACGCTTGAAAAACGCATGGCCGACCAAGACGCTGTTCTCGATCGTGGCGCGGTCTTCGTGAAACCCGGTGGGCGGATGGTTTATGTGACCTGCTCGGTGCTGCCCGAGGAGGACGAGGATCGTGTTGGCGCCTTCCTGTCGCGGACGCCTGGTTTCATGGCCGCGCCGGCGACAAGTGATCCGAAACTGACCCCTTACCTCACGCCTGAAGGCTTCTTGCGCCTCACGCCCAACACCTCCGGAACGGACGGCTTCTTCGTCGCCGTGCTGGAAAAACCTCGTTAACGGAGCCCCATGACTCAACCCGATCACGAACGCGTCCTGATCGTCGATTTCGGCAGCCAGGTGACCCAGTTGATCGCCCGTCGGCTGCGTGAGAGCGGCATCTTTTGCGAGATTCACCCCTACGACAAGGTGGAGGCCATGTTGGAGGTCTTCGCGCCAAAGGCGGTTATCCTGTCGGGCGGTCCTGCCAGTGTTCACCAGGACAATAGTCCGTTCGCGCCTCAGAAAATCTTCGAACTCGGCGTGCCCGTGCTGGGCATCTGCTATGGTGAAATGACCATGTGCGCTCAACTCGGCGGAGTGGTGGAAAGCGGTCACGATCGTGAGTTCGGTCGCGCGGAAATCCTAATCGAGAAGCTCTCGCCCCTCTTGGAAGGCCTGGGCGAGCCCGGCGCTCACGAAACCGTCTGGATGAGCCACGGCGATAAAATCACAGCGGTTCCGCTTGGCTTCGAGGTTGTCGCCTCTTCGGAAGGATCACCTTACGCGGTGATCGCCGACGAAGAGCGTCGGTTCTATGGCATCCAGTTTCACCCCGAGGTGGCGCACACACCGCGCGGCGCAATGATGCTGCGCAACTTCACACACAGGATCTCTGGGCTGACCGGCGATTGGACCATGGCCTCATTCCGCCAGGAGATGGTCGCCAAAATTCGCGCCCAAGTCGGCAAGGGGCGGGTCATCTGTGGGCTTTCCGGCGGTGTCGATTCCTCCGTAGCGGCAGTCCTGATCCATGAGGCGATCGGCGAGCAACTGACGTGCGTTTTTGTCGACACTGGCTTGCTGCGGCTGAACGAGGCCGATCAGGTGGTGACCCTCTTCCAGGATCATTACAACATTCCTTTAGTGCATGTTGATGCGTCGAAGGAGTTTCTCGGAGCGCTGGCCGGCGTGAGCGACCCGGAGACCAAACGCAAAATCATCGGCCGGGTGTTCGTGGAAATCTTCGACCGTGAGGCGGGCAAGGTCGATGGCGCCGAGTATTTGGCCCAGGGCACCCTTTATCCGGATGTGATCGAGAGCGTCTCGGCCAGCGGCGGCCCCTCCGCCGTGATCAAGAGCCACCACAACGTCGGCGGCCTCCCGGACTTCATGAAGTTGAAGCTGGTCGAGCCTCTCCGGGACCTCTTCAAAGATGAGGTCCGGGCGCTGGGTGTCGAGCTGGGACTGGCCCCTGCCTTCGTGGGCCGCCATCCCTTCCCTGGTCCGGGCCTGGCGATCCGAATCCCTGGTGAAATAACGCCTGATAAGGTCGCCGTCCTGCAGCAGGCTGACGCTATCTACCTCGACGAGATCCTTAAGGCTGGCCTCTATGATTCGATCTGGCAGGCCTTTGCGGTGCTGCTGCCAGTGAAGACCGTGGGTGTCATGGGCGATGCGCGCACCTATGAGGACGTTCTGGCTCTGCGCGCGGTGACCTCCACCGATGGCATGACCGCCGATTTCTTCGAATTCCCGTGGGCCGTCCTCGGCCGCTGCGCCACTCGTATTATCAACGAGGTCAAGGGCATCAACCGAGTCGTATACGATGTGACCTCCAAGCCACCGGGCACGATTGAGTGGGAGTAGAA
>CAIOSI010000047.1 GCA_903860975.1 uncultured Alphaproteobacteria bacterium
ATGTCTCGATGGAAAAGTTCGACCACATCTTCGACTCGCGCAAGCACAAAGTGAAGGCGAAGCTCGACACCGATCTCACCGCGGACGATCTGAAGGCCATCATCGACGACTACAAGAAGCTCGTCCTGAAAGACACGGGCAAGCCGTTCCCCGAGGACCCGCGTGTCCAGCTCACCATGTCACGCGATGCCGTCTTCCGCAGCTGGTGGACCCCCAAAGCCGCCTATTACCGCAAGATGGAAAAGATCTCCGACGATATCGGCACCGCCGCCAACGTGCAGGCCATGGTGTTCGGTAATATGGGCGACACCTCAGGCACCGGCGTCGGTTTCACCCGCGACCCCGGCACCGGCGAAAAGGTTTTCTATGGCGAGTTCCTGATGAACGCGCAGGGCGAAGACGTGGTCGCCGGCATCCGCACGCCGCTCCCCATCTCCGAACTGGAAGCTGTCTCCCCGCATGCCTACGCGCAGCTCAAGGAAATCACCACCAACCTCGAGCTCCACTACAAGGACATGCAGGATTTTGAGTTCACCATTCAGGATGGCGACCTCTTTATGCTCCAGACCCGCAACGGCAAGCGCACGGGTCCGGCCGCGGTGAAGATCGCGGTCGACATGGTTGGCGAGGGGATGATCTCAAAGAAGGAAGCGATCATGCGCGTGGCCCCTGCCCAGCTCGATCAGCTCCTCCATCCGATCTTCGATCCGAAGACGCTGAAAGACCTCGTGAAACTCACCAAGGGCATCTCTGCCTCACCCGGAGCGGCTGTTGGCCGTGTGGCCTTCAGCGCCGAGAAAGCCGTTGAAATGTCCGCTCACGGTCCGGTCCTTCTGGTCCGCAAGGAAACCACGCCCGATGATATCCACGGGATGGACGTGGCGAAGGGCATCCTCACCGCCATCGGCGGCAAGTCCAGCCACGCCGCTGTTGTGGCCCGTGGTATGGGCCGCCCGTGCATTGTTGGCGCTGGTGCTATCCGCATAGACGAAGTGAAACACCTGATGACGGTTCCGGTGGACGGCAAAACGGTCACGGTGAAACAGGGCGACTTCCTCTCCCTCGACGGCACCACCGGCGACGTCTACATCGGCCACGCCAAATCCATCGAGCCCAACCTTAAGCACGACTTCATCGGTACCTTCATGAGCTGGACCGATGAGTTCCGCGGCAAATTCGGCGTGCGCGCCAATGCCGACATTCCGCGTGACGCCATCGTGGCCCGCCAGTTCGGCGCGGAAGGCATCGGCCTCTGCCGTACCGAGCACATGTTCTTCGCCGAAGATCGTCTGCCCTTTGTCCAGGCCATGATTCTCGCACGCGATGAGAAGACTCGCCGCAAAGCGTTAGCGAAACTTCTGCCCATGCAGCGCTCCGATTTTGCCGGTCTCTTCAAGGCCATGGACGGCTTCCCGGTCGTCATCCGAACTCTGGACCCGCCGCTGCATGAGTTCCTGCCCAAGCGCGAACACCTGCTTGTGGATCTTGCCATCCTCCCGCATGCCGACCTCAAAACGAAAAAACGCATGTCGGAGGACTACCGCATGGAAGTGAAGGATCTGAAGAAGTCCCTTCCCGAACTCTTACACCGCGTGGAAGAACTGCACGAATTCAACCCGATGCTGGGCCATCGCGGCTGCCGTCTGGGCGTCAGCTATCCCGAGATCACGGAGATGCAGGCCCGCGCCATCTTCGAAGCCGCCGTCCAGGTGGCAAAGAAGGGAATTAAGGTCATCCCGGAAGTGATGATCCCGCTCATCGGCAGTGTGGAAGAGCTGGAGCACCAGAAGAAGATCGTGGTCCGCGTTGCCGAAGAGGTCTTCGCCAAGGCAGGCACCACGGTGCACTACATGGTCGGGACTATGATTGAAATC
>CAIOSI010000048.1 GCA_903860975.1 uncultured Alphaproteobacteria bacterium
CAGGCGCGCGGACCGCTTTGGATGACGCTGATTGGGCGGGATCGGCCCAAACGCTACGAAAGGGGAGTGGACAATGCGGCCATCTATGCCAACCTTCTGCTCCAGACGCGCTGACAGGCCGTCCATCTGGGGAATGTCGGCTAAGCGTAGGGAGAGCAGCGGACCGGGCGACTAAGTTCAGGGCGCATAAACAGGACGTCGCCCCACTTCCAACCATTGCCGTCCACTCCTCCGGAATAGAGAGCCACGACGCGGTAGCCGAAAGGCAAGAGCAGTCGGGTGATCTCGAAGAAGTCACCGTGGGGTTCCGCGGGCGCAGGCGTGAACTCACACTCTGCCAGAACAAATCGAATTGCACCTCTTTCTAACAGCCGGCGCGCACCGCGCAGAACCGAAGGTTCAAAGCCTTCAACGTCGATCTTTACGAAATCGACGCTGGCGATGCCGCGTTCCTCACAAAATCCGTCGAGCGTCTGCACTTCGACTGTAATGGTCTCGAAGTCGTCCTTGCTTGGGGTGAACAGCGTATTTTGTCCTCTGTGACCTTGCACTGCCATCGCGGCGCTTCCAGGCTTGTCACCCATGGCCACCGGCACACATTCGACACGCGAGTCCGCGGCGCTTTTCGCGGAAAGAAACCTAAAGGCTTCGGGAACCGGTTCGAACGAGATGATCCGGGCTGTCGGAAAAACCTTCCTCAGCCGATCAACTGTCTGACCGATATTTCCGCCCACGTCGAAGGCCAACTCCAAGTCAGGGGCCAAGCTCCTCAAGTCGACATAGGGGTCGGTACCGAATGGCACGCTGGATCGGCGGCTGACCTGGATTCCGAGGCGGCCGGCGATAGACTGAAGTGTTCTGAGCATTGGACCAAGGAACAGTGGATCAACGCCGCTGTCTACACCTAACGACCGATCAAGGGGGGGCGACGTTGAAGCTGTTTAGAGCGCCCTGACAGGATAAGTCGAAATCGCGTTCTTCCGAGATCACCGCCGATTTTTTAAACTCAGAAAACAAACAAAAACAGGCTGATGCCGGTTTATTGAAGTCGACGCCGTCCCATCCTGCTTATCTGAGACGTGAGAAGGCTTACCATTTTGACCGAACGGGCTAGACCAGCATAGCCAACCTCCTCGTGCACCCCATCGATCCCCCTTCAGGGTGACTGACTGGGGATCGCGAGCCGGCGCTGACGATAAATCGAGCCCAACACCGCGTTGTGGAAATAGAGGCGACGTCGCGAGACCCCAGTGACTATTCCGCCCTGTCAGACCCCCACGGCGTATAGAAACTTTGCGGATTGACGAGGTAGTCAACGGTCACGATCGGGATGTGCTTCACGCGCGCGCCTCGGCTTAGGCGATACACGAATTCCCAATCCTCGCCGGGCAAGGTCTGGCCGCTGCGGCCGCGGGGCAGGCGACTGAACAGTACCTTGTCTGAACGGCGGACGACGATGGCGCTGGTGTCCACATAGGGATCGTTGATGATGGTGCGCCGATCGAACGGTGCCGAGATGACGTCGAGCTTGCGCCCGCTGGGGGTTCTGCGGGCGATGGCCGTGTAGACGAGATCATGGCCAGCCTCGAGGGTCTCAAGGCAAAGCGCGAGATGCTGAGGCAGCCAAGTGTTGTCGTCATCCAGGAAGGCAATGTACTCCGACTGACTGAGTCGGATGCCAACATTCCGGACAATTCCAGCGATCCCCACGTTTTGAGATAGGGAAACGGCCACAACGCGCGGATCGTCGGGCAGGTCTGGAAGACCGCCGCCGTCGTCTACAACGATGATTACAAAGTCCTGGAAGGTCTGCCTCAAAATGGATTGCACGGCGTCCACGACCCGCTCAGGGCGGCGATACGTGGGAACAACGCAAGCTACCTTGGCTTTGGTCCTTGTATCGCTGAGCAAACGCGAGAGCCGCTCTACCTCGCGCGCCTCCGACCTAATGGTTCCTGGCAGGGCGGGTGCCATGAGGATTTTGTTCCGCCACTCCAAGACGGGTATGAAGCCAATCCTGCGGCGAATGCTGTCTTTAAGCCAGTTGATCACTGCCGAGCACTCGCCCACTTATCGCGGACTTCGCCGAACAAGGACCTAGAGAAAAGAACCTTCACTGCAACTGGCGAAGATTTCGTGCTCGCAGCGCGCGCCGCCGCCGGACTCGGCGCACGCGCTAGCCTTCGGTCTATCGTCGTCGTTCGAATCCCCAGCATTCTGCAGGTTGTAGACGACAGCCGATTCCCTGCCCAGCGCCATCGAGGCATCATCGCGATGTGCCGCCGACGCCAAACCATCTGAGGACACGGCGAGCGACGGAGCCCGCCGAAGGACGGACCGCCAGGTAGATCACCTGAAGGGCGTCGATGCTCCAACGGATCAAGCCGCGGCGCGGTGCCTCGGAAACTGGGCCAAGGATTTCCTGAAGCCGCGTACGCATGTATCGCATGTTGAAAAGCATCGTTCCGCGAACGCCGAATCGGGGACCGACGAATGGAATTAGGGTGCTTCGAACGCCGGAGATCGTATCACAGAGGACCTGCGTCGGGGCTCGTTCGCCCCCGTAACGAGGGTCTCCGAGCTCGATGACCGCGCCTTCAGGATTCATGAAAATGCTGTTGTGGAGGCCAGATCCTGACATCCCAGCAAGCCACTCTGCCCGGCAGTAGCGCCCAACCTGATCCTCGAAGCTCATGGTCTCTGGATAGATGACTTCAAAACCCCGGCGCGAGAATTCGGCTTCGACCTCGACCTCATTGGCGACGACCCGGTCGAAGGTCTTTTTGTTGAACCGCCGCCGCGACAGATAGAGCCGCGGACACGGTGCCGCCGGAGGCGGCGCGCCTTCCGCGATGTGCTGATATACCCACTTTAGCCGGGCGTCCGCCGAGTGGTTCAAGCGGAAGAGGCGTTCCGGCACCAGGACTTCTTCAAGTCGAAGTGATTCTCCTTCGACAAACAGCAGCTTTTCCGAACTAATGCCAAATCTATCGAAACAAATCTTCACGTGATCCGGTATTCCTATCCCGAATACGTAGGGATGGAAAAGAAAATAATCGAATTCTTCCGGTTTACGTTGTTCAAATATCCAAAACGTAGACAGCGTTTCCGTTATGAAGTGGCCGTAGTGGCCGCCCATGTAATTTCCGAGATACAGCCCTCGTCCCGGTATTTCTTTGGATATATCCGATTTCTCGACGAAGTCCGGATTTTTCGAAACTAGAAAATCACCTTTGAAACCGCCATGCCGCTCCGAAAGCAAGACTTTCGAACCATCCGCGCGATAGATGCATCCGGTAAGCGTGCCAGCGTCCCAACTCGCCGAATAGGGGGTCGCAAAACCGCCGCGAGCCGACTCCGATGTTCGTTGAAATGATAGACTATCCATCTGGCTTGCCATGGATCTAGGTGTGGCTGGAATCCAGCAGTTTTCAACCGGGCTTCCCACTTGGAAAGCGCTGCTGGGTTGTTGGGTCATAATTTTAGATTAGCCTATTCTCGGAGTGGAGTAGTCGCCAGACTGCTAGATCTATTCTGGAGTGGTGAGGAGCAAGCGTGAGTAAAGTCTTCGACATTCTGAGTCTCCCATTCCTCGCTGTTTGCGTCGCGGGCTTCTTTGTTTATATCTTGGTCGGCTGGCTATTCGACAAGCGGAAGAGAGCTTTCAACGCCGACGACGACGGCGCTTACGAAGTGATTGATCCAGACTCGGAGTGGCCGCAGGAGAAGCCTTGACCCTGGCTTCGAAAGCCGGCCGCGTTCATCCCAGATTTGCGGCTTATGCAGCCTGCGAGATGAACCGCTCACGGGCGCTGCGAAGCTGGAGATAGGGCGTCACGCTGTCGATCATCAGGGCATAGGCGGCCGGATTAGCCCCTTGAAGCGCACCATCTTTCTTCAGTTTCTCAAGCACCTTGGCGGATATATTGAAAGCCGAAGGCGACGCCGAGGCACCGCGCTCCAATTTCGCGGCCGGCGTTGCTTCCGTTGCCTCTTCGGCTGCATTGAAGGTATCCGTGGCCTTGTCCAGGTGGACGACAAGTTGGTGCGGGAGCCGCCGCCGGAAGTCTTCGATTACGTCTTCAAGTGCATGTGAAACATCACTTATCTCTACCCGCACCCGACCCGCATCCAGTGCGAGTATGCCCGCCACATGGCAGAGCAGGTTTGTCAGATATGGCGACCCGCGAGCCGCTGATACGACAAGGTCAACCGCGGCCGGATCGAATTTGATTCCACTCATCCGCGAGCCGTTGTCGACCAAGTTCGCGACCTCGGCGTCCTGCATCGCGGGCACGCGTACGGCCGTAACGTTGCGGCGGATCGAGGGAATGTGCTCCATCAGGTCGACGAGGTCGCCTGCGACGCCGGCGATAATCAGCTGAAGGCGCGCGGAGACATCGGACAGCGTCTTGATGAGCTCGGCGACGTCGCGCCGGAACTCGGCAGACTCTGCACGGTCGAATTCGTCGAGAACAACCAAGACTCGCGTTCCAACTAGTTTCGCTGCGGCATCTCCGAACAGCCTCGGCGTCAGCTTGCCCGAACCCAGGAGGTCAGAAAGCGATGACCCAACGTCAGCGTTGAGACTGATCGGTGAAACGCCGCTGTGATATAGCAGCGGGATCTCCTGAGCGACCGAGCGGAAGGTCTCGTTGAAGTCGGACGTCGCGCCGCAAGAGAAATAGGCGACGATGTATTTGGCCTCGCTCGCAGACCGAGAAAGCATGCGCAGCAGCGATGTCTTTCCGGCGCCCCGATCACCATAAATGACCACGTGTGACCGCTGGTCCTCTACGGCGCGGATAAGGCTCACCAGAATGTCTCGCCGGCCAGCGAACATCCGAGGGTCCGACACCGGTTGTGTGGGGGTGAAGCTGTTGCGCAGCCGGACTCGCTCGCGAGACCTGGGATCAAGGCGCGCACGATCAACGTGGTCCGCCGCCGTGGTGTGAAACCGGGGCAGGGCGGATGCGGGCTCTTCTGCGCGCCGCTTTTCAATCGGGTGAGTGGTCGCTGGCTGGGCCGAAGCCAACACCGGCGAGCGACGTGCAGCAGGCTTCCTGCGCGGCCAAAGTGACCGGAACCGATCGGAAAGGGACACAGACTACCTCTTGTTCTCAATTGCCGCGGTTCTTTACCATACGAATGATGCTCAAAGCTTACCAACGTCCCCATGATCGTCACGCCACCCCTCGTTGTGACCGCTCAGCGACATAGCATTCCCCGCTTGCCGAATTCGATCCATTTTTGGCCCAAGTGCGACGAATCCCGATCATGTGGGGCAGGTACAGCATCCTCCCCGCCAAACGGTCGGTGCTAAGCAAATTGTCACCAACGGAGCTCTGCGAGCACCCAAAAGTTGGCTCGTATTCCCAACCCTTTTCGGGTTGAATTCCGAGCTACGAGCTAGTCGCCGACCAATCAAGGGCGCCGACAACAAATAAAGGTCAAAGGCGGCGCCTATGCTGGCTACCGGTATCGAGATCCTCGCGATTGTACCCTAACGGCTGTTTTCCCAAATGATGGGTTTTCCGTCGATAGTCGCTTACGAAGATTGAACACCAGCGCCGAAACCATTCCGAGCATCATGTAGGCGACGGAATGGCCGTAATCGCCAGCGTGAACCCACTTCACAACAAGGAATGCTGTAAGTGCGACGGCGAGTGGAGCTAGAAGCGCAGCTTCGCGAGTTCCCGCATAGCGGTCAGAAATGCTGCATCGCGTGGCTTCCACAATGGCGACGATAAACATGCCATACCAAAATAGAATTCCGAGGGCTCCGTAATCTAGCAGCAAGGCGATGAAGTAGTTGTCGACGGTAATCTGGCTAACTTGCGCGTAACCCATGGCGCTTCCGTCCTGTCCGGCCCCATGGCCCCATGGCGCCTTAGAGAAACTCTTCCAGGCCATTTGGAGCTGCGTGTCGCGTGCAGCATTGCTTGAGGCCTGCGCGCCGCCACCAAAAACCATGTCGTGCAAGGTGTGGCTGGCCATAACCACGGCAATGCCGCCGATGAATACCGCGGGGTAAGCGTACACGACCGCCGCCGCCAAAAGATCGCCCGGACGACTCCGCCACCGAATGATGCTCCAAAGAGTCCCGTAAAGCAGAAACGACACGAGCATGGCCACGAGACCGAGCCGGGAATCGGTGAGTCGGATTGAAATAAATATCGCGGGGATCATCGCGAACGACAAAATCTTGGTGACTAGCCGCCGCTTGTAAAATCCAAAATACAACAAAAACGGGGTCAGCAAGCCCAGGTATTGGGCCGTCTCCAGTTGGGTTGAGAACGTTGCCTTCGCGCGGAAGAAATTTGTGCCCGCTCTGAAGCTCGGAGAAAGTATTCTCTGAACCGTAGCATCATGCACCTGAAGAAATTCTGGAATTGTATTCATCCACGGGAGGTGTTTTTCGCTGCTTTCTATCTGCAATATGATCATAATGGGTACAGAAAGTAAGCACAAAAGAACCCAATATTTCTCTACATTTGCAATTTTCCTAAAAATAACCGAACCGATTACAAATATAGCAGTAAAATAAACCTGATCATTGAATACAAGTTGAGCGGATGCTCCCGCGGATTGGGATAATATCAAGGTAAGAATTTGTACGATAATAAATCCTCGCATGAATATCCATGATAGACTTATTCCGTTAACGCTTTCGTGCGTTCGTTGCTGAAAAGCGGGGGAAACCGACAGGCTGAACAGTAACAGCATGACCATCGGTAGCCCCAATAGGCGGAGCATCGTGATCCACGGGACGCCGGGAAGGGAAATCGCCACATAGTTTGGCCATGCCACAAGGGCGACGAAGAATGCTGGATATAGGAATTCGATACCAAGTGTAGGGGCCGTCCGTTGATGCGGTAACGCCCAAATAATCAAAGCCGAAAGTACGAAGATGGGGGCGACAAAAGCAACGATTAAGCTGGGTGCCGTGAGCCCAAAGAAAAATCCGTACAGCAGGCATATGACGGCCAGAGTCAAAGCCGCAAAAATTCTCGCCAAGTCACCCCTGAGCGAGTGCAGCTCCCTGTAAGGCGGCAATACGGTTCGATTGCGCCGCACAATCGCCGCTCGACCGACAATGGGTGCGGAATCGATCACCCAGGCGATGACGATCGTGGCTCGCGGGCGCGCAATGGCATAGGCGCTGCGTATCCATTTCAGTGCGGGCCGGGGGATCATTCTGTCCAGAAAGGTCATCGTCGCTCGTCAGTCATCTATGTTTTGCGCCCGGCCATCCGCGATGTTTGAAGAGCCCCCAGGGAGCGAATGGATGAATCTCCGACATACACGTTGGCGGCTGGTTAAGTCGGATAAGTGCACCACGGGGGGTCGGGGCACCAACCTTGCAGTGCCCTACGGTCTGATCCGAAAGTTAGCTCAAAATTGAGCGGCGCTCGCCCCCGGGCGAGCGCCGGTTGGTTGCAAGGATTTGGCAAGAAGCCGTGATATATGAACAAACTTTTGGGGCGAATTGCCGCTGCGCTTTCTTTCGGAATGGGAATATTAAGTATGGGCCATACACGTAAATTCGGACAATACAGAGTTGTCGGATAGGCGTTCGCCCTACGGTCGTTCGTCTGGCTGCAACAGCGGTGTTGTGGGAATATCACCGGAGCTTAAAGGGGGAATTCGGCATGAAATCGCAGTTCGCAGTCGCTTTGGCGGCGCTCGCGTGCGTGAGCATTTCCGCTTGCGGCGGCGGCCAGCCCAAGGGCCAAGTGGTCGCGAAGGTGGGCAAGGAAGAGGTTACGGTGCTGGACCTGCAGGGGGCCATGGCGGGCATCCAGGCACCCAACGCCACTGTACGGAAGGCCGCCGACCAGCAAGCCCTCAACGCCATCATCCAACGCAAGATCCTGGCTCAGGCCGCGCGTAAGCAGAAGCTCGACAAGACACCGGAATTCGCACGACAGCAGGAGCAGCTGACTGAAACGCTCCTCGTTCGAGATTGGCAGGAACGCCTCATAAGGGCCGTACCGACTCCCAGCGCCGAAGAGGCGCAACAGTTCATTGCGCAACACCCGGACATTTATGGCGCGCGCAAGCGTTTCACGGTCGACGTTGTCCGCTTCATCGCCCCCAACGACCCTCTTCTTCCAAAGGCCATACAGCCTTTGCACACCCTGGATGAGGTGCGTGCATTGCTCACGGAGCGGAAAATCCCATTCGCTAACGCCTCGAACCAGATCGACGCTTTAATCGTCGATCCGAGGTTCACGGACCAGCTGCTCAAGATGAAACCAGACGACATCTTCATAGCGCCGCAGGCTAACAACGTGATGATTGTGGGACATGTCACTGGGGTCCGCGTCGATCCCGTTGGAAATGACATCGCGGTGCGTCACGCGACTGAATATCTTCGGAGATCCCGCGTCCAGCAGGCGGTTCAGCGCCAGTTCGGCTCGGTGGTTGCGCAAGGCATGAAGGAAGTCAGTTACGCAAAGGCCTATGAGCCGCCTAAGCCGCCGGCGAAGGCAGCGGCCAAGCCGGCTTCCGCTCCCGCGGCGCCGGCCAAGGCGGGTTGAATATGCGCCTTCTTTGTGTGCTCTCGAATGGCCGTCCATCCATTCTTTGTCCACAGGAGGCGTCGCAGGCCGCTCGCGCTCCAGCGTTTCGTGGCGGGCGGTTGGGGGTCGGTTGCTCCAATGATTAGAACTATAGAAGCGGCGAGCGCATTGGCGCTCGGAGCGGCGCTCGTTTGTTCGGGCGCGGCGCAGGCCCAGGTGACGGCGGGAGTTCCGGGCCTTCCCGGTGGATCACAGCGAGTTTCGGGAAGCGTCCAAGGCACCGTCAGCTACAATGACAACGTTGCCGGTGGTGACGCTGCCGTCGCGGCGGTTCGCGGTGTGACGCCCCAGGACACGATTTATGATCTAGGAGCGAATGTTAATCTGCAGCTGCCATCTGGCCGTCAAACGCTCTTCTTGACAGCAGCTGGCGATCTTCAGCGGCACGCGCGGAATTCCGTCTTGGATGCAAACAACTACAACGCCACTGGCGGCGCATTGGGCCGCTTCGGCGCCTGCAGCGCTTCGGCGATACTCAACTACAGTCACCTACAGACGCAATCGCAAGATCTTACGGTCGCGGTGGAAAACAATGTTGCGACCCAAGAAGGCGTAAATGGGAGCCTGACTTGCAGTCGAGGCCACTTGTTCGCCGGCCTGCAGGCGGGATACGTTAAGATGACAAACAGCGCGACGAGCGCTGGCTTCGTTGGATCTGAAACCGGAAGCGTATCGGCGTCGGCTGGTTATCAAAGCAATTCGTTGGGTAGAATCGCGTTGAGTGGCCAGTATTCAAAGACGAATTATATAGATCAGCCGGTATTGTCGATCGGGCAGGTTGATGAGTTCGAGCAGTACAGCGCCACTCTTTCTTATTCACGACGGCTGGGAATGCGCCTCAGCGGCTCAGCGAGCATCTCGCTCCAGTCGCTGAAGACACCGGCCACACTCCTAGCGTCAGAGTCGACCTTCAACAACCTGGGGTCCAACGTCAGTTTCAATTACAGGCTGTCATCTAGGGCTTCGATCTTTTTGGGATATGAGCTTTCTAATCAAGCTTCGCCGACAGTGAACGCAAACTATGTTCGCGTTGAAGCCCTTCGGTTAGGGGCCAACTATACGCTCAATCAACGCATTTCGATGCACGTGACGGGATCGAAATCACAAGTCGACTATCGGGGTGGTCAACCAGTATTTAGCCAGGTCAGCCATAGCGACGACGACCAGATCAGCGCCGGCCTCAATATGAAGATCGGCCGGAAGATCTCGCTGACACTTGACGGAACGCATGTTGACCGGCGGGCTGACCTCTCGGCGTTCAGTTACTCGTCGAACCAGGTGACACTCGGCCTCTCAGAGGCTTTCTAAGTCGATGGCAAAAATGAAAAGACACCTTCTAGCCCTTCCGGCGGTCGTCATCTCCTTCGCGATGTTGGCGCCAGGAGAGTTGGCGGCGCAGACTCGTTCTCCAACTGGCGCACCTACCCCACCGCCGGTGCCAGCGCCAAACGTCGCTCAAACTACGGCGCCCGTCGACAGCTCCTATCAGCTGGGCTCAGGTGATGTTTTGGAGATTAACCTGGTTGGCCGGAATGATTTCAGTGGCTCCCACACCCGCATCAGCGGGGATGGAACGATCTTGCTCCCAATGATCGGCGTGGTTCCCGCTTCAGGCCGGACGGTATCGGAATTGGCGGACCAAATTCGTCAGTCGTTGATCAAAGGACAATTCTATTCCGACCCGGTCGTGCGCGCTGAAGTCGTTGGCATCTCCAGTCGGTATGTGACGATCCTCGGAGCTGTTGGATCGCCGGGCCTGCTCGCTCTTGACCGCAACTACCGATTGTCTGAGATCCTGGCCAAGATCGGAGGCCGGAGCGGCAGCGGCGCCGACTATATATTGGTCACGCATGCGGCCGGCGGGCCGACGGAGCGATACTCTATCACCAAGCTAGCCTCGGGTGGCGCAGATCAAGATCCAGTGGTGAAGAACGGAGACAAAATCTTTGTTCCAAGCGCCGATGCTGAGGTCTTCTACATCTCTGGTCAGGTCACGAAACCCGGCACCTATCCGCTAACAGAGGGGTTGACGGTTCGTCAGGCCCTCGCTCAAGGCGGTGGCGTGACTGAGAACGGCAGTGAAAATAAATTTAAAGTCGTTCGGGACGGAAAGCCGCTAAAGTCTATCAAGTTGGATGACCCGATCAAGGTTGGGGATATCATTACCTTTGGAGAGAGGCTGTTCTGAGCCGAACTGCAGTCAGACCATGAGCATTATTCAATTCATCCGAATCCTGCTGGCGAGATGGCAGATTATAGTCGCTTGTACAGTATTCACGTTTCTGGGCGGGCTCACTGTGAGCCTATTGATGACACCCCGTTACGATGCGACGGCTCGCATAATGTTCAACAATGTGCTCAAGCCAGATCCGATTACGAATTCCGGTACGGATATCAATAGCTTGGGGTTTTTCTTTGATACCCAACGGGAATTAATCAAAGACTACAGAGTTACGGGTCCTGTGCCGGCCAAGCTGAACTGGCTTTCCGATCCGCGCAAGATCGCCGCCTATCAACAGCGCGCAGCTGACGATACTCGAGATTTCAACCATTGGTTGGCGCAGCAGGTCGCCGACCGCACCGAAGCCAAGTCCCCGACGGGTACCGTCTTGGATATTACGTTTAGTTCGCCTTCGCCAGTGGAGGCAAAGGTCGGCGCGGAGGCCCTACGCCAATCCTTTATGGACTATACGCTCGCGGCAAAGCGGCAGGATGCAACGCGAGACGCCCAATGGTTCATGTCACAGGCTGAGCAGGCGCGGCGGCAAGCCGAAGACGCGCAACTGGCCAAGGCGACGTTTGAGCGCGCCAACGGCATCGTCATGGAGGGGGACCAGGCCGGGTCGCAGCAGGATACCGAAAGTGCGAGGCTGTCCGCCCTCGTCGGTCAGGCTGCGAGCGCACCGGCAGCTATGCTTGCGGCTCCAATGCAGGTCAACTCAGCCTCGAGCCTGCAGCTCGCCCAGATCGACGCGGCCTTGGCGCAGAATGCCGACAAGCTCGGTCCGAATCATCCCCAAATGCAACAGCTCCGCGCTCAGCGAGCTTTGGTCGCCAGTGTGGTTGCAAAGGAAGAGGCGGCCCGCAGAGCGGGGCCGACGAACACCGCGATGGTCGGTCAACTCGCGCATGAGCTTGAGGCGCAAAAGGCCCGAGTTATCGGCCAGCGGGACAAGATCGAACAGCTGCGCCAGCTTCAATCCGAAGTGGATCTGCGTCGTGAACAATACAAGAAGACAGCGGAGCGGGCTGCTGAGTTGAGCTTGCAAGCGGGTGCCCGCGACGCCGGCATGTCGATGCTGGGTGTCGTGGTCACCCCGACGCACCCGGCGTTTCCAAAGAAGACACTCATCGTCGGTGGCGCCCTTGGCCTTGGCGCGGCTCTTGGGCTAACCCTTGCGGTACTCGTTGAACTCTTGAACCGGCGTGTGCGGGGCATAGAGGATCTCGACTCTGACCTGCGTCTGGGTTGCCTGGGTGTCATTGGGTCCGCAGCTCCGAAGCGGCGGACACCCAGACGAGGCGGTCAACCGCGGCCAGTCGCTGTAGGGGTGCGCGCCTGATGGCTCGCGCTGCCCACCTCCAAGCTGAGACCCGACCAAACACCCTTAGGCAAGTAGCTGGCGCCGAGGGGGCCTTGGACCGATCCGCTCGCAACGTGATCATCTCTGACCCGCATGGCTTGGCCGCTGAGTCGATCCACGCGTTGCGCGGACGTGTGCAATCCCAGCACATTCAAGCTGGCCGGCGCGGACTGGCGATCTGCGGGCCGACGCCCGAGGTCGGCTGCTCCTTCGTCGCGGTCAATCTCGCGGCCGCGCTTGCGCAGGTCGGGGTCAAAACCCTTCTGGTCGACGGTGATCTAAGAGCGCCATCGATCTACACCTACTTCGAGCCGGAGATGACAGGGGCTGGCCTATATGAGTGCCTGGTGACACCGGGCGAACCAATTCTGGAATTCATTCACGAGGCCGTGTTCCCCAATCTCGACGTCATGACCGCGGGGCAGCCCGCCCGAACTGCGCACGAGCTCCTTGCTGGCGATGGTTTCCCGGAATTGGTCAATATGTTCATGCGCGACTACGACATGGTGATTATAGATACCCCGCCAACCAACAGCTGCGCGGATGGCCTAAGAATCAGCAGTGTTGTCGGCTTCAGCCTCATAGTCGCGCGAAAACACAGAACGCTAGTGTCCGATCTCAAGGTTCTTACTGATCATTTGAGTAAGGAGCACGCGGTGGCTATCGGGACTGTCTTGAATTCCTATTAGACAAAATGTCACACCGGCTTGTTACTCTGATCGTCGGTATTTTCGTAGTTTATGTCTTTTTAACCCCAATTCTTAGCCGTCCTTTAAACGCATTCTGGTTCCATACGAATTCCAGTTGGCGTCTTCATAGTTAAATCAACACAAGATTTCTGCCGCATTGAGCATTCGGTGCGGCTGAGTTTCGAGTGAGGAAAACCTTTAGAGAAGGTCAACAAGGCGTTGCATAATTCGGGTTTGGCATGTTCAATCGTCGCTTCGTGTTACTTGGTGCTTCGGCCCTACTCGCCGGGTGCGCTGCCCGGGCGGCCTCGGTCGCCCCCGCGCCGTCCGGCGGGCCATTGGCGTCCGCGTCGCCAAGCGCGGCATGGAACGGCAATCCGCTGAGCGGCTACGCGAGCGGTACCGCTCCGGTCACTCCTACCGAAATGACCGGGGCAACTTCCAACCGTCCCATGCCGACTGCCCACTGGTTCACCGTGCCGCTGCAGTCGTTCTGCGATGACTTCGTCGTCCATGTGGTCGCCAAGGCCCCGAACGGCATTGCCAGCGTTGAGTTCTTTCACGAAAATCCGACATCGACCGTCGTGAACACGACCCAGCGGAGCACGGTCGTTAACGGGACCGTTGCCACGACGCTCCAGTACGAGACCTTCGCGATCAAGCTTCCAGCCTCTGCCTGGTGCAACGACGCAATCAAAGGTGGTGGCTCGAACCAAGGCGCCAGCCTTTACGCCAAGATTACCGCCAAACCGGTCGGGGGCATTACATTGTTCCCCCGGATTATCGGTCCCTTACGGATCTGCCCGCGTTTTCCAATTAACGGTCTGCCGCACGACAAGGTGATTTTAATTACGCCGGACGGCAAGGACGATAGTGGAGCGACTGTAGTCGCGCCCTCGAACGGTCAAGTCGTCAATACATTGGCTCAGGCGGAAAATCTGATCGGCAATGGCGGGGCCTATGCTTCGGCGTTTAATCCGCTCGTCAAATTCATGAAGTCCGGCACCTACGACGTTGTGAACCAGCGCGACTGGGGCTCGCTACCGCAGACTACCTATAGTTGGTGGACCTTAACCCACGCGCCAGGCGTGGTTGCGACCCTTCACCGCTCGACAGCTCCGAGCTACGACCGGCGGATGACCAACGACACCACGAACGGCGACGTGACGCGGTGGAATTGGGTAACTGCGCGCGGCCTAGTTGAGTTGCGCGGCTCCGGGCTGATCCTTGATCACACCAACTTTGCTGGTATCCAGACAGACACGTCACCGGATCGCTGGGATAATCACTGCAAGCATACGCTAGGATCGGGCGTTGCGCCTGTGGCTGATGCCGTATCCGCTCAAGCAGGTCTTGGCGTTACCTCCAAGATGTATAACTTCTACTGGAACGGCGGGCCGCATCCGTCTAGTTTTGGCACGGCAAATAACGCGGACATGGCGGCTGGAACTATCTGCACAGGCTCATCGTACGAATACATCGGGGCCAATGGCGGCTCAGCACTCAACAACATGATGCTCGAATCGACATTCTACCAAACTCCTGGAACGACGATGGGAGCCAATCAGCGGTTTCTCGTCGGGACTTACTCGCGCGGCCAAGTGACCGGCCTTCTAAACCCTGGAACACCAAACGTATTCATCATGCAATGCGATCTCGCCGGCGCGACTTATGATTTCTCGGCGAACACCAACAGTACCAGGGCGACGGACGATCCGGTCTTGATCCTGCATGATAGTGTCAACGGAACAACGACGCTGAAGTGCGGCTTCGGCCCAAGCGACGCTAGGCATACCGTTGCTCAAATGGTCGCGGCGATCAATGCGCTGCCCCATTGGACGGCCTCGGTGGGCCCAGGTGCCACAGTCTATGGCTGGGCCTCGCGCTGGTGTGCCCCAGAGACGGCTGCCTCTGGCGTTGATGCCCACACCAACCCCGTCGTCCATGTCGCCAAGCAGCCCACACACACTGAGTATTTTCACATCATCGGCTTCTACACGGTCGCAGGCGCGCCACGCATCGACAACATCTTGCTGATGAACAACGTGCTTCGAAACCCAGTCCATTGGGGCTCCGCGACCTTCCAGACCGAGGGCACGGGAAGTTCCGCGATCAATCGGATGGATAACTCCTGGCTAGTCAACAACTACCTCGAGGACGACCACAACGGCGATATGAGCGCCATGACGGGCGGATCGTTTACAACGGTCGCGAACAACACCCACGATGTCTACGAGGCCTTCGACCCCAACCTCCAGGGAGAGAACGCCACCATCTGGTCGGGAAATATCAGCAAGAGTTGCGTGAACGCCCTGTCCTCGACCACTACGACCATGAAAGGCAACCTGACTCAAGTCGGAGCCGACATCTCCAATATTGACGCGTCTAATCATGCGATGACGTCGGCTGAGAAGGCGGCCCTGTTCGTTAACCAGGGCATCGGCGATATCCGCGCCGGGGGTCTCAGCATCATATCTGGGCACCTGTCGATCTCGCCCGAGCCTTACGACCTGCTTGGGAACCTTCGCGATCCGACCGGTGACTATCCTGGAGCGCTCAGCAAGAACAGTCAGGCAAGCGCGCCGGTCTGGCCCTTCTAGGGACGGACAAAAGCAGACCTAGGTTGCGCTTCCTAGTTATGCACCGCACCACTGAAGGATTGGGCGGCGACATTGTTCAGTCGGCGAGCTACAAGTTCGAAGGCTCGAACCCGCGAGGCCCGGCACTATCGTCCAAGCCAACGCTTGACGACCGCTCGAAATCCTTCGTCGCGGAGCGATTGGCTAGACACTACGCCGACTACGAGTGCGAAGATGCATGCCATTCCCAGTAAGGCGAGGAGAACCAGTAAGTTTTGCTGCGTTGCACTCATCAGTTCCCCACTCAAATACCACTGACGTCGTGATCGACTATATCGGTTGCGGCGATGGGCTGGCAACGCTTACACTACACTTCTTGTCGAGCCGTTGACGGAGACTTCCGAGTTAGGGCATGCATTTTGGTGCCGGGCGATGGCCGGGGCGTATGAATTTGTCGTTCAAGTCGGGATATGGTGATGAATATGGCGACAAAATCTGCGAGCTACGAGTCGCTCCAATAGCCGCCATCGAATTTTTCTAGAAGTGTGTCGCCGAGCGGTTGGCGTGGCGAAACTTAGGGCTGGCGCAGAGGTTGCATGCCGGCTGGCGTGTTCCCGTGAGGTGATTAGAAATGGCTGAGGATCAGCGGGTTGAGGGCGGCTCGTTCTTGGGGAAAAATCCCATAGCGGCCCATTTTCCCCTTATTGTGGGCCTTGCAGCGCTCGCTGTGCCGACGATCGTGTCGCTCGGACAGCAGACTTGGAGCACGGAGGCTGGGGCACACGGACCCATCGTTCTGGCTGTGGGTGTCTGGCTGTTGGTGCGCGAATGGAACGTGGCCAAACCGTGGAGCCCGCCGAGATCACCAGCGCTGTCGCTTGCAGGTCTGATTATTTCGTTGGCGTTCTATGTATTCGGGCGCGCCTTCGATTTCATCACGTTCGAAGTGGCCGGCTTATACGGTGTCGGAGTCTCGGTTCTCTATTCGAGCATTGGTCTGAGGGCGCTGCGCCGCCTCTGGTTTCCAGTGCTGTATCTCGCGTTCCTGGTGCCCCCGCCCAATTGGTTAATGGATCAGATCACCGCCCCGCTGAAGCAGTTCGTATCCTGGGCGGCCATGAGTACGCTATCGGCTTTTGGCGTGCCGGTGGCTCGTGAGGGAGTGACGATTTTCGTGTCGTCCTACAGGTTATTGGTAGAGGACGCCTGCTCGGGCATGAATTCGATCGTCGGCCTCGTGGCCGTGAGCTTGCTCTACATCTATCTGCTTCGTGGATCTCAGCTGCGCTTTGCTGCACTACTGGTCGCAAGCACGATCCCGGTCGCGATTGCCGGCAACATTATCCGGATCATGACGCTCATCCTGCTGACCTACTTCTTTGGGGATGAAGTCGCTCAGGGCTTCTTGCACCAGACGGCCGGCCTCTTCCTGTTCGCCGTCGATCTGTTGCTGGTATTCAGCCTCGACACCATCCTTTGGCGGGTGCTGCCCAAGTCCTGGAAAACAGCATGATCGCCCGTCGCGAATTCCTTATCGGCGGGGTCTGCCTTGCCGCAGCTGGCGGTGCGGCTTGGCTGAAGCCCCGACACGAGGTTCCACTTCTTAGGGGGGGCAAGGTGGCTGAGGTGGTGCCCGCCACCTTCGGGGACTGGACCTCTGAGGATGTCGGCGATCCTTATGCCGTCAACGGCGAGCAAACGCTGGCGAGCAAACTCTACAGCGAGCAGGAAGTTCGGAACTACAGGAACAGCAGGACGAACGCCGACATCATGATGCTCCTTGCATATGGACAGCGCCAGAGCGACGAGTTGCAGCTGCATCGGCCGGAGGTGTGTTACCCGGCCTTCGGATACAGCCTCGTCCGCAACGAGCCGGTGAGCGTGCCGATTGGCGGCAAGGCGGTCATCCCCGCGAGACGGCTTGCAGCTGAAGCCGAGGGACGGCGCGAGAACATTATCTATTGGACCCGGATGGGCGAATTTTTGCCTCAGGGCAAGGGCCAGCAGCGGGTCGACCGTCTGCAGATCGCAATGCAGGGGATTATTCCGGACGGACTACTCTCGCGCTTCTCAGTGGCCGGAGACAACCCGGACCAGGATTGGAAGGTGATCGAGGCCTTCGTGGCAGAACTGATTACGGCGATCGATCCAACGAAGCGCAAAGTCCTGATCGGGACGGAGCGGGCCGACCTGCTGCAAAGCATAGACGCGCCTCGGAAGCCCTGAGCCGCTATGCTCCCCGTTGGCCCGGTTTACCGGCGACGGCCTTCGATCATAGTCTGCACGATGAATAGGTGCTGGAAGCGGCTGCCCGTAAGCGCGTTGATGACCCGAGCCTTCCAGCGAAGCGCAACAAGTGGCCGGACGCGCTCGACCTCAACGCCGGCACCTTCGAACATCTCGCGGTAGCTCTCGGGCGTGAACCACCGCAAGTGAGTGCGATCCATTACGCCGACATCGGCGTAGGCAAAGCGGCCGAAGAAAAGTTCTTTCAACACCATCCAGTGTGCGATGTTTGGCGAACTGGCGAACACCCTTCCACCGGGCTTCAGACACTTCACGAGCAGGCTCAGCGTCGTCCACGGGTCTGTCAGGTGTTCCAGTACTTCGCTGATGATCAGGGCATCGAAGCTGTCTTGGAGCGGTGCAAGGTCCAGTTCCTGGACGTCACCGACCAGGACGTCACTAAGTACCTCGGACGCCAATGCCGCGGCGTCCCGGTCAAGTTCGATGCCGACGTAGCGACCCGCCTTGCCGGCGGCGATGGCCGCCTTGCCTGTCCCGCCGGCGCCGCAGCCCAATTCGAGAATGGCGCCATCCGGACCCGTTTGAAGCCGGGCCACGATATCCGGGCGCGCACCGCCAAAATAGTGGTTCGGCTTGTCGGCGTAGATCGATGCGATCGAAGATGGTCTGGCGGACATGATAATTCTGATGTTGTGGGCGAGCGCCGCGGGTGCCCTGGAATCGGTTCAAGTTTTTTGCAAAGTAGCCGGGCACTGGGGGGTGAACGGGGCTTATATTGCTAGAACTTGAGCCCGTGGAAGGGCTTCAGGACGAACAAAATATAGCCGAGCACGGCGACGACGATCAGCGCGGAAATTGGACCGTAACCGTGGTTGCCCACATAGTTCGCCACAGCGCAGCCAATTGCCGGAGGCAGATAGTGCAGGATGGTGTCCTGCGGTTCGCCCTCAGCCATCGAACGTTGCAGGAACAAGACGACCAGCCCGCCAAAGATCGCCACCGTGATCCAGTCGTAAACCGTTTCCAATGCCGTTCTCCACCCGCCTAGACATCAGCGTCACATGCACGATCCATGCCGCCCACGAATCCGCAAACCTGCCACACTTGGACAGACGAATACCGTTGATCCTGATGTTAGGCGACCCGCAGATTTGGTTCGAGGTCAATTGGAACAAGAAACGCATTCCTGGGGCGGCGGCCGCCTCCGTAGGTTTCGCAACGCGAAGGTTATAGCGGCGGTCGGCCTTGCGCTGATCGGCGGATCCTCCTGCGCCGCGCGGGTCGCCGGTCGGAATCCATACGCGCAGCCGGCGCGCATGATTCGACTGGATGATGGCCGTGCGATGAACTTCATCTGCAATGGACGAGGATCTCCCACGGTATTGCTCGAGTCGGGTTTTGGGGCCGGGGCCGCTGCGTGGGGCACTGTGCAACCCGTGCTCGCCGCAAAAACCCGGGTCTGCAGCTATGACCGCGCCGGCTACGGCTTCAGCGATCCCGGACCAATGCCGAGGGACGGTGAGGCCATTGCACGTGATCTCGATCAAGCGTTGCGCAAGGCTGGCGAACGCGGTCCGTTTGGCATGGTCGGGCATTCCGCCGGAGGTCTCTACGCCAGGCTGTTTGCGGCACGGAGACCAGACGAGATCGCTGGCCTCGTGCTGGTCGACACGTCTGTTCCATTTCAGGACCAGCGCATCTCGGGTGTCTTCGGGCGAAACGCGGGCGGTCTGAATGGTTTACGTCAGAGGCCTGCGACCTGCCTCCGGGCTGTCAAAAAGAAATTGGAGGAGGCGTTGGATGCGGCAGGCTGCTTGCCGCACGATAGCGCGCAGGCGCGAGCCATCGCCTCTCGGCCCGGTGTCTGGGAGACGCAGCTATCGGAACTCGATACCCTGTTCACCGGCACGTCGGCACAAGTTGCCCGCACTATTCCGAACCTTAAGGAGACGCCGGCAATTGTGCTCACCGCCTCGCCCACCGGAACTGCCGCCGGTAGATCCGACCCCGGAGCAATTTTATGGCAGGCGCTTCATCGCGAGGTCGCGTCTCAGTTCTTACGTGGGGACCTGCGCCTGGTGAAATCATCCCACCTGATGATGAATGATCGGCCCGAGGTGGTCGCTGGCGCTGCACTTGAATTGGTTGATGCCTACCGCAAAAAGCCTGCGCAGCTTTGAAGCAAGAGAGCGAGGCGCAAAGTTCGAAGACACGCCGGCCGGCGTCGGCGTTGTGACCCCAATGGGTCGAAATGCGAACGCGGGTACTCCGTCGGGCGTTACCTCGACTTGGATCCACAATCCTACGGCGGGCCGGACCATCGCAGGCCGTCCCAGATCCCCCACTATGGGCCCTGGTGCGGGCGGGCGGGATAGAGGCAACAATTCGCCATCAAACGGGGCGGAACAACGGAAGATTCATCTGACTCTCGTAAGCTCTAGGACTCTGGAATCAACGTTGAGATCTCCCCTACTCTCGGCGGTCTGATCGGTTGCGATCTTGTCGAACCCCGCTATTCGAATAGGGACCCTGTTCACCGGTCCGGAGCATTGTTGTCGATATCCGAAACGCGGCTGACTTACCTTGATGAGCAAGACGAAGCATGAAGTTAGGAGGATCGCCCCACGATGGATCTTGCCGAAGCACCCTTTCAAACACTCAGTGCTGCAGTTGATTGGTATACTGACTGGTTTGCTAGGGCTGCACTTCCCTTTTGGTCGACCGTCGGGTTTGATCAAGAGCGAAACAGCTTCCACGAACGCGTTGGCGGCAGGGGCGGCGACGAAGTGGCTCAGAGAAGAGCAAGGGTTCAGGCTCGCCAAATCTGGGTGTACGCGACAGCTTCTCGCCTAGGACTCGGCGAAAAACACCTCCGTCTAGCGCAGTCCGCTTACACATCGTTTGTACGGAAATACCGCCATTCCGACGGCCTTTTCATCACCTCAACCTACGCCGACGGAAGTCCACTCGACGCCACGCCGAGGCTGTACGAACAAGCGTTCGCCTTGAACGCGATGGCAGCGCTTCACATCGCTGATCCAGAGATGTCCGAACCACTCGAGGATGCGCAGCGATTGCGCACCGCGCTCGAGCCTTTTCGACACACACGCGGTGGGTTCCGCGAGGCCGGCCCTCACCCCTTTCAAGCAAATGCAATCATGCATCTCTTGGAAGCTGCGCTAGCGTGGGAAGAGACGGGGCAGCGCGATTGGCTAAGCCTTTCCGACGAGATCGTCGAGCTTGCCGGCACCCATTTCATTGACGGTCAAGGCGGCTTTCTTCGAGAGTTCTTCGATGCTGCCTGGAGTCCCGCAAGCGGACTTGACGGGCGCCGCTTGGAACCCGGCCACCAGTTTGAGTGGGCTTGGCTGTTGGACCGATGGGGAAGTGCTCGGGGCAGCATTTGGGCTCGTGACGCGTCCGCTGCGTTGTTCAAGATTGGGGAAGCTGGTGTCGATCAAACGAGGAAGGTCGCGGTAAACGGCCTGTGGGATGACCTGACCGTGAGCGATGCAACGGCGCGGCTGTGGCCTCAAACGGAGTATCTCAAGGCTTCACTTGCTTTAGGTCATATCGAAAGCAGCATCTTTGCTGCTCAGGGGCTTTGGAGATACCTCAATGCGCCGGTTCCTGGTGCGTGGCTCGATCTTCAGCAGACCGACGGAACCTTCGTTTTGGAACCTTCACCAGCCAGCTCATTTTACCATATTGCCGGTCCATGCTTTGCGATGGCGGGAATGCACAAGTCCCGCCCCAACTTCGACCGTTGATCCAACGCACTACCGCGACCGCGCGCGAATGCCCGGCTGTAAGGTGATTAACCGCTCGACGAGCTACGCGCCCATGGTGGTTGGGTGGTGTATTCCACGCGCGGCTGAAACCGCTCACGCCATGCAAAAGGAAACTGAGGCGCGGCGCGGTCGTCTAGCAGCTATTGCGGTTGCCCCCATCCTGACTCTTTCCGCCGCGGCGGCGCTGACGTTGGCGAGGCAGGCTTCTCGAACCGGCGACAAACCATGCTAGTGACCTCGCGAACCCCACTCCGCGCGAGATCCTGATGCTACTGAACCCCTTCACCCAAACGCCGGTAAGGATCGCCGTGATTGGGTTGGGCTATGTGGGGCTACCCCTGGCCGTGGCGTTTGCGGCGGCGGGCAAAGTGGTGGGCTTTGATATCAAGGCCCAGCGGATTGAAGAGCTGCGTGCGGGTGAAGATCGGACGCTGGAGGTTTCCGCCAATGAGCTAGCCACGGCGAAAGGGCTGAGCCTCAGCTCCGACCCCGCGGACCTTGCGGCTTGCAACGTCTTTATCGTGACCGTGCCGACACCCATCGATGCCCAGAAGCGGCCAGACCTGACGGCACTGATGGCGGCCAGTGAAACGGTAGGCGCGGCGATCTCCAAGGGCGGCATAGTGATCTACGAGTCCACCGTCTATCCCGGCGCCACGGAAGAAGACTGCGTGCCGTTGGTAGAGCAGGTCTCCGGCCTGACCTTCAACCGCGACTTCTTTGCCGGCTATAGCCCCGAGCGAGCCAATCCGGGCGACCCGACCCACCGCCTAGCCAATATAGTCAAGGTGACAGCGGGTTCGACGCCTGAAGCGGCAGAGTTCGTGGACGCGCTCTACCGCACTGTGGTGACGGCTGGAACGCACCGCGCCAGCTCGATCCGGGTGGCCGAAGCTGCCAAGGTGATCGAGAACACTCAGCGCGACCTGAACATCGCACTCATCAACGAGTTCTCGCTGATTTTCCAGAGACTTGGCGTTGATACCTCGGAAGTTCTGGCGGCCGCTGGGACCAAGTGGAATTTCCTGAATTTCCGGCCAGGTCTGGTCGGAGGTCACTGCATTGGGGTCGACCCCTACTACTTGACGCACAAAGCCGAAGCCTTGGGCTACCATCCCGAGGTGATCCTCGCCGGCCGCCGGATCAATGACGGTATGGGCGGCTACATCGCCCGCGAATTGGCCGCGGAGTTGGCTCGCCGAGGGACGCCGCTGAAGGGTGCGCGGGTGCTGGTGATGGGCCTGGCGTTCAAGGAAAATTGCCCCGATCTGCGCAACACCCGGGTGATCGATATCATTCAGCTGTTGGCGGACGGGGGCGCCGTTGTGGACGTTTGGGATCCTTGGATCGACGCTGCGGAGGCTCGCGAAGAATACGGGCTCGACCTGACTTCGGCGCCTGCGCAGGGCGCCTATGACGCCATAGTACTGGCAGTGGCGCACGATCAGTTCCGGGCGCTCGGGCCAGAGGCGATCCGCGCGTTCGGAGGCGCGCGATCGGTCCTATTCGACGTGAAGAGCGTCTTGCCTAAGGATGCGGCCGACCTGCGGCTCTAACCCAGGCTGTCAGCGCCCGAAGTACTCGCGGTACCAATCCACGAAGGCGCTAATACCAACCTCGATCGGGGTCGAAGGCGCGTAATCAAGCGCGATGCGGGTCTCCTCGACATCGGCTTCTGTGCGGGCGACGTCACCGGGCTGCATGGGCAGCAGGTTGAGCTTGGCCTTGCGGCCCAGCTTCTCCTCCAGCACCTGGATGTAGCGCATCAGCTCGACGCGTTGGCTGTTTCCGAGATTCAGCACCCGCCAGGGCGCGACACCGCTGGTGGCCGGGTCGGGCTTCAGGGGATCCCAGTCGGGGTTGATCTGAGCTGGGCGGTCGATGGCGGCGACCAGGCCGTCGACGATGTCGGCGACATAGGTGAAGTCGCGCTGCATCTTGCCTTCGCCATAGACGTCAATGGGACGTCCGGCGAGGATCGCTTCGGTGAACTTGAAGAGCGCCATGTCCGGCCGGCCCCACGGTCCGTAGACGGTGAAGAAGCGGAAGCCGGTCGAAGGAATGCCAAAGAGGTGAGAATAGCTGTGCGCCATCGCCTCGTTGGCAAGCTTGGTGGCGGCATAAAGCGTGATCGGGTGATTGGCGCCGTTGTGGACGTTGAAGGGCAGGTCGCCGTTCGCGCCATAGACCGAGCTCGTCGAGGCATAGACCAGGTGTCTGGGCTGCACAGCGCGGCAGCCCTCTAGGATGTTCAGGAAGCCTACGACGTTGGAGTCCACATAGGTCGAGGGGCTTTCCAGGCTGTATCGGACGCCGGCTTGGGCGGCGAGATTGACCACGATGTCGGGCTTCACGTCGGCGAAAAGGGCTGGGACGCGCTCTCGGTCGGCGAGGTTGATTTTGGCGTGGCGGTACCCTGCATGTTGCTCAAGGATCGCCAGGCGCGCGGATTTCAGCGTCGGGTCGTAGTAGGCGTTAAGGTCATCGAGGCCGACGACAGTGTCGCCGCGCTCCAACAAGCGACGCGCCAGGTGGAAGCCGATAAATCCGGCCGAACCGGTGACCAAGGTCGTCATGCCGTGTCTAGTTCCTGTGCCGCCAATGTTGGCTGTGCCACCGCCCGCGACGAACTTCAAATCCCAACCTCAAAGCGCGGCGACGAGAGCAGATTCCTTCGCTAGAGTCGGATGTTCCAGACTTGAGTTCGCGGGGGCGATATGCGGATTTCCACCCTTGTTGCGGCGGCTGTTGTCACCGCGGCTGGCTTGGCCTCGAGCCAAGCGGCGGCCAAGACCGTCATTACCCACGAGACATTGTGGATGATGAAGCGGGTTGGAGCGCCGGCGGTAAGCCCCGATGGCAAATGGGTTGTCTTCTCAATCGCTGAGCCCGCTTACGAGACCGACAAGGCAGTCAGCGACCTCTGGATTGTGCCTGCCGCGGGCGGCGCGGCGCCCCGCCGGTTGACAAATACTAAGGCGGCCGAAGGCGGTGTCGTTTGGTCGCCGGACAGCCGGATGATCGCGTTTACGACCAAGCGCGAAGGCGACGAGGTTGAACAGGTCTATGTGCTGGATATCGCCGGCGGCGGTGAGGCGCGCAGAGCAACCAGCCTCTCGACCGGAGCCGCCAATCCACAATGGCGACCGGACGGGCAGGCGATCCTTTTTGAGACGATGGTTTATCCGAACGCTCTGGACGACGAGGCAAACCGCAAGGCCGCGGCCGAGAAGAAGGCGCGCAAGTACAACGTCCGAACCTACGAGCACTTCCCGATCCGCTACTGGAACGATTGGCTGGACGAGCGGCAGCCGGCGATTCTGGTGCAGTCGCTGGAGCCGGGCTCGAAGGCCAAGGACATCCTGTCGCCGACCAAGCTTGCTCACACACCGGGCTTTTCGGGCCCCGAGGGCGAGACGTCCATCTCGCTGTCGCCAGTCTGGAGCCCAGACGGCAAGGAAGTGGTGTTCGCAGCCACTGTCGAGCGTTGGAATTCGGCGTTTAGCGAAGTTGGCTACCAGCTCTATCGCCTGCCAGTCGACGGTGGCGGAGAGGCGACGCCGATCACGCCCACCAAGGGCGGATACCGCGCGCCAATCTTCAGCCCAGACGGCAATACGCTCTACTTCGCGTTTTCGCGGCGCAACGATGAAGTCTACAGCCTCCCGAGGCTCGAGAGTGTCGCTTGGCCCGCGGGCGGCGAGCCCGGCTTGGTGGCAAAGGACTTCGATCGGGAGCCAGAGCGCTTCCAAGTCACGCCAGACGGCAAGACGATCTTTTTCCTGACGCCAGAGGCTGGCAAAACGAACCTCTACAGCGTGCCCGCGAGCGGCGGGAAGCCGACGCTGATCCTCGAGCCGGCAAATGGTGGCTATGGCGCCCTAACGATCCCGCAGAAATCTGCGAAGCCCGAGTTGATTGCCACCTACGGAAGCTCAGTCAGCCCGCAGGAGGTCGTGCGCATAGATCCAGCGGCCAAGTCCCACGCCAATCTGACCAATGTGGACACAGCTCAGGCCGCAGGCATCGACTGGGCGCCGCCGCAGCATTTCTGGTTCACGAGCGCTGGCGGCCGGCAGATCCACAATATGATCGTCCTGCCACCGAACTTCGATCCGGCGAAAAAATACCCGCTCGTCGTGTTCATCCACGGCGGGGCGGCCAGCATGAACCCCGACGCCATCAGCCTGCGCTGGGACTATCACCTGCTGACGGCAAGCGGTTACGTGATGCTGATGAGCGACTACACCGGCTCAACCGGCTTCGGTGAGAAGTTCGCCCAGGCCATCAAGCTCGATCCCCTCAAGACGCCGGGCCTTGAGATCGATCAGGCGGTCAACGAGGCGCTGAAGCGCTACCCGTTTATCGATGGGACGAAGATGTGCGCGGCGGGCGCAAGCTATGGCGGCCACCTGGTCAACTGGCTGGAAGCCACCACCACCCGATACAAGTGCCTGGTCAGCCACGCCGGCGAGGTCGATCTGCTGACGCAGTGGGGCAGTTCAGACGGCATCTATGGCCGCGAGGTCACAAACGGCGGACCGGCCTGGGAGAACAACCCGATCTGGCGCGAGCAGAGCCCGATTACCTATGCCGCCAACTGGAAGACCCCAATGCTGCTGTCGATCGGCGAGCGGGATTTTCGTGTGCCAATTGGGAACACGCTGGAAAATTGGTCGACGCTGCAGCGGATGAAGGTGCCAAGCCGCCTGCTTGTCTGGCCTGACGCCTGGCACTGGATCCTAAAGCCCGAGGATAGCCGCCACTTCTACGCCGAGGTCGACACCTGGCTTGCGCACTACCTCAAGGATGGACCCGCACCTGACAGTCCGACCACGACGAAGTGATGCGAAACGTGCATCGGGGACAGATCTGAACGCCTAGATTTGCGTTACGCCTTGGCCCATCGAAATCGATGGCCCGTGGTATGCAGGCGTGCGTTCAGCATCTAGAAGACTGTTCAACTTTGACCGGGCGGAGACGGTGATTCCGCGCGGCAGGTGGGGCTAGGGAGCGTAAGTATGAGCCAAACCAGCGTTCCGGGTCTTGAGGCGGCGCCGACGAAACACGCCAAGCTGCTGCAATGGGTTGGCGAGATCGCCGCCCTGACGCAGCCGGATCGTGTTTTCTGGTGTGATGGTTCGCAAGCCGAGTGGACACGGCTCACCGGTGAACTGGTCAAATCCGGCACGCTTAAGCAGTTGAACCCAGCCAAGCGTCCCAATTCCTTTTATGCCGCTTCTGATCCACGCGATGTGGCGCGCGTTGAGAGCCGCACCTTCATCTGCTCAGAAAAGCCGGAAGACGCCGGCCCGACCAACAACTGGCTCGATCCCAGCGAGATGCGGGCCGATCTGTCGGACCTCTTCAAGGGCTGCATGCGCGGGCGCACGATGTATGTCGTGCCCTTCTGCATGGGACCGCTGGGGTCAAAAATCAGCGCTATTGGCGTGGAAATCACGGATTCGGCCTATGTCGCCGTATCCATGAAGATCATGACGCGGATGGGCCAAGCCGCCCTCGACCAGCTGGGCGAGGACGGCTTTTTTGTACCGGCGGTTCACTCTGTGGGCATGCCGCTGGCCGCAGGCCAGGCCGATGTCACCTGGCCCTGCAATGAGATCAAATACATCGTCCATTTCCCCGAGACCCGGGAGATCTGGTCCTATGGCTCGGGCTACGGTGGCAACGCACTTTTGGGCAAGAAGTGCTTTGCCTTGCGTATCGCCTCTGTGATGGCGCGCGACGAGGGCTGGCTTGCCGAGCACATGCTGATCTTGAAGCTGACCTCGCCGCAGCGCGAAGTCCGCTACGTCTCCGCAGCCTTTCCAAGCGCCTGCGGTAAGACCAACATGGCCATGCTGCAGCCGACCCTGGACGGCTGGAAGGCCGAGACCATCGGCGACGACATCTGCTGGATGCGCTTTGGCGATGACGGGCAACTTTATGCCGTCAATCCCGAGGCCGGCTTCTTCGGGGTTGCCCCTGGAACGGGAGAGGCCACCAATAAGAACGCGATCGCCGCACTCCACGCCAACTGCATCTTCACCAACGTCGCGCTTACCGATGATGGCGACGTTTGGTGGGAAGGCCTGACCGAAGAGGCGCCCGCCCATCTCATCGATTGGAAGGGCCAGGACTGGACGCCGGCCAGCTCAGAGCCTGCAGCTCACCCGAATGCGCGCTTTACGGTCCCGGCTGACCAATGCCCGGTCGTCGCCAGCGAATGGGAAGATCCCGTCGGTGTGCCGATTTCGGCGATCCTTTTTGGGGGGCGCAGAGCCAGCGCCGTACCGCTGGTCAACGAGGCCCGCAATTGGGCCCATGGTGTGTTCATGGCCTCGAATGTGGCCTCGGAAGGCACGGCGGCGGCCGAAAACTCCATCGGAGAACTGCGCCGCGACCCGTTCGCGATGCTGCCCTTCTGCGGCTACAACATGGGTGACTATTTCGCCCATTGGCTGGCCGTGGGTGCCAAGGCTGATCCCGCCAAGCTGCCCCGGATCTATTTCGTGAACTGGTTCCGCAAGGACGAGCGCGGCAAGTTCGTCTGGCCAGGTTATGGCGAAAACATCCGTGTGCTGAAATGGATCGTCGAGCGCCTGGAGGGTCGGGCTGACGTGGTGGACACCCCCATCGGCCTGTTGCCTGCGCCCGGCAGCCTGGATGTCTCCGGTCTCGACCTTACCCAGGCGCAGCTGGATCTTCTGATGACGGTCGATGAGGACATCTGGCGTCAGGAAGCCGCACTTGTGCCGGCCTTCTACGAACGCTTTGGCGATCGTCTGCCCACCGCACTTTGGGGCGAACTCGATGCCCTGGTGGCCCGGCTTGGCCACTCCGCCCACAAGTCGACGATGGTGGCGGCCGAGTAGGCGCCGACTTCCGACCCGAAATGAACAGGGCCGCGCCTGGCCGCGGCCCTTTTTGATCCCCCAGTGGGCGGCGGGCGTCAGCCGTTGGCGACGACGCGAAGGTTGGGTGCAGAGCCCTTATGCTCACCACGGATTTGGCCCACGAGGTCAAATAGGGCGCGCCGAACCGCATCGACATTGCCTTGATCGGCCAGGGCCTCGAGTTCGGCCAGTTGGGAGGGCAAGACGCGCATGGCGGCGTTGGAGACCACTTCGAGCACCTTGTGAGCGCAAGGCAGCGAGCGTTCCGTATCGTCGAGCAGCGCCTCCGTGAGCTTCTCGCCCGGCCTTAGGCCCGTGATCTCGATTTCAATCTCTTTGCCGGGGGTTCGCCCAGAAAGCGCGATCATCTGACGGGCCAGGTCCATGATCCGGACGGGTTCGCCCATTTCCAGCAGGAACAGTCGTGCATCACGGCCTTCGCCTTCGGCGCTGGTGGCGGTCGCGTGCAGGACAAGCTGGCTCGCCTCTGGAATGGTCATGAAGAACCGCTCCATATTGGGATGCGTGACAGTCACTGGGCCGCCACGCTCGATCTGCGATTTGAAGATCGGCACGACCGAGCCCGCGGACCCCAAGACGTTGCCAAACCGCACGGCTGAGAAGCGCGCGCCCTGGCCGCCATTCTGTTGAGCCTGGATGACGGACTCGGCCAGTCGCTTTGTTGCGCCCATCACGTTGGTCGGGTCGACGGCCTTGTCTGTCGAAATCAGCACCATTTGGCCTGCACCGCAGGCCTTGGAAGCCTCCGTTACGTTCCAGGTTCCGATGACGTTGGTCAAAACGCCCTCGCAAGGGTGTTGTTCGACCATCGAGACGTGCTTCAGCGCTGCGGCGTGGAAGACCAGGTCTGGCTTGTGAGCTGCGAACGCGTCCTTGACGCGTGCGGCGTTCCTGACGTCGCAGAGCACAGCCTGGCGAGCCATCTGGGGGTGGGTCTCGGCCATCTCGCGGTCAATCTCAAAGAGCGCCGTTTCTGAGAAATCCAGCAGCGTCAGGTGGCCACAATGGAAGGCTGCAACTTGGCGACAAAGTTCTGCGCCGATGGAGCCGCCGGCACCGGTCACCAGAACACGCCGGCCGCGGATCAGGTTTCCGATCGCTACGCGATCAAGTTCGATGGGCTCACGCGCTAAGAGTTCTTCGATGTTGATGTCGGGCATCGGAAGCAGGGTGACGCCTTCGTGTTGGGCAAGCTCGACGATGGAAGGCAGACGCAGAAGCCGAATGCCGTCGTTCTTCAGTCGCCCGAGTTGGTCAGCGGTGAGCCCCTTGAGACGCCCCGGCTCCTCAAGGAAGAGGATCGCGCGCGGATAGCGGTTCCAGCGGCGCAGATCGGCGAGCGCTTCATCGAGGTTCTCAAGGCTTTCAATGACACAGACGCCACGCACCTGCTGGCCCACGTCTCTGGAATCGGAGCCCACGATGCCGACCGGCGAATAGGTGCGGTCATGGCTGCGAGCGATGTCGCGCAGATAGCTGTCAGCCAGTGACGGCGGGCCGATGAGCAAGAGGGATGGCGACTGGCTGATCCGGTCGATCGCGGTCTTCAGGGGCGAGAAGCTGTCCAGGGCGTGTTCGTGCAGAGCGCGGCGAAAAATACGCACGCCCATTGAGCACACCATTTGGAACATTGGTGCCAAGAAGATCGTCGAGCGCGGCAGGCCATGGGCCCGGTCGATGATGAAGACCCAAAGGAGGAAAACGCCAACCGTCAGCATCGCGATGCGAGCCAGCACCAAGGCATCGGGGATCGAGGCGAACCGCCAGGGCGAAAGTTCGCGGCGGAACAGCATGGTGAAACCGCCGGTCAAGACCGCGTAGAGGACGACGAGTTGGGGCAGGTTTAGGGAGCTTGCATCGGCGCTGGCAATGTCAGGGCCGCCCGAGGCCCCCACCAGGAACGCAAGTGCAAAGGCCACGGCAGCCAAGGTTACGTCGGCGACGATGGTCTGGGCTCGAAAGGCCATGCGCTCCATGCGTCGCGCTCCGCTAACTCTAAGAATCGTCAAGATAAGCCCGGGGGTACTAGCGTCTACCAAAACCAACGGGATCTGGCGCGCCCGTCGCGAATAAAGCTCCCCGCACACAACGTGATGTGCGTGCGCGACACGTCCGAGCCGTATTTAGGAGCTATCGCCCCCGCATTGAAGCCTAAACGCCAGGCAGCGAAGGCGTTCCAGACGGTGTCGATAGATTTCATTGGAAGGATGCTAAGGCTTTTTCAGGGCGCTGATGGGCGCAACCTGAGCGTCAGCCTGAACGCGGCGGCAAGCCTTGCCGCTGGGCTCCTCGCCAGGAGCCGGTCAGGCGGCGGCGCGAACGCCGCCGCCTGCTGGACTTAGAACAGGACGCCCGTCTCGATCATGGCCCGGGTCTGTTCGGACTTGTTTCCGAACTTGCCAAACTCCGAGCCGATCGAACCCGAACCGATTTTGGTGTAGGAAAATTCGCCGCGGACGAAATAGGTCTTGATCTGCAGCGTGGGGGTCAGGGTGAAGGACCAGGCATCGCTCTTGGTCCCGTAAAGGAGCGCCACCTTCGAGCCGGAAGAGACGATGTACTCCACGCGGCCGGCCAGGTTGAACATCGGGTTGAAGGCGTACTTGGCCAGCACGGCGCCGCCGAAGGTCGAAGCCGTACTGCCCAGGCCGAATTTGATGTCCTTGGGCGTGGTTGTGTACTGGATATAGGGGTTGATCACCCAAGGCCCATCGGTGTGGGTCCACATCACGTTCCAGACGGTTCCGTTGTTCTGGGCGACCGGCGTCACGAAGGTCGAGGTCGCGGTCTTGTCGAAGGCACCGGAGGCTGCGACCGCGATCGTATCCTTCATCGAGGCTGTGTAGGTCACCAGGCCTGAAACTGTGCCGTAGTGATTGGAGTAATAGCCGTCGTTTACCGAAACCGACACGGCGAGCGGGCCTTTTGTGTAGTTGGCCTGGACGCCGCGGCTGATCGCCGGCTCCTGGTTCCACAGCAAGCCACGCTCGATGTTCAGGTTTTCAAAGGTGAAGGTGTATTCGGCACCGATCAGGGTCGGTAGCTCGCCGATCTCGATATTGAAATCCGCGTTCGGCACGATCTTCAGGTAGGCGACAGGCACATAGCGGAAGGTCGATTCTGTCAGCTTGATGGTGTTGGTGAGCGGCGTGCCAAGCGAGGGGAAGTTGTAGGCCCCGGCCTGAACGTAGAACTGCACAACGCCGTCGGTCTTCTGGACCTCAATCTGGAAGTTGCCGATGTCACCCTTGTGCTCGTCGTGCACAGACGGCGCCGCGGTCTGGGTCAAGCCGTAGGCTGAGACCTGGCCGCTCACCCAAATCTTACCCAGCGGGCCCAAGTCGGCGCTCAAGGGATCGGCGTTGGATGACAGCGAGGATGACATTGCAGGTGTCGAGAGCGCCGTTGGCCCCGCAGGCGCAGCGGCGGCGGCAGGCGTGTCCTCGGCGAGTGCGGCCCCAGCGCCCGCAAACGCCAGTCCGGCTACGCTCGTAATGGCGGCAAATTTTCTTAACATCATGATCTATCCCCTTTTCGCCGGCCTCATTGTCCAGGGCGCGCCCTAGTCGACCGTGCGGTTCCATGCTCGCGGCCAGGGCGGGTAGATCAATGTCGGGCGACGGGCTGAGGCTCTGCATGGCCTGCCTGATCAATGTTTAGGCGCCGCAAACACCCGTCGCTGCTTCTTTGGGCACCGTGGGATGTGCCTGGCACGTGGGAGGGCGTAGGCGACCACGTCACATCTGAGTCCGGCCGCAAAATCGGCCGCAGATGAGAAAAATATTACGGATTTAGGTGTGCAAGGCGCTCAAGGGGAGACGTATCTCCCTGCGTATCAACAGCTTCTACCTCAATTCGTCAGCGCAGGCCGTCCGCCGCGAACCTGTTGGCAGCCGGGTGCAGTTAGGTCCGTGTATTACGTCAAAGCGACCTTTGAACCGGACATTGAAATCGCCGATCGGAACGAGCCGATCGGCACGATGTGCCGTTTGTGTGCCTTCGACATAAAAGCTTCTTTATAATTTGAATTTTCACCTTATTTTCGATAAAATTAATTTTATAAGGATAGCTAGAAATACGTCTCTTATGAAGCGAGTTTTATGTGGCAGCGTCTCTTTGGGGAAAGGTCTACTACAACGACACCTACGCAGGTGAACTGCGTCAGGAGCCGGGTGACCGCTGCGTTTTTACGTACGATCCAACCTACCTCGAAAACCAAAATCCAGCCATCGCCTTCACGCTTCCACGACGCGCTGAGCCGTTCGTCAACGAACTGGGCCTGCATCCATTCTTCGACAATTTGATTGCCGAAGGCTGGCTCCGCAATGCACAGGCGCGCGCCCTGAAGATTGATCCGGGCCATCGCTTCGCATTGCTCCTTGCCTTCGGGCGCGACTGCGCCGGCGCGGTTTCGATCCTTGATCCTGCACCAATTGCCGAGGCGAACCTCGACGTTGGCGATTCGAACTCCACGGCAGCTCTCGCCAGCAGAGCCTCCCTCTCTGGCGTTCAACCCAAGCTCCTGGCCGTCAAAGAGGGGCGAGGCTTCCGCCCCGCCCGCGCCAATGAGACCTCCCATTTCATCGCAAAGCTTCCGTCTGGAGCGCTCCGCGATATCGTTGAAAACGAGTACCTGACGACGGTCGCCAGCCGCGCGCTCTTTCCCGACGACAAGTTTGTCGCGCTGCAAATTGCGTCCGTTGAAGGCGTTGAGGGCAGGGCGCTCCTCGTTGAGCGTTTCGACCGACTCTCGAGCGGTACCAAGAGACACTTTGAGGAGTTCAACCAACTCCTCGGCCGCCGGTCGGGCGACGACAAATACGTTGCTTCCTACGACGACCTAGGCGCGTTCATCGCAAGCACGCCGGGATGTACGCCCGTCGACGCCTGGCGCCTTTTTCGTCGGATCCTCGGATGCTTCATCACCGGTAACACCGATGCGCACCTCAAGAACTTCGCGATGTTCCACACGCGCGATGGTCTGCGCCTGACGCCTGCCTACGACCTGGTCGCGGTAGCCCTCTATCCCGAGTATCACCAATTGGCGCTCGCGATCGGCAGTGCCGCCAACCTCTCAATCGACGCTGTTCGACCAAAGCACCTCATCGCTTTGGCTGAGGCTTTCGGTCTCGAAATGGACGTCGCCCTAAAGGCGATTGACGAGATCGGCGCACGCCGTGGCGAGGTCGAGAAAGCCGTCCTTCGCGCAGGCACAGAGGTCGGCGCGGAGCAGCTGGGAAATAACTTACTCGAACTGATGGAGCGTCGATGGAACGGGAGTTTCGCCTCAACTGGACACTACTTGTCGAAGAAGCAGTCCGGCGGCGACGGGACATGAGCCTGACTCAGTCGCAGCTCGCTTCGCTGGCGAAGGTGAGCACGCCGACGGTTTCGCGTTTCGAACAAGCTGAGAAGAACATTCAGCTCTCGACGGTGCTTGCCCTCCTCGAAGTGCTCGGCATGACAGACAAGCGCTCGCTCGTTTTCACGGCTGAGGAGTTTCAGCTCGAACGCAGAGTAGGAGTGACGTTCTGGGGCCAGGACGGCGAGACGCGCGTTAGCTGTGTCATCTCGCGTGAAGCACTCGATGACCACTTCTCCGAGAGAGACCGCCTGAAGCCCGATGCAGCCTTTAGGAAGCGGCGGAAAGAGATCGAAGCGTTTGCCCGCCGCAAATATCTTCGCGGACAGCTGGAGCCTGACGGCTCGGTTCTCATCCGCACCCTCGACTTGGTTTGATCGCCTCACCGAGCCAACGCATTGGCGCGGCCTAGGTCCGCCAGTGAAGATCCTCTTAGGGCTTCTGATCCAAGCCAAGTCTGTCCCGACCAACCTCAAGACATCAGATCGCAGCTTCTTCAGGGGACGGTGGACCAGGCCCGCCGCCGGTCAACCCAGCTTCGCTTCCTCCGCGCTTGGCGCTCCGTGCAGCTCGCTCCCTGCGCGCGAGGTGTGACCGCCGGCTCCATGGCCCGGTCCTTTGGGCGTCCCATGAAGCCGCGGGATGGTCTCGCGGTGATCGGGATAACCACCGTGAGCTTCCTCTCAACCTCACAGGCCTTCGTCGCTCCTCAGCGCCTGATCCTCACTGAAATTTTCATCTGGAATGACATCAGCATCCTGCTCAGCTTTGAGCCCGACTGGCTCGGGCTGGCGGCGGCCGGCATGGATGAGCCCTACGCCCATCTCGAACTTCAGGTTCTCTCGCCGAAGGAGGCTCCGCTTCCCGTCTCGGATACCGGCTACTGGTCCGAATTCCTCAGCATCGGTGAAGCCGAGGAGGACGGCGGTCCGGTGGCTCTTGCCGTCGCGCTCTTGGACGAATTCTCCAACACCCAAACATGGCGTGTCCGCTGGGCGCGGTGGGAACAGCAGGCCCTCTTCACTTAGGGGGAGTCCGGCGCAGTGGCTTCGGCGAATGTCGTCGATCACTGACATTTGCCTCGTGTCATCGAACGCTGACATCGTCGCATGTCTTCATAAAATTCAGACCGTTGCGGGGCGGGCGAGCGCCATCGGCGCGTTCACCCCCGAAAAACCTCCTGACGTCGGCGGGCCTTTGCCCTGTTCGGGGTCCTTTGACCCCTGTGACGCGGGCCCAAGGCCCTACCAGGTGTTCGCGGTTGGACCGAAAAATGCTGCAATAATCAGCAAATAGCCTAGAAGAGTGGATTTTATATCGCAGATTACTGAATAAATTCAGTGATTTATTGTTATAAGCGCCGGGCTCAAAAGCCGGCGCGTCTAACGCGCGACAAGCGCGCTGTAGCCCAGATGCGATCCGCCATCGACGAGCAGGGTCTCGCCGGTGACATGCCGCGAGGCCCTTGAGGCAAGGAAGACCGTTGAGGCAGCGATGTCATCGGGCGTCGAGGCGACCTTCAGCGGGGTGCTGGCCGCGGCGTTGGCGCGGATGCGATCAGCGGCGGCCTCTCCGAGGCCCTTGCCGAACCAAGGTGTGTCGATAAAGCCGGGGCAGACGGCGTTGACGCGAATCCTCGGGGCAAGCGCTCGGGCCAGAGAAAGCGTCATCGTGGTCAAAGCCCCTTTTGAGGCGGCATAGGGCACAGACGAGCCGATGCCGGTCACCCCTGCGATCGAGGCGGTGTTGACCACCGCGCCAGGTTGCGGCGCCGCTTCCAGAAGGGTTCGGCAGGCGCGGACCATCTGATAGGCTCCGACTACATTGACGGCATAGAGGTCCAGGAAGTCCTGGCCCGACACCGCATCGAGGTCGGCATGATTGGCAAACCTGGTCGTGCCGGCGTTGTTGAAGAGTGCATCGATGCGGCCGAAGGGCTCGGCCGCAGCGGCGATCTTTTTGCAGTCATCGTCTTTGGCGACATCGCCTTGGACGAGCACAGCCTTGACGCCGTGAGCCTCCACCAAGCGAGCGGTCTCTTCTGCTTCATCCTGGCTACGCGCGTAGTTGATGATCACAACCTTGGCGCCCTGGCGCGCGGTCTCCACGGCGATCGCCCGGCCCAAGCCCGTCGAAGCGCCGGTCACCACCACCACGAAATCTTCGCAACCGCCCGACATTCCTAACTCCCCGATGATTTTGATGTCTGTGATAGCGCCTGAGATGGCCGCTGTCTCGGTTGCGGGTCACGGGCGGCGGCGGTAAAGCCCCAGTCATGGACGAAATCCACCTGACCCAGCTCGGACGCGAGGTCCGCGGCTTTTCCAGCCCGCAGGAGGCCGTGCTTGAGCGCGTGCCAAACCCGCAGGCTGATACGCTTTATCTGGCCCGGTTCACGTCACCGGAGTTCACCTCGCTCTGCCCCGTGACCGGCCAGCCGGACTTTGCGCACCTGGTCATCGACTATGCGCCGGGCGACTGGTTGATCGAATCCAAGTCCTTGAAGCTCTACCTTGGCGCCTTCCGTAACCATGGGGCGTTCCACGAGGACTGCACGGTGGCGATCGGACGGCGCATTGTCGCTGTGGCCCAGCCAAAGTGGCTGAGAATTGGCGGGTATTGGTTTCCGCGCGGCGGCATTCCGATTGACGTCTTTTGGCAAAGTGGCGCTCCGCCTGAAGGCCTCTGGCTGCCAGATCAAGGTGTGGCCTCCTATCGTGGGCGCGGCTGACGCAGCGTCCAGACAAGTGGCTAAAGTCTGAGGCTGAACGCCGGCCTGCGCGGCAGCCTGATCAAGGATTTCGCTGTGGATGCGCCGTAAGGGCGAAGGCCTGGACAGGGCGCGCGTTGAGGGCCGTTTCCAGGCTCTCAAAATCGAGCGCGTCCACCTGCGTCCGCGTAGGATCTCGCGCTGCAACTTCGAGGGCGGGGTGAACAAGACCCCGGCTGCGATGGCACCAGGCCAAGGCTCAGGGGTCGCCCATGGCGTCAAGGACCGCCAATTTGCGCGGTCCCAAAAAGGGGGCGTGTCACGCCTGAGGCTTCAGGGCGGCTAAGTCGTCCACATGCGGGTTCCGACGGCTTGGCCGGGTCCTAGGCCTGATCGCGCCAGTGGCTCACCAGAGGCGCGACATTGGGCCGCTCTCGCTCGAGCGGCGCCTCGCGCGGCGTTCCCATGAGCAAAAAGCCCGCCACCTTTTCGCCAGGCGTCAGGCCAAGGAGCGCACCGGCCTCGGCATCGTAGGCGTACCAATCGGTGATCCAGTTTGCGCCAAAGCCCATGGCGAGCGCGGCGTAGAGCAAGGTTGTGCAGACCGCGCCTGCAGACAGTTCCTGCTCCCATTGCGGGATCGACGCGGCCTTGGGTGTTGAGATCACCGCGATGGCCAATGGCGGGATCCTGAGCTTTGCGAGCTTGGCAGCTGCCGTCGCATCGCCTCGAGCCTGGGCCAGAGCCTCAAGTCGATCGGCGAACCGGGTCTTCTCCGGGCCCTGAAAAAGCACGAACCGCCAAGGCGAGAGCTTCCCATGGTCGGGAACCCGCGTGGCCAGGCGTAGGAGGCTGTCGATGTCTTCGGCGCTTGGCGCAGGCTCCGAAAGGCTCACCGCCGAGGCTGAGCGACGTCGGGCAAGGAAAGTCAGTACCTCGGGGACAGGCGCAAGGTCCACGGGGGATCCGAAATCGGGGGCCAAGGGCAGGGCGATGGTCACGGGCGCCTCTTAGAGTTGGGGGGCTTGAGAAGAAGCGTTCAGGAAACGATAGGGCACCTCCTTTATGAGTGCGCCGGCGCGCACCGCAAGGCGAGGGCGAAACCCATGTCCCAGAAACCCGTTCCGAAACCCGCCTGGATGATCGCCCACGGCGAGCCCTGGAGATCTGGGATCGAACGTGTCGCCTTCGAAAGCGCCTGGATCACCGTTGTCGAACAGACGGCGATCGCGCCCACTGGCAAGCCCGCACCCTATGGTCTGGTACGCTTCAAGAACCTGGCTGTGGCCGTCTTGCCCATCGACGAGGATGGCGCAGTGACCCTGGTCGGTCAGCACCGCTTTCCGATGCGAGACTATAGCTGGGAGCTGCCCGAGGGAGGCTCGCCGCTGGGCGAAGACCCGCTGGAGGGAGCCAAACGCGAACTGGCGGAAGAAACCGGGCTTGCGGCGGCAGAATGGCGCGAGGTTATGCGCGCCCAGCTTTCCAACTCCGTCACCGATGAGCAAATGATCGGCTATCTGGCACTGGGTCTTTCACCGGCCGGTGTCACACATGCGGCGGACGAAACCGAGGCGATCACCCTGGTTCGCGTGCCCTTTCGCGAAGCGCTGGAGGCTGCAATTGCCGGTTATCTTCCTGACATGCTGACCGTAGCGATGCTGCTCAGGGGCTACCATATGGCAAAAGAAGGGTCTTTGCCGGGCGCGCTCGCACGCGCCATGCTAGGATAGGTCAAACGCCTGATGGGCGGGAGGAACAGATGAGCCAGCAACGCCTGGAAGTCGTAGACCCGGCGATCGCACCGCCGGTTTGGGCCGCACTTCGCAATGAAGCCGCAGCCGTCGCGGAGAGCGAAGCGGCATTGGCCAGTTTGATGGCCGCCGTGATCCTCAACCACAAGAGCCTTGGCGCGGCACTGTCCTATCAGCTTGCACGCAAGCTCGGAGACCAGGAACTGCGCGCCATGAGCGTTCGCGAGATCGCCGAAGAGGCCTACGACAGCCACCCGATGCTTGTGGAAATCGCTGAGGCCGATCTTCGCGCGGTGTTCGAGCGAGACCCCGCCTGCAAGGGCTACTTACAGCCTTTCCTGTTCTTCAAAGGCTTCCTGGCGCTGCAAACCCAGCGGGTGGCGCACTGGCTTTGGAGTGAGCGCCGCGAGACGCTGGCGCTCTACCTGCAAAGCCGGATGAGTGAGCTTTTCCAGGTGGATATCCACCCGGCGACCCGGATTGGCCGAGGCGTGTTTGTTGACCACGGTACCGGCATTGTGATCGGCGAGACGGCCGTGATCGGTGACGATGTCTCGATGCTGCAGGGCGTGACCCTTGGGGGCACCGGCGCCGAGCGCGGCGATCGCCACCCGAAGATCGGCAAGGGTGTGCTGCTGGGCGCTGGCGCCAAGGTCTTGGGCAACATCGAGATCGGCGACTACGCCAAGATTGCCTCAGGGTCCGTCGTGCTGAAGCCGGTGCCTGCAGGCTGTACGGCAGCTGGCGTGCCCGCACGCCTGATCAATTGCCCGACCTGCGATGAGCCGGCCAAAAGCATGGATCACACCCTTTCAGACACCGTCTACGTCATCTGAGGTTTTCGTAACCGTCGCGACCAGCTAGGTTCCCACTCGGTTGAGCCTTGAGGAGCGAGTTGGCGTGGACGAACGAATGATCCGGAAGATCGAGGGCCACCTTCGGGGGACCTTTGCGAACGCCCGTATTGCGCTCACGCCGCGTCCAAAGCAGAAGGATTCCGCTGAGGTCTACGTCGGCGAAGAGTTCATCGGCGTGGTGTTCGAAGACGAGGACGGCGATGGCTCGTTCATGTTCGAGATGGCCATCCTGGCGGAAGACCTGCCCTAGCGCGCTAAGCCGGGACCCGTCGCGTCCCGGGCTGTTGGCGATCCCTTCCATCGGCTGAGGCACTTTGCCTGGCCTATTCTAATGGACATCACCCAGCCTGGGGGCGCGGGTCGCTCTTTGACGCGAGTTCATTGACGTAGGCGGCAAGATCGGTCGGCCAGACGGCCGAAAGCTCGTGGAGCCGGGTACGGTCACCGGCGAAAAGGGCGCGCACGGCCTCCTCGTAACCCGGAAGATTGCCCGCCATCGCGGTCATGACGCGGTAGGCGCCTTCTTGGGCCTGGCGTAGCGCATCGGCGCTCCCGGAGTGTCTCCGCGCCTCTTCAACAAGCCGGCGAAGGGCAGCCGATGCCCCGCCCGGTTGGGTGGCAAGCCAGTCCCAGTGGCGGGGTAGAAGGGTGACTTCCCGGGCGGTGACGCCAAGCTTAGGCCGCCCGCGCGTGGGCTTTGAGGCCGTCGTCGCCGACGAAAGCCGCGCCAGGGCGTCTTCTGCGGTGCCTCGCAGGTCCAGCTCGACAGGGTGTCCGGTCGCGTCTTCGAAGACGCATGTGGGATCGCTGGCGTGGGCATGCACCGCTCGGGCGACTTCGGCCAGGCTTCCGCGCGCGATTAATCTGGCGCCAACGAAGGCGGTGAACCCTTCGGTGTCGGGCGCTGGGGATTTGGTTTCTGGATTGCTCATTATACCCGGGCAAATATCAGTAATGACCCTCTTCGGATAGAGCCGGTCTGGCGTGCTCAAAAACCAAGGTGAGGGGGTTCTCTGAACGCCTCGACGCTCGCCGGGTCGGTTCTATCGCTCAGGCTAGCGGTTTCGGCGGACGACGGGGCGGGCGCATGAGCGCCTGGACTGCGCCATCGCTGTTGAGGCCGACCTTGGAGGCATCGGCCAGGTCCAGCAGACCCGGGGCGCCGATGATTGTCATGTCGCTCCGGACAGGAAGTCCGCACAGCAGGATCAGGCCGGCGGTAAATGCGCCCGCAATCGCGGCCATGCCGAAAGGATTTTTTGGCCGTGGGATTGGCGCCCACCCAACGGAAGCGCGAGCAGGAGGCGCCGGCGGCGTGGCGGCCTGGATGTTCGCCTCTTTCGCCAATTCGCCAGCTTTGAGCCAGGCCGTCTCAATGACGACGTAGGCTGCAAGGTTTTCGGGGTCGAGACGCCAAGCCTGGAAGACGCGCAGCTCTTCCTTGTCGATTTTATTGCGGTTCATGCGGGTGAACCACTGGGCCGCTTGATCGGTGGGACTCTCGTCGGGAACTGCCGTCATGTTCTTCGCCGTCGTCAGGCCTGAAGGCGGGCGGCGCAGAGATCAGGGGCCTTTGTCATCGGGCGCTTGAGCCTCTGCACGGGAGGTCCCAATCGTCCTGCAATTTATGGTTGCGTCAAGCCGAGATCGCGGGCGAGCAAAAAAACACCTTTCAGTGCCGAATCTGCGATTATCAATCGACCGATCGGGCTATCCCAGACCTTGCGCCTGCGATGAGCGACGCAACGTCGAGCCGGCCTCGACTAAGCCAGCGCCTTGGCCAGCCTGAGCCAGAGCTGCTGGTCGAAGTTCTTGTCGGGTGCGGCTTGACCCATGCGCACGACGACCAGCTTTTGGCTGGGAACCACGTAGAGCTTTCGGTCCAGCGCCCCTAAGGCTGCCACGAGATCGGCTGGCGCAGCTGGGATCAGCGGGCCGTCCAGGCGCTTGGCCAGGGGTTTGATCGTGTAGGTACTGCCGTTCAGCCACCAAAGCCGGCCGTACGCCGGGTTTGTCGCCGAACGGGTGAGCATGGCCTTCAGGCCGGCCTCGGAGACGAGGCGCCTTCCGTCTGCAGCGCGCCCGCCATCCAGGATGATCTGTCCAAACCGGGCGGTGTCGCGCGGGCTGGTGACGAGGCCCGTAGGATTGCCGACGTCGGCCATCGCGGCCGGGCGCTTGCGCCAAGATGTGTCCATCATGGCGCCCGGCGCAGTCAGCCAGTCGCGGGTGATCGTCTCCAGCGGTTGCTTGGCCGCGGCCATCAAAATGGCCTTGGTCACGGCATAGACCGGGGTGTTGTAAAGAAAGACCGTCCCAGGCGGCGCGGCGTAGGCGAATTCGGTCGTCAGGCCTGAGCTTTGGGTCAAAACGTCGAGGACCCGGATCCTGGCTTCCTGCTCTGGCGCAGCCTTTGTCCAACCCGACCCGATGTAGTCGCCGACGGCTTTTGTGACGTCCAGTAAACCCTTATCGACAGCCACAGCGGCCAAAACAGCGATAAAGCTCTTCTGCTGGGAGGCAACGTCTTCCAGCAACGCGCCCTCCGCTGTGGTCCCATAGCCCATCGTGGCGCGAAACGGGGCGGCCTCGGCGGGGAGGGGCCAATTCTTCTCGACCAGCGTCTTGCGGTTTTGGACCACGAGGAAGCCGGTCGTCTTCTGGCGGCCGACGTAGTCGACGACGTCTTGCATCGCCTGTGAAAGAGCTGGCGCTTGGGCCGTTGCGGCAAACGGAAAAGCCAGCGCACCCAGCGCTGCCGTGCCGCTGACGACCGTCCTGCGCGAGAGGTGCGAGCTCATATCTTGTCCTGTAAATCCGCGTTGATCAGGGCCGGCGCGCGCGTTCGCCGCAAATCTGATCTATCACGGGTAAGGCTGAGCGAAAGGATATCTGCATGACCCCGTCGCGCCGAGGCGTTCTGGGCGGTGCGGGCTTGGTGGGCTTGTTTGCCGCCACGCCTGCGGCTGAGGCTGATGAACAGAGCCAAGCGTTCCTGCAGACAACGCTCGAACGTTATTTCGCCTTCGGTGAAAAAGCCTCTGGTGGTGCAGGCGACCAAGCCAGCGGCGCCTGGCTTGAGGAGGAACTGGGCCACCTGGGCTACGTTTGCCGACGCCAGGCCTTTGAGGTTCCGTTCTTCGAGGTCCGCCAGGCCAGCCTGATGTGCGGGCAGACCCATGCCGCGGTGATACCGCAGGCCATCGTGGCCCCAACCGGTGCGCAAGGCCTGAGTGCGCCGCTGCGCCTGGCGAACAGAAACGAGGATCTGGCTGGCGCGATCGCCTTGGTGGAACTGCCCCACAAACGCTGGACAAGTCTGGCCGACCCGCAAGTCGCCCGCCCGCTGGAAGACGCGTTGCGTCGCGGTGCGGCCGGTGTCGTGCTGATCACGACGGGCCCAACGGGTGAGGCGATCGCCCTCAACGTCTCGACCCGCCGCCCGCAAGTCGACCGACCGGTGGCGATCCTGGCGCCCAAGGAGGCTGCGCCGTTTCTGGCCGCCGCCGCGCAGGCTGGGCGCGCAAACCTGACCCTCGATGGCCAGGGTGGCCGCAGGCCAGCCTTCAACCTCATCGCTCACCTGGACCGCAAGGCAGCCAAGACCCTGGTGATCTCGACGCCGCGCTCGGGCTGGTTCGGCTGTGCGGCCGAGCGGGGTTCGGGCCTGGCGATCTGGCTCTGGCTCGCCAGAGAGCTGGCGCACGCGAACCCTTCGGTGAACGTCGAACTGCTGGCCACCAGTGGTCATGAATACGAGTACCTGGGCGGTGAGCACTATTTGTCAGAGGCCGCGCCCTCGGCGCCTGCGACGCAGCTATGGGTCCACATCGGGGCAAGTGCTGCGGCGCGCGACTGGCACGAGCTTGGCGCTAGGCTTCTGCCGCTGCCCAGCGCCGAGACCCAGCGGGTGCTGACCGCCACGCCCGATGTCCTGGATAAGACCCGCTTGGCGTTTCGTGGCATTGGCGGTCTTGAGGCCACTTACGAGGCGACGAAGGCCATGGCTGGCGGTGAGCTGATCAACGTCATCAACTCAGGCTACAAGACCGCCATCGGGCTCTACGGTGCCCACCGGTACTTCCATACCCGCAGCGACGATTTGCGATGCGTGTCCGCAGACCTCGTACTGCCCGTGGCCACAGCCTTCTGGACCGCAATTGGCGAGTGCCTGGGCCAGCCCGTTCGGCATCGTTCAAGGTCGTCTCGCGCCGCTCGCAGTTAGCCTGCACGAAGGGGTCAGGCGTCCCAGTCCTGCGCTTGGCGGGCAGCCATTTCAGCTGGGGCCGGTTGGCCGCCCATGGGATCAGCTCAGGTCATGAACTTCGGATCAGACCTCGTGCGCAACGTGTCACAGACCTGGATCGTCGTCTCCATTGCCGCCGCCGCCTTGACCGCGCGGGCCCAGCAGACACTCGACCCTTGTCCAGCGCCGTGCTCCAGTGAGGCCCCGGGTGCGCAAGCCGCCGTCTTGCGGACCCCGTTTGGGCAGGATGCTAGGCTTGGGCATGACGTCGATCTACGGACAAATCGCGCTTCAGCTTGGGGCCGCCTGGATTGCGGGTGGCTTGATCGGCTCAGAGCGAACGTTCCATGGACGCGCGGCCGGCTTTCGTACGCATGCGCTTGTATCGCTGGCCTCCGCTGCGGCGATGATGGTGTCTCTGGCACCCTTGTTCATGCCAGGCGCTTATCCGAGCGATGGGGTGAGGCTTGATCCCTCGCGTTTGGCGCAAGGCGTCTTGACGGGGATCGGCTTTCTGGGCGCCGGGGTCATCTTCAAAGAAGGGGTCAACGTTCAGGGGCTGACGACGGCCGCCTCGGTTTGGAGCACAGCCGTCATCGGCATGTTGTTTGGCGTGGGCGCGTTCTATCCCGCAGGGCTGGGCGTAGGCGCAGTCCTCGCCACGCTCCTGATGCTTCGCTGGGTCGAAGACCGCCTCCCGGGCCAGGTCTATGCCTGGTCGGTTTTCCGATTTCGCGCCACAGACGCGCCCGACAAGAGCGGCCTCATTGCGCTTCTGGGGGAATACGACGTCTCTTTGCGCGAGGTCAGCTACGCGCAAACCCATGATGGCGCCTGGGTGGAATTCAGCGGCAACATCATGGCCAAGCGTGACGCCTCATTCGATGATCTCGCCGCCCACCTTCGCGCGCGCCCCGAATTGCTGGAGTTCGAGTTATCGCGGATCAGCAAATAAACGCCGCGCCGATCGCAGATGGCCCGCAGCGGCGTGTGAGGCCTGGACCGGCCTTGGAGGAACCATCCGCAGCCGACCCTGTTTCATGTTCCATCATGGCCAAACTCGCGTCCCCTTACGAATACGCTGGCCCTCTGCACCGGGCCCGCAGGCTGAAGATGACGCGTGCGGCTGAGGCCCCTCAGCCCAGCCCCGCAGTGCGATCCTATAACGGGATAGAAAGCAGGAGCGGCAAAGGCTGGATCTTTGGCGATGGCCAAACGGGCCTGGGCCCCTTGGCAAGCGTCCACGACCAGGCCTCATGAAAACCCATCTGGAACTTCGATCGATCCGTCAAAGCGTGGCCCAGGTCGGTCGGCTCTCTGATGGCTTGGTTCAGATCGGCCCGTTCAGCCTGGGGATCGATGGTCTGCTTAGCTGGGTGCCCGGTCTCGGCGACGTCTACAGCACGCTCGCCGGGGGCGTCATCGTGTTGCAGGGCGTGCGCGCTGGCGTGCCAGGTCCGGTCTTGGGTCGCGCAGCGCTGCTGATCGCCGTCCGGACCCTCGTGGGCGCTGTGCCGATCGCAGGATCGGCCTTTGCGGACTTATTCACCGCGCACAAGTGGGCGGCTGGAATGATCGTGGCTGCGATCGATCAGCGCCTGGGCGTTGCTGGCGCGACCCAACCGATCACAGACACATTGGCGACCAAGAGCCCGGTGGCATGACGCCATGCCGAGCTTTCGCATGAGGAATCCGTGATGAAACTGTCGAACGAAACCCGGCGGGGCAAGACCCTGCTGCTCGTCGAAGATGATGTTCTGACGGCGATGGCGCTTCGCGATGAACTGGGCGATGCCGGATATCGCGTCTTGGAGCTGACGATTAGCTGGGAGGAGGCCATAGCGGCGGTGCTGAAAGACAAGCCTGACCTTGCGTTGGTGAACATTCAGCTGGAAGGTCGCCCCGACGGCGTCGCGCTTGCCTCGGAGCTGAAAGCGATGGGCGTCCCCAGCCTCTTCATCAGCGGCCAGGTCGACCGGGCCAAGTCGGCTCGCAGCGTCGCGGTTGGCTCGATGCCCAAGCCCTACAGCGTCACCGACATGAGGCGCGCGGTTGATTATTTTCTGCTTCGTACAGACGGCCAGGCGACGTCACCTGTGCCACCGGGGCTGGAAGTCTTCCTGAGCGACCTTGATGGGATCACGCCACAGGCGGCTTAGCTGAGCGTTGCCTTGCGGACTTTGGGCGCTGCCTTGACGGTTGGTCCGCTGAGCGCGCGTCTGGGGCGTTCACAAAACCAGAGCGGCAGCCGATAACAGTGCACGCTCAATGGCAAGGCTGAGTTGCCTTTGGCCAAATGGCTTGAGAAGGCGCACATAAGCTTGCCCCTCGCCGGTCGGCAGTTCGTCATAGCCGGTCGCAAGGATGACGGGCAGGCGCGGCCTTTCTCCAATAACCCTCTGCGCAAGCTGGGCTCCGGTCATTCCCGGCATCGCATGGTCCGTGACCAAAAGGTCGACGCTCTCCAGCCCAGCCAGGGCGGTTAGCGCGACTTGCCCGCTATTGGCCTGAATGACCGAATGGCCAAGGTCTTCGAGCATCGTGACCGTGTTGAGCAGGACAAGCTCGTCGTCATCCACCACCAAGATCTTGAGTCGACGAACAGCCGTGCCAGCCGCTACCGCCGCGACCATGTTGGATCCGAGATCCTTTTGGGCCGTCGGCACTCTTGTCTTCACCACGTTTCCGACACCCCTGCCGCAATTTGCAGCGCGACCGACGGGAAAGGGCTTCGGCAGGAAATAAAACGCCCGAAACCCGCCTGAGTTCCGGATATCATTGGAATGTCAGGTGTCCGGAATTGATCCAGAAACGTCCGACGGCCAGGTCGGTCCTTTGTCGTTCGAGACGGCAGAACAAGGCTGGCGACCATTTGGCGAGGCTGCCCCTGGGCCACCGTTGTTGCGATACGAGCGCCTCGAGGAATGTGGAGCGAACATCGCAGACCCGTGTCGCGGCTTGGACACCGGGTTTGTCGTGCTGGGATAGACAAAGATGACGTTTCTCGGCGTCGTCCAAGGCATCACCGAGCGTCTTGCGATCTCGTCGACAGCCCGCATGCGGATCGTGTCTGCGATCCTGTGTTGGCCAGAGCCTGGCGCTGCCTTTTCAACTGCGATGCAGTCGGCCGCCCTCATCGCAGGGGTCAGCTATTTTTGGAAAGATGTGGTTCAGTTGGTCGGCGGAGCAATTGGCGCTGTTTTGGGGCGGCGTCTTGAGGACGCCCACCTGAGGTGGCGGTTTGGATTGGATGGCTTCACAGCCGCCGATTTCGATGTCCGCTGCCGGCCACCTCCGCCAGCTTCCTAGAGCCGGTTCCTGACGGATCGCCTGCAGCTTTCAAATCGTCTTGCAGCCAGGGCGTCTGCGAGGGGCCAGCGCGTCAGACGCGCCTGTTGCGCTCCCACGCAAGAGCATCGAGCGCCATGTCGCGCCACGTCCGCTTGGGACGCCACCCGACGATTTGCGCAACTTTGGTTCCGTCACCAACAAGCCGCTTTAGGTCTGTGTCAGCCGCCGAGCCTTCTGACACGATCGCGCAGGTTTCTAGTCCACAGGTGTCGAGCACAAACCGGGCGATCTCGCCCACCCGCACGGGCTGGCCTGAGCAGACATTGAACACCGAACCCGAAGCCATCTTCTCCCGCGCCAAAAAGAGCGCGACATAACAGGCTGCGACATCTTCAACGTGCAGGAAGTCCCGCTGATGATCGGCACTACGCACGGGCAGGGCACCGGCTTCCAGTTCGTTTCGCAAGTTAAGCACGCGCGAGATCAGAGCGGGCAGAAAGAAGCTCTCGCTCTGGCCAGGGCCCGAGTGGTTGAAGGGGCGGGCGTGGACGACCTGCAAGCCTGCCGCGCACATCATGTTCAGCACGACTTCTGCGCCATATTTGGCTGCGGCGTAGGCGCCAATCGGGGCCGGCGAGCCCTCCTCGCCGACGTACGCGTCGGGGGCGGAGTTGCCATAAATCAGGCCTGAGGAAACATTCAGCAGCCAGGCCTTGGGACAGTTCGCCAGGATGCTGCGTCCAAGGTTGGCCGTGCCCCCCAGGTTCGTCCGCCAGACATCGATCACTTCGTCGGCACCCTGACTTGAGCGCGCGCTGCCGGCAAGATGGAAGATCGCGACAGGTTTCACCCGCGCCAGCTCAGCGTCGACGGCGCCAGCCTCGGTGATATCCACCTGTCGCAACTCGACACCCTCGCCAAGCTCGTCCCTGCGTCCAAGCGACCAGCCATAGATGGCGATGTCAGGACCCAACGTCTGGCGAAGTGCTGAGGCCAGGTGGCGTCCGACGAAGCCCGCCGCCCCGGTGATGACGACCGCGTCAGGCATCTTGGGCGATATGCAGGGCCCCGTGGCCGTGGAAATCCGTGTCCGCCCGTAAGCCAATCCGTCGATCGATTGTCGTCTTTGGCGCCAAGGGCCGTTCGCCGTTTGCACACCCTCGCGTCCGTGATCTTGCGACTGACAAACGCGACGCCGCGCAACGGGCTTTCATGGGTAAAGAGAATTCCGGAAACAGCGAAGCGCCTGAAGCAGTCGCGATAGTTGATCGCGCCCTTGTGCGCAAACAGATTGGCCTTGCTGCCCCTGACCTCAGCGCGGGCGCGCGCTTGGGTCACCCTCGATTTCGGCCTCGCCAAAGATCATAAGTTCTGGTTTTGTTCCGATGTGGTCGGGCCGGTGCGACCCCTGGAGCGCAAGTCCTGCTGCGACCTTTCCATCTGGCCGTGGGGGGCAGCCATGACGATGTTCCAGACCCTGCGCCGAATGTTGGCGAACACCACGACCCTGAAGATGGCTTGCGAGGCCTGCGGCCACCGCGCGAGCTGGACCCGGGCCCAGGCCTTTTCGCGGCTGGGCCCTGACGCCACGCCCTTCGAAATCCGACGCCGCCTGACCTGCAGCGGTTGCGGCCAGACGGACCGGATACGCGTCTGGATTTAGCGCCGCGGGCGCAAATGACGAGCGATCATATGGGGTGGGTCTCATCGTGGCGCAGACCGCGCGCGACGACCTTCAATGCGCCGTCCGGCAGTGGGCGTTGGAGCGATTGGACGTCCGCCCAGGGGGCATCACTCATCCAGTGATCCCATTCCTCAGGCGTGGTGAGGATTACGGGCATGGCCTTTGCGTGATAGGCGCCGACGTCGGCATTTGCGTCCGTCGTCAGAAACCCGAAGAGGTCGCACGTGACCTCGCCTTCCTTGATTTTGCGCACGCTTGTCCAGGACGTCCAAAGGCCGGCGAAAAAAGCCAAGGGCCGGCCTTCCTCGAGCGCAAACCAGATCGGCTGCAAAGAGCCGCCAACCTGGTCGGGCTCGCTGAACGAGGTGAAGGGGACCAGGCAACGGTGAGCGGGTCCCAGCCAAGGCCGCCAGTGCGGGCTGGCCGTATTGCGGATGTTGGTCGTGCCCCTGTCAGGTTCCAGCCGAAGGAGCCCGTTGAAGTCGACCGTCCGACCCTTGGCCCGCAGCTTGTCTGCGCGCTTGGCCGCCGCATCCATGAGCGCCTTTCTAGACGAGGGCATTCCCCAGCGCATATCGCGCATTTCGCGGACGCCCTGCGCGGTCTTGGCGATGAGCGGGGCGGCATAGTCAGGGAAAACGCCCGAAAGCGGCGGTTGGTTGTTATTGCGATCCGCAAACGCCTCCGCCAATCGCTGGGCTTCGGCTCGAGGTCGGGTCATCGCGTAAAGGTTGCAGATGTGGGCGGTCCTTGGTTGTCGCAGCGATCATAGAACAATCGAACCGCTGGGCTGTCGACAGGCCGCATCACGTCAAGACGTCGTGGGGGCTACGTCATCGTATCTTCCAGCCACCTTTTGCACGCCCGTTAGCCTCGCCTTGGATCCGGATCGGAGGCCTGGGTGGATACGTAGACCTGCGCATCGAAAGGCTGAGGGCGCGCGTGCAGTCTCAAAGCCGGCATTGCGGCAGGCCGGGGCCCGCCCGCAACCTCGCAAGGCGAGCTGATGAAATGGCGAGAGTGGAAGTCACGGTGAGTGACGAGGTCATGGTTTTGTTCGACGCGGCGGCCGCGGCTTTGGGGGGGCGATCGGCGCGGATCCGCCAGTTGATTACCCAGGCTGCTGAGTCTGCGGGCCCGCAGACCCAGACCGCCGCGCGTACCATCAGAACCCGCGCGACGAGCGTCCTGCTCGATGCCTTTGATACCGCGAGATTGGATGCCGAGGCCGCCGCTCTGCAGATTCCCAGATCCGCATGGGTGGCTGCGTTGGTTCGTCGGCGGGTGCGCCATGCGCCAACCTTCAGTCGAGCCGAGGCACCGTCATTGATCGAGATCTACACGGAATTGCGACGTCTCAGCGTCAGTCTCAATCAGATCCTTCGCGCCGAGAACACCGGCGCAGAGCAAGGCCAGAACGCGAGGCTGGACGCAAACGCGTTGGACGATCTGCGGCGCGAAATACGCGTCCACATGCGCGCGCTGAAAAAGGCGTTCGAAGGAAACCTCGCCTATTGGGAGATCGCAGAATGAGCGACTTCAAGCTCGTCACGGGGTTCGAAGAGCTTTGGCGGCCTTCTGCGCGATCAAATCGTCAAATACGCCAGCCGGCCTTGGCGGCGAGCCACAATGGCGCTTCCGATAATATCCGAGCGCGCCTGGTACGCGTCGTGCGAGGCGCCCCTGAGGTGATCGTCAAGGTCGTTGGGCGGACACGAAACGCCAGACAGCTTCACGCCCACCTGAGTTACATCTCGCGTGGCGGCGTGCTGGAGATGGAAGACCGCGAAGGTGCGGTGCTGTCCGGGCGCGATGATTTGAGAGAGCTCGCTGAGGACTGGAGCGCCACGGCCTTGATGGATCGCCATGCCCGCACTGAAACACCCATAAGCCGCGCCATCGTCTTATCTGCGCCGCCTGGTGTCGAGGCCACCGCCGTCCGTGAAGCGACAAGGGCCTTCGCCAGGGAGCGACTCGCCGAGCGTTTTGAATACGTCTTTGTTGTCCACACGGACACGGCGATCGCTCACGCCCACCTCACAGCCCGCCACCTTGGGCGCGACGCCTGCCGGCTTAACCTGAAGAAGGCTGATATCCCGGTCTGGCGCGAGACCTGGGCGCAAGCCCTGCGTGATCAAGGTATTGCGGCCGAGGCGACGTCTCGCGCAGCGCGCGGGATGACGCGTAAGCCCGAAGGGTCCGTCCTTCGGCGTATCGCCGCCCAGCACGCCGCGGGGCGTGGGGAAATCGCAAGGACACTTGCCAGCGCCTACCAGCAAGCCGCCCGCGCGGCATTTCTAGGCGACACGGCGCCCAAGCCTTGGGAGGCGGCGATGGTGCATCGGCAAAGCAAGGTCCGGGCGCTCTACTTGGCGCAGGCCAAACTGTTGCAAGCATCGATCCGTCCCGACGATCGGGCGTTGGGCGCCGAGGTGGAGGCTTTTGTCCGGTCCATGCCCGCACCAGACAGCCTTCGCCTGGCGCTCGCTCGTGAAATGCGAGCGGCCAATGAGACCTTGCGATCTCGTCGCCGCGAGCGAGATGATAATCGCTAGCGTTGCGTGAGGCTGAGTGTCCACCAAAGGTTGGCCGTGGCGTCAAGGGGCTGACCCTGGGGCAAATCTCGTGCATTGTCTCCAAGGATCATCGACGGTGTGCCCATGCGCCGACCTGTCGCTCTTCGCGTCGTTGGCGCCCTTGCGTTTGACTTCGCAGGTGTCGCCGACGCTCAAAAGATTGACGGCAAGGCCAAGCGCCAAGGCGCGGATGGGAAATTCGCCAAGTTCGGCACACCGGGTGCGGTTCGCGTTCCGGCCAAGGGCTAGCCGCCTGCAGCTCTTAGCTGCGCCGCTAAGTGCCCCAGTATCTGATGCGCCGGGGCTTTTCGGTGAACCCGCGGTTCAGGACGAGCGCCAGCCTTACGCCCGCACGCTGAAGCTGGAGTTCGGCGGCCTTTTTTGCGGCGGCCTCATAGCCGACCGGCAGGTTGATGGGCGTCTGATCCTCACATCCGGGTCGCGAACCCAGTGTGTAGACGCTCGCCTTGGCGACCCCATAGGACTGGGTGGCCCAGTCCCTGGGCCCGCCGCGCTCCCATTCTGATTTCTGCGACGGCGTAACCCGCGCCCGCAGACCATCGGCGATCGCTTGCGGGTCTGAGCCCATGGCCTCGATGAGGCGGGTGTCCCAGAAGCTGTGCAGGTTGGTGGATCGAGGCCCACCAAGCGAGAGCTGAACACAGTTGCCCCCATGATCATGATTGTCGGAGGCGTGCAGGGGTTGGTGCACGTCGCCAACGAAGTGGAGGACAAATTTCAGTGCAAAGATCCGCTCGGCTTGATCCGTCGCCGGGTCCGCCAACTCGGCGACAAAGTCATTGATCCGATCAACGATGCAGTCTTGTGCGGGTCCGGTGCTGGCGGGCCGTGTAGACGTTGGATAGCCGAAGCAGGCGCTCGCGAGATCTGGATGGTCGAGCTCGATGTCGACAAAGTGCCACTGAGAGGTTTCGCGGTGAGTGTTGCGCCAGGTGTCCGCCCAGGTCGCCGCCTCGAGCATTGTATGAGCTGCGAGCGGGTCGGTATCGGCCGCAAGCAGGGCATCGACCTTCATGCGGACCGCAGGGGTCAGGTAGGCTCGAGCTAGGGCGGCCACCACGCGATGGCCTTGATAGCCCCAGGCGTTGGCCTGGCCGCACACGGCGGCCAGACCGATAGCTGCGACAGCGATGCGAAAGGATCGAGTGACCATTTGGGCTCGCCATAGCTGGCGAGCACGCTGAACGCTAGGCCGTTTGCGCCAGGTTGAGCGGCGCAGATGATCAGCCAGGTCAATCGCTCAAGCTCAAAGCGATCTCGAAAACCCGCCCGATGCGGCACCAGGTCGAGTGGCCAAATTCTCAACGCCAGTGTCATTGTGCCGACGCTCCTCGATGAGCTTGCAAGCGTTACCTGAGACCAATTTATGTCTGAAACTGACGAGGCGCTGATCATCCGTGAATTTGCAGCGGCCGAAGTGGCCTCGGCTTTGTCTCGTTTGGTGGGCACCGGGAAGCTTGAAGGTGCCGACGCCCTGGCCCGGTTAGCCGGCTTCGATGCCTGGCGAGCCGCAGCGACTGTTGATCTGGCATTTTCGGGCGTCAGACATTCGGTTGGCCAATGTGGTTGTCCGCCGGTTTGATTTGATACTGCGCACGCCAGATGCCCGTCACGCCGCGGCTTGGCGTCGCGATGATCATTTGCTTGTAACGCTCGATAGCCGGCTGGCGCTGGCCGCAACGGAACTCGGCATCAGGACGAGACTTCTGGACTGAATTTTATGGATCAGCTGCGGCTCTCATCGCCGGTGGCCGTCCCGAGCGCGTCGGGAGGCCGCCTCGCTGTAGCGGTTCGCTCGAGCCTCGACCTCGGCGCGATCTGCACCCTCATCGGGCAAGGGTTCAAGCGCGTCTAAGTCCAGATCGGGAAGAGCAAGAACGAGGTCTTGGGCGCGAGCCTTCGCGGCCTTTCCAGCGTTTGGCTCTGTTGCCTCCTCAGCGGCAGGCGACGGTTTTCCGTTTAGGGGGCTAGCAACCCTTGGCGGGAGCGGCCTTGGCGGCAGCGTTGGCGGCGGCGCAAGGCGAGCCTTGAAGGCGCGCTCGCGCCAATAGACGATCTTGCGTCCAAGGATGGGCGCCAGTCCAGCGCGCAGGACGATGAGGTGTCCCGGGGCCATCTGGATCAGCTCCTGTGGCATCATCAACGCGCGGCGCTGGTCGCTGTCGGTCTGGCTGTGGCGGCCGGGAGACAGGCCACGGGGGCTGCTGAAGGCGCGTCCTGCGTAGGTATAAAACCCCAGGCGTTCTGAGAGGTCCTGAGCCACCTTGAGCTCTTTTGGGGCAAACGCGATCTCCAGGCCGCAGTTGGCGATGATCCCCTCGGCGACGTCGTGACCATATTCGGCCCGAAGCTGCGCGGGGCTCTGCAGAACCGGAAGAAGGCGCAATCCATAGCCTGCGACATAGGCGAAGGCCTGGGCGATCACAGCGGCGTGCCCAAGACGGGCAAACTCGTCGAGCAGCATCAGAACGGGGATGGTGTGGCGTTCAGCCGTGGGGCGTTCGCGCGTGTTGAGGTCGATGAGTTGTTGCAAGAGCAGATTGTAGAGCGGGGCGACCCTGGCGAGGTTGTCTGGCGAGACGGTGAGATAGAGCGACATCCGACGCTCGCGCAGGTCGCGGAGGTCGAAGTCACTGGCCTCAGTGGCGGCGCAGACGCGCGGGTTGAGCCAAAGGTTCATCCGAGCTGTGATCGTCTGCTTGATCGAGGCGAAGGTATTCTCCGAGGCCGAACAAAAATCGCAGATCGCACTGGCGCAGCCCTCAGACAGCGGCTGGCCGGCTTGCTTGCGCGCGTCCAGGATTTTGGGAAGCTGGGTGCGGGGGCTGCCTTCTGTCAGGGCGTGATAGATTGCGCCCAGACTGAAGGGCGAGCCCGGGGTTGCTGCGACAAGCGCGCCCACGCCGATGAAGCCGGTGCGCGCGGCCTCCGCCCAGAAGGGGTCGGCATTGAGCGGTGCGGGGAACAGCATGACCGCCAGCTTCTGGAGTTCATCGAGGACGGCGTCGGCATCTGTCCGGTCGATGTGGCCCAGGGGATTGAACCTTTTCGTGCGTCCCTCCGGCTCCAAGGGATCGAACAGCAGTACCTCTTGTCCGTGGCCCGCGCGAAAGCCTGCCGTGGCCTCCCAGTTCTCCCGCTTGACGTCCAGCACGACAGCCGAGTCCGGCCAGGCCAAAAGATTGGGGATCACCACGCCGACCCCCTTGCCGGCCCGGGTCGGGGCATAAAGCAGGACATGTTCATCGCTGCCACTGATCAGCAACCGGCCGCCCTTGCGGCCGATCACAATGCCCTGGCGGGCCCGTAGGCCGCCCTTTCTCAGCTCGGCTTCGGTGGCCCATCTGGCCGCGCCATGCAGGGGCGGTCGCAGACTTTTTGCAAGCCCCACGGCAACCAAGCCCGCAGCGACGGCCGAAACCATCGATCCGACGGCGAGCCAATGGCCAACGCTTTGGTCGGCACGGAAGTACCAGAACCAGGCCAGGACGGCGAAGGGGTCGAGACGTGCCGAGAGGCGCCGCAGGCCAGCCAGCGCAACCAGGAGAGCAAGACCTGTCGCAGCGGCCGCCGCGCTCGAAGCCAGAAGGCCCGCATAGGCTACCTTAAGCGGCCAGGGCGCGCTTGCGAGCCGGATCATACCAGACCTCGGTGATGCGGAAGCGTCCGTCCACCCGCTTGATCTGCACCACGATATCGACCAGCAGGTGCAGCAGGGCGCGGATGTCGTCTCGGACCAGGTCGCGGCCGCCTTCGGACTCCTTCACCAGCAGAGTGAGCTGCTCAAACGCCAGCGCTGCGGAGTCGGCGTGGATGGTGGTGATGGAGCCGGGGTGGCCGGAATTTACGTTGCGCAGGTAATAGAAGGCTGTGGCGTCGCGCAGCTCCTGCATCAGGATGCGGTCGGGTCGCATGCGCAGCGCACTTTCCAGAAGCTCTTTTGCGCCCACCCGAGCCAGGCCCTGGCCATCCTTGGCGTAGAGCAGGTGGACGACATTGCGATGCGGCACGACGAGCTCGCGGCTGTCTTCGATGGTCACCAGGCGCTCTGCGAGCGGGATTTCCCGCACCAGGCCCTTGGCGAGGGTCGTCTTGCCAGAGCCTGTGGCGCCGGAGATCAGGATATTGCGGCGGCTTCTCACGGCGCGCCTGAAAAAGCCTCGCCAGTCTTTTGCCTCGCGCAGGGCCAAAAGGGCTGCCTCGTTTGCATCAAGGTCGGCAGGGGTGGGGGCGATGGCGTCGAACAGGCCTGAGGCCTCAAAGGCCTCCAGACCGAACTCCCTCGCCGAGGGCTTGCGCAGCGTCAAAGACAGATGCTCTGCGGCGGGCGGCAGGACAATCTGACAGCGCTCGCCCGTTGGCAGAACGGTTGAGCAGATCGGGGCCTCGGAGGTGATGTCCTGGGCGGTGAAGGCGGCTGCGGCCACCGCCAGGTGCATGAGCGCTGCCGCCTCCAGCTCAGGGGCTTCAAACCACGCCCAGCGCCCGGCCCGCTCAATGGCCAGTTCGAAAGGTCGGTTGACCACCAGTTCGGTGACGTCGTCCGACGCCAGGTGGCGTCGCAAAGGGGCCAGGTAGTGGTTCAGGACGGCATGGTCCTGGGCCACGGCTATCGCGCCTTCAGGGTGTAGACGCTTGAGAAATCAAGATCCTGCGCCACGAAGACCGCCACCTGCGAGCCTTGCGGCTTTCGCAGAACCGGCGGGATGTTGATGTCGTTTTTCAAGGCGACGGAGGCGGTCTCGGAAGGGACGCGGTTGATCGTTCCGGAATTGCCTCGGGCGGCGATCGCGGTTGTGGCGTCGTCGACCACCGAGAGTAACAGCGCGCCTCCAAACCTGTGCCAAAAGAAGGTGTCCAGGTCGCCGTCGAAGCCCGCGCGTCCCAAAGCGTCGGAGGCCGGTGAGGCAAGACTGATGGCGACGCCTGATGGTGTCACCGCCCGGGTCCAAAGAACGAAGAGCCGCTTTTGGCCCTGCCGCATCCCCGACCGGTACTCTCCCAGGACCCTTGATCCCTTTTCCATCAACACGACGGATCCGTTGTCTGAATACACATCCTTGGGGATCAGGCAGCTGACATAGCCGGGCGTGGCCGTGTCCATCGCCGTCTGCAAGATGCAAGGAATCGTCGCACCCGCCACGACGAGGAAATTGCGATCGGGCAGGCGCGTGGCCTGGACCAGGCCAATGGCCGAGCCCTGTCGCAACTGTTCAAGCTCGCTGGCGCTGTTGGTTGCGGTGCGGACCGAGGCCGCGATCGCCTGGGTCTGAGCGGTTGATATGGCCTGCGCGCTGCCGCTGAAGACCAGGATCGGGGCGCTGCGGATCGCCTGAAGGTCGGCCGATTTTTGAGCAACGGCTTGGGCGCGAGCCTGCGCCTGGGCCTGCGTCATACCGGATGCGGTGGTGGGGGGCTGGATGGCAGGGATGTTGCCTTGGGCAACGCTTGCCTTGATCAGGGCGGGCGCTGCTGGGCCCGGATTGGCCAGGGTGGGCGGCTGATCTCGGGCCGGCTCAAAATTAACGACCTGCCGAGCCGGCTGATCAGGCGCCTTGTGCGGGCCGGTCTTCCCAGGATGCCAGGTTGCCGCAACAAAGACCCCACACCCAGCTGCAAACGCCACGATTGTCAGGGCCTTGCCCGGCCGGTGCGCGCCAAAGGCACCTGCGATAGGGGATATGGTCCGGTTGAGCGGCGGGGTCTGGGGCTCGGCGGGTGGAGGAAGGCCTTCGCGATGGGCGTCTGTCATGGCGTCTTGGGATCCTTATCGGCCCGGTCCACGTCGGCCGCGGCGGTATTGGTTCCTGGGTTTGAGCCGTAGGGGTCAGGCGCGAGGTTGTAGATGCACAGCAGGTCCGATCCGCGGCGCAACCGGAAGACCTTGGCGGTGGCGTGCACCACCACAAACTCGCCGCGGACATCGAAGGCGACGAGGCTCTCAGTACCTTGGGGCGTTAAGACATAGATCGCCGGGATCGCTTGTCCGGCCGGAAAGCGCATCACGGTAAAGCGGCCGTTATCGGAGATTTCCGACGGCTGCAGGCTTTCTTCGCCCTGGACTTCGTAGGCGAAATTGCGAGGCCCCTCCAGGATGCCGCGCTCGAGTTTCAGCGCGACAATTTTCTTGCGCAGGTCCGCCTCGGCCGACGAGGCCACAGCGACGGCGCGCGCCTGCTCGTCGGCGGGGTAGCCAAAGCGCACCACAAAGTAGGTGTCAGGCGCATCCCGATCGGTGAGCGCCTCGCGCGTTATGAGCTCGAAGGTGTAGCTGCGGATCGCGCCGTTGGGGGTTAGGGCCGTGACGATCAGGTTGGTGGGCGCGCGGCGGGCCTTGGGCTTGAGGAACACCATATTTTTCTGAGGTGCCACATCCCAGGCGGTCGCATCGCCCAGTGCGGCGTGCACGATGGTCTCCCCGGGACTGAACAAAATCTGGGTCGCCGTGCGAAAAGCGCCCACCACTCTGACGACCTGCTGCGGGTCATAGTTGAGGTTGCGGATGCGCGGGTCGGCGGCGCCTGGGCGCGGTGTGTCCAGCGCATAAGCGCTTGAGGTCGCCGCCAGCGCCACGACGGCGGCCAGGGGCAGAAGCGGTTTCACCGCACGACCTCCGGGTCAGAGCGGTAGCTGGCGACCTGGAAGCCGATCGGGTTGCGCAGTCGATCTGCCTCGGCCATCGGGGCCTTGGTGTAGTCGAAGGCGATGGTCGCGATCCAATCGCTGTCTTCGACCTGTTGGGCCTGGCGCACGAGACGGTGGAAACGGACGTTGGCCACCTTTGGACTGACGAAGCTTATGGCGCGGATGGAAATCAGGCTCTCGGCCTGAGTACCCCAGGCGATCTGTGGGCTTTGCGGGTTGGTGGGTCGGAAGCGATCAGCCCAGCGCTGTTGTTCGATCGGCGTCGACATGATCGAGACCTGGCGGAAATTCGGCTCGGCGGCTTGCGCAAGCCATCCTTCCCGGGCTCTCACATAGGTTCCCAGGAAGTATTTTGTGACCGCCTCGTCGTAGGTAATGCGCTGCGGCCCCTTCAGGCCTGACATGACGTCGACGGCTCCGGTCGTGCGATCCACGCGCACGACAAAGGGCTCGACGGTCTTGAGCGGCGCCATGGCTGCGACGGCGAGGACGGCTGCTGAAGCCAGACCAAGCGCGCCTGCCGCGACCGTCCAGGCCAGACGCCGTGACCGTTCAGCAGACGCCAATCGGTCCTCGTCCCAACGCCGGGCTTCGGCGAAGTAGAGCTTAAGGTCGGAAGCCGGAACGCCGCTCATGCGTAACGCGGGGGGGTCGTGCGCGTAGGCAAAATCATATCGGCGCTCCGGACAACCTGGGAGCCAGTTGGGGGTGTGGCTCCGTTCCCCGAGATTGGCTCAAGCAAGGCAGGCCGCGCGAGGCGTAGGTCTACGTACGCTATGGCCGAAAACGGACGGGCCTGTCTGGTCGCCCAGCTTTGCCTGTGCGAACGCCACATCCTCCTGAGTGCGCTGCAAACCGCGGCGAATTGATATCGTTCGACGCTGAAGATGAGCCGGTCGAAGTAGATTTCGGTGAGCGACATCGGGCCGACACGGTTCAGACCTGGGGCCGAGGCGCAATTTGCCGCCTTCAAGAGCGCTGCCAGCGACTACGTCACCAACCTGGCGCCTGAAGAAAGACCGGGCCTACTCGAAAAGCCGTTGGATTGGGGAGCCGGTCACGTCGGCTATTTCATGGCCATGTATCAACTGTTCCACGGCCTGCAGGCCCTAAAACTGACGCCTGGCGACAAGCTGCTAGAGGTTGGTGGCGGGGCGGGCTGGGCGACGGAGATCATGGCGTCTTTAGCCTGAAGGATTACCGTGATTGAGCCCTCGGCCGCCATGATCGAGGTGGCCAGGCAGCGTGTGCAGGCCCACGTCCGCAACTTCGGCAAGCCCGAGATGATCAACAATGTCAGTTGGCAGTGTGCGGTGCTTGAGGAGGCGCTGCTGTTCGATAACTTCGCCGATGGTGCCATCTTCTTTGAGCCTATAATCCCTATTCCGTCGCGCACTATGACCACGCCCGCTACCACGAGAGCCTGGGCAACGTGACGACGGCCGACGCCTACTTCGGATGCGCCAACGACATCCTGCGCCGCCGTGCCAGCGTCAAACGCCAAACACTCGAACATCGGCGCTTGCAGCACCGCAAAATCGCCGCCCAGATATCAACCCCAGATGAGGCCAACCCTCCGCTAAATCCAAAGCCCGGCTGTCCCAAAACTTCTGACGACGTACACTGGCTGGGTGATCGTCGCCGATAAGAATCTAGGTAAGGGGATTTCCTCATTGATCCCGCCGAGCGCACCTACTCGACAAGCGCCGGTTCGAGGACATCATCGGCCAGCTATCGGACGCCCACGAGATCGAGGGATTCGTGGGCCAGGGTCCGAAACGGCGGCCAGGTATCGCGGGAAGGTCGCCGAGTCGAGCGAGGTGGCCTAAGCCACCTGCACCCGCCTACGGCGCAACATCGCGCCGGCTGCACCAAAACCCATGATCATGAGCGCCCAGGCGGCCGGCTCGGGCGTGGCGCTACCCTGATCTGTGCCGTAGATCGAGAAGGCCTGGTCGTTGATGTTGGGGTTATAGAAGTTGCCGGTGGTGTCGGACTGCGAGGCGGTGCCGAGGCGCTGGACGCTTACTTCTGCGTCCAGCGTTACGTCGTTATTGTTAACGGTGTTCGAGAAGCCCAGCCAGTACGTGCCGGCCGTAAGGTCCAGGGACAGGCTGGAGACGGTCACGCGTTCGAACTCCCCATCAGCCGCCAGCGATCCCACAGCGGTGCCATTGAAGGCTGGGCCGGACCCGTAGTTGGTCCTGGGGTCCGATGACCAGATCGACCATTCGGTGCCGGTGTAGGACCCCGGCCCGCCACTTGAGAAGATGGTGTCGTAGCCGAAGCCGCTGACGTTGGCTGACACGGCGAGATTGAAGTCGTCGTAGATCACCCATCCTGGCCCTCCGCAGGTTGGTTCGTCGCTACTACACCAAAACCCATTAACGGAAGCAGCGCCATTGTCCCACAAGGTTGCGGCGTGGCTGGCGGTGGATATCGCGGCTAGGGCGGCGGCGAGGACAAGAGCTTTCATCTGGGGCACGATATCAACTTTGTGGAATGTGAGAACGTGAATAGAAAAACGCAGAAGTGTGCGTCAAACTAATTCACCTAAAAAGGGAATTTGCGGTCCCCGATGGCAGCCTGCATAGATTTCGCCAACGCCCATATCGAGGGCTTGGACACAGTCTTCGCCATACGTCGGTCGCTGCCAGCTTCGCCCCAGACCCCCGCAGGGATCCCCTTCACCAGATGGATTCGAACCAAACCGCACCTGATCTGGATTGTCAGAAAGAGGCGGGGACGGGTTCTGGGTTGACTGCCGCCGCCGTGCGTTCTGGCAACGTGTTGTTTTTGAGTCAGTATTAAGCTGACATTCTCCAGATGGACGGCCCATCTGCCCGTCTGGAGCCGCAGATGGGCGGATATGGCCGCATTGTCTAATCCGCTTTCGTAGTTCTTGGCGCGATCCCGCCCGACCAGCATCATCCAAAGCGGTCCGCGCACCCGTTTGCGCGGTCGGGCTGATTTTTCGGGCGCACCTCGCCCGTCAGCGGAATCGGGGTCTCGATCGCCTCGGGCGTCAACATCGCGCAACCTGCCGGCAGCGCAGATCGTTGATCATTTCCAGGATCCGGCGGAACAGGTCACGCGGCACGGCGACTTCGGCCATCTGGAAGACCGTGTATCTGGCGTGAGCGATGACCTTGGCCCCGATCTTGACGACTTTTTCCCGTAGGGACGTCGGCGACCATTTCGCCATTTCCGGCGGCAGGGCCAGGGTGCGCAGGAAATTGGCCATGTTGTAGGCCAAGGCGTGAAGCTGGAGCCGCACGGCGTTGGCCGCCATCGTCCGGCACGACAGCCGCGTCCAATTGACCGCGTTCTTGCCCTCCTTGATCCACTGTTCGGCCATGCCGCGCTGATTGTAGAAGGCGATTACCCGCTCGGCAGGTCGCGCCAGATTGGTCACCAGGAAGCCGACCCGGGGATAGAGTTCGCCCGGGTGCCATTCGACCTTGGCCACCACCCGGCGCTTCCGGCTTCAGGACGCCGCCTGGTAGGTGAAGTTGGCGTAGAAGCGCTGCCTATGATGGGGCGGGCGACCGCGCGGACGGCGAAGCAGAGGGCCGATGCGCCGCTGCAAGACCGCATTGGCCTTGAGGCGGATCGTGTATTTGAAGCCCTCGGCTTCCAGGAAGTCATAGAGGTCGGGTATGGCGAAGGCGGCGTCGCCCCGGAAGAAGCGCCGCTTCACCGCCGCGCCATATCGCTCGATCACCGGTTCCAGTACCGAGCGCCAGTCGTCGGCGCTGGCCACGTTGCCTGGCCGCAGGGCGGAGCGCTCCAGGTCGCCGAACTGGTTGAACAGGAACAGCGGGTGATAGCAGGTGCAGGCGAAGTGGCCGTTATAGGCCGAGCCCTCCTGCTCGCCGTAGACAGGGCTGACGCTGCTATCCATGTCCAGAACCACGACATTGGTCGGATGGTGGGGGCGAACCACGTCGATCCATTGGCCGGACAGATCGGCCAGGGCCGTGAGATTGCCGGCCTGCGCCAGCACTTCGGTTTCGAAGCGGCCCATCTGGCTGGCGGACGCGGCCATGCCCGCTGGTGCCCGCCTGCCGACCACCCAGCGCATCGCGGGATCACGGCTCAGCCGCTCAGCGTCATTGACATCCTCATAGCCGGCCAGCCGGCCAAAGACGGATTGGCGGAACTGGGCAATCAGGGAATGGCGGCCATTACGCCCGGTCCGAAGGTCGGCCAGGGCCTGACCGGCGAGTTCACTCAATCCGAGGGCATCATCCAGTTCACGAAAGGCCAGCACGCCCGTGTCGGACGTCACCCTCGATCCGTGGAACTCCAGATTCAATCTGGCGTCGAAAGCGACCCGCAAACCGCCCTGATCGGCTTCACCCATCGCGCCGGCCATCTTATGCCCCGCCACCATGAATCAACGTATTGAATCAGCGAGAATATTATCCCTTCTTGGGCGTGAAGTCCGGCTTTGATCTGGGAAATGCGGGTTGAGAGCTTCCGTCATCTGATTGATGAGCATGAGGCGCTCAGGCGAACGTTCGCGGCGCTGCGGCCGGGAGGTCAGATCGCAATCCTTGGCGATTTCAACTGGAACCCCGGAAGTCGGCAACAGGAAGAGGCGTGGAGGGCTGAAATGCAGGCCTTCGGGACGCTCGAGAGCCCGTTTACCGACGCCTACCTTGTCTGGTTGCTGGACTACCACGGGTTCGTGGACATTCAGCGCAACCACATGGTCAACGGTCTCATCCCCGTCGAGCGTGAGGCCGAGCCGGTCGCTAATTTCATCCAGCTGCACGCGGCGGGCAACAATCTGGTGCTCGCTCGCAAACCGGGCTGATGGCGACAGAGCTGAATGCCAATTCTGACGAAGAAGGCTCGTCCGTCAGGACAATCTGCGGATCGTACCCCGCATCTGGCGCGCCTTGGCTTGTTCGGGCGTCGCGACACTGAGTTTTGGCTGGATGGCGACAATCAGGTCGTCCTTCTGATCAATTCGCCGCGGCAAGGATGCCAGTTGGCGGCGAAAAAGCCTGGCCGCCATCAGCCAGACGGCGCCTGTGATGGCTAAGATGACGAGGGCAAGGCTGAAGGGCGCTTGCCGCAGCCGGGACCAGCCTCTGTGAATTCGATCGCTGCCTGCCTTGAGATCTCTTCGCCGAATCTTGGAATACGTCGCAAAAATGACCGCGGGGAAGATTTGCGGTCACAATAGTGCCTCTTCTTCAGCGCAGTGTTTTTGAACACAAGTAGGCGTCGCGTCGTTCAGTTCTCCGACAATTTTATTAAAACCTGGCGCCAATATTGGTCTTTGTAACGCCTTGGTTCGCATTCTAGATCTTGGTCTTATCTGATTTTATTGCCGAGCTGATCTTCAGCCGCGCCGTTTGTTTGGCCGGTCTGGAAGCAAGCCTTCGGCGGCGTCGCAACCTCGCCGCCTCCGACGCAAAATTGGACGATTTTTCCGTTCCGAAAGGCTGGTTATGGCGACAATTACGGCAGGGACCAGCCTACCGCTCAACATCGATCAGCTGGACGTCGGGGTGATTTTGTCCGGCGTCACCACATCGTCAAGCAGCGCTCACGTTCAAATCCAGACCGATCCAACCCAGGTTCTCGATCTCTATGGAGCCTTCCAGCTGGGCGCAAATAGCCAGCTTGCCGGGGGAATCCTCACGGAGTTCAAGGTCACGATCTCCGGAGCCCTGCTGTTCGACATCACCGGCGTTGCCGTCCCCGTCGTTGAGCTTCTCGCCTGGGCGGCCACCGACAGCAATGCGACGGCTGAGGCGAGCATCCTGTCGGGAAGCGACCTCATCTACGGCACACCGTTCAATGACGTTCTGCGTGGCTTCGGCGGCAATGACACCTTTGTCGCGAGCCCGGGAATTGACATCATCGACGGCGGCAGTGGCCTCAATACGGTCGTTTTCCATGACGGGTTTGTGAACTACGTCCTGGCGACCTCGGCCACAGGCGAGTGGGACGTTCAGGATGCTCGCTCCGGCGCCTTGGATGGGAGCGAGATCCTTTCAGGCATCCGCAGTCTTCAATTTCCCGATCGCACAGTGGTGATCGGCGCGCCGCCTTCGGCTGCGACAATGCAGCAGCTGAATACGCAATTTCGTCTGGTTGTGCGCGAGACATCCGATTCCGTGCTGGCCTCCTCGCCGCAGCAACTGGCCGATGGCACGACCAATCCCGCCTTCATGGGTGCCAATCTGTTGTTGCCTCTCGCCTCGCAGCTGGACTCAGGTCTGACGAGCGCAGCTTCGGTCGCCTCCCAGATTGCAGGCTTTGCGGAAGCAACGAGCTCAGTGGCCACGTTGGCCTATGAGTTTTTCACGGGCGCCGCGCCCAGCGCGGCGGGCATGGATTATCTGGTTTCACCGACAGGTCCCAACACCAACAATCTAAACTCGGCGTATTATCAGAGCTTTAGTCTGGAGAACCGGTACATCAATTTTGCGGTGAACCTGGGGCATCTTGGCGCCGGCGAAGCGGCGTTCCAAGCCGGATACGGATCGCTGAGTTTCCCTGACGCTGTGACCCAGGCCTACGCCTCAATCTTCGGGCAGGCCCCATCGGCCGCGAAGGTCGACGTGCTCCTCAACACGCTGGTCACCTCAAATGGGGTCACCGAGACCCGGGCGCAGTACTTTGCCTATTACGGACAAGACGGCCCAGCCGGGCTTGGTGCCAAGGCCGCCATGGTGGGCTGGTTGCTCGCCGAGGCCGTCAAGGCCGATGTCGGCACCTACGCGCTTTCCAATGATGCCTTCTTGGCTGATGTCGCGCTTCACAATGCCCCGTTTGGTGTGGACGTCGTGGGCGTCTACGGACAGGCAGCTTTCATTTTTTATCCCGGATAGGCGCGCGTCTGCGACGGAGCGGTCCCGACCCAAAGTGCGCTCGCCCATCTCTTACGCGCCGGTTGCCTCAGTCGATCGTCCGGTGAAAGCGGCGCGGGGCACTTGCATTCAGCGGCGCGGCGCCGCACAGCGCGCCATGCCTCGCCGACGTCCAGACCGAGCACAGACAATGCGCAGCCGCCGGCTTTGGTGGAGCCGCAACGGTGCCTTCGTGCGGGGGATGGCGACGGGTGCGGTCCTTATGGGGATTGCGATCTGGACGGTTCGCCTGGTGCTTAGCCACCTTTAGGCTCCAAGCCCTGGGGCACCTTGGCCTTGCCGCACGGTCTCGCAACCCAGGCCCTCGTGCAGGTCTTGAAGGCCGTCGCACACTGATCCGGTGATCCAGGTGGCCTTGATCGAGGCTTTGAAATCCCAAAACGGCGCGCGTGACTCACGCGTCGGGCTAAAATCGCCATCCCCTGACGGCACCTGGACCAACCGGGCCCATGCCATCATCACTGCGCCAATCGATCAAATACGCCCGCGCCAGGGAACTTTATCGTTAAAACTTTCTTTCAAGTCAGGAGGAAATAGGCCAATTTCTGGCTTGGTTTGGGACAGTTAGGGTCGGGCAGTCCAGCGACTTGAACTTCTGAACACCCTGCTTCTCAGCCGCTCCCCGGCGTTGGCCCGTGGCCCTGCGATTGCACACCTGAGAGGCGAGTGTCCGAAAATGGGTCGCTGGGAGTTTTCAGATGTCGTTGCCTACTGAAAGTGTCACCCTGGCCGGCAGCGGGCTTGTCTTCCAAAACTATTATGGCGCAGGTGTCACCGAGGCCTTTCGCGCCGCGATCCTGAACGCTGAGCACGACCTGCAAAGCCATTTCACCAATGCGGTGAACGTGGTCATGAGCTTCGACTTGAGCCCACTGGCGCCGGGCTTCAGCGCCAAGAACGACTACAACCTCGTTCACGTCAGCTACGCGACGTTCGTCAATGCGCTCAAGGCGCATGCAACGACAGCCAGCGACTTCGCCGCCGTCGCCGCCTTGCCGAGCGCTGATCCTTCAAATGGGCTTGGCTTTAACCTCACGGCCCCTGAAGCGCGCGTTCTGGGCCTGGCTCAGCAGACCTTCAGTATCGACGATGCGGTCGTCCTTAACAGCAACACAGGCTTCAATTTCGGCCAGGACGCCGTGGGCGCGCTTGAGCATGAAATCACCGAAGGCGTCTTTGGTCGCGTGAGCGCATTGGGGCAGGGGGGCGGGGCCTGGGCACCTATGGACCTCTTCCGTTTCACCGCTCAGGGCGTGCGCGACTACACCGGCGGAGCCGATGGTCAGGCGACGTTCTTTGGGATCGACCCCTCGCACATCACGAGCCTTCAGTTCCACAATTCGCTCAACAGCGCCGGCCTCAGCGATGGCTATGATTTGGCGGACTGGAATTCCACCGTCGGCGACGCCTTCGGCCCGAACGGCGTGGGTTCAAACGGAGCGCTCTCGGCTACCGACCTGCAGGTCCTCGACATCCTGGGGTGGACCCCGACTTCGGCGGCTGCGTCTCAGGTGACAACGAACAGCGTTGGATCCGGTGCAGGATCCTCGACGAGTTCAGCTCCGAACTCGAACTCGACCCTGCAGCAGCTTCAATCGGAATTCAGCCAGGTGTTCCGCGAAACGGTCGCTCAGGCTCTGGCGACGGCGACCTTGCATTTCGCGGATGGCACGACGGCCGCCAATCCGGCCTCTATGCTGGCAGGTCAGTTGGCGTCCTTGGCGAGCCAGCTTGATGCCGCGTCCACGACCCCGACTGCCATCGCAGCCCAGATCGTAAGTCAGGCTGCGGCCACCACATCGGTTGCGACGCTGAGCTATGAATTCTTCACCGGCAAGGTGCCTGGCGCAGCGGGCATGGACTACCTCGTCTCACCGAGCGGTTCGAACGCCAACAACCTGAACTCGGCCTACTATCAAGGCTTCAGCCTTGAGAACCGCTATATCAATTTCGCGGTCAATCTGGGTACCGCAGGCGCAGGTGCTGAAGCCTTCAAGGCCAGCTATGGCGCGCTCAGCCTTTTTGACGCCACGCGGCAAGCCTACGCCACGATCTTTGGCGAGGCGCCGTCCGACGCCAAGCTGCACGCGATTTTGGATCCCACGACGGTTGTGGATGGCCAGACCCTCAGCCGCGCCGACTACTTCGCCTTTTATGGCCAGGATGGGGCCAGCGGCCTTGGGACCAAGGCGGCAATGGTCGGCTGGTTGTTGTCCGAAGCTGAGAAGGCCGACGTGGGCGTATACGCCCAGTCCAACGATGCCTTTCTCACAGATGTGGCTCTGCACAACGCCTCATTCGGCGTCGATATCGTCGGCGTCTATAGCCAGCCGAGCTTTGTCTTCCATCCCGGTTGAAGCCAGACGACGAGCCCATCGGCCGGTCCGCCAGCGCACGCCGGCACCAGGTTCACGCGAGATCTTAGCGCTTCCCATCCGACGACGGGTGAGCGGCCGGCGGCTCGCGAGACGCAGCCTCGTCGATTTTGCGACCACTGAACTTTAATGGATCGGTCCTTGGGAGCCCGGATCGCGGATTGGATCTCTGCCAACGTCTTGGTTGGGCGCGATCCCCGGGCGCAGGGCTTCGCTGGGTTACCCTTCTTCGGGCACGCTGCGTTTGAAGACCGCGAACAGGGCCGCCAGCAAGCAGCCGGCTATGATGCCGGTGGTCAGGTCTCTGACCAGCGTAAGGCCGAAAGTGGCGAGCATCACGCAGGCGGTGCGCCAGTTGCGCAGCAGGCGGACGAACTCAGCCTTTTCGGCCATGTTCCAGGACACCACCACAAGCACGCCCGCCAAGGCGGCGAGCGGTACGAAACTGGCCAGCGGCGCGGCGACCAAAATGAACAGCAGCAGAAAGGCTGAGTGCATCATGCCCGACAGCGGGCTCACGCCGCCGGCGCGCACGTTCGTGGCCGTGCGTGCAATGGTGCCGGTGACGCTGATCCCGCCAAACAGGGCCGAGGCGATATTGGCCAACCCCTGGGCGATCAGTTCCATGTTCGAGCGGTGTTTTCGCCCGGTCATGCCGTCTGCAACCTTTGCCGAAAGCAGGCTTTCGATCCCGCCCAGCAGGGTAAAGGAGAGCGCCGTGGGCAGAACCTGCAACGCCAGAGGCAGATTAAAGATCGGTACCCGAGGCCAGAGCAGGCCGTGGGGTAGGCCGCCAAAACGACTGCCAATGGTGTCCACGGGCAGATGCAGCAGAGCCGCAGCAAGAGATGCCGCGATCACCGCCAACAGCATTCCTGGCCAGTTTGGCCGATAGCGTCTGACGATGAAGATCACCGCCGCCGTTCCTAATCCAAGGCCCAGCGCTGCGGGTCGAGCCGTGGCAAATGCACTTCCAAGGGCCACAAGCTTCGGGATCAGCGGTCCAGGTTCTGCGCCGGCCAGGTGCAAACCGCCCAAGTCTTTCAGCTGACTGGCCGCAATCGTGACGGCGATGCCGCCGGTGAAACCGATCGTCACCGCATGTGGGACGTGGCGGATCAGCGATCCGAGCCGCAGCACACCCACTAGCGTCAGCATCACGCCCGACATCAATACGGTCAGCAGCAGACCCTCGATGCCGAACTTCGCAGCGGTCGCGGCCACCAATACGATAAAGGCGCCAGCCGGGCCGCCGATCTGAAACCGGCTCCCGCTCAGAAGTGAGACCACGAAGCCGCCCACGATTGCGGTGTAGAGCCCGCGCTCAGGCGAGACGCCCGAAGCCACAGCGATCGCCATGGACAGCGGCAATGCGACGATGGCCACCGTCAGCGCGGCCATCGCGTCCTTACCGAAAGAATTCAGGCCATAGCCCTTGTTGAGGATCGTCGAGAGCTTTGGCCGCAGAAGGTGCTTCGTCGAATTGCCATCGGGCATGGGGTCGAACGCGGCTAGGCGCTTACTCCTAAGGAGGCGCGACAATTGCGTGTCGGGGGGTGTCAAAAGACAGTGCGCCCAGGATCGTGGACGACCAAGCATAACATTCATTGCGCCGGCCAACTTCGGCTTCCCAGATGTCGGACGCCGGGGAGAAAGGCCCCGGATTCGGACGTCGACAGGCTGGGGCGGTTGGCGCATGAGGCCTGGATCAAAAGCCCTTCATGCGGGACGGGCTGAGGGGTGAAAATGAAGGCGCATCGTTTCGATAGTTTTGACAGCCTAGATGCGCTGCGCCTGCACGAAGATATCGACCCGCGGCCGCAGCGGGGCGAGGTTCTGGTGCGCGTGCATGCGGTCTCCCTAAACTATCGCGACCTTGCCATGCTGCGCGGGCGCTATCCGCGCAAATGTGTCCCGGGCCATATCCCGCTCAGCGACGCCGCCGGCGAGATCGTGGCGATCGGTGAAGGGGTGCGGGCCTTCAAGGTTGGCGAGCGTGTGATCAGCGCGTTTCACCCGCGATGGTTCGGCGGCGACATGCCATCGACGATCGCCCAAGACAGCTACGGTGCCGAAAGCGACGGCTGGCTTTGTGAACTCAAGGCGGTCAGCCAGGAAGCTGTGGTCAGATTGACCGACACGCTGTCCTATGAGGAAGGCTCAACCCTGCCCTGTGCGGGGCTCACGGCCTGGACGGCGCTAGCGGGCCCCAAGCCGATACGCGCGGGGCATTCGGTGCTGGTGCAGGGCAGCGGCGGCGTCTCAATCTTTGCCCTGCAATTGGCCCGCGCCGTAGGCGCCACGGTGATCGCCACGACCTCCAGCGCTGCGAAGGCGGAAAAACTCAAAGCCTTGGGCGCCGCCGAGGTCGTAAACTACGCCGAGGTTCCGGAATGGGGAAAAGCTGTCCGCGCCTTGACCGGCGGACGAGGTGTTGACCGGGTGGTCGAGGTTGGCGGACCCGGGACGATCGTCCAGTCCCTACACGCCGTGGCGCTTGGCGGCGAAATCGCATCCATCGGCTTCCTGAGCACGGAGAACCCGGGCATTGATTTCTTCCAGCTCAAGATGAGCGGCGCGAGCTTGCACAACATTACCGTGGGCGACCGCGCCGGCCTCCTGGATCTCAACCGTGCCGTTGCCGCGACCGGCTTAAAGCCAATTATCGATCGGGTCTTCGCGTTCAACGAAGCTCGCGAAGCCTTCAGTCATCTGGAAAGCGGCGCCCATCTTGGCAAGGTCGTGATCCGCTGCGTCAGCTAAGGTCAGCGGTCCCCACCCGCGTTGCTGGTGCCCCTCGAGGCAGTGCGCGAGCAGCCCTATGTTCTGGCGGTCCACGGTGCTCACTTCATGCGTCGCGGTGGGGGGGCGTGGGTTTGAGGAAGCCTCGCCCGAGGAACTTGCCAGAGAGCTCGCGCCCCAGGACTGAGCCTGTCATGCGAGCAGCGCATCCGGCGCGGTGAGCTGGGAACATGCTCTACCAAACGCGGGGTTTATGGCGCGTGGCTGGCTTCCCAGCCGCGGCACGCCAGAAGGATTGGGCGCGGAACCGGCTTATCGCCGTTGGAATAGTCGGCGACCATCCGCCGGGACAGCTCCAGCTCCTAAATGGGCCGTTTGTTCTTAATTTTCCTTAGCAAAACCAATGGGCCAATAAATATTGGCCTCCCACAGGCGGAGGGGACCGCGCTCGGTTAGGCGTTCGTGCGGTCCACATCACCGCCGCAAGCCCGGCTGGCACTTTCCCGAGAACTGCGGTTGGGCAGGTCCGCAATCTGTAGGCATTTTTCGGACATGACAGCCGATCGTTCCGATCTCAAGTCCGCGATCGAGGCGCGTCTCGCCGAGGCCCCGCATCGCGCTGTCTGGACCCCCGGTGACTTCCTTGATCTCGGCGCCCGTGACGCCGTCGACAAGACCCTGCAGCGGCTGGTGAAAGCCGGCGAAATCAGGCGCATCGAACGCGGCCTCTATGACCGTCCGACCCACATCGGCCTGACGCAACAGCTCAATCCCGCAGACCCGCGCAGCGTCATCGATGCGATCGCGCGCCGCGATCAGATCCGCGTCTTGATCGATGGGATGACCGCGGCGAACGATCTCGGCCTTACCAACGCCGTCCCGGCCAAGATCGTGGTCCACACCGACGCTCGGTTGCGGCCCATCCATCTCGGCGCGCTGACCATCGTCTTCCAGCCTACGGCCGCGAGCAAACTCTACTGGGCAGGTCGGCCCGCCATGCGTCTCGTCCAGGCGATGCACTGGCTTCGCGATGCGCTGGGCAATGATGAGGAACGTGAAGGGGTGCTCCGCCGGCTTCGGCGGCGGCTTGATGATCCCGCCCAGGGTCCGATCCTCCGCGCGGATCTTGAGGCGGGGCTTTCAACCCTGCCGGCATGGATGCAAGCCACGCTTCGCGCCGCCATGACGAGTCCTCCGCCATGATGAACCCCGCCTTCGCCTTGGCACCCCACAACGGCATGGTCGATGCCCTGCGCCGGGATTACGCGGCGATGAGTGCGATGATCTTCGGGCCTGTGCCTGCGTTCGACGACGTCATCACCAGCATCGGCACTCTCGAGACCCTCATCAACGCTGACTGAGCGTGCTGGTCTGTCGCGCCAGAGCCCGCCCAACGAGGCGGGGGAAGGGCTCAAGTGAACAGCGAAAACTTACGCAGTTTCTTACACAGTCCGCTTGATGTAGAAAAATATGATAATGAAATCAAACAATTAGAACGGGCATGGGGGGCTTTGAAACGGAGCAACCGGCCCTGCCGCGCCGCGCTCATTTGCAGGCACCCCGCCTAGGACTTCTTGTACTTGTTGCACCAGCCGCTGGCCTCGACCGGACCCTCGACGGTTTTGCACTTGGATGGGGGTTGAAACGCGTTGCAGGTGTTGCATCCCTTTCCCCCTTTGGGATGGGACTGATAGTCGACCGCCTTTTGGGTGCTCTTGGCTGTGGCCGCCTCGGCCAATCCAGCCCCGCTGAGGCTCCCCAATGCAAGGGCTCCGGCTGCGAGGCCAAATACGCCCCGCCGCGACGCCATCCGGCTGGCGGGAGTTCTTATGCTGGTCATGTTTGAGATTGCCCCGGACACACGGCGCGCTCCCAATCGAACGCGGTGGACCAGCCCTTCTGCCCCCACAATGCCCCGTCAAAAGGTTGGTTCCCGCAAGGACTTGTGACGCCACCCAGCTGGCCAAGAGGCAAGCGACCGGTGGCGCAGCTCGAGGCGACTTCCCATGCGCCATGTCGGTTGACCCGAGCTCCGATGAGAGGGCACCATTCCCCGCCTGGTCAGCGCGATCCTGCTCGAACAGGCCGACGAGTGGGCCGTCCAGCGGTATCGCTACATGACAGTGGAAAGCGTCGCGCCGCTGATCGACAATCCCTTCGTCAGCCTGCCCATAGGGGCAGCCTGATCGATCTGGCCTTGCCCGAGATCGTGGCGATCACGACGCCGCAGTTACACCACTTAGCGGGACACGACCGCGAATCCCTTTGAGAGGCTTGAAACCCGAAGCATATGACGTTACATATGACGTCATGTTCGTGCTCGACACCAATGTGCTAGTAGCGGGGCTTTTCTCCCGACGGGGTGCCTCATTCTGGCTGCTGGAACGGGTGGTGGATGGCCAGTTGGCGATCGCGATCTCCGTCGCTTTGGCTCTTGAATACGAGGATGTGCTGTTGCGGCCCACCATGCTGGCGCAGGGATGGGCAAGCGCGAAGCAGGTCTCGGCCTTGTTGGACGCGATCCTCGCCCAGGCGGTCCTCGTCCAACCCATTCGGGTTCGCCGTCGCCCCGCTTTGCCGGATCCAGGTGATGATCTTGTTCTTGAATGTGCACTCGAGGCGCACGTTGACGCCATCATCACCATGAATGTCCGCGACTTAGCGGGGACGGCCGAGAACTATGGGTTGAGGGTCCTGAAGCCGGGCGATCTTGTCGCCGAATTACGCAAGGAGGCACCATGAGCAACTATCCCCTTCGCCTGCCAGAAGCTTTGATGGACGACGCTCGCGGAATGGCTAAGGCCCAAGGCGTTTCGATCAATCAATTCCTTGCCACGGTGATCGCGGAGCGCGTCGGCGAACTTAAGGCGCTCCGTCATGTTCGCGCGCGGATCGCACGAGCCGACCTGACCCAAGCGCGCGCGGTGCTGGCGCTTGTACCCGGCCGAGCGCCAATGGAGGGCGACGAACTCCCCGTCTGACGAACACGCTCGAACCATCCAGGCGGGCACAGGGCCAATGGTCCGTTTCCGGAGCTCTCCTGAGGGCTGCTCATGGCGCTTCTCGGACGCTGGCCCGACCGCGCGGGCCCAGACTATAGGAGGAAGGTCATCTGCGAGGTGCGGCGCGGTCCTTCGCAAACCGAACGACAATTTCCGCGTCCTTGCGCGTTTGCGGGAGATACGCGCTCAGCTTCAGAAGGAAGGGACAGCCATGCACGCGCGCGACCTCCAGATCCCGCGCCAGGCGTCTGGCGGCTAGCTCTTGCGCAATGTGCTCGACCGCGTCCATCGTCCCGATACCTGAGCAGCAGCCATCATTGGTGGCAAGCCTGACGCGCGTCCGATCCGGGTCATAGCTGTCATTTTGAGTTGGAGCGGTGAGGGCGAGGATCATCGCGACCGCCCCTGTCTGCCGCAGGGGCTTGTCCGCCAACAATGAAGGCTAGTTCTGGACCAGGACGCCAGCGGCGCGCTGAGACCCTTAGGGCAGCCTAGAGGCCTGCAGCCCTGGCCGCGGATTCTTCAGCTGCAGAACAGGTCGGCGAGGTGGCTCGGTCATGTGGCTGCGTTGAACGCTTCAGATTGAAGAGGTGTGTGCTTGAAGAGGTGTGTGCAGTTTTACGCGCCTCAGAAACGCGGACTAACCTCGCAAACGATGCGCGCCATCGCTGGATCGCCCAACTTGAATCCCTTCCGCGGAGCCTCTGACGCCTGATCCGACAGGTGAGCGGCCGAGGCCTCGTCCAACCGCATCAGCTTCCACCCCTGGCGCTCGCCGCTCTTACTGCCGCCACTGACTTGCCAGCCCCGCAACACCGCGTGGCCCTGCTTGGTGTAGCCGCAGGCATGCACTTCAAGGCAACGGCCGTAGCCATCATAGCGCAACTCCAGGACCTTGCACTGGCGGAGAGCTTGGCAAGCTATGTCGATCAGCATCGCCTGACCCTACCAGCCTGGTGTCGACGGGGCACTCTGAGCTTCCGAAATCGGAAGTTGCCCGCCAAATTCGCCGAAATTCACTCGCCGCCGCAGATGGGTTTGCCCGTCAAACTGCTGCCCATGTGCTGCCCAGCCCGTTCAAGCTCGATTTTTTGGGAAATTGGTGGTTCCCCAAGTGCTTGAATTCACTTGGGGAACCATGGTGCCACGACAGGGATTCGAACCCTGGACCTCAGCCTTACCAAGGATGCGCTCTACCACTGAGCTATCGCGGCGAAAGGCGAGGCGCGGCTATAACGAACGGCGAGCCCCGCGTGAAGCCCCAATCCGCTTGACCTCTTGGACCGAGCGCCGCACCCGTGAGCCCATGTCGATTCCAGGCAAAGATATGAAGTCTCAGCCGCTCACCCGCGAGCAGAAGCTCGCTCAGGCGCTTCGCGCCAACTTGCGACGGCGCAAGTTGGGCGATCGAGCGGCTGGCGCTAAGCCTGACGCGGCGAAGGGTGACGACGGCAACGACGATTGAGAGGTCCCTTTGCGCGGCGCGGCGCCACAGGCTAGACATCAAGGCCGCGCGATCTCACGACTCCCCTGACGACGCCGTATTTCGAAGGATTGGGATTGGACCGCATCGCCATTACCGGCGGCGCGCGACTGCAGGGGGAAATCCCCATCAGCGGCGCCAAGAACTCGGCCATCAAGCTGATGGCGGCGAGCCTTTTGACGGAAGAGTCTCTTCGGCTGACCAATATGCCAAGGCTTGCCGACACCCGGTTCATGGGAAAACTGCTGCAACGGCTCGGGACCGAGGTGGTTGAAGCCGAAGGTGAGGATGGGTCCGAGACCCTCCTGCGCACCGCCGAGATCATCAGTGGCTTTGCGCCCTATGATCTCGTCCGGCAGATGCGGGCCTCGTTCAACGTGCTGGGTCCGCTTTTGGCGCGAACGGGCCAGGCGAAGGTGTCGCTTCCGGGAGGGTGCACCATAGGCGCGCGACCCGTCGACCTGCATCTGAAGGCGCTTGAGACGTTGGGGGCCCGCATCGACCTGCATGAGGGCTACGTCTACGCCCAGGCGCCACGGGGCCTGAAAGGCGCTCAGATCGATTTCCCGATCAACTCCGTCGGTGCGACCGAGCATGCGATGCTGGCCGCAGTGCTGGCCCACGGCGAGACAACGATCACCAACGCGGCCTGCGAGCCAGAAATGGTCGATCTTGAGGAATGCCTGAATAAGATGGGCGCAAAGGTCAGCGGCGCGGGCACCTCGATCATCCATATAGAAGGCGTCAGCCGACTGCATGGCGCGACCCACGCCGTCATGCCCGACCGCATCGAGACCGGGACCTATGCCTTGGCCGCGGCCATGGCGGGCGGCGAGGTCCGGCTGACCCGCACGCGCAGCGACTTCATCCAAGCGCTGATCGACAAACTGGTTGAGGCCGGCGTCGAGGTCACACCGCACATCGACGGACTGACCGTGCGTCGCACTGGCGCGCTGCTGCGGGCGGTGGAATTCGAAACCAGTGTCTATCCCGGTTTCCCGACCGACCTGCAGGCGCCGTTCATGGCGCTGATGACGTTAGCTGAGGGCGAGAGCGTCATCCGCGAGACGATCTTCGAGAACCGCCTCATGCATGCCCCGGAACTGAGGCGAATGGGGGCCGACATTCTGGTCCAAGGCGGTGAAGCGCGGGTCCGTGGCGTCGCGGCCCTTGAAGGCGCCCAGGTTATGGCGACCGACCTTCGGGCTTCTGTGTGCTTGGTGATCGCCGGCCTGGCGGCTCGCGGGGAGACCATGGTCAATCGCGTTTATCACCTTGATCGAGGCTTCGAGCGGCTGGAAGACAAGCTCGGCGCTTGCGGTGCCCAGATCCGCCGCATCAAGGGCGATGGCGAAGGCAGCGAGGATTGAGCCTATGGCTAACAACGCGCCCCTCCGACTTCTTGCTCAAGACGCCGAAGATCTCGCGATCATTTCGGCTGCGATGCAGGACGCCGTCGCCAAGGTCGGAGACATCAACTACGAGGCCAGGGGGCGGCGGCTGACCATCGCTTTCAATCGCTACTGCTGGGAAGCCGGCGGCCATAGTCGCGTCCGCTCGGCCCTGCAGTTGGGCGGGGTGATGAAGGTCCAGGCGCGGCGAATTCGAAGCCGTGCAAAGGATGCGGTGATCGAAGTCTTGGCCGTCACGTTTGATGCAGGCGACGCCCCCGGCGGCATGGTTACGATCAGCTGCGCCGGCGGCGGTGACCTCAGGGCCGAGGTGGAATGTGTCGACGCGGTGCTGGCCGACGTCTCCGAACATTGGCGGACACCGCGAACCCCTGCGCACAAGGATTAGACCGACGCCATGGCGCTTGGACCCTCGCACCGCTAAGGACACTGCGCCATGCGCTTTTTCCGCTTTACAGACCCCGACTTCGAAACGGCGTTCTGCGCCTTCATCAACGAGCGTCGGGACACACCGGACGACGTCGATGCGGTGGTCCGCGACGTCATCGCCGCCGTCAGATCCGAGGGGCTGGCAGCGTTGCTGCGGTATGCGCGCGAGTTCGACGGGGTCGAGCTGGACGAGCATTCGATCCGGGTCAGCCAAGCCGAGATCGACGAGGGCGCAGCGGCTTGCCCTAAAGCGGTCCGTGACGCGATCGCCTTCGCAGCAGAGCGTATTCGCAGCTACCACGCTCGCCAGCGTCCGGCCGACCTGCGGTTTACCGACGAGGCTGGCGTCGAACTTGGCTGGCGCTGGACACCGCTCGATTGTGTCGGGATCTATGTTCCGGGCGGTCGAGCGGCCTATCCTTCCACCGTTTTGATGAACGCAGTTCCGGCCGCCGTCGCTGGTGTGGATCGCGTCGCCATGGTCACACCGCCAGGTCGGTTGCAGCCAGCGGTCCTGGCTGCGGCCAAGGCGGCAGGGGTCCATGAGATTTGGCGGGTCGGCGGCGCCCAGGCGGTCGCCGCGCTCGCTTATGGCGCAGGACCGATAAGGCCGGTGGACAAGATCGTCGGACCGGGGAATGCCTTCGTCACAGCGGCGAAACGGCGTGTCTATGGCGCGGTCGGGATCGATGCGCTGGCTGGCCCGTCTGAGATCGTCGTGGTCGCAGATAGCGCCAACCGGCCAGATTGGATCGCAGCCGACCTTTTGTCGCAGGCCGAGCATGATCCTGCTGCGCAATCGATCCTCATCACAGACGATGAAGCTTTCGCCGCGCGGGTCGAAGCGGCCGTCATTGAACAGCTCTCGACGCTCTCCACAGGCAAAGACGCCGCCGCATCCTGGCGCGATCACGGTGCCGTCGTCCTGGCGCCGCTCGACGAGGCCCCCAGGCTGGTGGACCTGATTGCGCCTGAACACGTCGAGTTCGCCACCGAGAACCCGGAAAAGCTCGCCGACAGGGTGCGGCATGCTGGCGCAATCTTCCTGGGTCGTCATGCGCCTGAAGCTATTGGTGATTATGTTGCTGGCTCTAACCACGTGCTGCCGACGAGCCGAGCAGCGCGTTTTTCTTCAGGGCTGTCCCTCTATGATTTCCTCAAACGGACCTCGATCGTAAAATGCGACGAATCCGCGTTCGCCCGCTTAGCTCCCGCGACGGTCGCCTTAGCCGAAGCCGAGGGCCTTCCCGCACACGCCCGCTCGGCGGCGATTCGGATGGGGCAGGGCTGAGCGCTTCGCCGCAACAACACCACGTTTCGGGCCTAACGGGATTGCCTCCCCAACCGACCCGCGAAAGGCCCCCGATGGCCGTCAACAAAGTTTCCGCAAAGGCGTGGTCAAAGACGCTCGGGCCCTATCGCGAACCCAAGACCAGCCGCAGCATCTTCGAGATCGTAATTACCGTTGGGCCCTTGCTGGCGATTTGGGGGCTGGCTTGGGGGCTTCATGCGCATGGCTGGTGGTGGGCAGCCCTTTTGCTGACGATACCGGCGGCCGGATTTCTGGTGCGCCTGTTTATGATCCAGCACGATTGTGGCCACGGATCCTTCTTCGGCCTGCATCAGGCGAATGAATGGGTCGGACGGGTGATCGGCGTCTTCACGCTGACGCCTTACGATTACTGGCGACAGACCCACGCGATCCACCATGCCACCTCGGGCAATCTTGATCGTCGAGGTCTAGGCGCGATCGAGACGCTGACGGTTGCGGAATATTCGGCGCTGTCTCCGATGCGCGCGCTTGGCTATCGCCTCTACCGCCACCCATTGGTGATGTTCGGTCTGGGGCCGGCTTTCGTCTTCTTCATCATGCAAAGGCTCCCGGTGGGGATGATGCGTCAGGGCTGGCGGCCCTGGGTCAGCGTGATCGGCAACGCCGTTGCCGTGGTTGCAGGACTGGGGGCTCTGGTTTGGCTATTTGGAGCCGCGCCGGTGCTGATCGTGAACGTGGTGACCATGCTGCTCGCCGCGACGATCGGCGTCTGGCTTTTCTATGTTCAGCATCAGTTTGAAGGCGCGATCTGGGAGCGGAACGGCGAGTGGACACGTGACCACGCCGCCCTGGCCGGCAGTTCACACTATGATCTGCCGCCGGTGCTCCGCTGGTTCACGGCCAATATCGGTATCCATCACGTCCACCACCTATCCAGTCGCATCCCGTTCTATCGGCTGTCGAAAGTGCTGGCCGATCATCCCGAACTCGCCCCGACCAGCCGCATTGGACTTTGGGAGAGTTTCCGCTGCGCGCGTCTTGCCCTGTGGGACGAAGCGCAGGGGCGGCTCGTGTCTTTCCGTGACTCACAGCGTGTCGGCTGAGGCCTCTATCGGCTTGATCGGCTGACACATCGTCGCATTTTTTTCATCAAGGGCGCTTTCCTTCGCAGGCGCGGGATGACGCCGGGGGGCGGAATGCCATAAAGCGAGGGCAACGCCCTCTTGCTCGGACGCCAATGGCCGACGACGATAGCCAGATGCACCGCCTGCAGACCGTTGAGCTCGACGAAGAGTCGCTCGCGGCGGCCTCGCGCGACCAGGAGCAGGAGCGGCAGATCGCGATCTTCGATCTGCTGGAAGAAAACCATTTCCACCCTGAGGGCGCCGCGTCAGGCCCCTACGATCTGCGAATGGGATTGGTCGAAAACCGCCTCGTGCTCGACGTGCACGGACCGAGCTACGAAAAGCGCCACATCCTGTCGCTGTCTCCATTCCGCAGCTTGATCAAGGACTACTTCCTGATCTGCGAGAGCTACTATCAGGCGATCCGCAACTCCACGCCGGCCCAGATCGAGGCGTTGGATATGGGGCGCAGGGGATTGCACAATGAGGCCTCCCAGCTTCTGCAGGTGCGGCTCGCTGGCAAGATCGACACCGATCTGGCCACCGCGCGACGGCTTTTTACGCTTATTTGCGCCCTGCATTGGCGAGGTTAGGGGCGCATGCCACCTGATGCGTCGCCGACCTTACCCGGCGCGGTGCTGTTTGCCTGCAACCTGAACCAAGTCCGTTCGCCGATCGCTGAGGCGCTCCTAAAGCGGCTTGCGGGCGATCGCATCTATGTCGACAGCTGTGGCCTGAAGCGGCCATCCGTGGTCCACGATGATGTGCGCGACGAAGATGTCGCAGCCCCAGTGGATCCCTTCGTCGAGGTCGTGATGGCGGAACTGGGCTGCGACGTTACCCATCACCGCCCAAAGACCTTCAGCGATCTGGAAGACTCATCCTTCGATCTCGTCATATCGCTGACACCTGAAGCCCAGCACCGCTCCGTTGAGTTGGCGCGCGGCCGTGCGACCGATATCGAGTACTGGCCGACGCAGGATCCGACCTTGAGCGATGGGTCACGCGAGGCCCGGTTGGCGGCCTATCGCGAGGTGAGAGACGCTCTGGCGGCCCGGATCGCAGAGCGGTTCAGCGCGCTTGATCCTTCGCCCATCGACCTTGCCCCGAACGGTGCGCTATAATTCAGGCGCTATCCACGGCTCGCGGCCTGACGTAGAGGCGCGGTCCGTCATTTTATTCTCAGTTTGGAGCCTGCATGGCGAAAGAAGAATTGTTGGAATTCCCGGGCACGGTCAGCGAAGTCCTGCCCAACGCGACGTTCCGCGTGAAACTTGAGAACGACCACGAGATCATCGCGCACACCGCGGGCAAGATGCGCAAGAACCGCATTCGCGTGTCAGCCGGCGACAAGGTCCTCGTGGAGATGACGCCCTACGACCTTTCCAAGGGCCGCATCACCTTCCGCGTTCGCTAGACGCGTCCGGCCCCTTGCCGCAATCGCCGCCGCGACTGGTGCTGGCCTCCGCAAGTCCAAGGCGGCTCGACCTTCTGCGTCAAATTGGACTTGAGCCCGATGCCGTCGATGCGGCCGAGGTCGATGAAACCCCCCTGAAAGACGAAACCCCACGCCACCTTGCTCTGCGATTGGCGCGTGACAAAGCTGAGGTGGTGGCCGCGCGACAGAACGGCGGCTTCGTCCTGGCGGCCGATACGGTCGTGGCGCTGGGCCGTCGCGTGCTGCCAAAAGCTGAAGGTGCAGACGAGGTTCGTAAATGCCTTACGCTGTTGTCGGGCCGTGCCCACCGGGTGCTCACGGGCCTGTGCGTGTTTGCCCCCGATGGCCGGCGCGCCCAGCGGTTGGTCGAAAGCCGCGTGCATTTCAAGCGACTCACCACGAATGATCTGGAGGCCTATCTCCGTTCAGAAGAGGGGGTTGGGAAGGCGGGTGGCTATGCCATCCAAGGCCGAGCTGGTGCGTTTGTTGTCGAGCTTCAAGGGTCCTATTCCGCAATCGTAGGCTTGCCGCTCTACGAGGCGGCCAATCTGCTCGCCGGTTTGGGATACCTTCGATCGTGAGTGAGCGGCGCATCTATCTTGACCGCGGACTGGGTGAAACCCGCGGTGTTGTAACGCTCAATGGACGCCCCGAGCGCCTGTTGGTCCGCCGTAACGATGACGACCCGCGCCTGCAGTTTGGCACCCGACTGATCGCACGCGTTGCGAGCCTGGAGCCCGCGCTCGGCACGGCCTTCTTGGACCTCGGAAATGGTGCGCAGGCTATTGTCGCGTTTAAGCCCGACGCCCGCCCGGTGCGCGGTCAAGCCCTGGAGGTAGAGATTCGCGGCGAGCCGCGCAGGGGGAAACTGGCGGTCGCTCGCGCCATAGGCCTTGGCGAAGGCCCCCCCCGCATTATCGTCGAGGCGCCGGATTTGGCCAACGCGTTAGAGACACTGGTGCCTGGCGCGAAGCTCGTTGAGGGGGGAACTGCCCGAGAGGTGGCCGACGAGGCTGAAGCCGAGGCTCTGACGGCGGTTCATCTGCTTCCCGGCGGCGGCGAAATCGCCATCGAACCCACCCGCGCGCTGACGGCTATCGACGTCGACTTGTCGGATCGCAAGGGCGCGGACGCCAAGCGGGTGACCCGACAGGCCAACCTCGCCGCACTCGGCATGGCTGCACGCCTGCTGCGCCTCAAAGGACTTGGCGGCATCGTGGTGATCGATCTGGTCGGCCGAGGCCACGACGGGAATGCCTTGATGGCCGCGGCGAGGGCGGCATTTGCGCCAGACAATCCAGGGGTCGCGATCGGGCCGGTCGGCCGTTTTGGAACCATGGAGCTGTCATTGCCCAGGCGGACCCAGCCGTTGTTGGAGCGGCTTTGCCGTCTTGAAGGCGGGATTAGCGACCGAACGCTGGCTCAGAGATTAATCCGCCGCCTCCAGGCGGAAGGCCAGGCCCAGCCCGGCGCGCGGCTGTCAGCGTCCTGCGTTCCCGAAGTGGCGAGAGCCGCAGCACCGCTGGCCGAACTCTTGGCCCTGCAAATCGGGGCTCGATTTGTCATAACGCCAAATCCATCCTTCCCCCGTGAGCGGCTGGACGTGAGCGCGGCATGAGCAAACCGAAGTGTCCGATCTGCGAAAAGCCGGCTTCTCCCGAACATTTGCCGTTCTGCTCGGCCCGTTGCGCCGATCTGGACCTCCACCGCTGGCTGAGCGGGCGCTATGTCGTGCCCGGGGCTGCGACCCCCACGGATGATGAAGGCGACGACTGATCCAGCCTCGCTGGACTTCCGAAAGAGCCTCTTCTATAGACGCGGCTCCCGCGACGGCGGCCTTCGCCTGGGTAGCTCAGTTGGTAGAGCAGCGGATTGAAAATCCGCGTGTCGGTGGTTCGAATCCGCCCCCAGGCACCACTTTCCTTGGCAGTATTAAGTGGTGTTTCCGTCCGGCCTGGCAGGCGCGCGCCCGATCGCGCCTTCCAGGCGATGGGCGTCGGGCGATGGGTGCCAAACGTGTCTTCACGTCCCCAAGGGCCGCACTTCGGATGTCGAGTCGGATGATCTCTCGAGGTCGTGGTCCGGCACGTGAGGTCGCGCCAAAGCGAGACGTCAAAAAGGCCGTTGTCTGGCACAGGTTTTCTCAAGCCATTCGATTCTCCCGGAATTGGGAACGCGATTGTCGCTGGGCCTGCGCGCAATCGTTTGCGGCCTGCTTCGGGTCTCAGCCGCCCAGCTCCCAGCCTGGCCAGCCGCACTTCACGGTTGGGAGCCTCTGGTCGCGCACGCTCTGCGCAAGACCATGTCTGATGTCGGCCTTTGAACCCTCTATCGGAGACTCTGGGTTTGGCAGGCACCTCCAAAACATCTCATCCCTGACCATTCAGGACGTTTTGGGTCGGAACGGCGTGTTCGGCCTTTGAGCGTCTGAAGCCGGCACGGCTCGGACAGACGCCCCCACGCCTATCGGCGGCGACAAATCGGTGGCCCTTGTGGCTTCGTTCCGAGCGGCGACGGCGCCAGCTTCGATCCTCGCCTGCCTGTGATTTGGACAGATTGTCTCAGATTACATTTGCGAAACACATACCGCACTGCAGCATTAATCCCGCGCGAAGGCGGCATTTTATCCCGCCCCCCTGAGGCACATTTTTGTGCAGTGCGATACTTGATGGGGCGCCTTCAAACTTTCACAACCCTTCGATATTGAGAGCCCCCTTGACGCCTCTTTAAGGGATTGCCAAAGGACCCAAACCGCAAGTCTAACTTCGCGGTAATATCTCAGACGCCCCTCGGGGAAGACGGGATAGCCTCGCGCCTTCGAAACAGTGCTCCTCCATTCGTGTTGGTGGCATGCGTTACGGGTCGCGGCGCAGCGACAGCGGCCTGGCCTTTGACCCGAGCAATCGGAAGGAGCGCTAGGATTGTTTCAACTAGGGTGGAGACGCTCTCGCGCGACGACCCTCCGGCCAATCGTGCTAGACCAACCAGGAACTGGCGACAGATGTTCGACAACAAACTGAAGACTCCTTTCATCGCTCTCATTGGCGCCATTGCGTTGGTGACGAGCGCCCCGGCGTTCGCTCAGAATGCCGCTCCCGCAGCGCCTGCTGCTGCTGAAGCTGCAGCTCCTGCTGCCGCGGCGGCGCCGGCTGCTACCCCCGCTGCCCCCGATCCCAGCCTGCCTCCGCAAATGCAGCATGGCGGCCACATCACGCTCGCAACGATGTTCTTGGACGCCAAGGTCATCGTGAAATTCGTGATGGTGGGTCTGTTCCTCTGCTCCGTCCTCTCCTGGACGATGCTTTTGATGAAGCTCGTCGAATTCCGGGGCTTGAACCGGACTTCGGATAACTTCCTCGAAGCGTTCCGCGGCGCGAAGTCGATCAGCGACATGGGCCGCATTGCGGTCGGTGAAGAGTTCGATGGCAACCCGCTGGCCGATATGGCTGCCGCCGCCGCTCAAGAAATTGAGCTGTCGCGTCAGGCTGGCCTGCACGTCGCTGGCGAGCACCGCGAAACCACGCTCAACCGCGCTGAACACGCCGTGTCCGCCGTCCAGGCCTCACTGGCCAGGCGTCTGGGCAGTGGCATGTCCTTCCTTGCCTCCGTCGGCTCCAACGGCCCGTTCATCGGTCTGTTCGGTACCGTTTACGGGATCATGGACTCCTTCATCGGCATCGCGAACACCGGCACCACCAACCTCGCGGTTGTGGCTCCCGGCATCGCCGAAGCCCTGCTGGCTACGGGCCTTGGCCTGTTCGCCGCCATTCCTTCGGTTATCTTCTACAATATCTTCCAGACCCGCATTTCCGCTTACGGCGCGCGTTCGGAAGGTTTTGTGGCTGAACTGATGAACGCCATCTCGCGGCAGCTTGACAAGGGAGCCTAACCCAGATGGGCGCCAACCTTTCAGGCTCTGGCGGCGGCAAGTATCAGGTAGAGGCGAACGCCACCATCAACGTCACGCCCTTCGTGGACGTTATGCTGGTTCTGCTTATCATCTTCATGGTGGCGGCCCCGATGGCGGCCGTCACGGTGAAGGTCAACCTTCCGCCATCGACCGCTAAAGAAACCAAGAACCCTCCCAAGCCGGTCACGATATCGCTTCAGTCAAACGGTCGGATTTTTGTGCAAGACGCGCCGTCCGACCTGGCGACCCTCGGCGATGATATTCGTGCTCGTATCGGGAAGAACCACGACACCGTCAGAACGCGTATATTCATTCGCGGGGACAAGGACGTGACGTACGGCGACTTTATGGGCGTCATGAACATGCTGCAGGACAACGGGTTCTACAGCGTGGCCCTGGTCGGCGAAGACAAGAAGTGAGGCGGGTGACGCATGGCTGATACTTCACAGCGGGAGCGTGACCTCCTTCATCCGGGCCACAACCCGTTCGACGACCCGCGCCCACGGCGCTCGAAGGGCATGTTGATCGCACTGATTGTCGCGGTCGCCGTGCACGCTGCTCTCGCCATCTATCTTTGGAAGAGCAAGTTCGAAGCGCAGTTCAAGGAGTATTCGGAAGACGTAACGGATGTGTCGATGGTGAAGCCGGCTCCGCCGCCTCCGCCGCCGCCGCCGCCGCCGCCGCCGCCGAACACCCCGCCGCCGCCGCCGCCAAAGCTCCAGCCGAGGCCGCCGGTCAGCGCCCCGGACTTGCCTTCTATTCCTCCGCTTCCGGTTCCGCCGGTTGAGAAGCGCATCGAAGAGCCGAAACCACCGGCGCCGCCGCCGCCTGAGCCACCGCGTCCGTCGGTGATCACTCAGCCCGACTGGCAGCGCAAGCCGAACGCTGACGATCTTTCAAGGTATTATCCGGACCGCGCGTCTCGGATGAATATCGAAGGTTCGGCGACGATCAGCTGTACGGTGAGTGCGCGAGGCACGCTGGATAACTGCACGGTGATCTCCGAGACCCCGGCTGAAGCGGGCTTTGGGGAAGCGACGCTTAAAGCGAGCAAGCTGTTCAAGATGCGTCCGCTGTCGAAAGACGGTGCGCCTGTCGATGGCGGTACGGTTCGCATTCCACTGCGGTGGGTTCTGCCGAAAGGCTAGAGGCCTCTGCAAAAGACGAGATCAAGCCCCGGCAGCGCAATCTGCCGGGGCTTTTTTATGGGTGACGTCGACCTCGTCAAAGGGCGTAACAGGCGATCCATCCTGAGCGTTGGCCAGTGTTGAGTGCGAGGAGACGCTGCAAGCCAGGCGCAAGAGCCCAGAGATCCGGCGCCTGGCCCGATGCCCTCGAGCCGCCGCTGCAATAGACGGGTTTGGGCTACACGCCCCGGTGCTGGCGAGTTCTGCGCGAGGCGTTGGCGCTCCACGCGACCGGCGATTTCAGGGTTCGGCTGCGCGCTGGGCCATCGCTTGCAGCTCGCCACCGCGATCGGCTGCCATGGCTTGCCGATTGACTTGATTGGAAAGCGGCGGGCGACTAGAAACCCTCCTCGCGATGGGCCGGCTTAGCTCAGTTGGTTAGAGCGCTAGATTGTGGATCTAGAGGTCCTCGGTTCGAGCCCGAGAGCTGGTACCATCGCGAATTCGCCCTTTTCGCCCATTTACAAAGGCGTGCGATCGACCTCGCCTAAGCCGCTGCCGCGCGGCGGCGCAAGAAGGGCTGGGGGCTCCAACGCACCAGAGAACGCCAGGCCCACTCGAAGGGGCCGTAGTGGAACCGGGCTAGCCAGGGCTTGCTCCAGGCCACAATGAAGGCCCAGACGCCAGCCACGACGACCAGCTCTTGAAACCGCGACAACCTCCCAAAAAGCCCCAATCCAAACCCACAGAACACCAGCGTCGTGATGATGGAGGTCATCAGGTAGTTGCTGAACGCCATGCGACCCGCAGCTGCAAGGCGGTCCACAAGACGCTGGGCTGAGCCCGCGCGGACGATCAGCAGCAGGACGCTGGCGTGAGCCAAGGCGATCAGGGGACGGGAAACCTGCTGCCAGGCTTCCAGTCGATTAAGGGTCAGAGGCTCGAAGTGAGACTGCTGTAACTGCCAGGCGAGCCACGCCGTGGCGGGGACGGCCAAAAGGTAGCCGATGAAGATCGTCACCCCATAGGCTCTCGTCGACCACTTCAAGGTGAAGAAGCCGGTCCGGAAGAGCGCCATGCCGATGAACATCTGGCCGATGGCCTCCGGGATTTCGCCGGTTGGCATCAAGTACATCTGAATGAGGCTGGCCGCCTGGGCCCGCACTTGAAGGGCGTCCATGACGCCGCCCCGGTAGCCCGTGATCTCGAGGGCTTTCAGCGTCTGCGAAGGCGACACGAGTTGCGAGGCTTCCTGCCAGGCTTGCAACGCAGCCGGCCTCGCGCCTGGCGCAGAGGCCGCAAGATAAAGCGCTTTGAGTTGATCGGCTAAGAACAGGTTCGCGCTCAGCAGGACCGCCAGGACGACCACGCCGATGCCCATTTGCAGCCTCACATTGAGTCTTCGGAACGGGAATATGAAGAGGCCGGCGAGCGCGTAGGTCACCAGGATATCGCCCCACCACAGAAAATAGGCGTGGAGCATGCCAATAACGAACAGCCAAAACATCCGTCGATAGTGGGTCTGCACAGGACCCGGTCGCGCGCCCTCGGCGCGCTCGGCGATCAGTACGGTGCTGGCCCCAAACAGCATCGTAAAGAGCGCCCGCATCTTGCCGTCGGTCAGCACATTGTTGATGGCCCAGGTCCAGAGGTCCGCGCCTGTCGAGCCGCCCGCATAAGTCGGATCGATGTAGGCAAAAGCAGGCAGGCCCATGCCGACGATGTTCATCAGCAGGATGCCCAGGATTGCGAAACCACGCACAGCGTCAATAGAGACAGAGCGATCCTCGCCGGTGGCAGCTGGCGTGGCGGACATTTGCACTCCCGTCTTTCCTTGTTGTCGCAAGGTTGGTCCTGCGACGGCGACTGTCAACGGGCCTAACGACGAGGCGAAATGGGGTCGACAGGCCGCGACGCGATGTCGCGAACCGGTTCAAGCATCGAGCGGCGGTGCGGGGCGAGATCTTGACCCGGCGGGGCGCTCTAAATCGGGTCGCTGGGGCCTTCAACGTCAGGCGTCCCGAGGGCCAGCCGACAGCTGAACGGCCTTCAAGGAGCCGCCAGATGTCTGCGCGTGCGACACGATGCGCACGGCATAATTGGGCGTCCTGACCCGGGCATTAGAAAAATCTTCTAGGCCGTCAGGTTTCCGCCCATCGACAAGGGGGGATCTTGCCGGGTAAATGCCCGCGATCACGGCCAGCCTCTCAAGACTGTGAGGTTCGGTCGCGTTTTAGCGTGTTTATTTGACGTGGGTTGACGAGGACGAGATGGGGTTTCCCCCGAAACAAGGACTGTACGATCCGGCGAACGAGCATGACTCGTGCGGCGTGGGCTTTGTGGCGAACATCAAGGGCCGCAAATCGCACGAAGTGATTCAGTGTGGTCTGCAGATCTTAGTCAATCTCGACCATCGCGGCGCCGTGGGTGCCGACCCCCTCGTTGGAGATGGCGCAGGCTGCCTCATTCAAATGCCTGACGCCCTATTGAGGGATTGGGCTGAAAAGGAAGGCCTGAGCCTTCCGCCGGCCGGCGAATATGGTGTCGCCATGTGCTTCCTGCCGCAGGACGAGGCTGCGCGCACCGTGGCGATGGCCCAGCTGGGCCACTTCCTGACCGTCGAAAAGCAACCCTTGATCGGCTGGCGCGATGTGCCGATCGACACCTCGGGTCTTGGCAAGGCCGTGCTGGCTCAGATGCCGATCATCCGCCAGGCGATCATCGGACGCGGTCCCAACGTGAAGGACCAGGATGCCCATGAGCGCAAGCTGCTGGCGGTCCGCAAGCAGACCCAAAACCCGCTCACCGAGCTTGCTCGAAAGCACAACCTGCCCGGTGTGGCCCAGCTCTATATCCCGTCCATGTCTACGCGGACTGTGGTCTATAAGGGCCTGCTGCTCGCCCACCAGGTCGGCACGTTCTACAAGGATCTCACCAACCCTCTGACAGAGTCGGCTCTGGCGATGGTTCACCAGCGCTTCTCGACCAATACCTTCCCGTCCTGGCGTCTGGCACACCCCTATCGGTTCATCGCCCACAACGGCGAAATCAACACCGTGCGCGGCAACGTGAACTGGATGAACGCACGCAGGCGCACGCTGGAGAGCGAACTTCTCGGGCCAGACCTCAACAAGATGTGGCCGCTGATCCCGCACGGCCAGTCAGATACCGCCTGCCTGGACAATGCGCTGGAGCTGTTGATCGCCGGCGGCTATCCCCTGGCTCAGGCCGTTATGATGCTGATGCCGGAGGCATGGACCGGCAACCCGCTGATGGACGCTAAGCGGCGGGCCTTCTACGAATATCATGCGGCTCTGATGGAGCCGTGGGACGGTCCTGCAGCCGTTGCCTTCACGGACGGTCGCCAGATCGGCGCGACGCTCGATCGCAACGGTCTGCGCCCCGCGCGGTTCATCATCACCGACGAAGACAATGTGATCATGGCGTCTGAGGTTGGCGTCCTGGACGTTCCTGAGGAACGTATCGTGCGAAAGTGGCGCCTGCAGCCTGGCAAGATGCTGCTCATCGATATGGAAGAAGGACGCATCATCGAGGACGAGGAGATCAAGCGGTCTCTCTCTGAAGCTGCGCCCTACGAAGAGTGGCTGTCCGAAACCCAGTTCAAGCTCGAAGAGCTGGCCTTGGCCGCCGAACCGGAGACGCCCCTTTCCAACGATTCTGCCACCTTGCTCGATCGTCAGCAGGCGTTTGGCTACACCCAGGAAGATTTGCAGTTTTTCCTCGAGCCGATGGCCAAGACCGGTGATGATCCGATCGGGTCCATGGGCGCTGATACGCCGATCGCGGTGCTCTCGCGTCGGCCCAAGCTGCTCTACGAGTACTTCAAGCAGAACTTTGCACAGGTCACCAATCCGCCGATCGACCCGATCCGCGAGGAATTGGTCATGAGCCTGGTCTCGATGATCGGGCCTCGTCCAAACCTGCTCGGCCGCCAAGCCGGCACGCACAAGCGTCTGGAAGTGGCCCAACCGATCCTCACCGACGAAGATCTGGCGAAGATCCGGGCGATCAACGAGCTGCTGGACGGCGCGTTCCGCACGGCGACGCTCGACACCACCTGGCCCGCCGACGAAGGCGCAAACGGTCTTGATGGCGCGATCGAGCGGCTATGCCGTGACGCGACGGACGCGGTTTTGGCCGACATGAATATCCTGATCCTGTCGGATCGGGCGACCGGACCAGACCGAATTCCAATTCCAGCGGCCCTGGCCACGGCAGCCGTTCACCATCACCTGATCCGTCAGGGCCTACGAATGCAGACCGGCCTTGTCATCGAGACCGGCGAAGCCCGAGAGGTGCACCATTTCTGCGTGCTGGCCGGTTATGGTGCCGAGGCGGTAAATCCGTATCTCGCGTTCCAGACCATTGAGCAGCTGCGGACGGGCAATGGCCTGTCCCAGACCGCCTATGAGGTCCGCAAGAATTACATCAAGGCCATCGGCAAGGGCGTTTTGAAGGTGATGTCCAAGATGGGCATCTCGACTTACCAGTCCTATTGCGGCGCCCAGATCTTCGACGCCGTCGGCCTGTCGTCGGACCTGATCGAGAAGTATTTCACCGGCACGGCCTCGACCATTGAGGGCGTCGGCCTGCCCGAGGTCGCCGGTGAGGCGGTCCGTCGCCACCGTGACGCCTATGGCGACAACCCGATCTACGAGACCATGCTCGATGTCGGCGGACAGTACGCTTGGCGCCTGCGCGGCGAGACCCATGCCTGGACCCCAGACTCGGTCTCCAACCTGCAGCACGCGGTGCGTGGCAATTTGCCTGAGGCCTATCAGACCTTCGCGCGCAGCATCAACGAACAGTCCGAGCGCCTGCTCACTCTGCGCGGCCTGATGCGGCTGAAACAGGCCGACAAGCCTATCGCGCTTGAGGACGTTGAACCTGCTTCGGAAATCGTCAAGCGCTTCTCGACCGGAGCCATGAGTTTCGGCTCGATCAGCCGTGAAGCGCACACCACTTTGGCCATCGCCATGAACCGCATCGGCGGGCGCTCCAACACCGGCGAGGGCGGTGAGGAGTCGGATCGCTACAAGCCCTTGCCGAACGGCGATTCCATGCGCTCGGCGATCAAGCAGGTCGCCTCGGGTCGCTTTGGCGTGACGACCGAGTATCTGGTCAATGCCGACGACATCCAGATCAAGATGGCCCAGGGAGCCAAACCGGGTGAGGGCGGTCAGCTGCCGGGTCACAAGGTCGACAAGAATATCGCCCGGGTCCGGCATTCGACGCCTGGCGTCGGCTTGATCAGCCCACCGCCGCATCACGACATCTATTCAATCGAGGATCTGGCGCAACTGATCCACGACCTGAAGAACGTCAATCAGAAGGCCCGCATTTCCGTAAAGCTGGTCTCCGAAGTGGGCGTGGGCACCGTCGCTGCCGGTGTCGCCAAGGCGCGCGCTGACCATGTGACCATCTCAGGCTTTGAGGGCGGTACGGGCGCCTCGCCGCTGACCTCGCTGACCCACGCGGGATCACCCTGGGAGATTGGCCTGGCTGAAACGCAGCAGACCCTGCTGCTCAATGGCCTGAGGACACGCATCTCGGTGCAGGTTGACGGGGGCTTGCGCACCGGCCGAGACGTGGCGATCGGTGCCTTGCTGGGCGCCGATGAGTTCGGTTTTGCCACCGCACCGCTCATCGCGGCCGGTTGCATCATGATGCGCAAGTGCCACCTCAACACCTGCCCTGTGGGCGTGGCGACCCAGGACCCCGTTTTGCGCGCCCGCTTTACGGGTCAGCCCGAGCACGTGATCAACTTCTTCTTCTTCGTCGCTGAAGAACTGCGCGAGATCATGGCTCAGATGGGTTTTGCGACGGTCAACGAAATGATCGGCCGTGTCGATCGCGTTGACCTCAACCCGGCGCTGGAACATTGGAAGGCGCAAGGCATCGATCTTTCGCGCATCCTTTATTCCGCCCCGGCTGAAGCCGCCAAAGGCCTGTGGAACCAGGACCGACAGGACCACGGGCTTGGCAAGGCGCTCGACAACACCTTGATCGAAGCGGCCAAGGCTGCCCTTGAAGAGGGTAAGCCCGTGCGCGGTGAATATCCGGTCCGCAACGTCAACCGGACGGTGGGTGCGATGCTGTCCGGTGAAGTTGCACGCCGCTATGGCCATGCCGGGCTGCCCGACGACACGATATCGCTGACCTTCCGTGGTAATGCCGGCCAGAGTTTTGGGGCCTTCGCAGCGCGTGGCGTCTCTCTGGAACTGATCGGCGATGCGAACGACTACGTCGGCAAAGGCCTCTCCGGAGGCCGGGTTGTGGTACGTCAGCCGCCGCAAGCTCGACGCGAGCCGACCCGCAACATCATCGTCGGCAATACGGTGCTCTATGGCGCAATCGCCGGTGAGGCCTATTTCGAGGGCGTTGCAGGCGAGCGTTTTGCCGTGCGGAACTCTGGTGCCGTCACGGTGGTCGAGGGCCTGGGCGACCACGGCTGCGAATATATGACCGGTGGCGTCGTCGTTGTCTTGGGTGACACCGGCCGCAATTTCGCAGCTGGCATGAGCGGTGGCGTGGCCTATGTCTACGACCCGGCAGGCCGGTTTGATCCGCTCTGCAACAAGGCGATGGTTGAGCTGGGGCCAGTGGCTCCTGCCAGCGGTGGCGATGAAGCTGGCCGACCCAGTCAACGCTCCATCTCTGTCGAGAACAACGGCATGGGTGACATGCTGAGCTTCGATGCGGAACGTCTGCGTATCCTCATCGAGCGTCATCACCTGCATACGAAGAGCGCGCGTGCAGCGGAAATCCTGGCCAACTGGGATTCTGCGTTGAGCTCCTTTGTGAAGGTCATGCCGACCGACTATCGCAAGGCCTTGGTGGACATGGCCGCCGACCGCGCGACGGCTGCCGCCGTCGCCGCGGAATAATCCCTTAAGCTCCGGAGATTACCCCGATGGGCAAGCCCACCGGCTTCCTTGAGATCGAGCGCAACGATCGCACCTACGAGAAGGTGGGCGAGCGCCTGAAAACCTGGCAGGAATTCGTCCAGCCTTTACCATTGGCCCAAGTGAGCCAGCAGGCGTCGCGTTGCATGGATTGCGGAATCCCGTACTGCCACAACGGCTGTCCGGTCAACAATCAGATCCCGGACTTCAACAATCTCGTCTACCGAGACCAGTGGAAGACCGCGCTCGAGAACCTTCAGTCGACCAATAATTTTCCTGAGTTTACGGGCCGGGTTTGTCCTGCACCCTGTGAGGCGTCCTGCACCCTGAATATCGACGACAACCCGGTGACGATCAAAACGATCGAGTGCCAGATCGTCGATCGCGGATGGGAAGAGGGCTGGATCACCCCGCAGATGTCGCCGCGCGGCACCGGAAAGCGCATCGCTGTGGTGGGGTCTGGCCCGGCGGGCCTTGCCTGCGCCCAGCAGCTTGCACGCGCCGGTCATGCTGCGACTGTCTTCGAGAAGTCTGACCGGATCGGAGGTCTGCTCCGCTACGGTATCCCGGACTTCAAGATGGAAAAGCACCTGATCGACCGTCGCGTCGCTCAGATGGAAGGCGAAGGCGTGATCTTCCGTCCCAATTTTGAAGTGGGCGTAACCGTCTCGGTGCAACGTCTGCTCGACGACTATGACGTGTTGGTGATGGCCGGCGGTGCCGAGCAAGGGCGTGACCTGGCCGTACCTGGACGCGAGCTTCAGGGGGTCCACTACGCCATGGAGTTCTTGACCCAACAGAACAAGCGCAACGCTGGCGACGACGAAGAGGTCGCCGCGCCCAGCGGCGCGATATCGGCGGCTGGCAAACATGTGGTGGTCATCGGTGGCGGTGATACCGGCAGCGACTGCATCGGCACCTCCAATCGCCATGGCGCGGCATCGGTCACTCAGCTCGAAATCATGCCCGAACCGCCGATACGCGAGAACAAGCAGCTGACCTGGCCCGACTGGCCGTTGAAGCTTCGTACCTCTTCGAGTCAGGAAGAGGGTTGCGAGCGTGACTTTGCCGTCGCCACCAAGCGCGCCATCGGCAAGGACGGCCAGATCACGGGGCTGGAGTGCGTCCGCCTGGAATGGGTTGACGCAGCAGGCGCTCGCAAGTCGATGCAGGAGGTCGCGGGCTCGACCTTTACTCTGAAGGCCGACCTGGTCCTCCTGGCCATGGGCTTTACGGGCCCACGCACAGCCGGCTTGGTGGAGGGCGCAGGCGTTGAATTGGACCCCCGCGGCAACGTCGCGGCCAATGTTTCCAACTACCAGACCTCGGTGCGCAATATTTTCGCCTGTGGGGACATGCGCCGCGGCCAGTCCCTGGTGGTCTGGGCGATCCGCGAGGGTCGTCAGTGCGCGCGTGCGGTTGATGAGGCCTTGATGGGCATTTCGAAACTGCCCCGCTGAGCCCTTGCGGCCTTCCACCTGATCTTGCGAATAGGTCAATAGGCGCGCGTTATTGATCGGAGAGGTCGGATGGACGTGCGTTGCGTGGTGAAATCCGACGACCAATTGGGCGAGGGGCCCTGTTGGTCGCCCCTTGAGGGTCGGCTTTACTGGTTCGACATCAAGGGCCGGCGGCTTGCCTGGTACGAGCCCAAGACTGAGGCGCGCGGGTCCTTCGACCTGCCGATGCGCGCGAGCGCTGCGGCTCCACGCAGCCAGGGTGGCTTAATCTTGGCCACCGAAAAGGGCCTGGCGGCCTGTGATCCCAAGGCGGGAACAATTGAGATATTGCGGCCCTTCGCCTTGCCGCAGGGGTTTCGAACCAACGATGGCAAGATCGACCTCGCCGGGAATTTCTGGTGGTCGACCATGGACGATGACGGCGGCAAACGACCAGGTGCGATCTTCCGCACGACGCCAGACCTTCAATCCACACGCGTACTGGACGGGATACATATCCCCAACACCATCTCTGTGAGCCCGGACGGCAAGACGCTCTACGTCGCTGACTCCAGCCTTCAGACCCTGTTCGCTCACGAAACAGCGGACTTGAGCAAGGTCAGGCGCTTTGCCCACACTGCCGGCCAGCCCGGTAGTCCGGACGGCTCTGCCGTTGACGCTCACGGGTATCTCTGGAACGCCCAATGGGGCGGCTGGGACGTCGTTCGCTATAGCCCTGAGGGTCGGGTCGATATGACAATTCGGATGCCGGTTGAGCAGCCCTCAAGCTGCGCCTTCGGCGGTGCGGATCTGACCACGCTTTATGTGACCAGCGCCTGGGACGGACTGACGGCGGAAAAACGCGCCAGGCAGCCGATCGCCGGCGGCCTTTTTGCGATCGAAACCGGCGTTAAAGGGCTGGCGTTACCGTTATTTGAAGGGTGAGGTAGGTCATGGCCAAACCACCCCTGCGCAGTACCAAGAGCTACGGCAAGCATGACAAGGACGGCTTCATCCACCGAAGCTGGATCAAGGCGACCGGCTTGCCTGATCACGTCTTCGACGGCCGTCCGATCATCGGCATCGCCAACACCTGGTCGGAGCTGGTCACCTGCCAGGTCGGCCTGCGCGATCTCGCTGATTTCGTGAAGCGCGGTATCTGGGAGGCCGGGGGCGTACCCATCGAGTTTCCAGCCATGTCGCTGCCCGAGACCCAGATGCGGCCGACGGCCATGCTGTTTCGCAACCTGCTTGCCATGGAGGTTGAGGAGTCGATCCGAGCCAATCCCATCGACGGCGTTGTCTTGATGGGTGGCTGTGACAAGACGACGCCTGGCCTGTTGATGGGGGCCGCCAGCGTCGACCTACCTGCGATCTTCGTCTCTTCGGGCGCGATGTTGAACGGCAAATTTGAGGGCCGCGACATCGGCTCGGGCACTGACGTGTGGCGTTTTTCCGAGGCCGTTCGGGCCGGCGAGATGAGCCTGGAAGACTTCATGAGCGCCGAGTCCGCCATGAGCCGCTCGGCGGGCGTGTGCAACACCATGGGTACGGCCTCGACCATGTCCAGCCTGACGGAGGCGCTGGGGATCGCTTTACCCAACAACGCGGCACTTCCCGCCGTCGATAGCCGGCGCAGAGTGCTGGCTCACCTGAGCGGAAACCGCATCGTTGAGCTGGTCAAGGGCGACGTAAAGCCCTCCGACATCATGACCCGCGCGGCCTTCGAGAACGCCATCTTAATGCACGCCGCGATCGGCGGGTCGACCAATGCGGTGGTCCACTTGCTGGCGCTGGCCGGACGGCTTGGCGTTCCTTTGACGCTGAAGGATTTCGATGAGATCGCGCGCGAGGCCCCGCTATTGGTCAACCTCATGCCGTCGGGAAAATTCCTTATGGAGGACTTCTGCTACGCGGGCGGCGCGCCGGCGGTGGCCAAGGAACTCGGTCCTCTCTATCGCCGCGACGCCGTGACCGTGTCAGGCAAGACGCAAGGTCAGGTCGCCGACGCCGCCAAGGTCTGGAACCGCGAGGTTATCGGCTCGCTGGAAGACCCCATCGGGCCCTCATCGGGGGTTTGGGTCTTGCGGGGTAACCTCTGTCCGCAAGGGGCGATCCTGAAGCCCAGCGCAGCGACGCCTAGCCTGCTGACCCACCGTGGCCGCGCCGTCGTCTTTGAGGATATTGAAGACTATCACGCCAGGATCAATGATCCCGATCTCGAGGTCGACGCAAACTCGATACTGGTCCTCAAGGGCTGCGGACCCAAAGGCTATCCTGGCATGCCTGAGGTCGGGAACATGGGCCTGCCGCCCAAGATCCTTGAAATGGGTATTACCGACATGGTGCGCATCTCCGATGCCCGAATGAGCGGCACCGCCTATGGGACGGTCATCTTGCACGTCGCGCCTGAGTCCGAGGCAGGAGGTCCGCTCGCGCTGGTCCAAAATGGCGATGAGATCGCCTTGGACGGCCCCAACAGGTCTTTGGAGCTGCTGGTCGATAAAGCTGAGCTGGCGCGTCGTCGCGCCGCTTGGGAAGCCAGTCGTGAGCCGTCCAAATATACCCGCGGCTGGTATCGGCTCTATATCGACACGGTCTTGCAAGCCGATACCGGCGTCGATCTCGACTTCTTGGTGGGCAAGTCCTCTGCCGACGTAACACGTGAATCTCACTGATGGCGTTCGCCAGCTATCCGAGTCTTAGAGGGCGAACCGTCTTTGTGACGGGTGGTGCATCGGGGATTGGGGCGAGCTTCGTCGAGGCCTTCCATGCGCAAGGCTCTAAGGTGGGTTTCGTGGATCTGGATGAGGCGGCCGGTATTGCGTTGGCGGCCAAACTGGGTGGGGAAGCCTGGTTCGCGCGCTGCGATGTGACGAATGCCGAAGCCCTTCAGGCCTCGATTCAAGACGCCGCCGCGCAGCTGGGTCCGATTGCCGTGTTGATCAATAACGTTGCAAACGACATGCGTGAGGATCCCGCCGAGGTCTCGGTGCAGACCTGGCGCAAAGGCCTGGCGGTCAACCTCGATCCGACGTTTATCGCCTCGACGGCGGTCTATCCGATGATGAAGGCCGCTGGCGGTGGCTCGATCATCAACCTGAGCTCCATTAACGCGTTGTTGGGGCCAGGCGACCTACCGACCTATGTGGCCGCCAAGGGCGCGATCATTGCGCTGTCTAAGAGCCTCGCTCACGCTTGGGGCGTCGATCGCATTCGGGTCAACGCCCTATCGCCGGGCTGGGTGATCACGCCGCGTCAGTTGAAACTTTGGCTGACGCCAAAGACCGAGGCCGACTGGCAAAAACATGTGGCCCTAAAGGATCGCATCATGCCCGATGACATCGCGCGTGCGGCCCTTTTCCTGGCCTCTGATGACAGCCGCATGATGACCGGACAAAACCTCGTCGTCGACGCGGGCCGCACGTGACACGGAACGTTGCGTGCAACGCCAAAACTTGGCCTTAACCGGAATTTCAGGGGGAGTAGGGCGATTATCCGACCTATGGATCGGGGATCAAAGCCCGCGGTGCTGGTCACCGGCGGCGCAGGCTATATCGGCGCGCACACAGCCAAGGCCTTGCACGAGCAAGGGTACCTGCCGGTGGTCTATGACAACCTAAGTTCAGGTTTCCGCCAAGCCGTGCGCTGGGGGCCGCTTGTGCAGGGTGACATCCGCGATGCCGCCGCCCTGGGTGAGGCGATGGCGGCCCACAAAGTCCAAGCTGTGATCCACTTCGCCGGCCTGATCGAGGTTGGCCGCTCAACGGTGAAACCAGACCTTTTCTGGGAGGTCAATGTCGCGGGCACGACGAGCCTTTTGCAGGTGATGCGCGAGCACAAGGTGGAGCGTCTGGTGTTTTCCTCCAGCGCGGCGGTCTATGGCCAAGGCGCGCGCAGCGCACAGCAATCGATCGCTGAAGATGCCGAAAAAGCACCGTCCAGCCCCTACGGTGATACCAAGCTCGCCGCCGAATGGATGATCGCTGCACAATGCCGCGCCTATGGTCTGGCCGCCGTCGCCTTGCGCTACTTCAACGCCGCTGGCGCAGACCCTTCTGGCCTGATTGGCGAAGCCCATGATCCCGAAACCCACCTGATCCCGCTCGCGATCGCGGCCGCGCTCGGCGAAGGCAAGCCACTCACTGTCTTTGGTCAGGATTTTCAGACACCGGACGGCACGTGTCTGCGCGACTACATCCACGTTTCAGATTTGGCCCGTGCCCATGTGGCAGCGCTAGGAATCGAGCTCCGCGCTGGGGCCTTCGAGGCGGTGAATGTCGGGACGGGCGAGGGGCGCTCGGTCATGCAGGTCGTGGACGCTGTTGCAAAAGCAGCCGGTTGCCAGGTGCCTCATAGCGTTGGGGCCCGCCGCGCCGGCGATCCGCCCAGCCTCGTGGCTGATCCCTCGCTAGCCCGCGATTTGCTTGGCTGGACGCCACGCCATTCCTCGCTGCAGGAGATCGTCGCAGACGCGCTGCGATGGGAGACGCGCCCCGCCTACGGCAAGGGCGTTCGCGCCTCGAGCGGCCGAGGCAGCTCGCCTTTCACATCGTCAGCTGACTGACCAACGATTTTGGTACGGCCGCTTGCGCCCGTCGGGGCCGCCTTCTTTCTGTTGTAGCGCCTTGCTTTTGCCGACCCAATGTTCAAGGTTCGGCCTCGAACTTGAGGATCACATGGGCCAAGCAAGCGGCGAACGAGCCAAAGAGCTCGCTCAAAATCTGATGGAAATTCTGACCTCTTACGAGGAAGAGTTCATGGCTCTCGAACGGGATATCCCGTCTGTCGGTCAGATGCGACGAGCGGTTGGAATGACCATCGCCGAGGCATGTTATCTCCTCACTGATCAAAATATGGCGCAGGCCCAGTGGGCTCCGCCTGCCGGCGGCCCGATCCGCCCCGCCTAGTTCACGAGAGGTTTTCGCAAACGCCATGGCTCGCAATCCCGAAGTGCTTGCTGATCCCGTCGATATCGCTGTCGGAGCGAGAATTCGTCTTATGCGCAAGGTCCGAGGGTTGTCCCAACAAGCGCTTGCGGAGGCCGCAGGGGTAACCTTTCAACAGATTCAAAAGTACGAGCGAGGCGCTAACCGCATCAGCGCCTCGATGCTTTCGCGTATCGCCTCCACACTGCCGGCACCGGTCGCGGAGATGTTTGGTGAGATCAATCCGGCCACGGGGTCGATAGACGACGTGGCGATATTGTTGTCAGAGCCTGGCGCCCTTGAATTGCTGCGCGCCTATGCCCGGCTGCCACGCGGCCCATCGCGCTCGGCACTTGTCGATTTTGTCCGCACCTTAAGGACGTCCGACGCTTAAGCCGCCTCTCAAGTGGCCGGCTAGGCGTCTAGAGCGGCCTGGCGCGCCCAGAGTTGCTGTGACAGCACGCCCGTTCGAGCTTCAATCACCGCGGCCGCGTCGAGGCAGAGATCTTCGCGAAATCGTGAGCCGATGAGCTGCACGCCAACCGGGTGGCCATCCACCAGGCCGACCGGCGTGACCGCCGCGGGAAGACCCAGGACACTGATGGCTGAGATGAACCGCGTATCGTTCCAGAAGAAAGCGCGGAGCGCTGCATTGCCCCCTAAGTCGGCGTTCACCGCGGGTGTGCGGCGAACTGAAACCGGCGTCAGGATCAGAGGGTAGGTTTCGAGGAACATCATCCATTCGCGAAGGATCCGCGAGCGCTGGGCGATGGTTTTCATGTACGCATCGCCATCCAGGAGGGTCGCCATCGCCAGGAGGCCGTCGAGGGCCTGGACAAAATCCGCGCTGGCCACCTCGCGCATTTGCTTGGCTTGGAGTGTTGCGATCTCCGTGGCGATGAGATCGGCCCAGAGCGTCCAGGCCGCCGAAATGTCGGGCGTGTCCACCTCGCTCACCTCATAGCCTGCCTCCTGGAGGTGGTCGGCCGCCTTGCTGATCAGCGCCATGACCTCAGGGTCGGTTTGCATATCCGCAGGGATTTTTGCGACGGCGATGCGGATCGGCTTCGGCGGCGGGGGTCCGATCAGCGGTGCCGGGACCCACCAGGTATCTCGCGGATCACGGCGGCTCATGACTTCCAGGCCTAGCCGCACATCGCCGACTTCCCGCGCAAGGGGGCCTTGCGTGGACATCAGTTGCGCCATTAGCGGGCGCTCCGTCGCAGCGCTGGGATTAAAGGCCGGAATGCGTCCTTGTGTTGGCTTGATGGTGCTGATGCCGTTGAAGGCGGCGGGGCACCGCAGCGAGCCGCCAATGTCGTTGCCGTGTGCGATCGTTGCGATTCCGGCGGCGATCGAGGCCGCAGCACCGCCGGATGATCCGCCGCAGGTTATCCTTTTATCCCATGGATTCAGCGTCAGTCCGTGCAGTGGATTGTCAGTAAAGCCCCGCAGCGAGAATTCCGGCGTGTTGGTCATCCCAAGGATGATCGCGCCGTGCGCCTTAAAGTTCGCTGTGACGGGCGAGTCTGCCGCCGCGATGTTGTCGCCAAAAGCCGCAACACCGTTTGAGTTGGCTTGGCCCTCCACGTCGATGTTGATCTTGATTGTGACCGGGACCCCATGGAGCATTCCAAGCTCGCCGCCAGCCGCCTGGGCGCGGTCAGCGGCTTGGGCGGCCTTTCGGGCCTCCTGGCTCAGGTCGACGACGACGGCGTTTATCGCGGGGTTTGTCGAGCCAAGGCGGGCGATGTGGGCCTCGACAACCTCTTCAGAAGAGATCCGCCGCGCGCGGATCTCCGCGGCGGTCTCGACGGCTGACCACTGCCAAATCTCCAAGGGGGCGTTCTCCTCTAGGCCGTCACACCAAGGACCAAGATGGCGCGATCCTTCAAGGCCTTGTAGTCCACCTTGCCGTTGGGAGCCCGCCCGATGGAGTCCACCAAGACAATGTCACGCGGCGCCTTGTAGCCAGCCAGCGTCATGCGCACGTGCTCTGAAAGTTGGGCCAACGTCGGCTCAGCACCGCCATCGGCCTCGATCACGGCGCAAATCCGTTCGCCAAAGCGCGCATCTGGCAGGCCTACGACGACCGCGTCGCGCACCGAAATGTGGGTTTTCAGGGCCTCCTCAACTTCCTCGGGGAAGACCTTTTCCCCGCCCGTATTGATGCAGACCGAACCTCGACCCAGGAGTTTCAGGGTTCCGTCGGCGTTCACCTCCGCCCAATCGCCAGGCACACTCCAGCGGATGCCCTCGATGGTCTTGAAGGTCTTTACCGTCTTTTCCTCGTCCTTGTAGTAGCCGCGTGGCAGCAGGCCCGAGACCGCCACCATGCCGCGCTCGCCGGAGCCGGGTTGCACGCGCCGGCCATCCTCGGTGAAAATCACGCAATTGGGGCCAGGGTTGAAAGCCGCCGTCTTGGCCTCTGCGCCCGGCGCCGAGGCCGACACGCCCAGGCCGACAGCTTCAGAAGAGCCGAAGCTGTCAAATATCATGGCGTTCTTGGCATAGCTCAGCAGGCCCTGCTTGTTTTCCTGGCTCCACATGGAGCCGGATGAGCTCATGGCCCGTACGCTCGATAAATCCCAACGACCCGGGTTGGCCTCGAGCGCCTCCAGCATCGGTGTCGAGAAGGCCAGGCCCACGATGACAATGTTGCTGGCACCCAGGCGGTCGGTCTCGTCCCACAACTCCATTGCGTTGAACTTGCGAGACGGCAAGCTGGCCGCAGCTCCGCCCTGATTAAAGGCGATCAGGTTCGAAAACTGGCCGGTGCCGTGCATCAGCGGGCAAGCGATCAAGGTCGTTGGTCGCAGGTGTTCTGGGGATTGAATGCGAGCGATCAGATCCTGGATCGAGGTCGCTGGCGGGATACCCAGGAGGGTGTTGCCGCCCGCGCCAAGCACGTTGAAGAGATCGTCTTGTGCCCACATCACGCCCTTCGGCATGCCGGTTGTTCCGCCGGTGTAGAGCAGCAGGAGATCATCGCCAGAGCGACCCCAGGACGCCTTGGTTGGCCGCTGGGCTGGGACCTCGGCAACCAACGCGTCGTAGTCATCGGCCCACGCTGGAACCGGATGGCCGGGCTCGGCGACCGCCACCCAGGCCTTCACGCCGCTCAATCTGCCGCGGATTTTCTCCAAAACATCGGTGAAGCCTGCGTGAAACACCACGGCCTGCGCATCGGCGTTGTCGAAAAGATAGAAGAGCTCTTCCGGCCCATAGCGGTAATTGGTGTTCACCGGGGCAAAGCCGCCCTTGAACGCGGCGAAGTAGGTCTCGATGTATTCTGGGCCGTTATAGAGGAAGGCTGCGACCTTGGCTTGATGGTCCATCCCCTTGGCGATGAAGTGCGTCGCCAGGGCGTCGGATCGCGCATCGAACTGCGCCCAGGTCAGCACCCTTTCGCCATGAATGTTCGCAGGCTGGTCAGGCTGAACGGCGGCGATCGCCTCCCATACATCGGCGAAGTTCCAAACAGTCACCACAATCCTCCCGAACGTCTTGTTGTTGGGGTCAAATTGGTGGGTTTGGCGAAGGGGAAGTCAACCGTCGTCAGATCGGCAGTGCCGTCGTGAATTTGATCTGTTCCATGGCGAAGGACGAGCTGACATCCTGCAGCGGGGCCGCTGCGATGAGGCGCTTGTAAAACGTGTCGTAGGCCGCGATGTCCTTTACGATCACTTTCAGCAAATAGTCCGTCTCGCCGGACATCCGGTAGAATTCCACCACCTCCGGCAGGCCGGCTGCGCCCTTGGCAAAGGCATTGAGCCAATCCTCGTCATGGCGGCTCGTCCGGATCGAGACGAAGACGACCAGGCCAAGGTCAAGCTGTTCGCGGTCGAGGATCGCCACGCGCCGTTCGATAACGCCCGCGTCGGTCAGGCGCTTGACGCGTTTCCAGCATGGGGTTTGCGACAGCCCCGCACGCTCCGCCAGTTCCGCGATGGGCACGGTGGCGTCGGCCTGGAGTTCACGCAAGATGCGGCGGTCGATCGAATCTAGAACAATTTGCATTCAATTCCCCAGATCTGGAGACTCAAATTCTATAGATCTTCGATCTGGCGCGATATGGCCTGTTTATCTTCAGCCTCGGGGCGAGGCGTAGATCCGCGTCGGTCATGAGGCGCTGTGCGCACCTTGCTGAACCCTGTTCATGATATTACCATCGTCATATAAGCTGGAGCTCCCCATGCGCTATAGCGACACCCATAAGGCGGAGACGCGCAAGAAAGTGGTCCAGGCTGCTGCAGCCGCCGTCCGCGCCAAGGGACCAGACGGCGTGGGCGTGGCCGAAATCATGGCTGAGGCGGGGCTGACCCACGGCGGATTTTACGCCCACTTCCCCAATAAAGAGGCCCTGGTGGCCGCCGCCATAGAGGAGGCCTTCGACCAGACTCGTCGCCGCTTTGCGCGACTGACCCAGGCCATGAGCCCCAGAGAGGCCCTGATCACCTTCGTCGAGGCCTATGTCTCGAAGGACCACCGCAACAACCCGCAACGCGGGTGTCCGATCTCAACGCTCTCCAATGATCTGCCGCGCCAAGGTCCCATTGTGCGGGCCGCATTCGACGCCGGCGTCGCCAACTTGATCGCGCGTCTGGAAGATTGGCTGCCGGCGCAGGACCGCACGGCCCGCCATGGCCTCGCCAGTTCGCTCATGGCCGAAATGGCTGGCGCGGTGGCTCTGTCTCGGGCTGTGTCGAACACTGCCATATCTGAGCAGTTGCTCGAGGCCTCACGCGTCCGGATCAAAGAACGCGCCGGCTATAGCGAGCCTGACGTCGCAAAACTGAGCCCCCGCCTTTAGGCGGAGGTCGCGGTAGCGTGACGGGATGGCGGCTAAATGACGGTTTTACACAGGCAGAGCGGCTTCTTGCGTTTCTGTAGGTGACGCGGGGCACATTGCGGTCCTAGCATGCCAACCAGCGACTCAGTTTCACGCACTTCCGACGTGTGGCCGCAGGCGCCTAATATTTAGCTGGGGGAGCCCATAAATGGCCGAAGCCAAGAAGACCAACGCGCTGCAAAAGCCGCTGACACCGTCGCCCGAACTGGCCGCAGTTGTCGGCGCGGGGCAATTGTCCCGCGGTGAAGTTGTCTCGAAGATCTGGGTCTACATCAAGGCGAACAACCTTCAGGACCCGGCAAACAAGCGTGACATCCTGGCCGATGCGAAGTTGAAGCCCGTCTTCGGCGGTAAGGATAAGGTCAGCATGTTCGAAATGAACAAGCACCTCGCCGGCCACCTGAAGTAGCCGATATTTCGAAGCAGAGGCATCTCGCCCTGCGCCGAGTAGAAATGCAGAGGCCTTGCCAGGTGAAAGCCGGGTGAGGTCGTTTGCTATCTGGCGGGCAATTATTTTGTCGCCGTGCGCCAACCCTTAACTGTCATCGGCCAACGTCTGACGTGGGAAGGTGGCGTAGAGGGAGTTTAACGTGGCCGAGAGCGCTGCAAAGGCTGCGCGTCCAAAGGCGGCCCCCGGCGCGCGCCCACAGTCACAAGGCGCTCAGCTCGGCGCTCTTGCTCGCGCCCAGCTTTCGGGCGCTTTGCGCCTGATTTCCGCCGCTGCTGCTGACGAGGTTGATCGGTTCTGCGAACCTCATCTGCTGGTCGCGGGCAAGATCACCATCTTGTCGCTGGAAGCCATCCAGCACCACTTCGGCGAGCGTTGGACGCAGCGCAAGGACGAGGTCTTCACCTTCGCGACTGAGCTTTTAGAGCGCAAGCTCGGGACCCGTGGGTTCGCTCTGCGGGTATCGGATAGCGATTATCTCATCATCCAGCACAGTCTGGGGCGCATACCAGGCCAGGCTGCCTGTCTCGGCTATCTGGAAGAAATCCTCTTCCACTTTCTGGGAGACGGATCGAGCGCGCTTGGCGCCGTCTTGCAGGTAACGTGGGTCGGGAAGGGCCGGCTTGAGGCCAAGGCGATAGAGGCTGCGAAGGTGGAGGCGTTTGCGCGCGGGGACCTCGCTTTCGGGCCCGTTGGCGCCCCTGGATCCTTTGATGTCGGCGGCAAGCCGAACTCTCACCTGGTGCACAGATGGAGTCCGTTTCTAGCCGCCGATGGACGTACCTTGTGCATCACCGCATCCCTCGAACCGGTCTACGAGCTCAAGGGGTTCACCCGGATCGGTTTTCGAATGATCCGCCGCGTCATGGTGGTGGAAACGGGGGTGGAGCTTACGCCGCGACAGATGTCGGCCTTGGCGACGATTGACCTGCTTCGTACGGATCTGGCCGCCATCACGCGCGGGATCGACCGCCTGAGGGGCGAGGGGGGCACTCAGCAGCAGCTCAGCCTCATCGTCCCGGTCTCGTTCTCCAGTCTCTCCAACCCCCGCGGCCGCGCCCATCTCGTCGAACCTCTTCGTGAAATGGCGGGCTTGGTGAGGCTGGGCGTCATCCTCGAGATCGCCGATATTGAAGGTGTTCCACAAAGCGCCTTGTTGGAGGTGACGTCGCTTTTGCGGCCACTGTCGCTGCTCGTGGTGGGGCGTCTATCCCATCCGTCGGCTGGAGCGTTTGCGCGCCTGGCCGGTTCGGGCTTCCAAGCGATGTCATTCGAATGTCCTCACGGTCAGGTCGGCGAGGCGGAATTTTTGGGATGGGCAAGCGCCACGATCCGGGCGGCCCGAAAAACGGTCAAGTCGGTGTTGGTCTATCGCGCGGGTTCAATGAAGCGGGCGGTCGTCCTGGCTTCGCTGGGAGCCACGCATGTGAGCGTCGATGCCGCTTGGCGCTAAGTCGTCGCTGAGCGCCGCCTCAAGAGCACGCGTGGGTGGCGAACGGAAAATGTCCCGGATTTCGTCCATCGCCGGATTAGCGGCGCTCGGCGACGTCTGGTCTGACGAGGCCTGACGAGGACGGCTGAAGAAGCGGGAGGTCGACGCTTTAGTCGCCTCGACCCCCCTTGTTAAAATCAAAAGTCCTTGCGAATTGCGATACCGAAGAAGCGACTGAAGTCGCGCGGAACGGTGCCGATCAACCCGCCGTTCGCCTCGCCAATGATCGTATGGTCGTGGCCTGCCCCTTTGGGGTGATCCGGTTTCAATGTTAGTGCACGGCGGTCTCTAACGCCATGTTTGGGGTGGGTGAGCGCGCGCCCTCAACGGCTGGCGCGCTTGCCCATGGCACGATGCCGCCGCTGCGCGGGACGAAG
>CAIOSI010000049.1 GCA_903860975.1 uncultured Alphaproteobacteria bacterium
GCCATCTTCGACGATAAAGCCGATCGACATCACCTTCACGCCCCAGGCGGTGAGCGGAATCAGTCGCTTGTCCGCATCGAAGGTCGGCTCATCCTTGATCCCCATCATGTGTGGCGCAGATGGGCCATAAATGTCGGCGTCGAGCAGCCCGGCACGCAGGCCAAGGTGCGCAAACGCTGCGGCCAAATTAACCGCGACGGTCGACTTGCCAACGCCGCCCTTGCCGCTGGCGATGGCGATAACCTTGCCGACAAAGGCCGGTCGCTCGGCCTCAGCCATGGGCGAGAGCTTGGCCTGAGGATCATCTTGGACACGCGCCGTCGTGCGTCGAGGGGCCACCGTCAGCTGCGGCCCGGCAGACTCGGCAGTCAGAACCACCTGGGCGGCGGCGACGCGGGCGACCGAGGCCATGGCTTGCTCAGCGGCCTCGCGCACCGGGGCATATAGCCCGATGTCCGCCGCCGGAACTTCCAGCATGAACGCCGCCCGCCCACCTCGGATCGCCAGGCCCCTGACCAAGCCGGCTTGGGTCAAACCCTTGCCTGATCTGGGATCGGCGACACGGTCAAGCGCGGCCAGGATTTCGTCGCGATTTGGGACTGGGACTTCGCTCATGACGCCTTGGGCTTGCTTTGACCCACTTAGGGTCGCATATCCGGTAGGGACTGCGCCGGTTTACACGCCTGCCGCGCCCGGATCGACTACAACTCAAATCTCAAAGCGCAAAAGCAAAGACCGACTCGGCAAATGCCCTGGAATGACAACGCCAATCCCGGCCCCTGGGGCTCCCCCCCAACGGGCGATGACAACGATCGCAAAGATCCGCCCAAACGTCCAGCGGGCGGCGGCGGACCGCGTCGACCAAGCGGGCCCGATTTAAACCTTGGCTTCGACCGCCTTCGCCGGCAGTTGGGCGACATGTTCGGCGGCGGTGGCCGGGGCGTGCAGCCCGGCGCACTGGCGGCCATCGGCGGCGCGGTGTTTGCGATCTGGGCTCTCTCTGGGCTCTACGTCGTCCAACCCAACGAGCAAGCTGTGGTCACCACCTTTGGGGCCTACAGCCGGTCCGAGGCGCCAGGCTTGCGCTACCACCTGCCCTCGCCGTTCGAACACGTCGATAAGGTACCGGTCACCAGTCTGAACCGCCTCGACGTCGGCGGAGGCGGAACCTCGGACAGCGATGTGCCCCAAGAAAGCCTGATGCTGACCAGCGATGAGAACATCATCGACCTGAATTTCAGCGTCACCTGGCGTATCGCTGACGCCAGCCTCTACCTCTTTGCCACCCGCAATCCCGAAGAGGCCGTAAAGGCCGTCGCTGAAAGCGCCATGCGCGAAGTCATCGGCAAGACGCCGCTGGACCTGATCCTCACCACGGGCCGCGGCCAGGCTCAGCTGCAGACCGCCGAGCTGATGCAGAAGACCCTAGATGCCTGGGGCGCCGGCATCAGCGTCGTCGAGGTGCAGATCCGCACCGTGAACCCGCCACAAGAAGCTGTCGCCGCCTTCCGCGATGTGCAGAGCGCCGAGCAGGACCGCGACTCTGCGGTCAATGAAGCCAACTCCTACCGCAATCGGGTGGTCAACGAAGCCAAGGGCGACGCCGCCAAAATCGTCCAGTCAGCCCGGGGCTATAAAGAACAGTCCGTGCGCACCGCCACGGGCGATGCGGCCCGATTTAACTCGATCTACAATGAATACAAACGCTCGCCGCAAGCCACGCGCGACCGCCTCTATCTGGAGACCATGGAACGCGTGCTGCAGCATTCCAATAAGGTGGTGATATCCGGCAAGGGCGTCACCGCCCCCGTGATCCTGCCCCCTGACATCTTCCGTCCACGAAGCGGTCCTGCCGCGCCGCTCGCCCCGCCAACGCCCCCGCCTGTCGCAGCCCAACCTCAGGCGCAAACCCAGGGAGGCGAGAAATGAGCCGTTCCAGCCCCCTGATCGTCTATCTGATCCTGGCGTTCGGCGTCTTGATCGTATTGGCCAACACGCTCTTCGTCGTCGAGCAGCGCCAGGAAGCCGTCGTGTTGCGTTTCGGCCAGCCGGTGCGTGTGATCCATGCGCCTGGCCAGCCGGGTGCGGGCCTGAACTTCAAAGCGCCGTTCGTCGAAAACGTAATCAAGTTTGACCGCCGCAACCTGGCGCTCGAGGCCGATCAGGAAGAAGTCATCGCCGCCGACCAGCAGCGCCTGGTGGTCGACGCCTTCCTGCGCTACCGCATCTCCGATCCCCTGCAGTACTACCGGACCTTGCGTAACGAGCAGATCGCCCAGGATCGGCTGGAGCGCCTGGTGAACTCATCCTTGCGACAGGTGCTGGGTCAAACCAACACCCCCGACATTATCTCCGGACGCCGGGATGCGCTCATGCAGCAGTCCAAACTCGACGTCGCCCGCCGCGCGAAGGAATCGCGCCTGGGGATCGAGGTGATCGACCTGCGGATCAAGCGTGCCGACCTGCCCGCCGCCAACCAGGCCTCTGTCTATCGACGCATGCAGACCCAACGGGCACAGATTGCCGCCCAATATCGGGCTCAAGGTGAGCAGCAGAAGCGCGAGATCTTCGCCTCGGCGGACAAGGAAGTGGCCATTACGCTCGCCAACGCCCAGCAAGAGGGCGAGACGACCCGTGGTCTGGGCGATGCCCAACGGACGCGGATATTCGCCGAGGCGTTTGGTCGCGACCCAAGTTTCGCAAGCTTCTATCGCTCGATGCAGGCCTATGAGGCAGGCCTGGGCCAGGGCGACACCACGCTGGTGCTTTCGCCCGACAGCGCCTTCTTCAAGTACTTCGAGCAGGGCCCGAACGCAGGTAGCGGCGCCAAGCGCTAGAGCTGATCATCGTCTGACCGGGGATTACGGCTGTCGGGGGTCTGTGATGGCCAGGGGTAATCCGTCGCGCTCGCGACACCTCTGCCTGGACGCGACTGGCGCGTAGCGGGCCTTATTCTGCCGATACGGGTCCAAGGGGGTCGTGGGGACAGCGCTGTTGCAACCCTGGAGCGCGCCTTTCGCCCCCGTTGCTCAGGCGACGGCGCGCGCCCTTGGCTCGAGCCCAAAGGCCTCGCCCTGCCCCAATCGATGCGCACCTCGATCTCGCGGTCCATTTTAACGGGTCTTAGCCCTGGCGCGGACGCGCTTTGCCGGCTGCGCCAAGGCCAGGATGAAACCCACCTGGTCAGTATTCAGATCAGACCGTGTGACCAGATGGTCGACCCGCCCCAGCACAGGGCGCAAAGCGCATCGGGCAGGCGTGACTGTGAGCGCGAACAGGACGCGGCCACGCGTCCGCCGCGCCGAGAAGGACCGCTATAGGATCGCGCTCGCCTGAGCCTCCAGCAATTCGCGGACCTCGTGCAGGTCCTGAGCGATCCGAACCGTCAGCCTGTGCATTTCCTCGGTGGGGTCGAGCATGTCGGGCACCATAATGGTCATCATGCCCGCCGAAGACGCAGCGCGGACACCGTTGTGACTGTCCTCCAGCGCAAGGCAGTCGGCTGGAGCGATGCCGAGGGCTGCGGCGGCCTGCAGGAACGGCTCGGGGTGTGGCTTGCCTCGGCTCTGCAGCTCTCGCGTTATGATGGCGCCAAAGTGCGCCGTCAGACCACGCCGTCCGAGGCTTCGTTCGACGGCGCGCGATCCAGAAGAGGTTGCAATCGCGCAGGGAATATTGGCTGCCGCAAGATATTCAAGGATCTCCTCCACGCCGGCCTTGAGCGCGACGCCGGCCTCCATCTCCTCGTGCGCATGTTCGCTGACGGACTTCGACCAGGCTTGCAGGTCAAAGCCTGGACCGAAATGGTCGATCACGATCAGATCACTGTCGGCATCTTGCAGACCGACCATCCGCTGAAAGACGCCAAACGGCATCTGGCCGCCAATTGCGGCGCTGGCCCGCTCCATAGCGCGGTAGACCACGGTCTCGGTGTCGACGAGCAAGCCGTCCATATCAAAAACGACGGCCTTTACGGTGCGCGGAAAGCTCATGGGGCCGAGTAAACGCAATCGGGTCGCGACGCCAAGTCACCGAAGGCTTCAGTCTGTAACGAAGTCACCTTGCGAATAGCCTTGGAAATAGAGCAGCGCGGTCAGGTCTGCGTGTTCGATCCTGGCATCGGCCTGCGCAGCCACAACCGGTTTGGCGCGATAGGCGACGCCTAGGCCCGCAGCTTCAATCATCGCCAGGTCATTTGCACCATCGCCGAGGGCCAAGGTCTCCTGCAGAGGAATTCCCAAGGCCGCCGCCTCCAGGTTCAGCGCAGACAGTTTGGCCTCGCGCCCAAGGATCGGCTCGCCAACCTGGCCGGTGAGCCTGCCGTCAGCCTCAAGCAGCGTGTTGCCGCGTTCGGAATGAAAGCCTGCGGCTGCGGCCACACGCTTGGTGAAGAACCCGAACCCCCCGGAGACCAGCACACATCGCGCACCGTTCGCCGCCATGGTCCGGACCAGCGCACGGGCGCCGGGATTGAGCCGGACGCGCGCCTCATAGGTCGCCTCCAGGGCCGTCGTCGGCAAGCCCTTCAGCATAGCGACCCGTTCACGAAGCGCGCCTTCGAACGCCAGCTCCCCGCGCATGGCGCGCTCTGTAATCGCTGAGATTTCCGCCTTCAGCCCTGCGAAATCAGCAAGTTCATCGAGACATTCGACGTTGATGATGGTCGAGTCCATGTCGGCGATCAGCAATCGCTTTCGGCGACCTGCCAAGGGCTGTAGGCACCAGTCCAGTTGTTGGCCGACCATCGCCAGCTTCAGGGCCTCACGCACCTGCGCCAGATCGTCCGCCTCCAAAATCACCTCGCTGGCTGCCGCATCGCCAGCATCCAGTTTACGAGATTCCTTGCCGCGCGCGCCGACGCTGGCGAACAGTTCGCGTAGGTTGACCGAGAAGGCCCCAGCGTTGGGGGGCGCGACAAGAGTGAGCACGAGTTCCATGGAGCCCCGCATCTGGCTGATCGCTGGACCCACGGCAAGCGGCAAGTCTGCGTTGGCGCTGCGTCTTGCATCAGCGATCGGGGCCGAGATCGTCAACGCCGACTCCATGCAGCTCTATTCGGACCTGCGCCTGATCACGGCACGGCCCTCTGCCGAGGATGAGGTCCAGGCGCCGCATCACCTCTTTGGGACGGTCGATGGCGCTGACGGCTGGTCGGTCGGCCACTGGCTGCGGGCTACAACACAGGCCCTGGACGAGATCGCCTCACGCAAACGCCCCGCCGTGATCGTCGGTGGCACAGGACTCTACTTCAAGGCCCTGACCCAAGGACTTGCTGAAATCCCGCAGGTGCCGCTCGAGGTTCGTGCGCGGGCGCAGGACGACTACGACCAGATGGGTGAAATGGACTTTCGCAGCCGGCTGGATTTCATTGACCCGGCCGCTGCAGCCCGCATCGCGCCAGGCGACCGGCAGAGACTTGTGCGCGCCTGGGCCGTGTTCAGTGCGACCCAAACGCCCCTGACGGTCTGGCAAAGCAATGGCAAACCCGCTGTCGAACCCGGCGCCTGGTCGGCAGTCGCGCTGGAGCCTGCGCGTGCAGCCCTCTATGCTCGGTGCGACACGCGCCTAGACCTCATGGTCAAGGCCGGCGCCCTTAAGGAAGTCGCAGAGCTCGCCCAGCGTAAACTCGACCCGATGCTGCCGATCATGAAGGCTGTCGGCGTCCGTGAATTCACAAGTCACCTTCGCGGCGAGATGAGCCTGGCTGCGGCGCTTGCCAGCGCCCAACAAGAAACCCGCCGCTATGCCAAACGCCAAACGACCTGGATGCGTGGTCAGATGGCGGAATGGCCCCGCCTGACCGAAATTGATCCGGAAGGCCAATGGAGGCAGTTTCTTGCCGTGAGCCCCACCTTGACGGCCTAGGGCCAGCATGCGACATCCTCAATCTCATTTTTTCAGGTAATTCTTGTGCGCACCCTTCTTGTACTTGTAAGGCGACCCAGCGCGGACTGACTTTAGGTCAGCTCGTTAACGGTCGCTTGCACCAGGCCCCTAGAGGGCCTTTTTTAATGCCCCAGCCAGAGCTACGCCCATGACCGCCCACCAAACGATCGAAGCAGAAATCACCACTTTGTCCGGCGCCGAAATGGTCGTGCGCGCACTCATTGATCAGGGCGTAGAGGTGCTCTTCGGCTATCCGGGCGGTGCCGTCTTGCCGATCTATGACGCGCTCTTCGCCGAGCCGCGCTTGAAGCACGTGCTCGTTCGCCATGAGCAGGGCGCGACCCACGCGGCGGAAGGTTATGCCCGTTCCACAGGGAAGCCCGGCGTGGTGTTGGTCACGTCAGGCCCGGGCGCGACCAACGCCGTTACCGGCATTGTCGATGCTTTGATGGATTCAATCCCTCTGATCGTCATTACCGGCCAGGTCGCCACGCACCTGATCGGCACCGACGCTTTCCAAGAATGCGATACGATCGGCATCACACGGCCCTGCACCAAGCATAATTACCTGGTGAAGGACGTGGCTGATTTGCCGCGCATCCTGCACGAGGCCTTCCATATCGCCACGTCGGGTCGCCCGGGGCCCGTCGTCATCGACATTCCAAAGGACGTGCAGTTCGCCAAAGGCGCCTACCTGGGCCCCACAGAGGTCAAGCACGTCCATAACTACGCTCCGCGCACGAAGGGTGATCCGGGTCGCATCGCTGAGGCCGCCGCCATGATCGCAAACGCGCGGCGACCGATCCTCTATACCGGTGGCGGCGTGATCAACGCCGGGCCTGGGGCCGCAAAATTGCTGCGCGAGTTCGCCGCACTGAGCGGCGCTCCGGTGACTTCGACTCTGATGGGCCTGGGCGCCTTCCCGGCGGCGGATCCTCAGTGGTTGGGCATGCTGGGAATGCACGGCGCTTATGAAGCCAACCACGCCATGCACGATTGCGATGTCATGGTGGCCATCGGCGCCCGCTTCGACGACCGGGTCACCGGCCGCCTCGACGCTTTTTCTCCCGGATCGCGCAAGATCCACATCGACATCGACGCCTCGTCGATCGGCAAGAACGTCCGCACGGATATTGGCATTGTTGGCGACGCAGGCTCGGTCCTCGCCGACATGATCGCGGTTTGGAAACAGAAGAACCTGAAGCCTGATAAGGCCGCCTTGGCAGACTGGTGGAAGCAGATTGACCTCTGGCGGGCTCGCAACGGCTTTGCCTATGCCCCGGACAGCAAGCTGATCAAGCCGCAGTACGCGATCCAGCGGCTCTACGAACTGACCAAGGGCCAGGACGTTTACATCACCACCGAGGTCGGCCAGCACCAGATGTGGGCAGCCCAGTTTTTCCGGTTCGAAGAACCCAATCGCTGGATGACCTCGGGTGGACTTGGCACCATGGGCTACGGCCTGCCAGCAGCCGTCGGTGTCCAGATGGCCCACCCCGACAGCCTCGTCATCGACATCGCCGGAGACGCTTCGGTGCAGATGACCATGCAAGAGATGTCGACAGCTGTGCAGTACGACCTGCCGATCAAGATCTTCATTCTCAACAACGAATGGATGGGCATGGTCCGCCAGTGGCAGCAGTTGCTGCATGGCGAGCGCTATTCACATTCCTACTCTTCGAGCCTGCCAGACTTCGTGAAGCTGGCGGAGGCCTATGGTGGCGTTGGCATTCGTGCCGAGCACCCAGATGAACTGGACGACAAGATCAGGGAGATGATCTGCGTGCGCAAGCCGGTGATCTTCGACTGCCGGGTGACCAAGGATGAGAACTGCTTCCCGATGATTGTGTCCGGCAAGGCGCACAACGAAATGACGCTTGCCGACGAGGCCGGCGACCTTGGCGCACTGGTCAGTGACGCAGGCAAACGACTGGTATGAGCAGGCGTATCGCCCGGTCCACGTCCTCAACGGTGAGTTGGCGCACGCAGCCGTCGAAGGCCAAATCTTGCCATCGATAGCCGTTGTTGTCAGCTCATCGGGCTGTGGTCAACGCACGCCCAGCCTGACCATGACCTCTCGCGGGATCTGGTAGTCGGCGACGATCTGAGCGCGGTCGCGCAGGCCCATGACCTCGCGCTGGACGAAGAAGCACCAGACCGCGTCGCACGCGATCTTCAAGACCGCGGTGCGATCCTCCCCCTCGTGGGCTTCCAAGGCCGCAAGCGCCGCTTCAGCCTTTCGCCCCATCCGGCCGAGCGTGGCGGCCTGCTCTTCCATAATCTCATAATTGAAGGCGGCTTCCCCAGACTCGGCGCCAAGGCGTCGCAGAAAACTTTGAGGCATACGGAGAGACGACATGATGGCCCATTTTTGCCGCCCTGCCGTGGCTTCGCAAGTGCTGGTTAAGCGGCCTTGGGAAGACCTGCGTCTCGGCCATCCTCCCGGCTGGGATTTGGAAAAAACCGGGTAGGCCGAGGCCCTCGAACCTGGGGAGGAACCGTACAGGTTCCGATCGCACAAGCTTCATTTCACCTGACGATACGAGCCTGGGGCATTTTCGCATTCCCGCTGCGACGCAGGCGCCCGAGGCGTTCAGCACCGCCAAGGCCGCAGCCATTGACGACGGCGTCGGGGACGGCGTCGTAGGGCCGCGGCAGGCACATCGATGGCAACAAAGTCCGCCGGCTTGGCTCCCAAGGCGTTGGTCCCTCCCGCGTCGGGGCGCTCGCGGGTCAGTCGCCGCTTGCAGGCCGGCTCATGCTATGAGACGTGCGAACGCCGCCGAAAACCTGAGGGGCCCAAAGGACAGCACCATGAGCGACGCCCAACCCGCCTCCGTCTATGACCTCGCCCACGAAGAGGAGGTCGAGAGCCTGGCGACCTTTGCCGTGCTGGTGGACAACGAGCCGGGTGTCTTGCACCGGCTTGTCGGGCTCTTTGCGGCGCGTGGCTATAATATCGATAGCCTGACTGTGGCCGAGACCGACCAAAACGCGCACACGTCGCGCGTGACGATCGTCACGCGCGGAACGCCGCACGTGTTGGCCCAGATTGAGGCCCAACTGACCAAGATGGTCTCAACACGTCACGTGCAGGACGTCACGCGCGACCCCAACGGCCTGGAGCGCGAACTTGCCCTGATCAAGGTCAAAGGCTCTGGTCCAGACCGAGTGGAAGCCCTGCGCGTGGCCGACATTTTCCGAGCCAAGGTGATCGACATCACCCACCAAAGCTTCGTTTTCGAACTGACCGGTGCCTCTTCAAAGATCGACAAGTTTACCGAACTGATGCGCCCACTGGGCCTGGTGGAAGTATCACGAACGGGCGTGCTCTCCATCCAGCGGGGCGTCGAAGTGCTCTAGGGCGAAGCCTCCACCGGCGGCAGGACCATTTCGCGCTGCGGTTACGGGTGGCGGTCGCGCGGGAAGACGCATGAGCGCGCGAGCGATCGCCTCTTTCGCTCGCCCTTGGCGTTACATACCACCATCGCCGACGCCGTCGGGTCGGGGATCACCTTGGATGATGTCGAAACCTGCGCAGAACCCCCGTCGGGAACCGGTTGGAACCACGGCTCGCGTCGAGACGTCGACACGACGTCTCGTCCGACGAATGGCGGGCAGCAAGTCCGTCCAAGGGCCCGGTGCGCGACGAGGATTGGCCGCGGCCCCGAAGCGAGTCCGGAAATCCTGAGGACGTGAACTCGACCTATCACTGGGATCCCAGCATCTTGCGGCTATGACGCGTTGAGCTTCCAGATCCATTGGATACGGACGAGACCTGTGACGTCTGGCCATGGCTTTTCTTGTTCCTGATGCCGCTGTTCCTTCTCATCGTCTCAGGCGTGATGGGTCACCCCCCGATCTGGATGGAGGTTGCGACTTTGCTGTCGCTGAGCGCCGGTGGAGGCGTCCTGATCGGCCGCTTCGCGCCGCTTCTCCTCGCTCGGAGGGCCTAGGCGCAATCACGTATCAAGCGCTTCGTGAATCCTGAATGTCGATTGCACCCAGCCGATCCAGGGTTCGGTTATCCCGACCGGCCTTACCTAGACACGAATCGTCGAGCCCGCGCAGCCGCGAGCTCCTGCATCACCGTGAAACGGTGAGCGGAGGCATGTCGGAGCGCAAAGAGCGCCAGCTTCGATGTCAGCAGGACCATCGCAACGAACGGTCCTTCATTTCGTAACCCTCAGGGGTTATATTGGAAGGGTCAGGGCTTGCTCTGACTATGGAGATAAACGCGCACGTCATAAGCGGACTGGACCCGGGTGCGATTCCCGGCGGCTCCACCAATCTTTCCCCGGGTATCGCCGGGCAGTGAGGGGCCGATCAGCATCGACAGACGTCTAAAGGTGTTGCTTTCTCTCGGCCTGACCCACCGTTCCGGGTTTTAAACTAAATGCGAACGATAACTTCGCTGGAGAAGTCCGCCTGGCCGCGTAAGCGGTTCGACGGTTCTCAATCTAAGTCCTAAGGGTTCAGATCCTTAGGCGGGGCTCGGAGGGCGCCTGCCAACAGAAGCCCTCCACCTTTCGATCGCTGCTTGCGGCCACCCCTGACGGCGCGCTCTTGCGCCGCTCGCCCCAGGCGTTAGGCTTTACGCTGTTGTATTCGGAGACCCGATGGCCCAGGAACCGCCGGCCCAGGACTTGATGCGCTATGAGGCGATGGCTCAAGATGCGCTGCGCGGAGTCGTAAGGACGGCTCTGAAACGCGCGGCTGAGCCGGAAGGCCTGCCCGGTGCCCATCATCTCTACATCACCTTTAAGACCGAGGCCCCAGGCGTTTCGGGGCCAGCCGACTTGCTCGGCAAGTACCCCGATGAGATGACCATCGTCCTGCAACACCAGTACTGGGACCTGGTCCCTGGCGAGACCTTCTTCTCGGTGACCCTGCAGTTTGGCGGCCAACCCAAACGCGTGAGCGTACCCTACGCCGCCGTTACCCGCTTTTATGACCCGAGCGTGCAGTTTCTTCTGCAGTTCGAGCAGCCCGCCGCCGAAGGCGCCTCGGCTGTGCCCGAGGCCAAGCGCCCCGAGCCCGAGCCCGCGACACCGCCTGCCGATGGCGAGGCAAAGATCGTCTCTCTCGACCAGTTCCGGAAGAAATAATGAGCGAAGCTTTGGCGCCCGAGGCGCTCTCCGACGAGGCGATCCTCGAACGTTTCCTGCGCACCAAGAACCAGCCCACGGGGTCTCAGACCCTCGGCTTCAAGATGGTCTCGGTCAACCAGGCGACCATGACTGTCGAGGTGGAGTTCGAAGCCAAGGCTGAATTGCTGCTCAATCCCATGAAGCAGATTCAAGGGGGCTACCTTTGCGCCATGCTGGATGAATGCATGAGCGTCGCCTGCATGGTGGCGTCCGGTATGACCGCGGTGGCGCCGACGCTGGAGATGAAGACCAGCTTTTTTCGCCCCGGAATGCCTGGCAAGCTGCGAGGGATCGGACGCGTCGCCAAGTGGGGCCGACAGGTCGCATTTACCGAGGGCGAACTCTATGGTGCCGATGGAAAACTGCTCGCCAAGGCCACCGGTACAGCGATCCCCACGCCCTTCCAGACTTATAAGAAATAGCGATGCGGCTCCTTCCTCGCCTGGCTTGGCTGATCGGTTGCCTTTGGGTCGCCCTAGCCGAGCCGGCTGCAGCGTCACCGTTTAACGACTGGGGCGCGGTTGTGGTGGCCGGAGATTGGCACGCCCATTCCGGCGGCCCTTCGGAGGCTTTCGACAATGCCCGGCGCGACGTCACCCAGGCTTTCGAGCGGGCGGGTTTCGAGCCAGCCAACCTGAGACAATTTTCCGTCCGACCTGAACGCTACAGCGGCGTGGCCCTGACCAAGTCCGACCCTCAAGCCATCTATGACGCGCTCACAGACCTCACCGCCAAGACGTCCGGGGGATGTCTGGTCTACTTCAGCTCCCATGGCGCGCCGCAGGGTGTGGTCGTCGATCAGCAGTTCCTAGCGCCCGGCACGCTCGCAAGCATGCTTGACAACACCTGCGCAAAGCGGCCGACAGTGGTGATCATCTCGGCCTGTTTCTCCGGCGTGTTCGTACCCGCTCTTTCAGGACCAAACCGCATGGTGCTCACGGCCGCCCGCCCTGACCGCTCGTCTTTTGGTTGCGGAGAGGCGGACAAATATCCCTACTTTGACCAGTGCATACTGGAAACGCTGCCCGGCGTCGGCGACTTCGCCTCCCTCGGCGCGAGCGTAAAGGGATGCGTCGCGGCTCGCGAGCTCAAGGAGGGAATGAAGCCGCCCTCGGAGCCGCAACTCTATATCGGCGCGCAGCTTCGTCCGCTCCTGCCTTTCTACCCCTTGGCCACCGGTCCCAGTCGAAAGTAGGAGGCACACCGGGCGAAGGCGCGCGAGGTGCTTTGAATGTCCCGCTGCGGCGCCCTACAAGCGGTTGAGCGCTCCGCTTAGCCTTAGGTTTTCTTGATGCGGTCCACCGTCTTTGCAGCTGCCGCAGCCTTGGCGTTGTGGGCTCTTCCTCTGGCGGGCGCGCTGGCGCAAGACGATACACCCTCCCGGGCCGCCCACGATGTCGCCTCGGCCCGCCTGCCGAAGGCGCCTGTGCCCTACGCCAAGCTTCGCGCCAAACCCAGCGCCCCCAAGCCGATCACGACCGAAATTCCATCGCCTGCAGCGCCGAACACTGAGGCGAAAACCGACACCATCTCGCCCGCCGCGGAAGCTATCGTCACAGCTGACACGGTGCCGGCCGCGACGGCGGCGGCGAAACGTGTCGCGCCTGGCGCCAAGTTGAGCGCTGGGCAGGCCATGCCGGCGGCCGAGCTGGAGGCCTTTGTCGACGGTCTTTTAAGGGACGCTATGGCGCGTGAGCATATCGCCGGCGCCACCGTCGCCATCGTGCAGAACGGGCAGGTCGTCCTGAAAAAGGGTTATGGCTTTGCAAGTCTGTCGCCTCGCCGCCCGGTAGACCCGAATCAGACACTGTTCCGCGTGGGATCAATCTCAAAAACCTTCACCTGGATCGCGCTGATGAAGGAGGTCGAGGCCGGCCGCATCCGGTTGAACCAGCCAATAAACCTCTACCTGCCAGAAAAGGTACAGGTGAAGGACCAAGGTTACGACCAGCCCGTGCGTGTGGAAAACCTGATGGACCATTCGACCGGCTTCGAGGACCGCGCCTTCGGCCAGTTGATGGAGCGGGACTACAACCAGGTCAGGCCGCTCGACCTCTACCTGCGTCAGGAGCGGCCCAAACGCGTCCATGCGCCGGGCGCGGTCTCCAGCTATTCCAATTATGCCGCAGCCCTGGCCGGCGAGGCGGTGACCTACACCTCTGGCAAGCCTTATGAGCGGCTGATCGAAGACGAGATCCTGGTGCCGCTTGGCATGGCCCATAGCACCTTACGAGAGCCGCATCCCGCAAAGGCTGGCCTGCCTGCCCCCATGCCAGCCAACCTCGTCGATGACATCTCCGAGGGCTATCGCTGGACCCCCCTGGGTTTCATGCGGCGTGACTTTGAGTTCATCGGCCAGGCTGCGCCAGCTGGCGCAGCCTCCTCTACCGCCAGCGACATGGCGCGCTTCATGTTGATGCAACTTGGCGACGGCCGGCTTGGAAGCGCGACGATCTACGGACCGGCCACGGCACAGGCCTTCCGCAGCCCCCTGCTTAAGACGCCCGTCGGCATCAACGGCTGGGCTCATGGCCTGATGGTCTTCGATCTGTCGGGAGGCTATCGCGGCTATGGCCATGGCGGCGCGACAATGTCGTTCTTCTCCAACATGGTGGTGGTGCCAGACCTCAATCTTGGTGTCTTCATATCTACCAACACCGACACCGGACGACCGCTCGCCGCGCGCTTGCCCGAACAGATCGTCCAGCAATTCTATGCCCCGCCGCAGCTGTTCCCTCGCACCGGGTCGCCAGATCTTGCGGAACGACGCAAGGTGTTTGCGGGCTACTATCTGACCACGCGCCGCGCCTATTCGGGACTTGAAGGGTTTGTCGATCAGCTCACCGGCGGCGCCAACGTCGACGTCACGCGCGACGGACGGCTTCTCACAAAAGTTGGCGGTGCGATCCACACTTGGGTGCCAGAAGGTGGGCTGGATCAAGGTCGCTTCATAGAGACTGAAGGGTCCGAGCGACTGGCGTTCGATATGCGCGACGATCGTGCCCGCGCCTTTCATCCGGCCAGCGGGACCCAGCTTTTTGAACGCGCACCGTTTTGGCGCAAGCCCCTGACGCTCGCGATCCTGACCGCACTGGCCGCGACTGCGGCTATGGTGACCATCGCAGGGGTTGTCCTGCGCAACCGTCGGAAGCTTCGCGAGAACCAAATCCAAAGCCGCGCCAGCCTGGTACAGACCATCCAGGCGGTGTTGTGGCTCTTGGCCCTGGCGCTTTTCAGTCTGTGGGCCGCAAAGATCGGCGACGTCACGCAGATCATGTACCGCTGGCCCGGCGCTCTGATCCTCACGGCTTCAGCCTGCGCACTTGTCGCCGCCGGACTTACCGCGACAACCTTCCTGGCGCTGCCTGCCATCTGGCGCGGCGGACGGCGGGTGGATTCCTGGACACACCTGCGCAAGGCGTATTTCACCCTCACCCTGTTGATCTATGGAGCCTTTTCCATCGATCTGGGGATCTGGGGGGCGCTCAGTCCCTGGAGCGGCTAAGCTTTAATTGTTCCCACAATAAACTCCCCGTTTACCAAGTACTGGGTAAATCCTGCCTAGCGGTAGGCAAATTCCGTATGCCTGACCGCCCTTGGGGTTGGCGGAAGGACTTAAGCGTTGAACCAGTTACTGGCCGCGCTTCAAAGATTCGGGTTCGGACGGCTTGCGGCCATCCTGGGTATCGGCGCCGGCGTCGCGGCCGCGCTCTTTGCCGTGACCATGGGTCTAGGTCAGCCCAAGGCCCTGCTCTATTCCAACCTCGACCTCAAGGAAGCTGGCTCAATAACTCAGGCCCTCGACCAGGGCGGCATAAAGTATGAGGTCAAGGGCGACGGATCCACGATCCTTGTGCCGCGCGATCAAGTCGCCTCCACGCGCCTGATGCTGTCGTCCAAGGGCCTGCCGACCGCGGGCTCTGTCGGCTATGAAATCTTCGACAGCCAAAGCGCCATGGGTCAGACGGACTTCGTCCAGCAGCTCAATCGCCAGCGCGCGCTGGAGGGCGAGCTCGGCCGCACCATCCGCAGCCTCGACGGCATCACGTCAGCCCGGGTTCACCTTGTGCTGCCAAAGCGCCAGCTCTTCGAAGAAGACGCTGAACAGCCGTCCGCCTCGGTCAGCATCGGCGTCGGAGGCCGCGAGCCTGGTCCGGACCAGGTGCGGGCCATGCAGAACCTGGTGGCCGGCGCCGTGCCGAGCCTGAAGCCCGACCGCGTGGCCGTCATCGACCAGCACGCCAAGACGTTGTCCGGCGGCGAAACCGGCTTGGCCGCAGAGGCCGACGGTCGCAAAAGCGAGGTTGAGCAACGCATCGCCAAGCAGGTCAAAACCCTGGTCGAGGGTGTCGTTGGCGCTGGCAAGGCTCGCGTCAATGTCACGGCCGATGTCGATCTGGCCCAGATCACCACACACAAGGAAAGTTTCGATCCCGATGGCCAAGTCGTCCGTTCGGAAAGCACCACGGACGAGAACTCCAAAGAAGGCTCCAGCGGTGGGACGACCCAAACCTCGTCGGCGGCAAAGATCCCCGGCGGATCACCCGTCGACCAGGGCGGCGATAGCGCCAACGCCAGCGGCAAGCAGGAGTCGACCACCAACTACGAGATCACCAAGACAATCACGACCGAGCTGCGCCAGCCTGGCGCGGTGAAGAAGATCTCCGTTGCGGTGGCTGTCGATGGTGTCACCGGTCCACGCGATAAGAAGGGCAAGCCCGGCGCCTATGCTGCCCGTACCGCCGCCGAGATGGCGCAGATCGAACAACTGGTGCAGGCCGCCGTTGGCTTCGACCAGACCCGTGGCGACGTTGTCCGGGTCGTCAACGTTAAGTTCCCGACATCCGAAGACCCCGATGGCGTCACCGCCGCCAGCCCGCTGATGGGCTTCGATAAGAACGACATCATGCGTGGCGCCGAACTCGGTGTGATGGCGATCGTGGCGATCCTGATGATGCTGTTCATTGTCCGCCCGCTGCTGAAGGGCGCGGTGAGCGGCGGTCAAATGCCCATGCTGGGCGCTCCCGGAGGGACACGCATGATCGTCAACGCCGACGGCCAGCCCATACAGGTGTCGGTCGACCCCATCACCGGCCAGCAGATGGCCTTGCCATCGCCGGGAAATGAGCAACTGGAACAGAAGATCGACATCGCTCGCATCGAGGGCCAGGTGAAAGCCAGCTCGGTCAAGCGCGTCTCGGAGTTCGTCGACAATCACCCCGATGAATCGGTTGCGATCATCCGCAGCTGGCTGCATGAATCCGCATGAAGACCCCCCTGAAAGCCAAAAGTATCTCAGATACCGCCAAGCTGTCGGGTCCTGAGAAGGCTGCCGTGGTGCTCCTGGCGCTGGGGGAAGATCATGCCGGCGTCTGGCGTAATCTCGACGAGGAAGAGATCAAGGTCGTCTCTCAGGCCATGGCTGGCCTTGGTCAGGTGACCTCAGGGGTCGTCGAAGACCTGCTCGTCGAGTTCGTGTCCGGCATGGGCAGCGGATCGATCACCGGTTCTATTGAGCTGACCCAGAAGTTGCTGGCCTCGATCATGCCGGTCGAGAGGGTCGACTCCCTGATGGAGGAGATCCGCGGCCCGGCGGGTCGCACCATGTGGGACAAGCTCGGAAACGTGAACGAGGCCGTGCTCGCCAATTACCTAAAGAACGAATACCCGCAGACCGTCGCGGTCGTCCTATCAAAGATCAAGTCTGAGCACGCTGCGCGCGTGCTAACCTGCCTGCCCGAGGACTTTGCGCTGGAGTGCGTCACCCGCATGCTGCGCATGGAGCCGGTGCAGCGCGAAATTCTCGACAAGATCGAACAAACGTTGCGCAACGAGTTCATGTCGAACCTTGCCCGCACTTCGAAGCGCGACAGCCACGAAATGATGGCCGATATCTTTAACTCCTTCGACCGTCAGACCGAGACCCGCTTCATCACCGCGCTCGAAGAGCGCAACCGCGAGGCGGCCGAGCGCATCCGTGCGCTGATGTTCGTCTTCGAAGACCTGAACAAGCTCGACCCAGGCGGCGTCCAGACCCTTCTGCGAACCGTCGAGAAGGATCAACTGGCGCTCGCCCTGAAAGGCGCCTCGGACGTTCTACGCACCATGTTCTTCACGAACATGAGCGAACGCGCAGCCAAGATCATGCGCGAGGACATGGAGACCATGGGTCCCGTTCGCTTACGTGAGGTCGAACAGGCGCAGATGGCCATGGTTCAGGCCGCCAAGGACTTGGCCAACAAGGGCGAAATCGTCCTGATCGGCGCCGGCGGTGATGACGACGAGCTGGTGTATTGATGGCAAACCCTGCTCACGAGAGATTCACCTTCGATACGGTCTTCGAGGCCAGCGGCAACATCATCTCCGCTTCCCCCCGGCCCAAGCGCAGCTATCTGGCAGAAGAGGTCGAGGCGATCCGCACGGCCGCCGAAGCTGCAGGCGAAAGCCGGGCTCTGGCCAGCATCGCCAACCGCCAGGCAAACGCACTGGCTGTCATTGCCCGCCTAAGCCAACAAGCGCTGCCGAGCCTGGCCGCTGCGGCCCACGACCACCGCGTCGGATCCGCCGAGCTGGCCCTCGCCTGCTCACGCGCGATCGCCGCAGCCGCGCTAGACAAATTTCCGCAAGCCCCGGTTCGCGCCGCACTGGAGGCGCTTGCCCGTGAGATCGAGGCCGCACCGCGCCTTATCGTAACAGGCGACGCCGATCTCGTGGACGGTCTGCAGGCTCTACTGGAAGAGACGGCTCAAGCTGTTGGCTACCCTGGCTCTATCCAGGTCCGCGCCGTCACGGGGGTCGCGCCTTGCGCCTTCACCCTCGATTTCGGCGACGGCTCGGCGAGCTTCGATCCCGACGCGGCCGCGGAACGTGTTTCCCAGGCCTTGCACGCAGCGCTTGCCGCAGAAGGCCTGCACGCCGAACACCTGATCCCAGGCGGAGCCTCCGCCTCCGATACTCTAGAGCCCGAGAGCTAGGCCATGTCCGAAACACCAGACATCGATGTCAGCACCGAATTGAAGCTGGACGAATTTCCCGCCGGGGAAGGTCAGCTGGCCGAGACTTTCACCGACGAAGACAAGAACGCCAGCGACCTGGCACCCGTCTTCGACGTGCCGGTCAACATCTCAGCGGTGCTTGGCCGCGCCAGCCTCTCGGTTGCTCAGCTTTTGCAGCTTAGCCAAGGCAGCGTCCTGGAGCTCGACCGCAAGGTCGGCGAGGCGATCGATATCTATGTGAACAACCGCCTGGTGGCACGCGGCGAAGTCGTCATCGTCGACGAACGGCTGGGCGTGACCATGACGGAAATCATCAAGGATGGCGACGGCCCGGCTTAGGCCTGGTTGTCGAAGGGAGATAAGCCATGCGGCTTTTAGTGGTAGGAAAACTCAACGGGCAGCTCTCAACCGCCGTGAAGATGGCGATGAGTGCTGGCGCCAAGGTGAGCCACGTCGAAACGATCGAGGCGGCGACTCACGCGTTGCGCGCGGGACAAGGCGCCGACCTGATGATGGTCGACTACGAGCTCGACATCGCAAGCCTCATCGCCACCAACGAGGCTGAGCGCATCCGGGTGCCGGTGGTGGCGTGTGGCGTCAACGCCGATGCCAACCGCGCAGCGGCGGCCATCCGCGCCGGCGCGAAGGAATTCATCCCGCTCCCGCCTGACGCCGAGCTGATTGCCGCGGTTCTGGCCGCTGTCGCCGACGACAACCGACCCATGGTGGTGCGCGACCCCTCGATGCAGGCCGTGATCGGAATGGCAGACCAGATCGCGCCCTCCGACGCCTCCATTCTGATCACCGGCGAAAGCGGCGTCGGTAAGGAAGTCATCGCCCGATATGTCCATCAGAAATCGCGCCGCGCCTCCAAGCCGTTCATCTCGGTGAACTGCGCAGCCATTCCTGAAAACCTCCTCGAAAGTGAGTTGTTCGGCCACGAGAAGGGTGCCTTCACCGGCGCAGTCGCCCGGCGGATCGGCAAATTTGAGGAAGCCAACGGCGGAACCCTGCTGCTCGACGAAATCAGCGAGATGGACGCCCGCCTGCAGGCAAAATTGCTGCGCGCGATCCAAGAACGCGAGATCGACCGCGTTGGCGGCGCCAAGCCTGTGAAGGTCGACATCCGCATCCTGGCCACCTCCAATCGAGACCTCGTGCAGGCTGTCCGCGCTGGGATCTTCCGCGAGGACCTGCTCTATCGCCTGAACGTCGTAAACCTGCGCATCCCATCGCTGCGCGAGCGTCCCGCAGACGTCTCGGCGCTGGCGGAGTTCTTCGTCCGCAAATATGCCGCCGCGAACGGTGCGCCTGAGCGCCAGCTTTCCGCAGAAGCCAAACGTCGCCTCGCCTCACACAGCTGGCCGGGCAACGTCCGGGAGCTAGAAAACGCCATGCATCGGGCGGTGCTGCTTGCGACTGGCGCAGAAATCGAAGAACAGGCGATCCGCCTGCCCGATGGCCAACCCTTTGCCTCGGCCGACCCACGCGCGCGCGCCGCCCAAGCTGCCTCCATCGCGGCAGAGACGGCCAACCGCGGCTATGTCGGTCAAACGGTTGCGGCCATGGAGCAGCAGCTGATTATCGACACCTTGGAACATTGCTTCGGCAACCGCACGCACGCGGCAACGATCCTGGGAATTTCGATCCGCACCCTTCGCAATAAGCTCAAGGAATACACAGAGGCCGGCGTCTGCGTGCCCGCCCCGCAGATGGGAGCGGCGTCCGCCGCCTGATAAGCTTAAATGGCTGACGCTTCGGTTCCTTCACGCTACGGCCAGACACCGAACGCGCGCGACGTTTGGGGATGGGTTGCCCGTGGCGAGGTGGCCCTTGCCCTGGGTGTCGTGGGCATCGTCGTCCTGTTGATCCTGCCAATTCCGGCTTTCCTACTGGATCTGCTGCTCGCGTTCTCGATCACCAGCGCCGTTCTGATCTTGATGACGTCATTGCTCATCAAAAAGCCGCTTGAGTTTACCGGCTTCCCAATGGTGCTTCTGGTCACCACCCTCTTTCGCCTCGCGCTGAATATCGCCTCGACCCGCTTGATCCTGGGCCACGGACACGAAGGGGTTCACGGCGCAGGCCACATCATCGAGGCCTTTGGCAAGCTGATGACGGGCGGCAGCTTCGTCATCGGCCTGATCGTCTTCGCCATCCTGGTGATCGTGAACTTCACGGTCATCACGAAGGGCTCCGGCCGGATCGCCGAAGTCGCGGCTCGTTTCACCCTGGACTCCATGCCAGGTAAACAGATGGCCATCGATGCTGACCTGTCATCAGGCCTTATCGACGAGACGATCGCCAAGCAGCGCCGCAAAGACCTGGAGCAGGAGTCGACCTTCTTCGGAGCCATGGACGGCGCTTCGAAATTCGTGCGCGGCGATGCGGTCGCTGGCTTGATAATCGTCGCGATCAACATCATCGGCGGCATCCTTATCGGAGTATTGCAGCACCATATTCCGATTGGCCTGGCGGCCTCGACCTACACCATCATGACAATCGGCGACGGCCTGGTCAGCCAGCTACCGGCGTTGATCATCTCGATCTCAGCGGGCTTCCTCGTCTCCAAATCCGGCGTCGAAGGCTCAGCCGATAAAGCCCTGGTGACCCAGCTCGCGACGAACCCGGTTAGTCTGGGCATGGTATCGGCCGCCGCCGGGGTCATTGCCCTGGTTCCCGGTATGCCGATCATCCCGTTCGCCGTGATCTCGATTGGTGCCGGCGCGCTGTCCTGGAATCGTTCCCAGAAGTCGATGCAGCCCGTCCCGGTGGAGATCGTACCGGAGGTGGCTGCACAGGACGAGCCGATCGCTCAGACGCTCGCCATCGACGAGATCAAAATCGAACTCGGCTACGGACTGCTCGGCCTGATCAACGACCTGGAGGGTCGCCGGCTCACCGATCAGATTAAGGCGCTGCGCCGAACCCTTGCCTCCGAATACGGCTTCGTGATGCCCTCGGTCCGGATCCTCGACAACATGCGCCTGCCGTCTCAAGGCTACGCGATACGCATCAAAGAGATGGAGGCCGGCGCCGGAGAGGTTCGCCTTGGCCACATGATGGCTATGGACCCTCGCGGCGGCCAGGTGGAGATGCCCGGCGAGCACGTTCGCGAACCTGCCTTCGGTCTGCCTGCGACCTGGGTGGATGAGTCACTGCGCGAAGAGGCCACATTCCGCGGCTATACGATCGTCGATCCGGCGACGGTGCTGACCACGCATCTGACCGAGATTCTCAAGGAGAACATGCCTGACTTGCTCTCCTACGCCGAAGTGCAAAAGCTCCTTAAGGACCAGCCCGCCGAACAAAAGAAGTTGGTCGAGGACCTGATTCCTTCCGTCGTCACCGCCACCACGATCCAGCGCGTGCTGCAGGCCCTGCTGCGTGAGCGCGTATCGATCCGCGACTTGCCCGCGATCCTCGAAGGCATTGGTGAGGCCGCCCCGCATACCTCGTCTGTCACCCTGTTGGTCGAACAGGTGCGCGCGCGCCTCGCCCGCCAGCTCTCCTTCGCCCACCGCGGCGAGGATGGCGCCCTACCGATCGTGACGCTCACGCCGGAATGGGAAAACGCCTTCGCAGAAAGCCTGGTCGGCACAGGCGATGACAAGCAACTGGCCCTGGCACCATCACGGCTGCAGGATTTCGTGCGCGGGGTTCGCGAGACATTTGAGCGGGCAGCCCTGGCCGGCGACAGCCCGGTGTTGCTGACCAGCCCAAATATCCGGCCCTACGTCCGCTCAATCATCGAACGCTTCCGGGGCCAGACCCCGGTCATGAGCCAGAACGAGGTCCATCCCCGCGCGAGGTTGAAGACCGTGGGTACGATTTGACGGGCCTTGCGAGTCGGCCGGAAACACCATCGCAACCGCCCTTCAGGTCGAGGCGGGTCTTGAGACGGCGTTGAAACAACGAAGGCCCCCGAGGCCAAGCTGAACCGCCCGCCATTGCCCACGCAGGCGTGGGCTGCTAGCGGTGCGGACCCGGAGTAAGATCAAGCTCCGACAGTGGCCTGGGAATCGGATGCGTCGACCTCTGAACCGACCAAAGGGCGAAGGCTCCGCCATTCTTTGGGACTTGCTGACCTTCCAGCACCTGATGACCAATCAGGTTATCCACGTCATCTATTGGGCAGGTCTGGCGTTGATCGCGCTAGGCGCCTTTGGAATCATGGGGGCGGCGGTGGGCCTGGTGATCCGCGACCCGACCATCGTGGGCCTGCTGCTCGCCATCCCCGTCATCATCGGCGGCTTCCTGGTGATGGGTGCCTTGATCCTGCTGTGGCGCTCGTTCTGCGAGTTCTATGTGGCGATCTTCAAGATCAGCGAAGATCTCAGCGTCCTGCGAGCCAGTGTCGATGCCGAGCGCAAGCGCATGGGCGGCCCAACGGCCTAGGACGCCGATCCAGATGCTCGCCGAACTGCCTGCATCCCAACCTCATCAAGGGCCGCGTTTTCCCGCCGATTGGTTGCCTTGACCTCGACGAGGCGAGCGCTCTGGGCGACCTGCTCGTATTTTTTCTGCTCTTCGAACGCTTGGGCAAGCGCGTCTCGTGCGCCACGTTCTTCAGCCGCAATGGCGTCGATTTCGGCTTGCGCGGAAGCCTTTCGGATCCGTAGCCCCTCAGCGTAGCCGGCATGATACCAACCCGCTTCTGCGCTCTGACCCGCGTGCTTGGCCTCAGCTTCGCCCTCGGCGCACATGATCGCCAACCGGGTCTCGGCATCGGCAAGGCGGCGCGTTATCTCCGACAGCCTCAGCTGGCGGTTCTCAACCTCGTAGGTGGCGAGCTTGATGAGGGAGTCTGACCAACTCATGCGGGCACACTATTCAAAATGCCGGCTAATCGTTCGAAGCTGGCCGGCAGGCTGGTGACTTCGTCCTTGTCTTGAGCCAGGAACGACTCAAGCTCGGGATTGAGCGCAATCGCCCGATCGACGGTTGGATCGGCACCGGAGCGATAGGCCCCGATGCGGATCAATTCTTCCATGTTGGCATAGGCCGACAGGGACTGGCGCGCCGACTTTACGATCTCGCGCTCTTCCAGTCCGTGGCAGCCCGGCATCGTCCGGCTGATTGACTTCAGCACATTGATCGCTGGAAAGCGGCCGCGCTCGGCGATGGCTCGCTCCATCACAATATGGCCGTCCAGGATACCGCGTACGGCGTCAGCGATCGGCTCGTTATGGTCGTCGCCGTCTACCAGCACGGTGAAAATACCGGTGATAGGGCCTGCCCGTGTGCCGTCGGGGCGGATCGGTCCTGGCCCAGCGCGCTCCAGGAGCTTCGGCAATTCGGTAAAGACCGTCGGCGTATAGCCCTTGGTGGTTGGCGGCTCGCCGGCGGCCAGGCCAATCTCGCGCTGGGCCATCGCAAATCGCGTGACGGAATCCATCAGGCAGAGGACTTCCATGTCCTGGTCGCGCAGGTATTCGGCGATCGCCATGGTCATGTACGCGGCCTGGCGGCGCTTCAGCGCTGGCTCATCTGAGGTGGCGACCACGACGATGGCCCGCTTCAGGCCCTCCTCACCCAGAGTCTCTTCGATGAACTCGCGAACCTCACGGCCCCGCTCGCCGATCAGGCCCACGACGACGGCGTCGCAGTCCGCATTCTTGGCCAGCATGGAAAGCAGCACTGATTTTCCGACGCCGGAACCGGCAAAGACACCAAGGCGCTGGCCGCGGCAGCAGGTCGCAAAGACGTTCATGGCGCGGACGCCCAGGTCCAAGCGCGCTCCGACGCGGGCGCGGGCATGGGCTGACGGCGGCGCAGCGCGCAATGGATAGGCCGCCGCACCCTGTGGCAGGGGGCCTTTTCCATCGACAGGATTTCCGAAGGCGTCGACGATCCGGCCGAGCCAGGCCTTCGTTGGCCGCACAGCCGAGCCGAGCGGTTCGATGCGGATTTCAGCGCCAGGCGCCACGCCCTCAACGGGGCCAAAGGGCATCAGAAGAGCACGGGTGTCACGAAACCCGACCACTTCGGCCGAAAGCGGCGCTTCGCCATAGCGGATGATCTCCGCCCGTGCGCCAATCGCCAAACGGGTCAGCCCGCCGCGAGCCTCGATCAGGAGGCCGTTTACGGCGGCCACTCGGCCGGCGATGGTCAGGGGATCTAGCCGCTCGACCGCAGCTACCAAACTCTGCAAAAAACGCCCTCGATTGCGAGGCCGTAGAATCCCGTGAACGCGATTAAGAGGTGATGAAGATAAAGCCAATCGCCTGGCTGATTTCACCCAGACGCGGCGTTAATTTCTAGCCCGCCTCGTGAAGGCCAAAGCCCTCTAATCGTCAAGCTGGCGGTGGGATTGACCTGGCCCTGCGGCGCGGCACGATTTGGGCGACCGAATTTTACTGCCGTTTGGCCGACCGTGCCGCGATGGCCCGCGCGATGTGGCCTCACGGCCTTGCTCTCTGATGCTCTCCATATGCTGGTTTGGGGCGCTGAGCGTTGCGCTCGCGAGGATCTCCGGGGCCCGGCCCTGACGGGCGCACGGGTGGCCAACGCGATGCCGTCCTGGCGATCCTGCGGTAACCACAACGATTTGCTCTAAAAGAGATCAGATCTTACCGTGCAGGGTTAATTCTGCGTCTCGACGGCCGCCGTTAAACGAAAAAGACGGCGTCCGGATCCGCAGCCAAATTTGCGACGATCCTATTTGCCCCGCCTGTCCAATCACAAAAGATTCAACACCCCAGAACAGCAATGCGGTCGTGACGACTCTTGAAGCGGATTCCGCATCGGATTAACGATTCTATCCGGACAAACACTCTCAATTAACCAGTCTTAAATTAACTCGACGGCAGGTTAACGGCGAGGGCCGCACGGATTCGCAGAATTCGTGGAACATGCGGGAAAGCGTTAGGAGAGGCAGATGCGGGTACTGTTGATAGAGGACGACAGCGCCACGGCTCAAAGCATCGAATTGATGCTGAAGTCGGAGGGTTTCAATGTTTACACCACTGATTTGGGGGAGGAAGGCGTCGATCTGGGCAAGATCTACGACTACGACCTGATCCTCTTGGATCTGAACCTGCCTGACATGAGCGGCATGGATGTGCTGCGCACTCTGCGCGTCGGCAAGATCAACACCCCGATCATGATTCTCTCCGGTTCAGCCGAGATCGATACGAAGGTGAAGACCTTCTCCGGCGGCGCCGACGATTACATGACCAAGCCCTTCCACAAGGACGAGCTGGTCGCCCGCATTCACGCCGTGATCCGTCGATCCAAAGGCCACGCCCAATCGGTCATCAAGACCGGCGATATTCTCGTCAACCTCGACGCCAAGACCGTCGAAGTAAACGGCCTGCGGGTCCACCTGACGGGCAAGGAATACCAGA
>CAIOSI010000050.1 GCA_903860975.1 uncultured Alphaproteobacteria bacterium
GCCCCTAACCGCGCTCCGCTCTAAGTCGATGGTGCATCCGAGCGCGATCGACCGTATCCGTCCGGCGAGCGACCTCACGCAACGTCATTGCTGTGACGTCGTGCGTGACCATGAGTGACCTATGTGGAGGACGAGTGTAAAAATCTACGGGACGAGTGCGGGTACTGGCTGCCAGCGAGCCGGTGTCAGGACGTCCAAGTCGTCGGCGGTGGTCATCGCGGGCAGGCGCGAGAGCACATCCCGCAAGTAGGCCAAGGCATCGATTTGGCGACGGGCACACGAAGCGATGATCGAGTAGATGATGGCGGAGCGGTCGCCAGCCTTAGGGTGGCCGATGAACAAAAAATTCTTCTTCCCCAAGGCCGATCCCCGGATCGCATTTTCCATGAGGTTATTGTCGATGCGCGTGCAGCCGTGGTCGCAATGGGCGACCAAAGTCTGCCACTGATTGAGCAGGTAGGTGCACGCTTGGCCCAGAGGGGATTTCGGGCGGGAGCGCCGCGCGAGCAGGGCGGCGGCTTTCTTCAACAGACGCAGCGTCAGCTCAAAATCACGCTGGCGCCGGCACGTTCGCTCCCCGGGACTGATCTGCTTTTCATCCCACTCGCGCTCCATGTGGTAGAGGTGTCCGATCAACCGAAGCATGAAGCCTGCGGCGACCGGCGCGGTTTCCAGCGCCTCGTGGAAGCCGCGGCGCGCGTGCGCAAAACAGCCGACGCGGATCACCTGCGGGTTGGCTTCGGCGAAACGGGCGTAGGCCTGATAGCCGTCGGCTTGGAGGATGCCGCCAAAACCGGCCAGCAGCGAGTTCACTTCGTCGTGCCGCCGGGACATGCGCCAGTCAAAGACCACGTCCCCGCCGGGACGGCTGATCGCCCACAGGTAACCTTGGGAGGTTTTCCCGCTCGGGGCGTCGGGATCCTGGCATTTCATCGGCGTTTCGTCCGCTTGCAGATAGGAGCCGGCGAGCAGCCCCGCGCGCATTCGGTGGTAGATCGGCTGGAGCCACTCGCCGGCCATCGCCACCCAGTCCGCCATGGTCTTGCGCGACAGTTTCGCGCCCCAGCACGCCGACATTTGCTCCTGCCGATAGAGCGGCAAATGATGCGCGTACTTCGACAGCACCACGTAGGCGATCAGGCCCGCCGAAGCGTAACCACCGTCCACCGGACGCTTCAGCGCGGCGGCCACCAGCGGCGGCCGGCTGCGGTCCAGCACGTGCCGATACTTCGGTCGCACGATCAAGCGCTTGAACAACGCCGGGGCCACGACATCGACCTCGAAGCTCGTCTCCTCCCCGATCCGCTCGTACAGGTCCGGATCGGCCTGCACTTCGGCCGGGATCAGCTCGATCGTTTCCTTCACCGGCAGATGCGCGAAAACTTCCCCGCACGCGCGTCGCGGCACCCCGGGTCTGCTGCGCTCGTAGCTCACCGTTTCGGTCCTCGCCTCCACTGGCGGCGGCTCCGCTTGGCCCAGTCCCAACGTGAGCTGCGTTTTGTCCTGCCGCTCGTTTTTGCCCGAGCCAAACTGCTGGCGCTTGAACAGCGCCAGCTGCATTTCCAGATCGGCCACCTTCTCGCTGAGCGTCTCCACGCGCCCTTTCAGGGCTTGGTTCTCTGCGAGGACTAGTTCGATCGGCGGCATCGGCTAAGTGATTTATATGTAGCATGATACATGCCATGCTATCGTTCATACCACGCCTTTTGGCAGCCGTCCTTCAGATCGATGCCGCCCAGCAGCATCGTCAGCGCTTCGCTCGTCAGTGACACCTTCCGCGCCTCACTGCCCGACGGCCAGCTGTACCGACCCTTCTCCAGC
>CAIOSI010000051.1 GCA_903860975.1 uncultured Alphaproteobacteria bacterium
CGTGCGCGGCGGCGCCGGAACGGCTACACGAACGGTCGGCCTGTTGGGAGGCATCCTTACCTATGCAGTTGACGCCGGCATCATCGAACGCAATCCGGCACATGGCCTGAAAAAGCCCAAGGACAATGTGCGCAATCGTCGTCTCAGTGAGGCCGAGTACCGAACCCTTGGGCAAATGCTGCGCAAGGCTGCCGAAAATGAGAAGTACGCGCTGACGGTTGAGATCATACGGTTGATCGCCCTGACAGGCTGCCGCCGCAGTGAGATCATCGGCTTGATGTGGGACGAAGTGGATCTCGACGCCAGTTGCCTCCGCCTCGTTGACAGCAAGGAGGGCGACTCTGTCCGCCCGACGGGGTTACCCGTCGTCGAGCGCCTCGAGGAACGCCGGAAGGAAACCGCGAGCAGTTACGTCTTCCCAGGCGAGCGCAATGCCGCCGCGTTTGGGAGTTTCCCAAACCATTGGGAACAGATTTTCAGGGCGTCACCGCTCGCCGACGTGACGCCTCACGTCCTGCGGCACAGCTTCGCCAGTATCGCTAACGACCTCGGATTCACCGAAATCACCATCGCAGCGCTCGTGGGCCACTCCAAGGGTACGATGACCAGCAAGTACATCCATACGCTTGATACGGCGCTCATAATGGCCGCAGACACGATCGCCGGTTACATCCTTGGGCTGCTGGATGGGATTGAGTTCAAGCAGACGGCTTACGCCTTGGACCGCGACTCACGGCGAGCCGCCCTCGATCGCTTCCTGACCAAAGCGGTGGGAGAGACGGGGAGCGAGGTTGAAGGACCGACACGCCAAGCTGCCTGATTTCGTGTCAGTCCCCCTCATCGCCCCCTCATGGTGGCCACCTTATCGTGGCTTGTCAGCGCGGCGAATTCGGGATATATATCCAGATATAAATTGGAGGCTGCCATGGGCAACGCCGCACAGAAGAGAGCAATCCAGAACTACCGCGCGCGCCTAACGCAGCGCGGTTTCACGCGCTTTGAGATCATGGCGCTTGAATCTGATCGCGATTTGATCCGATCGCTTGCCCGCCGCCTCGCCGAGGAAGGGCCTGAAGCGGAGCAGGTCCGCGCGGCCATGAAGACGGCCGTCACGGGTGAGCCGCCCAGGTCGGGTGGCATCCTGACCGCTCTGCGGCGCTCGCCTTTGGTGGGGGCCGAACTCGACTTCTCGCGCCCACGTGAAGAGGGGCGAAAGGTCGACCTGTGACACGCTATCTTCTCGATACGAATATCATCAGCAATGTCGTCAAGCCGCAGCCTTCGGAACTGCTGCTTGGTTGGATGGCGGCACAACGTGATGATGATCTGTTTATCGCCTCACTGACGGTCGCCGAAATCCGACGCGGCATCTTGGAGAAGCCTCGCGGGAAGAAAAGAGATGCTCTCGATGCATGGTTCGCTGGCCCTGAAGGGCCGCAGGCCATCTTCACGGGCCGCATCCTCTCGTTCGACGACAAGGCTGGTTTGATCTGGGCGCGGCTCATGGCGGAGGGGAAAGCGGCCGGGCGACCTCGTAGCGCGCTCGACATGATTATTGCTGCGGTCGCTGGCGCCATGGATTGCGTGGTCGTGACCGACAATGAAAAGGACTTCGCAGGTATCCCGTTCGTCAACCCTATGCGCGGATCGGAATGATGTGGTGTCGCACAAAAAATAGCTCGGGAGGGCAGTATGGCTGAAACCCAGATCGAGTGGACCGACTCCACATGGAATCCCGTCGCGGGATGTTCGATCGTCACCGCTGGCTGCACGAATTGCTACGCCATGGAGATGGCTAGGCGCCTCGAAGCGATGGGTGTCGAAAAATATATTGGGCTGACGCGGAAGACCGGCCGACGCACAGTCTGGAACGGCATCGTGCGCGAGGATATGGACGCGCTGACGATCCCGCATAGGTGGCGTAAGCCACGCAAGATTTTCGTTAATTCTATGAGTGATCTGTTTCACGAACAGGTCAGCGATGCGTTCATCATCGAGGTGTGGCGGGTCATGCGCGAGACCCCCCATCACAATTATCAGATCCTTACAAAGCGGCCAGAGCGAATGGCGGAGCTAGTCGCCACCAAGATCGGCGAAGTTATGCCGAACGTGTGGCTCGGAACCAGCATCGAAGACGCAAGTGTGATTGGTCGAATCGAGCACCTGCGCCGGGTTCCCGCAGCTATCCGCTTTATTTCCTTCGAGCCGCTGATCGGACCTGTCGGCGCGGTCGATCTTCGAGACATCCATTGGGCGATCATCGGCGGCGAGAGCGGCAAATCCGCCCGACCGATCCGCGAGGAGTGGATCGACGAAATTTACGCCCAATGCCTATCGACCGGCACGGCCTTCTTTTTCAAGCAGTGGGGGACTTGGGGCAAGGACAACAAAAAACGCTCGAAGAAAGCCAATGGCCGCGAATATCGCGGCAGAACTTGGGATGAAATGCCTGCCGCTCCGCAAGCGGTTGCATGACGGGCGGGGACGCGGTGGGGGCTTATAATGGTCGAGAAACGATACGAATGGACTGATGGCGCGACACTCGAAGAGCATTCAAAGCGCAAGCACAAAATTCTCCGAGAGTATGTCTTCGACTATTTGACTGTTCGCTGCAAACTGCCGCAGCAGGAGCGTTTCCGGCTTGCTATCGTCGATGGATTTGCCGGCGGCGGTCGCTATCAATGCGGCACATCGGGTTCCCCGTTGATCTTTATCGAGGAATTGAAGCGAGCGACCGAAGCCGTGAATACCAATCGTGTGGTTCAGGGGCTTGGCGCCATCGAGGTTGAGTGCCTGCTTGTCTTCAACGACGCCAGCCAAGACGCAATCGAGCTTTTGAAGACCCATGTGGCGCCAGTTCAGGCTGACATCGCCGCGACATGCCCGAAGCTTCACCTGCGCGTCGAGTATCTGAATGAATTCTTCGAAGCGGCCTATCCCAAGATCAAACGTTTTCTGGAGCAAGGCCGCTACCGAAGCGTGATCTTCAATCTGGATCAGTGCGGCCACAGCCATGTCGAGCGGAATACGATTCTCGACATTATGCATTCCTACCCCGCCGCCGAAATATTCTATACATTCGTCATTAGCTCATTGCTGGCCTTCCTTCAGAAGGACCAGCCGGAGCGTCTGCGTGCTCAGCTCGACCATCTCGGTCTGGCTAGCAGCGACGTCCAGACGCTCGATGGCATGATGAGTCAAAGAGACTGGCTTGGCACGGCCGAGAAGATTGTCTTCGACGCCTTTCGCCTCTGCGCTCCCTATGTCAGTCCCTTCTCGATCAACAATCCTGGCGGCTGGCGGTATTGGCTGATCCATTTCGCCAATGTCTATCGGGCGCGGCAGGTCTACAACAATATCCTCCATGACAACGCGAGCCTTCAGGCCCATTTCGGTCGATCTGGCCTCAACATGCTGTCCTATGATCCACGGCACGACGAAGGGATGCTCTATCTCTTCGACGTTAGCGGTCGGGCTTCGGCCAAGACCCAGCTACTCGGAGATATTCCCCGTCTTGTGACCGACGCTGGCGACGCCATGTCCATGATGGAATTTTACGAGAACATCTACAATGTTACGCCAGCGCATGCAGATGACGTCCACGCGGCGATCATGGAAAATCCTGACCTAGAAGTGATTACGCCCACGGGGGGTGAACGACGTAAGCCCAATACAATTGGCGTCAATGACATCATCAAAATCAAGACGCAGCGCAGTTTCTTTCCCATGTTCTTCGACGCTGCGGACGGACGAAAAGGCAGCAAAAAATGATTGCTGCCAAATATCAGCTATGTCGTGCAACCAAAGTCAGTTCATCGCTCTATAGCGTCCCTGACCTCATTCCTCGATAAACGGGAGGAAGGAGCATGGCGCAGTTCAATGATTGGTGTCTTTCGGTCGATGAGCCGGTCGGGAATCATTTTCGGCGGGTGATGACCGGTCAGGCGGCACAACTTCCGACTGGTGTCCAGGCAACGGCCGCGATCATCCCTTCGCACTATGCGTCGGAGGAGCAAGTCGCGCGGGCGCTGGCCCGTCTTGGCAAGCCGGTCGCCGCCGCGCTGATCGAGGGCAAGCTCCCCACCACCAAGGCGATCCGCTCCGGCGATCTCGGCGAGATCTACGCGACGGAATGGATCGATAGCCAGAGCGGCGGCTATCGCGCACCGATCAAGCGCCTCCGCTGGAAAGACCATCGCAACATGGCGATGCGCGGCGACGACGTTATTGGCATCCTCCAGGACGTTCAGACCCAGCGCCTGCATTTCCTGAAGACTGAAGCAAAAAGCCGCGTCGCGCTGACAGCACAGGTGCTTACGGAAGCCCGCGCTGGCCTCGACAAGGATGGCGGACTGCCGTCCGCCCACGCTTTGTCATTCATTTCGGCTCGACTCCTCGAGCTAAACAATCTGCCGCTCGCCGATGCGATCGATGATGCGCTCCTGAAACACGGCATTCCACCACAGAACGTTCGGCATCTCCTGTTTACATTCTCCGGCAACGCACCGGACGCCATGCTGACTGCGTCTCTCCAGGCCTACCCCGGCCCCATCAACCAATGGGGCGTCGGCCTGCGTGTGGATGGCCATGCCGCCTTCATCGGCGCGGTCTACGATCGAGTGATTGCCGATGCCAACAACCCCTGAAGGCATCGCAGCCGATATCACGGAGGCCGCAACTGCCGGCTTTCGTGGTAGCCTCATCGCCCGTGGTCAGGCCCGCGCGATTATCTGGCGCAATGGCGCCTTACCTCCCGATGCGCCAGCCTTTGCGCCCCAGCTCAGCTACGATCTTCATTCCTACGGCTACGCGCTTCTCGGGCTAGGTCTTCGCCTACGCGAACTCGGAGGCGACGCCGCTCAAGCGCGCACCGCCTTTGAACAGGCCGCCACCGCTCTCGAGGCCGTAATCGCGAAGGGCAACCGCGAAGAGGTAGATCGCGACTTTCACTTCGTGATGGCGGCAGCGAGCTACCATCTCGCTCACCTGTCCGCCCGCGCCTATTCCCTACTTGCGATTGTAGAAAGCGACGAGAATTTTTCGCCTATCGAACGTGTCATCGCGCAGTTAATGCGTCGCAACTTCGGAGCCCTTCGCGCGAGCATCCTTGACTACAGGACTTCCGGCGAAGGCAGCGACACTCGGATCGCAGCCGCCATCCAAGCCAACCTCGATCAGTCCGAAGCTGCGGCAAACCCCATCGACGGCAGCAGTGACTTCCTGTTCGATGGTCTCGACACGGCACTAAACGACACCTTCCTGGCGGCCATGTCCCTTTTTCTTGTCGCGTTGGAACGTGGCGAGCGGGCGCTTCTGGACCAAGCGCTGGAACGCCTTCAGGTGAGCCTGTCCATTTGCAGCGAGTTGAACATGCTTCCGCAATGGTGGGCGCATCGCATCGCTATCCACCTCCTATCGGACCTCTGGTCGGTTACCTTCCACGAGAGGGTGCCGCTACAGTCAGCTGGCGGCGACGCTGCTGACTGGCCACGGCTTCGCGAGCTCTTCATCGCACTGCTTCAACGACGCCCCAAAGCGGAGGTCGATCTCTGGCCGTCGCAGGTCGAGGCCGCAGCCCGCGCCGTCGATCAGTCCGACGACCTTGTTGTTTCCCTGCCGACGAGCGCCGGAAAGACGCGCATCGCCGAACTCTGCATCCTGCGCTGCTTGGCCGGAGGCAGGCGCGTGGTCTTCATCACTCCGTTGCGCGCACTTTCGGCTCAAACTGAAACTACTTTGCAGCGAACCTTCGGTCCTCTCGGAAAGACGATTTCGGCGCTCTACGGCAGTATCGGGGTCAGCGGCTTCGATGAGGACGCGATCCGAGAACGGGACATCGTCGTCGCGACGCCAGAAAAACTCGACTTTGCGCTGCGGAACGATCCGTCCCTTCTCGATGACGTCGGTCTGCTAGTCTTCGACGAAGGGCACATGATCGGCCTCAATGAGCGTGAAGTTCGATATGAGGTGCAAATACAGCGGCTCCTTCGCCGACCTGACGCACAGGGACGGCGGATAGTGTGCCTCTCGGCGATATTGCCATCTGGAGACCAGCTCGACGATTTCGCCGCTTGGCTGCGCCGTGATCACCCCGGCGGCCTGATCAAGAACGACTGGCGCCCAACCCGGCTCCGGTTCGGCGAGGTGGTATGGGCGTCGCCAAGCGCGCGGTTGAACCTTCGCGTCGGCAACGAGCGGCCGTGGGTGCAGCGATTCCTTACTGGCGCTGCGCCACCCAACTGGATTCCGCCGAAGCGTCGCCGAACCCGCCTCTTCCCCGACAATCAGCGCGAACTATGTCTCGCAACCGCTTGGCGGCTGGTCGAGGATGGGCAGACAGTCCTAATCTTCTGCCCCGAGCGGCGAAGTGTTGAGCCGTTCGCCGATGTCATCGTCGATCTTCATGAGCGCGGCACGCTACGCGCGTTGCTCGAAGCTGATCCAGCCGTCCTCAACACGGCGATTGCGCTCGGCGAGGAATGGTTGGGGCCGGATAGCGCGATCCTCAAGTGCCTTCGCCTTGGGGTCGCTTTGCACCACGGCGCGCTGCCGACAGCCTATCGCAAAGAGGTGGAGCGCCTACTGCGCGACAATGTGCTCAAGGTAACAGTCTCGTCGCCCACCTTGGCGCAGGGCCTCAACCTTTCGGCCACGGCCGTTATCATGCACTCGCTCCACCGCCATGGCGAAAGGATCGAAATCTCCGAGTTCAAGAATGTTATCGGCCGCGCGGGGCGCGCCTATGTCGATGTTGAAGGCATTGTGCTCTTCCCGATGTTCGACGATATCGCGAAGAAGCGACGCAACTGGGAAGCGCTCATCAACGATCTCGGCGCGCGAAACATGGAAAGTGGCTTGGCGCTTCTGGTTTGGACGCTTCTGAAGCGCATGCACGCGCGTATCGGCGGCGACCTCAATCAACTCGTCGATTATGTCGTCAACAACGCTGCGGCCTGGACATTTCCGGAGATCGCGAACGAGGAGATCGACGATCGCGCGCGCGCCCTTGCCGACTGGGAGCGGCACGTAGCAACGCTCGATACGGCCATCCTCAGCCTGATCGGCGAGAGCGACATTCCAGATGAGGGGATAGAAGCTGCGCTGGACGATATTCTCCAGTCCTCTCTCTGGCAGCGCCGCCTGTTGCGACAAAACGAGCAGGTCCAGCAGGCCCTTAAGGCGGGCCTGGTGTCACGAAGCCGACTTATCTGGAGCCAGTCGACGGCGCCGCGCCGCCGGGGCTACTTCCTTGCCGGAGTCGGATTGACAACGGGGCATGCCCTGGACGTGATCGCGGCGAACGCGAACATTCTCTTGGTTCAGGCCAATAGCGCCATTCTTGCAGGCGATGCAGAAGCGGCGATTGCCGCCATCACGGTGCTCGCCGAGCAGGTCTTCACATTCTATCCCTTCATGCCGGATGCTATGCCCGCCAACTGGCGGGACATTTTGCGCGCGTGGCTTCTCGGCCAGCCTCTCGCCATCATCGCCACCGGGCAGGAATCGGAGACGCTTCAGTTCATCGAAGGGGGTCTGGTCTACCGTCTACCCTGGGCTATGGAGGCGATCCGCGTCCGCGCCGCCGCGAACGGCGATACCGTCGGTGTTTTTGACCTTCCTCTTGAAGACCATGAGCTTGGCCTTGCCGTGCCTGCCGTTGAAACCGGAACGCTGAACCGCTCCGCGTCGATCCTCATCCAGGCCGGTTTCAATTCCAGGCTTGCCGCCGTCAAGGCTGTCATCGATACAGGTGCCACCTTTCAGACTGGCCAAGAGCTTCGGCAATGGCTCAACTCGGAAGCTGTCGCGGCGTGGAGCACGCAGCCGGATTGGCCGACTGCCGAGACCAAGGCAATGTGGACGGATTTCGCTCAGAGCTTTACGCCGCGCGAAAACCGCACATGGGCGGATCGCCGATACTGGGCAAACGTGGCGTGGCTCGGCGCGCCACCACCGCCGGGCACCCCTGTTCAGGTTCATCATTGGTCTGGTCAGCCGCGCGTGCTTTCGGCAGACGGAACGCCACTTGGCACCGTGCAAGCCGCGCTAAATCCAGGAAGAGCTGGCCTGTTACGAGCGCAGGTGGCTCACGACATCCGACGGATCGACATAACCTACTTGGGGCCGGCAGACTTGTCGGGCGAATGATTCATGACGATGTGCCCGTCGCTCAAAAATGCCGACGTCTGATGTGCTGAACCAAGCGGCATGATTTTTAGAAGATTAAGGGCGGGAAATTAGAATTGTTGGCGGCGACATTTAGAACCCGAAAGGCGGGGAAAGTCTTCCCCTGCGGCTGAGCCAAGGTCTCTGCCGACCCCTTCAGCGGGGACACCCCGCAACGCCCCTTCAGAGTGAGAGTGCGGACGGGATTTCCGTGACGGGTTGAGTGCCGGGAGAGAGGCTTTCGGCGCCCGTCATGGAGAATTTTCCCATGAACATGCAGGTTCTCGACGCTCGCCGTGATATGAGCGGCGGCTACAAAGTGGATGTCACGCGCGGCGAACGCGTCGGCCGGGTCTCGTCCGAATGGTTCTCGCGACCCGATGACGAGCGGTTCCTTTCGCTGGGCGAGCTGGCCAGCGCGGTGCGTGGCCGTTCTGAGCGCAGCCGAACCCGTGTTGTCGAAACCGCCCTCATTCATGTCGAGGCGAACCGGAATGACCCAGAGCGCCTTGCCCTGATCCTCCCCGGCGCCGAGGCGCCCGTGGCCCCGACCCATTGGAGCTTCGGCCAGTTGGCGGCCCAAATCGGGGCGCCCGCCGCCTATCTGCGGCAACTGCCCGCGCCGCTGGCCGCGATAAATCTGCAATATGGCCTGACATCGAATCGCGCCGAGCAGATGAAGACGTTGGAAACCGATGATGCGCGAACTGGGGGCCGCATCGAACTGCGGGCTGTCACCGGCCCCGATTATGGCCGCATCTACGACCATGAACTCGTCGAAGCCGTGCAGCGCATCGCCGGCAACGGAACCGGCGATACCCGATGGAAAGTGCCGGGCGTCCTCGACTGGTCGACCGGCATTTATAACCCGCGCGTCGACATCACCAGGGACACCACCACGCTCTATGCGTCCGACCGTGACGTCTTTCTCTTCCTGGTCGATGATTTCAACCCCATCGAGGCGGGGCGGCTGCACGATGGTTCACCCGACCTCTATTTCCGGGGCTTCTATTGCTGGAACAGCGAGGTCGGCGCCAAGACGCTGGGCATGGCGAGCTTTTACCTGCGCGCCGTCTGCCAGAACCGCAACCTATGGGGCGTCGAGGATTTCGAGGAGATAACGATCCGGCACAGCAAATACGCCGCCTCGCGCTTCGCCCATGAAGCGGCGCCCGCGCTGCTGAACTTCGCCAATTCCTCGCCGCTGCCCTTCATCAACGGCATCAAGGCAGCACGCGAGCGGATCGTTGCCCGCACCGACGAGGATCGCAGCGATTTCCTGCGCAAGCGCGGCTTCTCGAAGGCCGAGACCGGCAAGATCATCGAGACAGTGCTGGCCGAGGAAGGCCGCCCGCCGGAATCCATTTTCGATTTCGTTCAGGGCATCACCGCAGTCGCCCGCGACAAACCGCACCAAGACGCCCGCCTCGACATGGAGGCCAAAGCAAAGAAGCTGCTCGATCGGGCCGCCTGATTTGCGTGACGCCGGGGACACGGATTTGCGCGTCTCCGGCCCTACGTTTCCGCGCCTATCCGTTTTCCAGATCACTGAGGCGCTGCCCCTTCAGAGGAAGAGGGCGGCGCTTCGCTTCGTGACGGGTTCAGGTCCGAGAGAGAGGCTTTCGGGCAGCCCGTCATGGAGTAAGCACCATGGCAACTGCCGTCCAGAAAATCACCCTGTCGTCGTCGCGCGACATCCCCTTCAACAAGCTCGTGCTCAGCCAGTCGAACGTGAGGCGAGTGAAGGCCGGCGTCTCCGTCGAGGAACTCGCCGAATCCATCGCACGGCGCGGCCTGATCCAATCGCTTCATGTCCGCCCCGTCCACGACGCGGAGGGTCTGGAAACCGGCATGTTCGAAGTACCCGCCGGCGGGCGCCGCTATCGTGCGCTCGAACTCCTCGCCAAACAAAAGCGCCTGGCCAAGACTGCCCCGGTGCCCTGCGTTGTCGGCGACGCGGCGAGCGGCATCCTGGTCGATGAAATCTCCCTGGTTGAAAACATCGAACGGGCGCCGCTGCACCCGCTCGACCAGTTCCGTGCGTTTCACGCGATGCGCGAGAAGGGCATGACCGAGGAGGCCATCGCCGCCGCCTTTTTCGTGGGCGCGAACGTCGTCAAGCAACGCCTGCGCCTCGCCGCCGTGTCGCCCGTCCTGCTCGATGTCTATGCCGAGGACGGCATGACGCTCGAACACGTAATGGCCTTCACCGTTACCGAGGACCACACCCGTCAGGAACAGGTCTGGGCGGCGATCCGCGATAGCTGGCAGAAAGAGCCCTGGCAGATCCGGAGGATGCTGACCGAAACCACGGTCCGCGCTTCAGACAAACGCGCGATCTTCGTCGGTGTCGATACCTATGAAGCCGCCGGTGGCATCGTGTTGCGCGATCTTTTCCAGTCCGATGATGGCGGGTGGCTCCAGGACGTCGGCATGCTCGATCGTTTGGTCGCAGAGAAGCTCAGGGCAGAAGCCGACAAGATAGCCGCCGAGGGCTGGAAATGGGTCGAGGCGAGCCTCAGCATTCCTTACGGGGCCACCCATGGGATGCGCGAGCTTTCCGGCGCGCCGATCGAGATGACCGAGGAAGAACGGGCGACCCGCGCGGCCTTGCAGGCGGAACTGGATCGCCTGACCGAGCAGTACGATAACGCCGACGAACTGCCAGACGAGATCGATCAGCGGCTGGGCGAGATCGAAGCCGCGATCGAGGCGCTCGACAATCGTCCGATGCGCTTCGAACAGACCGAAATCGCTATCGCCGGGGCCATCATCACCATCGACTCCGATGGGTCGCTGATCGCACACCGCGGCTATGTCCGCCCCGAGGACGAGGCGCCGATCGAACCGACGCACGAAAACGGCCACCCGACACCTGATGGCTCGGAGGTGTCATCACTGGCGCATGGTGTAAAGCCGACCGTCGTCACCATGGGCGGACAGCCCCTCCAAGGCGAGGATGAAGAGGACGATGGTGTCAAGCCGTTGCCCGAGCGCCTGGTGACCGAACTGACGGCCCACCGCACGCTGGCTTTGCGCGACGCGGTCGCACAGAACCCTCGGATCGCAATGACGGCGCTCCTGCACAAACTCGTCTCCGATACCTTCCACCATCGCTCGGCAAATGGTGCGCTCGAGGCTCAGGTTCGGCATGTCTACTTCCCCGCCCAAGCACAAGACCTCGGCGAGAGCGCATCGGCCCAGGCCGTTGATGATCGCCACGCGCAGTGGAATGGCCGCGTCCCGGCTGACGACACCGCGCTCTGGGACTGGCTGACCGAATTGGACGAGGAAGGTCGCATGGCGCTTCTTGCGCATTGCGTCAGCTACGGGGTGAACGCGCTCTATGAGCGGCCCAACCCCTATAGCGGCTCCGGTGTCAGCGAGCAGGCCCTGCAACTGCGCTTCGCCCAGGCCGACAGGCTGGCAAGGGCGACCGGGCTCGACATGGTGCAGGCTGGGTGGCGGCCAACGGTCGGCAATTATCTCGGCAGGATCACCAAGTCGCGCATTCTCGAATCCGTGCGCGAAGGCGCCGGTGAACGCGCGGCGCAACTCATCGACCATATGAAAAAGTGCGACATGGCCAAGGAAGCCGAGCGCCTGCTGGCCGATACCGGCTGGTTGCCCGAACCGCTCCGACTTGCCGATGTAGATGGTGCAATCGGGGGCGAGCCTGCCGATCAAAACGGCGACGACGCGGCTTTGCCTGCCTTCCTCACCGATGACGGCGAGGATGACGAGGCGACCGAGGACGAAGACGCCACGGCCATCGCCGCTGAATGATCACCTTGCGCGGGGAGTGGCAAGGGTCCGCTCTCCGCGCCCTTTCCAAGGGAAATCACCATGGTTGATTCATCCGCCACAGCGCGCCGCGTGGTCTTTCAATACCTCGTGCCCGTCCACGTCGAAGTTGAAGACGGTCTCGTCACCTGCGTGACCGTGATCGACGAAACGCCCGTCCGCGATCCGATCGTCGTCGAAGGCGATGAAAGCTATCTGTCAGCCGCCGTTGCCGCCGCAGATGACGGGCAAGACTGGCCGTCCTGGCAGTTCGGATACTGATCCACCCCTTCCATCCATCACCACGGCCCGATCACGTCCGCGCGGCGAGTCCCCGCGCGGCGCCGGGCTTTTCCTGTCGGAGGCCCACATGGCTGACTATTTCATCCACTTCTCGTGCCTGCTCGATGTCGGCACGCCGGCGAACGCCGCCCGCGCACTCGATCTCTACAACGCCCTGTCCGAGGCCGGCGCTTCGGAGGAGCCGCCTTCCGACGGGTTCCTCCTTTCGATTCAGCCCGAGCATGGCGGCTCTGCGCTCTGGATGCGCGACGACGTCACCGGCGATCCCGAGCGCGTCATCCAGTTCGTGAAACGCTGCGCCGCCGAGTTTCAACTCACCGGCCGCTGGGGGTTCCAATACGCGAACACCTGCTCGAAGCCGCGCCTCGATGGCTTCAGCGGCGGGGCGCATGTGCTCGACCTTGGCGCCGGCGAGACAATCGCCTGGACCTATACCGATGGCTGGCTTGCCTCAGTCCTCGACGGAGGCGACGGCGATGCCTGAGATCATCGAAACCACTGTCTATGAGCTCCATGAGCTTTCCGACGGGGCAAAGGCAAAGGCCCGCGCCTGGTTTCGCGAAGGCGGCTTCGACCACGACTGGTACGATGCCGTCTACGCGGATTTCGAGCAGATTTGCGCGATCCTCGGCGTAGTACTGAAGACCAATACCGTCCGCCTCATGGGTGGAAGATCGCGTCAGGAAGCATGCATCTATTTCCGCGGCTTCTGGAGCCAGGGGGACGGCGCGTGTTTCGAAGGGCGCTATGCGCATGCGCCTCGGGTGTCTGCAAAGATCCGCGAGCACGCGCCGCAGGACGCCACACTTCACCAGATCGCTGACGCCTTGCAGGCCATACAACGGCGCAATTTCTGCCAGCTGCGAGCCGATGTCCGCCATCGCGGTCACTATTATCACGCGTATTGCATGGCGATCGACGTCGAGCGCGAGAGCCCGACCGGACAGGACATGACCCATGGCGCCGAAAGCATCGTGACCGAAGCCTTGCGCGATCTGGCGCGCTGGCTCTACCGGCAGCTCGAACAGGAATACGAATATCAGACGGCCGATGAGACCGTCGACGAGGCCATAGCCGCCAATGCCTATACTTTCACTGACGTAGGTCGGCGGTTCGGCTGACCTTCACAGGCGCCCCGCCTAACGGCCGGGCGCTTTTTTCATGTCCACACATGAGAGGAAGAGGACTGCCGGAACGGGATGAGACCCGTGCGGCTGAGAGAGAGCGGCGCGCGGGCTCGTTCCTTCCCGCTCTCCTTGAGGTCCCTGCCCATGACCATACTCGTTCCCGCCGCCGCGGCGTCGGCGTCGCCGCTGCTGCGCGACCCGTCCTCCGCCATTCACGCCGCCGCCAATCTTCTGCTTCCCAAGCTCGAACAGGGCCAGCATGTCGAGGCATCCCATCTGCGACGCGCCATGGAAGATGCGTTCGGCGCCTCCGACGCATCTGGCGCGTGGGACTGGAAAGTCGCCTATGACGCCTGCGAAGTCGCGACGGTCCTATTCCTGCGCAAATACGGAAAAGCCCTTTTCCGCAAAGCCGCCTCTCCGACTTCACGCCTTTGCGTGCTGGAGAAGATCGCCGCGCTACTGCCAACGCACACGCGCCGTTCCGAGGAAAGCCAGGCGTTTCAGCAATTCTCCACGCCGATTCCACTCGGCCTTGCTGCACTGACTGCGGCTGCGATCATGCCGAGCGACCGTGTGCTGGAACCCTCGGCGGGCACCGGCCTCCTTGCCATCCTCGCGCAGACCATTGGCGGCTCGCTGACCCTCAATGAACTGGCCGAAACCCGCGCCGATCTGCTCGGCCACCTCTTTCCGGCCACCGCCGTCACCCGCTTCGACGCCGCGCAGATCGACGATCACCTCGATACAGATGTGATCCCGACCGTTGTGTTGATGAACCCGCCGTTCTCAGCCTTGGCCAAGGTCGCTGGAAGAGTTCATGATGCCGGTTTTCGGCACATTTCATCGGCCCTCGGCCGCCTCGCGCCCGGTGGCAGGCTAGTCGCGATCACCGGCGCCAATGTCGGACCAGACCTCCCGGACTGGCGCGACACCTTCGTCGCTTTGCAGGGCCGCGCGCGTGTCGTGTTCAGCACTGCCATTGCCGGTTCGGTCTACGCCAGGCACGGCACCAGTTTTCCGACGCGGCTGACGATCATCGACAAGCTCCCCGCGGAAGATCCGACCGCGTTCCCGGTCTCGCCGGGCATCGCCCCTGATGCGGGCACGTTGCTCGACTGGATCGAAGCTCACGTACCGCCGCGACCGGCTGTCGCGCTCGCGATAAGCGCGACGCCGATGATCGCCACGGCGCCCAAATCGGTGCGCGGCTACATCGCCTGCTCAACGCCCACCCGTCCGGCCAGCCACGTCGCCGCCGATCCGGAAGCGATTGATCTTGTCTATGAGACCATCGATTGGGCGCCGCCCCGAAGCGACCGGATGAGCGATGGCCTCTATGAAGGCTACGCTCTTCAGTCGATCCGTATTCCTGGATCTCAGGCCCACCCCACCAAACTCGTGCAGTCGGCGGCCATGGCCTCTGTCGCGCCGCCCAAGCCCAGCTACCGACCGACGCTGCCAACAAACATCCACACGCTGCTGTCCGATGCTCAGCTCGAAACCGTCATCTACGCCGGCGAAGCGCACGGGGATTTTCTCGCGGGGTTGTGGACCGTCGATGAAACCCACGACCTCGTTCAAGCCGCACCAGAGGGCGCAACCCACACGGTCCGGTTTCGGCGAGGCTTCATGCTCGGCGACGGCACGGGCGCGGGCAAAGGACGCCAGTCGGCCGGCATCATCCTCGACAATTGGCTTCAGGGCCGTCGCAAGGCCGTATGGATCAGCAAGTCGGACAAGCTGATCGAGGACGCGCAGCGCGACTGGTCTGCGCTGGGCATGGAGCGCCTGCTGGTCACGCCGTTGTCGCGCTTCCCGCAAGGCAAGCCGATCTCGCTTTGCGAAGGCGTCCTGTTTGCAACCTATGCCACGCTGCGCTCCGACGAACGCGGCGAAAAGGTTTCGCGGGTTAGGCAAATCGTTGATTGGCTAAGCGCCGATTTCAACGGGGTCATCATTTTCGACGAGAGCCATGCCATGCAGAACGCCGGCGGCGGCAAGGGAGAACGCGGAGACGTCGCCCCATCACAGCAAGGGCGCGCCGGACTGCGTTTGCAACATGCACTGCCCGATGCCCGCGTCGTCTATGTCTCAGCCACCGGCGCCACCAGCGTTCACAACCTCGCCTATGCCCAGCGCCTGGGTCTCTGGGGCAGCGATGACTTCCCCTTCGCCACCCGCGCCGAATTCGTCGAGGCCATCGAGGATGGCGGTGTTGCAGCGATGGAAGTGCTGGCACGCGACCTGCGTTCGCTCGGCCTCTACACCGCCAGGTCGCTCTCCTATGACGGCGTGGAATATGAGCTGGTCGAACACAGGCTGACCGACGACCAGCGCCAGATCTACGACGCCTATGCCGGAGCCTTCGCCATTATCCACAATCACCTCGACGCCGCGATGGAGGCAGCAAACATAACCGGCAGCGACGGCACGCTGAACCGCCAAGCCAAGTCCGCCGCCCGCAGCGCCTTCGAGTCAGTGAAGCAGCGATTTTTCGGTCATCTGCTGACCTCAATGAAAACGCCGACCCTGATCCGCTCGATCGAGCGCGATCTTGAGGCCGGCCACGCCGCCGTCATCCAGATTGTCTCGACCGGCGAAGCGCTGATGGAGCGGCGTCTTGCGGACATCCCGACCGAAGAATGGAACGATGTGCGCGTGGACATCACGCCGCGCGAATATGTTCTGTCGTATTTGCAGCACTCCTTCCCAGTGCAACTGTATGAGCCCTACACCGACGGTGAGGGTAATCTCGCCTCGCGGCCTGTTGTTCGTGATGGCCAGCCGGTCGAATGCCGCGAAGCCGTCCGCCGCCGCGACGATCTCATCGAACGGCTCGCCGCGCTGACACCCGTCCCGGGCGCGCTCGACCAAATCGTTCAACGGTTCGGCGCCGATATGGTGGCGGAAGTTACGGGACGATCGCGGCGCATCGTTCGCAAGGGCGAGCGCTTCGCCGTCGAGAACCGCGCCGCCAGCGCCAATCTCGCCGAGACGGCTGCCTTCATGGACGATCTGAAGCGCATCCTCGTCTTCTCGGACGCAGGCGGCACCGGGCGCAGCTATCATGCAGACCTGTCGGCAAAGAACCAGCGGCTGCGCGTCCACTACCTTCTCGAACCGGGCTGGAAAGCCGACGCCGCGATCCAAGGCCTCGGGCGCACCAACCGCACCAATCAGGCGCAGCCGCCGCTTTTTCGTCCGATCGCAACGGACGTGAAGGCCGAGAAGAGGTTCCTTTCGACGATCGCGCGGCGGCTCGACACGCTGGGCGCCATCACGCGCGGCCAACGTCAGACGGGCGGACAGGGCCTGTTTCGGCCCGAAGACAATCTTGAAAGCCCATACGCTCGCGCCGCGCTGCGGCAGCTCTACTTGCTCATCGTGCGCGGAAAAATCGAGGATTGCTCTCTCGAACGCTTCGAGACCGCCACGGGCCTCAAACTTATGGATTCAACCGGCATCAAGGACGAGCTTCCGCCGATCACGACGTTCCTCAACCGCCTGCTGGCGCTGACCATTGAGTTGCAGGGCATTCTCTTCACGGCTTTCGAGCAACTGCTCGACGCCAAGGTGGCGGGCGCCATCGCCGGCGGCATCTATGACCTTGGCCTTGAAACGCTGACGGCAGAGAGCTTCGTCGTCACCGACCGGACGCCGATCTATACCCATCCCGCGACCGGCGCGGAAACACGCCTACTCGCCATCATCCAGCGCGAGCGCAATCGGCCGATGTCGCTTGACGACGCTCTGGCATGGTTGGACGACGGCCATGGAAAGCTGGTGGTCAATGCCAAATCCGGCCGCGCCGCAGTGCAGGTTCCAGCGCCGTCGCTCATGCTCGACGATGGCGAAATTGAGCGCCGTATCCGGCTGATCCGCCCGATGGACCATCATCACGCTTCTCTGGCCACGATGGCGGAAAGCCATTGGGAAGAAGTGGATCGGCAGGCCTTCGCCTCTGCGTGGAATCGCGAGTTGGACGATGTGCCGACCTTCACCGACAGCACGATCCATATCGTTGCGGGCCTTCTCCTCCCAGTCTGGAAGCGCCTGCCCAATGAATCAACGCGGGTCTATCGCCTCCAGACCGATGACGGCGAGCGCATCATCGGTCGCCGCGTCTCTCCCGCCTGGGCCGCCAACGTCGCTTCGGCAGGAGTCACCAACCTCAGCGCTGCCGATGCCTACAACGCCCTGATCGATGGGCGCACTATCATCGATCTTGCCGAGGGGCTCCAACTGCGACGTGCCCGGGTCATGGGCGCCAACCGGATTGAACTGACGGGGTTCACCGAGGCCATGCGCGAACGCCTGCGCGCCTATGGGCTCTTCACCGAGATCATTTCGTGGAAGCTGCGTTTCTTCGTACCCATCGATGCAAATGGCGCCAGCGTTCTCGGCCGTTTGATCGAGACCTATCCGGCCCTGCGCATCTACGAGCGGGAGGCCGCCTGATGACACGGCTTGATGCTGGAGATCTTGCCCATCGTCTCGGTCGACAGGCTGAGGCGGTTTGCCGCCGTTACCTCGGCGCCGGGCGTAGACAGGGCCATTACTGGCTGGTGGGCGACGTCTACAACACGCCGGGCCGATCCCTCTTCGTGCGGCTTAAGGATTCACCCAAAGGCCCGGCGGGAAAGTGGCAGGATGCCGCGACGGGCGAGCGTGGTGACCTGCTCGACGTGATCCGTTTGGCCTTGGGGCTCGCTGACTTCGCCCATGTCGCTGAGGAAGCGCGCGCCTTTCTCAGTCTGCCACATCCCGAACCCACATGGTCACAGCCGAAATCGCCACGCGCACCGTCAGGGTCGGCCGAGGCGGCAAAGCGGCTCTTTGCTATGTCGAAGCCGATCAGCGGCACACTCGCGGGCACGTATTTACGTCGTCGCGGCATCACGACTTTGCACGGAACCGGAAGTCTCCGCTTTCACCCTCGCTGCTATTATCGGCCCGATGAGCATGAGGTCATCGAGACATGGCCGGCGTTGATCGCCGCCGTCACGGATCTCAGTGGCCAGATGACCGGCGTGCATCGCACCTGGCTCGCACCCGATGGCAGCGACAAGGCGCCGATCGACACGCCGCGCAAGGCGATGGGCGACCTCCTCGGCCACGCGGTCCGCTTCGGCGTGCCCGGCGAAGTGATGGCGGCCGGCGAAGGCATTGAAAGCGTGCTGTCCATTCGCGAAGTGCTGCCCTGCATGGCCACGGCGGCAGCGCTCTCGGCGGCTCACCTCGCCGCCATCCTCTTCGCGGAACCACTGCGGCGGCTCTATATCGTTCGCGACAATGACCCGGCAGGCGACGGCGCACGAGATAGCTTGGTCGAACGAGCCGATGCGGCGGGTATCGAGACGATCGGGCTCTCCCCCACGCTCGGGGACTTCAATGAGGATCTACGCAAACTCGGCATCGACGCGCTTCGGGGAAATATCCGATGTCAACTCGCTCCGCAGGACGTCGCCCGCTTCATGCGCGCCGCAGCATAGTCGGAGCCGGAGAGATCGCGGTGAGCAACGCCGTCACTGTGCCCGCAGGCAAGCGTCTCGCCATCGAAAGGAGGACCGCGCCTCGGCCTTCGAGAGGGCGATAGGCCCACAAGCGGTCTGGCCCGGCAATGGCGGCGGCAAGCTATTTTCCGGCAGCGCGCATCGCGCCTTTCCATCGCGAACCAAAATAGCCTGCCTCTGCCATCCTCCGCTGCGCTCCGGCCCTTCGCCATGCTCCGGGTTCAGGGCCATTCCGCCCGTGGGCTTCTTCGCCATGAAGGCCGCGACGGTCGCGGTCCAATCGATGGAGAATACCATGAGCGGGCACGACGATTTTGAGCCTCACCACGACGCTTCCCCGACCGACCACGTTCTGCGGGAACTGCAACTCTACGGCTACCGTCCCTTCGCTGACGAACCCGATCCCCGGCCACTGCCCGAAGGCGACCGTGTCGCCGGCGCCATCGCTGACATTTTCGATGCCCTGATCTCTACGCTGGACGACACCCGCCTCGAACCCGACCTCGACGATCTCCTCTGGTCGACCGTCAATCTCTTTCACCGCGCGACAGAGCGGATCGAACGCGAACTCGACGACAACGAGCAGGCGCAGCGGCGCAGCCAACGCGAGCAAGATGGCAGCGAGGTGAAGTCAGTCGAACTGGAACGATTGATCGCCGAGGGCCAAACCCTTCTCGAACGGCGCGATGCTTTCGAGCTGATGCGCGACCAGGCCGCCGATCACTTCGAGCGACAAACCGGATCGAGCTGGCGCCCCCGTTCCGGCTCCAAGGTCAACCATCGCAATATGACCGCGGCGATGATCGATAGCCGCGATTTTCTCGCTGCCAAGCGCCGCGCCGAGACCGAAGTGCTCATGCCCGCCGGGCCAAAGATCGCCTTCTCCGGCGGTGACAGCGCCGATCACAAGCTGATCTGGGCTAAACTCGATCAGATCCGCGCCAAGCACCCCGACATGGTGCTGATGCACGGCGGAAGCCCCAAAGGCGCCGAAAAGATCGCCGCGCGCTGGGCCGACACACGCAAGGTGCCGCAGGTCGCCTTCAAGCCCGACTGGACCAAGCACGCCAAGGCCGCCCCCTTCAAGCGCAACGACCAGATGCTGGGCGTCATGCCGATCGGCGTCATCATCTTCCCCGGCACGGGCATTCAGGACAATCTCGCCGACAAGGCCCGCAAGCTGGGCATTCCGGTCTATCGGTTCGGCAAAGGCGGCGCGTGAGCGCCGTCAATCCAGCTCAACTCCCCAAAATCCCAGAACGGAAAGCACTTCATCTTTGGGGTAGTGGAGAAGGCTGGCATTCGCGAGGTCGGCCTTCCACTTGTCTTTTCGCTTGGCTATTTCACGTTCAATGCGTTCGCCGAACGGCGCTATCCCAGGTGGAAGAATTCCAGGACGATCTGGGCTTGGCCAAGACCGTGGATAATCGTCGGGGATCCAGCCGCTTTTGACTTTGTCTGACTGCGCGGTGACCGAAGGATGTTCACAAACCCAGCCATACAGGTGAAATGCGCAGACCCGCAGCATGGCCTTGATCTCGGGCAGCGTGTCCGTGAATCCCTTGAGCGGTGTTGGCAGCCAGACCATATTGGCCACACAGGAGAAGTAGCGTGGATCTTGAACTACGCTGCTTTGCTGCGCGAATGATGGATCGTCGTATCCCCAGATATGGCAGACGGTCCAATTTTTTGGCTTCGGTGAGGCCACGCCAAGGGCTGCCACCAGCGCGTTCAGCGCGGCAACATTGCCTTCGAACTTCTCTGCGGTAATTTTCGTCGCCCGTCGGGTGTTCGTGTAGCGCCGCAACCATCCAGCGTCATACAGCGGTCGACCCCGCGCCGTATGCGGCGCCCACACAGGTAACCGTCTGAAAGTCTCCGGATGAACCCAGCGCGCTGTCCGCTCGATCAACTCGACGACGGCAGGGATGTCGTCACGGAGAGCCTCGTTCCCGTCTGGTATTTGAAATCCTACCGCCATTGTTCGCCCGTATCCCGTCGCCCTCCAACGTGGCCGACCGAGACATGGCCGGACTCCAACGCAGCGAAGCTTTTGACCACTGATCTTAGCATCCAGCGAACCACAGACCACCCCCGCGATCCATTGCGCTGATCCTTGGTCCTCCCGCGGGCCTATCGCCATCAACCCGTAAAGGGTCGGACTACGCATGCGCGTGCCGCCACTCCGGCTACGCCTTCGCGGTGATTGCAGCCCACGGCCGGACACATCGGGCGCCTGTCAGCGGGGGATGGTCCTCCGCTTCGCACAGGAGCCGGATCGATGTCCTTCAACGACGCTCACGCCTTTGCCTTCAGCCTCGCCACCACCCTCATGGCCGCCATCGTGATCTTTCGTGCCGGAGACGGCACCTTGTCGGTCACTCCCGCCGCAGAATACGACGGCGACGACGCCGCGATCGTCCGCGAGATTGATCCTTTCGCCCCATGACGGGGCGAAAACCGTCGCGGCCGTGGCGGAAACCTCAACGGTTTCCGCTCCCATCGGCGTTCATCTTTTGCTATATACAGCATCGCGCCGTGGTGGTGGTGGAGGCGCGACCGTCAGACCTTTTCCCACGGAGACCACCACCATGATCCTTTTCGCGATCCTTATCTCCATCACGGCCATCGGCTTGTTCTGCTGGCTGCTGTTCACGCTTGCTACATTCGCCCTACCGCTCTTCGCCGGCATTGCCGCAGGCACTTGGGCCTATCACACCGGCTCCGGTTGGATCGGCGCAGTTCTGATCGGCCTGATTAGCGCTGCGCTGACACTCGGCATTGGCCAATTCCTGCTCATCGTTGTCCGACCGACCTGGGCGCGATTGCTGATTGCGTTGATCTTCGTGGCGCCAGCGGCAATCGCTGGCTACCACGCCACTCATGGTATCGTGAAGCACGCCATGCCATCAGAATCCTGGCAGATCGCCTTCTCGATCATCGGCGCGGTCGCCGTCGGTATCACGGCATTCCTGCGCGTTGCGGGCATGGCGGCCGTCCCCTCCGGTCAGGGCTTTGCTAGGGCCTGACATCTGCACCGGTAGCCATTCGCGACCCAGAGCGAACACTGCCGCCATCACCGTGATCACGCGGATTGCGGCTGGAAGTCCGCTTCGCACGATGCGGCCAGCGCCCGAATAGATTCTGCCGTCGTTGGGGTGACGATCCTTCGGCATCAATGATCGAGGCCGGACACGCCTCTCGTGTCGAGAGGCTACGTTGCTGGAACGGGCCGGGATGGGAAGCGCGCGGGGCCTGCCGATAACGAACGATGGAAGCCGATCGTCACTCTGAATGGACTTCTTAGGCCCTCAAAGGGCCGCCATTCATCTCCTGGAAATCCGTCGCCGAGCGCTCCAAACGACCTCTCCAATGGGCTGATCTGGCCGAAGGGCGGCTTCGCCTCGACCGCCTATGCCGCAACGGCGCGTCGCGATTTTCCTCCCCTGGGTTTCACCCATTCCTCGCGAAACAAGATAATCGCGCCCGCGCCATCCTCCGCTTTGCTTCGGTCGCAAGCGATGCGTCGTCGGTCGCATCCGGCCGGTCGATCGCCATCGAGGCCGCATGGTGCGGGCTCGAAACGGAAAATGGAGATTTCAAAATGGCGACCATCGGCACCTTCAAGAAGTCCGGCACGAACGAGTTCACCGGCGACATCGTCACCCTCAGCGTCCAGGCGAAGGGCGTGCGCATCATCCCCGACCTGCGCGCCACCGGCGAGAACGCCCCCAGCCACCGCGTCGTGGTCGGCCGCGCCGAGATCGGCGCCGCCTGGTCCAAGCGCTCCAACGAGGGCCGCGAATACCTCGGCCTCAAGCTGGACGATCCCAGCTTCAACGCACCCATCTACGCCAACCTCTTCGACGACGAGGACGGCGAAGGCTACTCGCTGATCTGGTCCCGCCCCAACGGTCGACGGAGCGACTGAAGCCCCAGAGCAAGGCCCCGGCCAGACGGCCGGGGCCTTTTGCCCACGGACGACCGAATCAGTTCGCTCAGCGGGAGGACCCGACACTCGTTTCAGAGCCCGGGCAACAAAGGTTTTGGGTGGCGCGTCGCCCAAGAACGACTAATATAGTCGTAGTTCTGGCGTGCGCATTCGTGCCGGTGGGAGGTGATCATGCATGATCACCGCTCGACAATCGCGGGCCGCACGCGCGTTGCTGGGTTGGACACAGGAGACGCTCGCTGACAAGGCCCAGGTATCCCTGACCGCGCTCAAGCGCCTCGAATCCGAAAGCGGGCTCGATGTGTACGAGACGACGCGGGATCAGGTGCGTAGGGCGTTTGAATCAGCCGGCGTCGTCCTCCTGTCCACGGATAAGGGCGAGGGTGTTCTGCGGCTCCATGAACCAAGCGATCGATCTGCCAGGCGCTAGCCGCCATACTCATTTTCACCTCACCTGGCGTATTTCTGGGCTGATCTGTCACGGATCAACGACAGGAACGGATTTTGCGTACACAAATGCTGTTGGGCATTATGGTTACCGCTGATGGAGCGCTCTACACCGCCATTCCTGGATGAACCGCCGCAAGGCCAGAAACTCACGTCCTATGATCGTGAGCATATGACGCTTTATCTGCGCCTCCTTGATGCCGACCGGGACAGCGCGGATTGGCGCGAGGCCGTGCAAATCCTGTTCGGACTGGACCCCGATCACGACCCTCAAAGGTGCCGCAAAGTTCACGCCACTCACTTGGCGCGCGCCAAGTGGATGTCCGAGAGCGGCTATCGAGAATTGCTGCGTAAAGACCAATCCCACTGATGGGCGATGCCAATAGGGCATCACCTGTTGCCGAGATTCTGACTTCCAGCGGTCAACCCTTCCGGGAATCCTGATTCTCCCGCAATCGATTGATCTGGGGGAGGATGACAATGATGCCCGATGCGTCACATTGGCGATCTTCGGCACGTTACGACCATGTCGAGAAGCTGACCGCGTCGGGCCTTGCATGGGAATGGCTTCGCCGAAACGAGACCTACAATCAGGACTTCGAAGCATTGTCCGCGAGGGACGCGGACCGGGCCATGTTGACGGAGAAAATCCGTCAGCGCTGGAGGTTGCGATTTCGCGGCAGATCCGTATCTCGATCAACCGACGCCTTCAGTCTTCTGGTTACCGCAAGACGACACCAGTGTCGTTGTCTTGACGTCGGCGCCCTCTGCCCTCGTCCAAGCCGATGACAGCCAGCCTTCGCTCCATGGCGGGGCGGAGGAAGTTGACGAGCAAGGCGTCCATGCCATTTTTCAGCTTGGCAATGGCGAGCAGGTTCAGCTGCTCACGACCGGCTCGGCGCCGGTCGCGGCCGTCATACCGCTCGACCTCGAAGGTTTCGACAGGCTTCAAGCCGTTCACCGCCTGCTCGCGGGAATGCATGGCCGCGCCATCCCGCCTGACACCCGGATAACGCCCCAGCAGCGCGCGCGGGCAAAGCGCATGTTGCGAACATTCGACGGCGTTCGCGATGGCGCGACGCAGCTGGACATTGCGCAAACTCTATTCCGAACCGGCGATCTCGACCGCGACGAATGGCAAGCCTCTTCGGCGCGCCATGCCATCAAATCCTTGTTGCGCGATGCCCACGGCATGATCGGGGGCGGCTATCGACGGTTGCTTCGCCACCATCGCCGGTCCTAGCCTCGTCCATCGCCCTGCCTCCGGTGGGCGATTTTGATACCCCCCAAATTCGCCCTGCAACCCGCCGGTTTCACTTCGCCATTGTGGCCTTCGTCCGCCGCCGTTCATCGGCAGCCCCAACGAACCCACGAAAGGCCGAACCATGCGACCCGATCTCGCCGTCCTGCCACCGCGCTTCCTGCGCACCAAGGAAGCCGCCGAATTTCTGAGCCTCTCGGCGCGCACCCTCGAAAAGCACCGCACCTACGGAACAGGGCCTGACTACAAGAAGCTTGGCGGCCGCGTCGTTTATGCCATCGACGACCTGCAAGCCTGGGCCGAACGCGGCGCGGTCACCTCGACCTCCGACCCGCGCGGCCTGGTCCTGCCGGCAAAGCGCCACCCGCTTTCCGCCGTGGCCCAGCCCAGCCGCTACGCACGCTGACCGCGGACGGCTCTTCCAATGGCGGCGCGGCATCTCTCCCCATCAGAGCGCGGACAACTCGACCTGTTCCGAGCGCTGCCCGGCGACTTCGCGCCCAGAGATGCGCAGGATCTCATGGCCTATCCGTTCTTTTCCCTCTCCAAGACCCATCGCGTCGCGCCGATCGATTTCGTCTCCGGCGCCGTGTCGATCCGCGTCGAGGCCGTCCCTGATCACGGCATGGCGACCATATGGGACGCCGACATCCTGATCTGGGCGGCGAGCCAGATCGTCGAGGCGCGCGACGCAGGGCTTCGCACCTCGCGCCTGATGGTGGCGACACCATACGAAATCCTGAAGTTCATCGGCCGCGGCACCAGTATGCGCGACTATCAGCGCCTGAAGGCGGCGCTTGACCGGCTCCAATCCACGACCGTCTCCACGTCCATTCGCCAACCCACCGAAGGGCGGCGTCATCGCTTCTCCTGGATCAACGAATGGAAGGAGCGCACCGACAGCCAAGGCAAGCCAGACGGCATCGAGATGATCGTGCCCGACTGGTTCTACAGCTGCGTGCTCGACAACGCGCTCGTGCTCACCATCGACCGGGCTTATTTCGACCTGACTGGCGGGCTCGATCGCTGGCTCTACCGGATCGTTCGCAAGCATGGTGGCCGCCAGCGCAATGGCTGGCGTTTTGACTTCCGCCATTTGCATCAGAAATCCGGCGCGCTCTCCCCATTCAAACGCTTCGCCTTCGAGCTGCGCGACATCATCCGCCGTCAGCCGCTGCCGGGATACACCCTCTTCCTCGAAGTCGAGATCGGCGGGCGGACACTTCTCGCTTTCGAGCCGAATCCGCCCTGTGGAAAACCTGTGGATTGCTTCGTGCCATTGGGAACCCGAGGGCGCGTGCCATCAGGAACCACCCCCTCGTGCCATGGGGAACCGAAACAGCGCTTAACTCGCGACAGCAAAACGGAAATTCGCGCCCTTAACTTAGAATCTAACTCAGAATCTAACTTTGAAGAGGGCGCGCGGGATGTGGAAAGCCTCATTCAGCACGCGGCTGACGCCCTCAGCTTGACCGGCAAAACGCGCCGGCGGGCCACGAATGGCGGCCAAGAAAAGGCCCCACGGCACGATGCGCGGGACGCACAGCAGCTTCCTCTCCGAGATCATTCGGGGGGCACCCGATGATACTGGCGCTCCTCAACCAAAAGGGTGGCGTCGGCAAGACGACGTTGGCGCTCAACCTCGCAGGCGCATGGGCCGCGAAGGGAAAGCGGGTGACGCTGATCGATGCCGATCCTCAGGGCTCGGCGCTCGACTGGTCCCAGCAGCGTAGCCGGGAAGGCCTGCCTCGCCTGTTCGGCGTCGTCGGCCTTGCGCGTGACACCCTGCATCGCGAGGCGCCAGAACTCGCCCGCGACGCCGATCATGTCGTGATCGACGGGCCGCCGCGCGTCGCCGGCCTGATGCGTTCGGCGTTGCTCGCGTGCGACTTGGTGTTGATCCCAGTGCAGCCTTCGCCATTCGACGGATGGGCGTCCGCCGAAATGCTGGCGCTGGTGACAGAGGCCCGCATCTACCGGCCCGAACTGGCGGCGCGCTTCGTGCTGAACCGTTGCGGCGCGCGCACCTTGCTCGCCCGCGAGACAGCCGAGGCGCTCGCCGATCACGACCCACCCGTGCTTGCCGCGACCATCGGCCAACGCATCGCATTCGCCGTCACCGCGCAATCGGGCCGACTGGTTTCCGAAATGGACGGCGACACACCCGCCGCGCGCGAAATCTCGGCGCTGGCGGACGAGATCGAACGTCTCGACATCAAAAGGCACGCGCAATGAGCGAGCGCGTTACCCGAAAAAGCTTCGCTGCCCGCCCGGCCGATCCTGAGCGTTGGATCAGGACTGCCGACGCGCCTCAGCGCGACGGTGAGACAGGCGGCTTCACGGCTCGGCTCACCATCGACGTGACGCCGGATCTGCGCGGCCGCATCAAGATCACTGCGTTCCGGCGCGGCGTCACCGTCGCCGACATGCTGCGCGATTTACTGGCGCGTGAATTTCCCAAAACCGAAGGAGACCCATCATGACCGGCGCCGCGGCTCCCCGCGTGCGCGGCGGCCCCGTGCCGATCGCGCAACGCTCCGATAACCTCACCCATGTCGAACTGACCTGGGTGGAAAAGCGGATCGAGAACTGGATCAGGTTCGGCCGCGAAGCACACGAAGAGATCATCGATCGACGCCGCCGTGTGCTCTCCTTCCGGGCTGGCAGCACATTTGCCTTCGTTCGCTGGGCCGCCAATGACTTCGGAACGATCCTTTCTCGCATCGACATCGTGCGCGCCGTCTCGCCCGGCGAGACCTACCAGACGCTGCCGTTCGTGCGTCCTGGCGGCGAGATTCTGCTCAAGATCGAAGGTTGGCCGAAGGTCCAACAGGTGCTGCGCCACATCGACGCCGCAGAAGACGCCGGCGTCGACGCCTCCGACGTCTCCCCCGATCACTGGCGGCACGTCGCCAACCGGTTGAGCGCCGGTCAGGAACCTCGCGCCTACACGATGGAGCGCCACCAGGCGTGGCTCAAGCGCCGGGAGATCGAGCGATGACCCGCTTCGGCTATATCATGGCGACGTATTTCGCCACGATGGGCGTCGCGATCGCCGCGTTCGTCTCCTTGCCGGTGAAGCTGCTCTGGAATGCCTCTGCCAGCACGCCCATCGGCTTCTATGACCTCGACCCGCCGCGCAACCTGAAGGTTGGTGACCTGGTCGCGGTCATGCCGGACAAACCGCTCGCCGACTTCATGGTGGAGCGCGGCTATATCGGCCGCGATGTGCCGCTCCTGAAGCATGTCGCCGCGCTGCCGGGGCAAGAGGTTTGCCGCGTCGGCCGCAGCGTCACCGTTGACGCCGTGCCATTCGGTGATGCGCTCGATCACGATCATCTGGGGCGGGATCTGCCGGTCTGGCGGGGCTGCCGTCGCCTTGCGAACGGCGATCTCTTTCTCATGAACCCTGCCGTCCAAGACAGCCTGGACGGACGCTACTTCGGCCCGCTCCCGGCGCGCGCGGTGATCGGCAAGGCGACGCCCCTCTACACCGACGAAGCTGGCGATGGCCGCTTCATCTGGCGTGCGGCGACGCGCTGATCGCCGCGACTTCCACATCCCCAACCAAACACCACGGAGGTTTTCATGTCGCAAATCGGTCAATTCACGCGCGGCAAATCGAACTTCATCGGCCGCATTCGCACCGTCTCACTCGATATTGAACTCGTCATCGTTCCGGTCGAGCCGTCCGACACCGAGAATGCACCAGACTACCGCGTCCACATCGAAAGCGATGACGGTCCGGAAGCTGGCGCTGGATGGAAACGTATAGGCGAGCGAGCGGGCGAATACATCGCCCTGGTGATCGACGATCCCACGTTGCCGCAGCCTATCCGAGCCAACCTGTTCCGCGACGACGACGCCGGAAACGCATGGTCGCTGCACTGGAGCCGGCTGCAATCGCGCGGCGGGAAGGACTGACGCCATGGGCCGACCCGTCCTTCTTTTCCTTTTCGGCCTGTCGTTCGCCTGCGTTATGCCGTGTGCGACATTCGCCGAACCTTTGGCTGTCGCGCGGCCTAACCCACGCGACCCCTACGGCGCTCGTATCGCCGAAGCGGCGCAACGCTTCGAGCTTCCCGCCTCCTGGATACGCGCCGTTCTCAAAGCCGAAAGCAACGGCGATCCGCGCGCCATCTCGCCCAAGGGCGCGATGGGTCTGATGCAGGTCATGCCCGACACTTGGGCGGAACTGCGCGTCCGTCACCGTCTCGGCGGCAATCCTTACGATCCCCACGACAACATCATCGCGGGATCGGCCTATATCCGCGCGCTCTATGATCGCTATGGATCGCCGGGCTGGATCGCCGCCTACAATGCCGGTCCGGGTCGCTATGAGGCGTCGTTGAGAGGGCGTCCGCTCCCCAACGAAACCCGTTCCTATGTCGCGACCGTGGCGCCAAATCTCGACCGCGGCGTCACCACGATCGCTGCGATCGATCGGTTTGCCTGGACCCGCGCGCCGCTTTTCATCGCGCAGCCGGATCGCACGTCTGGCTCCGACCCGGCCACTGCCGAACGAACTGCGAATGACAGCAAATCGACGCCGGTTGTGCACGATGTTTCAGACATCGTCCCGCAGTCAGACGGCTTATTCGTCAGCCGTTCATCAGAAGGGATCGTGCGATGAGCGCCGCGGTTCCCCATCGCACGATGGCGGGCGCTGGCGTGGGATGGAGTGCGCGAAGGTGGAGCACGGAGAACACGACCGGAAGATGGCGAGATAAAAGGCCGCGAGGTGCGGCGTGTTGCGGTCGTTTTGTTTCAAGAGGTTATGGCTCATTATCGCGAGGTGCAGGGTTTTGCCGCACATCGCGGCGACGCCGCTTTCTCCGCGATTTCAGACGCTTGATGCGATGTGCGGGTCTCAGGTCATGAGCGGCGAGGACGACTTCAACATCCGTCCGGGCCGCATTCGCTCGCCCAGTGCGCAACGTGCGCGACCGTTCATCGCGCAGGCCCTGGCGGCCGCGCAAAAGGCCGGCGCCCGCGTCTCTCGTTCCGGGCGGATCAGCTCCGGCAACCGTTCCACCTTCGGCCGTGGCCGCACGGCGAGCGTTCGCGCCAACCGCCTCCTGACCGGTCGGTCCCGCGTCGTCGTAATCAAGACCCGCGTGGTGCGCCATCACGCCCGCGCGACACCACTGACGTCGCATCTCAACTATCTGCGCCGAGAGGGCGTAACCCGTGACGGAGAGAAGGCGCGGTTATTCGGCCCGGAGAGCGGCGAGGTTGATGGCCGCGCCTTTGCGGAGCGTGCCGAAGAGGACCGCCATCATTTCCGGTTCATCGTCTCGCCCGAGGACGCCGTGGATATGGCCGACCTCAAATCCTTTGCCCGCGAGCTGATGGGCCAGATGGAAAAAGACCTCGGCACGAAGCTCGATTGGGCCGCCGTCGATCACTGGAACACCGACAATCCGCACGTTCACATCATCCTGCGCGGCCGGACCGATGACGGACAGGATCTCGTCATCGCCCGCGACTACATCAAGGACGGGATGCGTGCCCGCGCCGCAGACCTCGTAACCCAGGAACTCGGGCAGCGAACCGACATCGACATCCGCCGTAATTTGGACCGGCAGATCGAGGCGGAGCGTTGGACGCAGCTCGACCGCCAGCTCGTCCGTGACGGTCGCGATACGGGCGTCATCGATATGGCGCCCGATCCAAAGGCCCCGCCCGACGAGTATCACGCGCTGAAGGTTGGACGCCTTCACAAGCTGGAATCGCTCGGTCTCGCCGATCAACTCGGCCCTGGCCAATGGGTGATCAGCGACAAGGCCGAGACGACCTTGCGGGAACTCGGAGAACGTGGCGACATCATCAAACGCATGCACCGCGCCCTTACCGAACGCGGCATCGAGCGCGGGTCGTCAAACTATGTGCTGGCAGCCGAAAGCCTCGATGCGCCGATCATCGGCAGGCTGGTCGATCGTGGTCTCGACGACGAACTCAAATCCACGGCCTATGCCGTGGTCGATGGCGTAGACGGCCGCACCCATCACATCCGGTTGCCAGACCTCGAAGCGACAGGCGACGGCGCACCGGGTTCCATCGTCGAACTGCGCAAATTCGACGACGCAAGCGGTCAGCGCCGCGTCGCGCTGGCTGTTCGCTCCGATCTCGACATCGACCATCAGATCACGGCGCCCGGCGCCACTTGGCTGGACCGGCAGAACATCGCGCGCACGCCCGTCGCCCTCTCCGAAGGCGGCTTCGGCGCCGAGGTGAAGCAGGCGATGGAGCGTCGCGCCGAGCATCTGGTCGAACAGGGCTTTGCCAATCGCAACGGCCCGCGCGTCACCTTCAACCTCAACCTGATCGACACGCTGCGCAACCGGGAAATGGAAACGCTCGGCGAGAAGCTCGCTGCCGAATCCGGCCAGCCCTTCAAGCGCGCGGGGAGCGGCGAATACATCGCTGGTTCCTACCGCCAGCGCTTCACGCTCGCCTCGGGCCGCTTCGCCATGATCGACGACGGCCTCGGTTTCCAGCTCGTTCCCTGGACGCCCTCTCTCGAAAAGCAGCTTGGCCGCCATGTCTCCGGCGTCGCCCGTGGCGACGGGGGCGTCGACTGGAGCTTCAGCCGCAAATGGGGCCTCGGCCTTTGATCCATTGCAGAAAGTACCATTGCCATGTCAGCCACGAAAATTCTCTGGGGCCAGATCCTCGTCGTATTCGCCATCGTCCTCGTCTGCGTCTGGGGCGCGACCGAATGGGTCGCGTGGCGGCTCGCCTTCCAGCCAGAACTCGGACAGCCATGGTTTCGAGTACTCGGCTTTCCCTTCTACCTGCCGCCTGCCTTCTTCTGGTGGTGGTATGGCTACGACGCCTACGCACCGTCCATTTTCGTCGAGGGCGCCTATATCGCCGCATCCGGCGGCTTCATCGCGGCGGCGATGGCGATCGGCATGTCGGTGTGGCGCGCGCGGGAAGCAAAGAAGGTCGAAACCTACGGCTCGGCGCGATGGGCCGATACCCATGAGATAAAAGCCGCCGGCCTTCTCGGTCCTGACGGCGTGGTGCTTGGCCGCTACGATCACGACTATCTGCGTCATGATGGACCGGAGCATGTGCTGTGCTTCGCCCCGACCCGATCCGGAAAGGGTGTCGGTCTTGTCGTCCCTTCGCTGCTGACCTGGCCGGGCTCAGCCATCGTCCATGACATCAAGGGCGAAAACTGGCAGCTCACCGCCGGCTTTCGCGCCCGACACGGCCGCGTGTTGCTGTTCGATCCGACCAACAGGAAGTCCTCTGCCTACAACCCACTGCTCGAGGTCCGCCGTGGCGAGTGGGAGGTGCGCGACGTCCAGAACATCGCCGACATCCTGGTCGATCCCGAAGGCAGTTTGGAAAAGCGGAACCATTGGGAAAAAACCAGCCACGCTCTCCTGGTCGGCGCGATCCTGCATGTCCTTTATGCCGAAGAGGACAAGACGCTCGCCGGTGTTGCCTCTTTCCTCTCAGATCCGAAGCGGCCGATCGAGTCGACGCTCGCCGCGATGATGAAAACCCCGCATCTCGGCGAGGCCGGACCGCATCCCGTCATCGCCAGCGCCGCGCGCGAGCTGCTGAACAAATCCGACAATGAGCGGTCGGGCGTGCTTTCCACCGCCATGTCTTTCCTTGGCCTGTACCGCGATCCTGTCGTCGCGGAAGTGACGCGTCGATGTGACTGGCGCATCACGGACATCGTGACGGCCAAGCACCCGACAACGCTGTATCTCGTCGTACCGCCATCCGACATCAACCGCACCAAGCCGCTGATCCGTCTGATCCTCAACCAGGTCGGCCGCCGCCTGACCGAAGACTTGCAGGCCAAAGCGGGGCGCCACCGCCTCCTGCTCATGCTGGATGAGTTTCCAGCGCTGGGTCGTCTCGACTTCTTCGAGTCGGCGCTGGCCTTCATGGCTGGCTACGGCCTCAAGAGCTTTCTCATCGCTCAGTCCCTGAACCAGATCGAGAAGGCCTACGGTGCAAACAATTCCATCCTCGACAACTGCCATGTCCGGGTGAGCTTCGCCACCAACGACGAGCGCACCGCAAAGCGCGTGTCAGATGCGCTCGGCACCGCCACAGAGATGAAGGCGATGAAGAACTATGCGGGCAGCCGGCTCTCCCCCTGGCTCGGGCACCTGATGGTATCCCGATCCGAAACCGCCCGGCCGCTGCTCACCCCCGGCGAGGTGATGCAGCTCCCGCCTACCGACGAAATCGTCATGATCGCGGGCACGCCGCCTATCCGGGCGAAGAAGGCACGCTACTACGAGGATGAGCGCTTCAAGGAACGCCTTTTGCCGCCGCCGGTGCTGACCACGCCGAAGCAGGGAAGAACCGACGACTGGACGACACTGCCGCTACCACCAAGGCCCGAGCTTGCTGAAGGCAGCCCTGCGCCCGATAGCCATGACGATGACCCGACAGAATCCGAGCGCCGCCAGCAGCCCGAACTCAACCGCGTTTCGCCAATTGAGCAGAAGGCGTCGGCCGAGAACGAATTCGAGATCGGTGTAGTCGACGACGACGACGATAATGCGGTCCGCAACAGCCGCATGACGCAGATAATGCAGGGGGTGGCGCGGCAGGTCACGCTTGATCCCGCCGACGGCATGGACCTGTGAGGCGCCAATGACGAAATCAGCCCGCAAGCAGCGTCTCTCAGTCTATCTCGATCCCGCTGTGATGAACCGACTCGCAGAACATGCGGCTCGGCGCGACCAGTCGCGATCCCTGATCGCGGAAGCCGCCATCGAATCTTTCCTCTCGCCCGACGCCGCTGAGCGGCAGGAAGCGGCGATCACCAAGCGGCTCGATCAGGTTGACCGACGCATGACGCGCCTCGAACGCGATGTCGGTATCTCGGTCGAAATGCTCGCTGTTTTTGTCCGCTTCTGGCTAGCGACCACGCCTGCGCTACCGGAACCGGCGGCGCAGGCGGTGCGCGCCAAGGCTGGCGAGCGCTATGACGCCTTCGTCACTGCGCTCGGTCGGCGTCTCGCCAAGGGGCCGAAACTTCGGCAAGAGATTGCAGAGGATGTGGGAGAACCTCCGTATTCTCGGGAGGATAAAAACCCGACTGCATAGTCGGGCGACCGTGGCGGATCTAGCAGAACTTCAGCGTTTGGGCTACAAGCTCGACCGAATGTCCAAGGAGTTTTGCCCGAACCCTCGAAGATATGTGGCGTTTTTTGCCCAATCGCCTAGAATCGCGGAAAATTCTTTAACGGCATCAGGTACGATGCGAGGCAGATTAACGCCAGAAGTCCAACAGGAAAAAGGAGGCGAGCATGTCGACGAAACAGATTCTCGCGCTCCTGAATTCGCATATCGACGGCGATGAAGATCAACTCTTGTCGATCGCGTTGCAGATTGCCGCGCAGGAAGCTCGCCAAGGGCGGCCGGAGGAAGCAGAAAAACTGAAGCGCCTCGTTCAAAAAGCGCGCGAACAGCGTCACGCCGGAAAGCCCGCTGTTGGACAGACGCCAATCCCGCTCGCGCGTCCCCGAGGCGAATTACAAGGCCTCGTTGAAAGCGCCTATCCCAAGGTCACGCTGCCAAGCATGGTCCTTTCGGACGAGATTGCAAAGCGACTCGCGCGCATCGTGCGTCAGCAACAGGAGCGCGTGACCCTTCGCGACCACGGTCAAACCCCTGCGACCCACATGCTACTCGTCGGGCCGCCCGGGACGGGAAAAACGATGACGGCTTCGGCTCTAGCCGGCGAATTGCGACTGCCACTCTTTACGGTTCGCCTCGAAGCCCTCTTCAGCCGCTTCCTTGGTGAAACAGCCGGAAAATTGCGCCTTCTGTTCGATCAAATTGCGCAGACTCGCGGCGTTTATCTGCTCGACGAGTTCGACGCTATCGGCGCTCGTCGAGGCGATCCGAACGACGTGGGCGAAATCCGCCGCGTCCTAAACTCGGTATTGGCATTCATGGAGGAGCCCAACTCGACCGACAGTCTCGTGTTGGCGGCGACAAACCATGTCGAGATTCTGGATGAAGCGTTGGCGCGTCGTTTCGACGAAGTGATAGAATACACACTGCCTGATGTCGGCGCAGCCCGCGCCATCGTCGAGCGTCGCCTTGGCAAGTTCAAGTTTGCCGCAAAGACTTGGTCCGCACTCGAAACTGCGCTCGAAGGACTCAGCCAGGGTGAACTGGTCCGAGCGGCCGATGCGGTGGTCAAGGATGCCATCCTCGAAGGCGTTTCGAAGGTGTCACCAGAGGCACTACGTGACGCCCTGGAAAATAGGCAGACATTGAAGGGTAAGTTCCGTCGTCAAACCAGCCGCTAGGCAGGCTTCACCAGTCGGATCGAATGGAACGCAAATGAACAAGTAGGAACTTATGGCGGAGCCAGACAATTTTGATACGAGAGACCGTCCGCATATTTCGATAGACGTTTTCCGTGAGACAGCCGCCTATTCCTTCCCGTCACGCAAGCAGGAACGCAAACCGCTTCGCGGAGATTATTCGGCGCACGCTGCTCAACTTCTCGGTCAACTTGCACAGGCACTCGGCGAGGTTCCCTTACAGGCGGCAGATCCCCGCATTGCCATTCAGGGTCTGAAATCCGGCACGATTGTCGAAATCACAACACTCGCTCCGCCGGAGCAGTCCCGGACCAAGGCGGTAAAAATTCCAGCCGCGTTGGAGTTTCCAACTCAAGACGTGGTGCTGCTTCGCGCGGAGCGAAACGAGAATCGCTCAGAAAGCGCGCTGCTTTTCGTACCAGATGATGCGCGGACCTTCCTTGAGGGTCGAATTGCTGCATACGGTCGCGATCCCAACAATCAGCGTCGATCAGATATTGAGAAGTTCGAGGTTGTGGAGGAGGTTCGCTCGATTGAACCCGGATCGCTCTTCACAGGAGACATAGATCTGGCAGCGCCTGACATAGTTTGGTGGGAGCTTTGGGTTCGTCAGCCCGTTGGTTTAGCTGATCGTCTAGCCGCTGCGGCGCGTAACGCGAACATCGATGTTCACGATGACCGTCTTGTCTTTCCCGATACGACCGTTCTATTTATCCATGCGACCGTCGCAACAGTCGCGGATTTTGCTGGACGAGTGCCAGGTGCAATCACTGAGATTCGCCGCACGACCGGAACCATTGAACCGTTCTTGGACCGAGGGGAGACAGGACTTGGTCAACACGACTGGGTCGCGGAATTGGCGCAACGTATTACGGCGCCAGCGCAGGATGCTTCTGTCGTTTGCACGCTCGACACGGGTATTGCGTCTGCACACCCACTGATCGCTCCCGGCCTTCGCGGTGCCTGGGCCTACGATGCGGCCTGGGGCACTGACGACCATCAACCGGATGGCGGCCATGGCACGCCGCTTGCCGGTCTCGTACTCCTTGGCGACTTTGAAGCGCTTATGAACGATACGCGCCCCGTGACGCTTACCCACGGCGTCGAATCCATGAAGCTGCTACCGCCGCATGGCTTCCCGCCGACCAAACCACCCAGCTATGGCTTCGTTACGCAAGGCGCAGTCAGTTTGATCGAAATTGAGCGCCCAGAAACGATACGCAGCTTCTGCATCGCGACCTCCGCAACCGATTTTCCGCCAAGCCGACCCTCCACCTGGAGCGGCGCGCTCGATCAGATTGCATCCGGAGCAATGCCAGGAGAATCGGATGAAAACATCCCGGCATCAGAACGAACAAAGCGCTTGATCATGGTGGCGACAGGGAACGTCTCCGGCGGAATGGCGGTGGACGTTCTCCCCTCGCAACCGCTGGAAGACCCGTCGCAAAGCTGGAATGTACTTACCGTTGGCGGCTTTACCCGGAAGGAGCAGCCACCGGTACCGCCCCCAGTGATGCAGGCCGCAGTGCCGGCGAACCATCGCAGTCCGTTTAGCCGCGGTTCTCAGTCACTTCCCGATGACCTTACTCCGATCAAACCTGAGGTGCTGTTCGAGGCAGGCAATATGCTTTCTGACGCAACTGGGTTTTGCGGCTGGAACCCGTCGGTCTCACTCCTGTCCGCAGGGTCCGATATGGCGGTGGAGCCCTTGGTCCCGTTTTGGGCGACCAGTGCGGCAGCAGGAATGGCGGGGCATTTCATCGGTCGCTTGCAATCGGCACGCCCAGATCTTTGGCCCGAGACACATCGCGCGCTCACGGTAGACTCTGCCCACTGGCCGGAACCAATCCGCAAGAAGTTCATCGGCAAAGGGGCGCATTGGAAAACAGGTAAGGATGCCACCAAGGCCAAGAAGCAGGAAATGCTTCGCGAGTTCGGATATGGGGTGCCGGACATCGAGCGCGCAATTCTGTCGGCTCGCAATGATGCGACACTCGTCGCACAGGCCGAAATCCAGCCCTTTGCCGTCGGTGCGGATGCCCGAACCGGCGTATTCAACGAGATGCACTTTTACGATTTGCCATGGCCGAAAGCCGTGTTGGAGCAGCTCGAAAACGAAATCGTCACGATGAAGGTTACGCTATCCTACTTCATAGAGCCAAACCTTACCGGCAAGGCTGCAACACGGCCCGATACCTATCGATCCTTCGGCCTTCGTTTCGATATGAAAAAGCGCACCGAGACCAATGCCCGCTTCCGCAGTCGAATTTCTGCCGCTCAGGCAAAGGATGGAACGGAAACCGATGGCGAGACGAGTTGCTGGCTATTGGGGTCCAAGGCTATCCAGGCTGGCTCCCTGCACTGTGATCTCTGGCGCGGCCGAGCAATCGAGCTGGCTGGGCATGATGCCATCGCGGTCTATCCAGTAGGTGGCTGGTGGAAATCCCACTTCGGGCAAAAGAGAGTGACGGACAAGGCGCGCTATAGCCTGATCATCTCTATCTCCGCGCCCGGTCACGGAGTCGATCTCTATTCCGAGATCTCCACCCTTGTGGAGAACAAGGAAATTGAAGTGCTACTTGGGTAAGGTGGCGCAAATTCGTCTACGCGATTGCTATGCGTGAAAGCGCATCTTCAAAGGCAAGATGTCTGCACCACCGCCGTTTTCCTGTATTTGCACGCCACGGTACTACGCCGATAAATCCTTGTTGAATCCGCCCAAAATCCGGCTCTTTTACTCAACCCCGTAAGGGGAAGGTCTGTTGGTCCCCGCTTTAGATCGGGGCGACATGACGGCTTCACATCACAATTCGGAAGGGCTGGCGCGCGGCGCGCGGATGCTGCGCACCGCGCTCGGCCCCGCTATCGCCCGCTTTCTGGAAGATGCGTCCGTCGTCGAGGTGATGCTGAACCCCGATGGCCGCATCTGGATCGACCGGCTGTCCGAAGGGCTATCCGATACCGGCGAGCGCCTATCGCCCGCCGATGGCGAACGCATCGTGCGTCTGGTCGCTCATCATGTCGGCGCCGAGGTCCATGGCGGTGCGCCCCGTGTTTCGGCCGAGCTTCCCGAAACGGGGGAACGCTTTGAGGGCCTGTTGCCGCCCGTCGTCGCGGCGCCGGCCTTTGCGATCCGCAAGCCCGCCGTCGCTGTGTTCACGCTTGATGACTATGTCGCCGCCGGGATCATGTCCGCAGCACAGGCCGAGGCCTTGCGTCAAGGCGTCGTCACGCGCGCCAATATCCTCGTCGCAGGAGGCACCAGCACCGGTAAGACCACGCTGACCAACGCGCTGCTGGCGGAAGTCGCCAAAACCTCGGATCGCGTCGTCATCATCGAGGATACGCGTGAGCTTCAATGCGCCGCGCCCAACCTCGTCGCCATGCGCACAAAGGACGGCGTCGCCTCGCTCTCCGACCTCGTCCGCTCGTCCCTTCGTCTTCGCCCGGATCGCATTCCAGTCGGCGAGGTGCGTGGCTCGGAAGCGCTCGAACTTCTCAAAGCCTGGGGCACCGGACACCCCGGCGGCATCGGCACCATTCACGCCGGCAGCGCGATCGGTGCGCTCAGGCGGATGGAACAGCTCATCCAGGAAGCCGTCGTCACGGTGCCGCGCGCGCTGATCGCTGAAACGATCGATCTCATCGCGGTGCTCGCCGGTCGCGGCTCCGCGCGCCGCCTCGTTGAACTCGCTCGCGTCGAGGGCCTCGGCGCCGATGGCGACTATCGCGTCGTGCCGACCCTCTGCGCTCCGACTTCTCTCGCCCCCAGCCTCCAAGGAGACCCCGCATGATCCGTTCTCTTCAGTCTGTCCGCCGGCGCCTTGCCGCCACGGCGTCCTTCGCCGCGCTGAGCATGATGATGGCCGCGCCAGCCCATGCCTCAGGCTCATCGATGCCATGGGAGCAGCCGCTCCAGCAAATCCTCAATTCGATCGAAGGACCGGTCGCCAAGATCATGGCGGTGATCATCATCATCGTCACCGGACTGACGCTGGCCTTCGGTGATACCTCCGGCGGATTCCGCCGCCTGATCCAGATCGTCTTCGGCCTGTCGATCGCGTTCGCGGCGTCGAGCTTCTTCCTTTCGTTCTTCAGCTTCAGCGGCGGAGCGCTGGTCTGATGGCGGAGTTGCTCAACACTGCCGGCGAGGTTCCTGGCTACACCGTTCCGGTCCACCGCGCGCTGTCCGAGCCCATCCTGCTCGGCGGCGCGCCTCGCGCCATCGCCATCCTCAATGGCACGCTCGCCGGCGCGGTCGGCTTGGGTCTACGGCTGTGGCTGGTCGGAATCGCCATCTGGGCGATCGGTCACATGACCGCCGTTTGGGCGGCCAAGCGTGACCCTCTGTTTGTCGACGTCGTTCGCCAGCACCTGCGCACCCCAGCGCATCTCACCGTTTGAACGGGGCGCGGCCATGATGAACCTTGCCGAATACCGCAATCGCAATGCCAGGCTCGCCGATTTTCTCCCCTGGGCCGCGCTGCTTAGCGAAGGTGTCGTCCTCAACAAGGACGGCAGTTTCCAACGCACGGCGCGATTCCGCGGCCCGGATCTCGACAGCGCTGTTCAGGCAGAGCTGGTCGCCGTCGCCGGGCGGCTTAATAACGCTTTCCGGCGGCTTGGATCGGGTTGGGCGATTTTCGTCGAGGCGCAACGTCATGCCGCCGCCACCTATCCTGTGAGCCGATTCCCCGATGCGGCCTCAGCGCTGGTCGAAGCCGAGCGCAGGGCGGATTTCGAAGAAGCCGGCGCGCATTTTGAATCCAGCTACTTCCTGACCTTCGCCTATCTGCCGCCGGCGGAGGACGCAGCCCGCGCCGAGACCTGGCTCTATGAAGGCCGTGCCAACAAGGGCATTGACCCGCACGAGGTCATGCTTGGGTTCATTGATCGCACCGACCGGCTCATCCGCCTCGTTGAGGCGTTCATGCCAGAATGCGCGTGGCTCGATGATGCCGAGACGCTCACCTATCTGCATGCCTGCGTCTCGACAAAGCGCCATCGCGTTCGCGTTCCAGAGACGCCGATTTATCTCGACGCTCTGCTCGCCGATCAGGCTTTGACCGGCGGCCTCGAACCCCGCCTTGGCACGCAGCACCTGCGCGTGCTCACCATCGTTGGGTTCCCGACGGCGACGACACCAGGGCTCCTGGACGAGTTGAACCGACTGGCCTTCCCCTATCGCTGGGCGACGCGGGCCATCCTTCTCGACAAGACCGACGCGACGAAACTGCTCACCAAGATCCGGCGGCAATGGTTCGCGAAGAGAAAATCCATCGCCGCAATTCTGAAGGAAGTGATGACGAACGAGGCGTCGGCACTGGTCGACACCGATGCGTCGAACAAGGCGGCCGATGCCGACCTCGCGCTTCAGGAATTGGGCGCCGACTATGCCGGCGTCGCCTATGTGACCGCGACGGTCACTGTCTGGGATTCCGACCCGCGCGCCGCTGACGAGAAACTGCGCCTCGTGGAAAAGGTTATCCAGGGCCGCGACTTCACAGCCATGGCGGAAACCATCAACGCGGTGGATGCCTGGCTCGGCAGCCTGCCGGGACACGTCTACGCCAATGTCCGGCAACCGCCGATTTCGACGCTCAATCTCGCCCACATGATACCCTTGTCAGCGGTGTGGGCGGGGCCGGAACGGGATGAGCACTTCGGGTCGCCCCCCTTGCTCTTTGGCAAGACCGAGGGAAGCACCCCGTTCCGGTTTTCCCTTCACGTCGGCGATGTCGGCCATACGCTGATCGTCGGTCCGACAGGTGCGGGCAAGTCCGTCCTTCTCGCCCTGATGGCCCTGCAATTTCGCCGCTATGCCAACGCGCAGGTCTTCGCCTTCGATTTCGGCGGCTCGATCCGCGCCGCGGCGCTTGCCATGGGCGGTGACTGGCATGACCTCGGCGGCGGGCTGACCGAAGGGAGCGCGACAAGCGTTTCCCTCCAACCGCTTGCCCGCGCAGACGACGCCGCCGAGCGGGCGTGGGCGGCTGACTGGATCACGTCTATCCTAATGCGCGAAGGTGTGAAGATCAGCCCCGAGGTGAAGGAGCACATCTGGACGGCGCTGACCTCGCTCGCTTCGGCGCCGGTCGAGGAGCGGACGATCACCGGCCTCTGCGTCCTTTTGCAGTCCAACGACCTGAAGCAGGCACTGCGGCCTTACTGTGTTGGGGGATCATGGGGACGGCTGCTCGACGCCGAGGCCGAACATCTTGGGACCGCCACGGTGCAGGCCTTCGAGACCGAGGGCCTGATCGGCACGGACTCCGCCCCTGCGGTACTCGCTTATCTGTTTCACCGCATCGAAGACCGCCTCGATGGATCGCCGACGCTCATCATCATCGATGAGGGCTGGCTGGCGCTCGACGATGAAGGCTTCTCGGGCCAACTGCGCGAATGGCTGAAGACGCTGCGCAAGAAAAACGCCAGCGTCATCTTCGCAACCCAGAGCCTGTCCGACATCGACGGCTCGGCCGTCGCGCCGGCCATCATCGAAAGCTGTCAGACTCGGCTTTTGCTGCCGAACGAGCGAGCGATCGAACCGCAGATCACAGCGATCTATCGCCGCTTCGGTCTCAATGACCGCCAGATCGAGATCATCGCGCGGGCCATGCCCAAGCGCGACTACTACTGCCAGTCCCGGCGCGGCAATCGCCTGTTCGAGCTGGGACTGTCCGAAGTTGCGCTCGCACTTTGCGCCGCCTCTTCGAAGACGGACCAGACCGCCATCGCCAAAATCATCGACGAGCACGGTCAGGTCGGATTCCTCGCCGCCTGGCTGCGCTTTCGAGGCGCCAGCTGGGCTGCCGATCTCATTCCTAACCTCACCAACATGGAGATGTCCTCATGATCCCGCGCCGTTCTCGCGCGGCACGCCTCGCGCTCGTGCTGCTTACCGCTCCGGTGGCTGTCGCCCCGATTCTCGCCACACCCGCTCAAGCGCAGTGGGTGGTCTTCGATCCCTCGAACTATGCCCAGAATGTGCTGACGGCAGCCCGTGCGCTTCAGCAAATCAACAACCAGATCACCTCGCTCCAGAACCAGGCGCAGAGTCTGATCAATCAGGCCCGCAACCTGGCCAGCCTGCCGTATTCGTCGCTGGCGCAGCTCCAGCAGTCAATCCAGCGAACGCAGCAGCTTCTCAGCCAGGCGCAGAACATCGCTTACAACGTCCAGTCAATCGATCAGGCGTTCCAGCAGAAATACTCGACCGCTTCGATGTTGGCGTCCGATGCCCAACTCGTCGCCAATGCTCAGGCCCGCTGGCAGAATACGGTCGGCGGTCTTCAGGACGCGATGCACGTTCAGGCGACCGTCGTCGGTAATCTCGACACCAACCGCACGCAGATGTCGGCGCTCGTCGGATCGAGTCAGTCCGCAACCGGCTCGCTTCAAGCAACTCAAGCTGGAAACCAGCTCCTTGCCCTTCAGGCGCAGCAATTGGCCGATCTCACTGCCGTCGTCGCGGCGAATGGGAGGTCACAGGCGTTGCAATCAGCGGAGCAAGCCGCAGCCGCCGCGCAAGGGCAGGCACAACGCCAGCGCTTCCTGACGCCCGGCACAGGCTACCAGCCCGGCAGCGCCCAGATGTTCTACAGCGGAAACTGAGGACGGCGTCATGGACGGTAAGACCCTCGCACGCATCGGCGCCATCGCCTTCGTCACGCTCGCCATCGTCACGTCAGCAATCGAGATGAACCGAAAGGAGGAAGCGCCCGAGGTCTTCGCGGGCACCGCGAAGGTTCAAACCGGCCCGGACCCGCTGGCTGCGGAACTCGGCCGTTGCAGCGGCCTCGGCGAAGCCGGACCGCGCGATCCGTCCTGCCTTGAGGCATGGGCCGCCAATCGTCGGCGCTTCCTCGGTGATGACACGACAACGGCACAATCCAGCGCCCCACAAGCGGCGGCCACCGGCGAGGCGCGCTGATCATGGGCGGCACAGGGGTCATCGACCAATTCCTCGCGGTCTTCACCCGCTACATCGACGGCGGCTTTGGCCTCCTAGGCGGCGAAGTCAGCTTTATCGCAACGACGCTGATCGTCATCGACGTCACGCTCGCCGCGCTCTTTTGGAGCTGGGGCGCCGATGAAGACATCATGGCGCGCCTTGTCAAAAAAACGCTGTTCGTCGGCGCGTTCGCCTACCTCATCGGCAACTGGAACAATCTGGCCCGCATCGTCTTCGAGAGTTTCGCGGGGCTAGGGCTGAAAGCATCGGGCACCGGCTTCACGACCGCCCAATTGCTGCAACCGGGGCAAGTTGCGCAGACGGGCCTCGACGCGGGCCGTCCGCTCCTGGCTTCGATCTCGAACCTGATGGGCTACTGGTCGTTCTTCGAGAACTTCATCCAGATCTCTTGCATGTTCTTCGCTTGGGCGCTCGTGCTGCTCGCCTTCTTCATTCTTGCCGTCCAGCTCTTCGTCACGCTCATCGAATTCAAGCTGACCACGCTGGCCGGGTTCGTGCTGATCCCCTTCGGGCTATTCGGAAAAAGCGCGTTCATGGCCGAACGCGTGCTCGGCAATGTGATCTCATCCGGTATCAAGGTGCTGGTGCTCGCGATCATCATTGGCATCGGCTCGACGCTATTCTCTCAGTTCACGGCCGGTTTCGGCGGCGCCACGCCGACGATCGACCAAGCAATGGCGATCGTTCTCGCAGCTCTGTCGCTGCTCGGCCTCGGCATCTTCGGTCCTGGCATCGCCAATGGCCTCGTCTCTGGAGGCCCACAACTTGGCGCTGGCGCCGCCGCAGCGACCGGCCTTGCCGCTGGCGGCATGGCGCTCGCAGGAGGAGCCGCGATCGGCGCCGCAGCCGGCGGCGTCGGCGCGCTTGCCGGAGGAGCGGCGGCAGCAGCACGCGGCGGGGCCGCGCTCGCGGGTGGAGCCTCCACCGCGTACAGCCTCGGAGCGGCCGGCCAATCTGGAGCCGCCGGAGTCGCTTCCGGCCTCGGCAATGTCGCAAGCACCGGCGCGCAAGCTGCCGCCTCTCCGCTGAAACGCGCCGCGTCGCGCGCCGCTGACAGCCTCAAATCGAGCTACCAGTCAGGCGCGCGCGCCGCCTTCGAAATGACCGGAGGTTCGATCGGTGGCGATGCAGCCGAGGCCGAGGGCGCAGGCGCCGCGCCGACGGGCGGCTCCTCTGATCAAACACCCGCCTGGGCCGCGCGCATGAAGCGCTCTCAGGCCATGTCTCACGGCGTCCAGACAGCCGGTCACGCGGTGCGATCCGGCGACAGCCATGGCGGCGGCTCTTCCGTCAACCTCTCCGAAAGTGACAGCTGATGTTCAAGCGACCATCCACCCATTACGGCCAGGCGCCGCTACCCGAAACGCCTTATCAACGGGCCGCTCAGGTCTGGGATGACCGCATCGGCTCCGCTCGGGTCCAGGCCCGCAATTGGCGCCTCATGGCCTTTGGCTCGCTCATCCTTTCGGCGGGGCTGGCCACCGCGCTCGTTTGGCAATCCGCTTCCGGTTCAATCGTGCCGTGGGTGGTGCAGGTCGACAAGCTGGGCGCGGCTCAGGCGATCGCGCCGGCCACCTCCGACTACGAGCCAAGCGATCCGCAGGTCGCCTTCTACCTCGCCAAATTCATCGAACAGGTCAGAAGCATTCCGTCCGACCCGATTATTGTCCGTCAGAACTGGCTGCGCGCCTACGATTTTACGACGCAGGCCGGCGCGCTCGCGCTGAACGATTACGCCCGCACCAATGATCCGTTCGCAAATGTCGGCAAACAACAGGTCGCCGTGGACGTGTCGTCCGTCATTCGCGCTTCCCCGACCTCCTTCCGGATCGCTTGGATCGAGCGCCGCTATCAGGACGGCAGTCTCGCCAGCACCGAGCGATGGAGCGCCATCGTGACCGTCGTCGTCCAGACACCGCGGACCGCCGACGCGCTCAGGAAGAACCCGCTCGGAATCTACATCAATGCCATCAACTGGTCGAAGGAGCTTGGACAATGACGTCCGTCGTTCGCGGAGCCGCCCGCGTAAATCTGGAAAGTGCGGCTTTCCGCACCGCCTCAATCACGGTTTTACTGCTCTGCGCCACCGCGCTCACCGGCTGCGCCACGGCGATGAAGCCGCCGGAGATCACTTATGATGAAGCCGCTCCCGCCGTCCTTGCTGCCGATCCGCCCGCGCCAGTCAAAGTGGTTGAGCTGCCGAAGGTGCTGCCGCTGCCTGGACAATTGAAGCCAGTCGGTCAGGACGGCAAACCCACGCCAGAACCCGCCGATCCCACCGTGCGGGTAAATCAGGCCAATGCGGCTGCGCGCATGCAGCCAGTCAGGAATGGCTTCATCAACGCCATCCAGATTTATCCGTTCGTCGAAGGCGCGCTCTACCAGGTGTATGCCGCCCCCGGTCAGATCACCGACATTGCCTTGCAGCCCGGAGAGACACTCGTTGGCTCCGGTCCCGTAGCGGCCGGCGACACCGTGCGCTGGATCATAGGCGACACCCAGAGCGGCGCGGGCGCGACCCAGCAGGTCCACATCCTCGTCAAGCCGACGCGGCCTGAATTGATGACCAACCTCGTCATCAATACCAATGCGCGGACCTATCACCTTGAGCTGCGTTCGACCGAGAAGACTTACATGGCCTCGGTATCTTGGCAGTATCCGCAGGATCAGCTCATTGCGCTCCGCCGGCAGAATGCCGAGGCGCAAGCGGCGCAGCCCGTCGCCACCGGCGTGGATCTGGCGCGCGTCAATTTTCGCTACGACGTGACGGGTGACCGCGCACCGTGGCGGCCGCTCCGCGCTTTCGATGACGGCAAACAGGTCTTCATCGAGTTTCCGCGCGGCATCGCCCAAGGTGAAATGCCGCCGATCTTCGTCGTCGGTCCGGAAGGCGATACGTCCGAACTCGTGAACTACCGGGTGCGCGGCAATTACATGATCGTCGACCGGCTGTTCGCCGCCGCCGAGCTGCGCTTCGGTTCCGACAAGAACCAGAAGCGCGTGCGGATCTCCCGCACCGACGGAAGGCCGGCGTCATGATCGACAGCGGACCGGCGAAGGAAAATACGCCCGAGCCAGAAGACGGCGCAATGCCGTTGACTGGCGAACCCACTGCTCCAATGCGACTGCGTGCCGAACCTCCCCGCGTGACGCGAATTTCGCGAAAAGTGCTGGCAGGGTTGGCTCTCGTCGCCAGCGCCGGCATCGGCGCCGCGCTCATCTATGCGCTCCAGGCCGGTCACGGCGGCAAGACCCACGAAGAGCTGTATTCCACCGACAATCGCACGACGCCAGACGGGCTCGCGGGTCTGCCAAAGGACTATTCGGGTGTGCCGAAGCTGGGGCCGCCGCTGCCGGGCGATCTCGGTCGCCCGATCCTCAACGCACAAAACGCTGGCCAACCGGTCCCGACCCCAAACATCGGCGCGCCCAATCCGGGGATCAATCAGGAAGAGCAGCGCCGTCATCAGGAGTTGGAGTCGGCCAGGACAGCGCACCTGTTCGCATCTACCGAGACAAGGCCCGCCAACAACGCGCCCGCTCCAGCCACGACGCCAGTGCTACCGCAGCCGGACCTCGCGAGCCTGGGCCTCGCGCCCCAGCCTGCCACGCCATCCGCGCAAGACCGCCAGCTCGCCTTCCTCAATCAGACCCCAGACAAGCGCACGGTCTCGACCGATCGCGTGGCGGCGCCTGCCTCGGCCAACGTGCTCCAGGCGGGCGCCGTCATCCCCGCCGCGTTGATCACCGGCATCCGATCCGACCTTCCAGGCCAGATCACTGCGCAGGTCACCGAGAATGTCTACGACAGCCCCACGGGTCATATCCTTCTGGTGCCGCAGGGCACTCGCGTGATCGGACAATATGACAACGGCGTCGGCTTTGGGCAGCGCCGCGTGCTGTTGGTCTGGAACAGGCTCCTGTTTCCCAACGGCCGCTCAATCGTTCTGGAGCGCCAGCCAGGCGCGGACGCCGAGGGTTACGCGGGCCTTGAGGATGGCGTTGATTACCATTGGGGCGAACTCCTCAAAGCTGCCGCGCTGTCGACCATTCTGAGCGTCGGCGCCGAGGCCGGGACAAGCCAGAACGAAAACAGCCTCGTTCAGGCGCTGCGCTCAGGCGCGTCCAACAGCATTAGCCAGACCGGCCAGCAAATCGTCAGCCGTCAGCTCAATATCGCGCCGACATTGACGGTCCGGCCCGGATTTCCGGTTCGCGTCATCGTTACGCGCGATCTCGTGCTCGAACCTTATGGAGGCTGAAATGGCGAAGCTGAAACTATCTCCCATTGCCGATGACAAGCCGGTTAAGGTCGCTGTCGAACTGCCCGCCAGCCTGCATCGCGATCTCATCGCTTACGCGGACATCCTGAGCCGCGAGTCCGGCCAACCGCAGACCGATCCGGTTCGACTGATCGTTCCCATGCTGGCGCGATTCATTGCGACGGATCGGGGTTTTGCGAAAGCAAAGCAGGGTCGGCCAGTTCACGGCGAAACTCGCTGATCTCCTGCGATTGCCCGATACCAGCCATGGACCTCGCCATCTCAAGAAGTCTATGCAACGCCGGATTATCGTTATGCGGTGACCAAACTGCGCAAAAAGGCAGGAGCTCGCCGGCGATGGGTCGGAACATGACGCCCGGAAATTGCGCGGCCGTTGTCGCTTCGCTCGTGACCGTCAAACCGCGGCCGAGCGCCACGAGGCGCATGAGGTTGTCCCGACCGACGGCGTGATGGTGTATTTCGGGGTGGCGGCCAAGATCGGCCAGCCGCTTCACAAGGTAGTCGTGAATTTCCTCGCCGGGCGCGCTCTCGCTGACGATGAAGGGTTCACCGGCAAGTTCAGCGAAATCGACTTCCCCGTCGCCGCCGAGTCTATGCCCTGTCGGCAGTACGACGTAGATGCGTTCTGTCCAGAGTTGTAGGCCATCGCAGCCAGGCCAATCCGCCGCCCCGGTTATGAATGCGACATCGAGTTGGTGCTTCCGGATGGCGGCCACATGATCTGCGGGATTGCCGTCGATGAACGTGAGTTTGACGGCGGCGTGGCGGGCGCCAAACGATTCGATCAGGTCGGATAGAAATCCCGACGCCAGTGACGAGAATATTCCAATACGGACGTGACCATCTTCACCACGTCCGATCGCCGTCGCCTCGGCCTTTGCGAGGTTGATTTCCGACAACGCCTTGCGCCCGCGTTGGACGAACTGTTTCCCGGCATGCGTGAGCATGACGCCGCTTGGAGAGCGGATGAAGAACGCCGTCCCGAGCCGGTCCTCCAGCTCGCGGATGCGGCGGCTGATCGCCGATTCTTGAACGCCCAAAACTGCGGCAGCGCGCCGAAAGCTGCCATGGTCTGCCGCAGCAATCACATATTGGATGTGGCGGACTTGAACCGGCAAACTGACAGCCTCACCGATCAAGCGCCGAGGCGAGCGCCAGTTTCGCTGTCTTCGGGTCGTAGACGTATCCGGTTATCGTCCCGTCCTTGATTCGGCTGACCGCCTCATCGACGGCGAAAAGTGGAGCTAGAAACCATTCCTTGGGTACAATCGGTTGGCCGAAGCGATCCTTGATTTCAACATCGAGACGCGCGGCGCCAAAGACCTTGTGGATCAAGGATTCGAGCTTCGCCCGATTGACGTTGAAGAGTTCATAGGTGGCGACGATCTCGACATCGGCCATGAGATATGTGGGGTCGAGGCGCGCATTGGCGATGCGGCGGTCCACACTGCCGCCTGTCACGCCGATCTTGTGGAGAATTTCCCGGTTAGCGACCACCAACGGATGGTCAGATTTGCTACGCAACACGTAGATCGTGCCGCTGGCCTGATCGCCGTCACCGGTCTGGTCGTCGAAAAGCGGCCCGGCGCTGGGCTCTGTAATCCGCCGACCAGCCTCATCCTTGTAAAGGGCACGCTGGAGCGACCGCAGCAGCAGATCGCTCTCGGTGCCATTGGAATAGATCACCCGGAGCCGCGCGTCGGTTTCCCCGTTCGGCGCCTTTATCGGATCGCCGACCTCGGCGACATAGGCAGTCTGGCCGCCAAGGATAAAAAACTGGCCGATTTGAATATCGGCTTTGAGGAAGCCCGCATCTTTTACAAAGCGCCTGGTCGTGCGAAGCCCGCTTTCAAGGTCGCTTTGCACCTGTTGGAACAGGGGCTTGAACGTCTCGAAATCAAAGCATTTTTCCCGGCTCGCGATTTCCTCGGCTTCGCGCTTTTCGGCGCTGGTGCGCACGTGGCGCAGTTGGGTGATGTCAGATGAACCCGCCGCACCTTCCAGTTCGGCGAGCAGTTCATCCTCGTCCATCGAGTCCGCAGGCGCGACGGACGCGGCAGGTGCGCCCGTCAGCAATCCCTGATGATCAAACGGCGTGAGCAGGGACCGGCAATCGTCCAGCGCGCGCAGGCGGTCGAGCCGCACGGCGTAGAGCCGCTCGAATATGTCGCCGTCCTCGCCATGTCGGGGTGCATGGCCGTTCTTTTCGACGAACCGCTGAATTTCTTCGAAGCCCGCGAGGATGCGTTCCTCGCGGGGCGAGCGGCCGCCCTTCTTTTCCGGCTGGGCGAAATCCGCCAGTTCGTCGCGCAGTTCGTCAAGGTCGAAGTCACTCATAGCGGCCCTCATCCTTGAAGCGGACGAATGCGGCGGCGCCCTCAGCCAGGTGCTTTTCCCATGCGTCAGCCGAATTGATCGATGGCAGACGTCCGCGCTCCCGCTTGAACTCGACGGCGCGCTTGGCGATCACCTTGGCCTCATCCGGCGTCAGGCTGGTGCGCTTGGCGGCAATCGCTGCGGCAACCTGCTTCAGGCTTTCCTCGCTCATCGTCTTGGCGAGAATGGCGTAGGCTTCTCCGAACGGATTGATCCGGTCGATCAGGTCAATGTCCAACTCCCGCACATCCATAGCGTACTTACGGACGCCGTCGACAAAGGCCGTATTGGCGCTCTCTTCGCCAACCGAACTGCCCGCCGCGACTTCTTTCGCCTTCTGGGTCAGATTCAGCGCCGCTACGGCATGCTGTCGAACGGCTTCCTGGTCCTCGGCGTCAAGCTGCGGGAACTTGTCCTTAATTATCTTGCCCATGCGCACCTGGGTGAGTTCTTCCGCCAGGGTTTCTCCTCCAGCGTGCTCTCCATCAAAGAGGCCCCGCTCGATCGTCGTCTTGTCCTGCACGAAGGCAGCGATCACCTCGTTCAGATCCTCCTGGCAGATGCGCGTCGCTTCCTCGCTCTTGGGCGTTGCCAGACCCTTGATCTCGATCTGGAACTTGCCTGATTCCTCGTTGAACCCGACGTTGCACTTGTTGGGATCATAGCCGCCCTCGCCATAGTCGAAACCCGGTGTCGGCTGGTTCTGCGGGTTCTTCGGCTTGAACTCGAAGCGCGGCGCCAGCACCTGCTCCATCAGCAGGCTGGCGGCGATGGCCTTCAACGTGTCGTTGACCGCCTCGGTCACTATGTCATCGGCGGCGGCCGGTTCGGCGATCAGGTTCGAGAAGCGAGCGCGGGTCTTGCCGGGCGCATCGCGGGTGGCGCGGCCGATGATCTGCACGATCTCGGTAAGGCTGGAACGATAGCCCACCGTCAGCGCGTGCTCGCACCAGATCCAGTCAAAGCCTTCCTTCGCCATGCCGAGCGCGATGATTATGTCGACGTAATCACGATTGTTCTTTTGCGCCGAATCTTTCAGCGCGGCGGACACACGGTCCCGCTTGGCGGGGTCGTCATCGACCAGATCGGCGATGCGCAGAATCCGCCCGTCGGCAGCCTTGACCAGTTGGAAGCCTGTGGCGGGATCGGTCCCTTGCCAGGCGCCCAGCGTCTCGATGATGTGCTCCACCTCCTTGATCTTGTCCTTCGTGCTCTCGCGCGAATTGACGTTGGGGATGTGGATGATCGTCTTCTCGGCCGGGTTCAGTACCTTCAAAATGTCGTCGGCGTAGGAGTCCGAATAGAAGAAATATCCGATGTCTAGCTGCTTCAGATATTGATAGCCGTTGAGCTGCTCATAGTAGGTGTAGGTGACGCTCTCGAACTTGCCTTCGTCCTGCGGAGCCAGCACTGCCTCGGCGTCACCGCGAAAATAGGACCCGGTCATCGCGACGATATGTACGCGGTCGCGCGTAATAAAATCGCCCAGATGGATGCCGAGCTTGTTGTCGGGATTGGCCGAGACGTGGTGGAACTCATCCACAGCGATCAGCCGGTCGTCGAAAGCCGCGACTCCGAATTTGTCGATAGCGAAGCGGAACGTCGCATGGGTGCAGACCAGCACCTTGTCGCTGCTTTCCAGGAAAGCGCCGAGCGAATTGACCTTGCCGCCGTTGTCGTTACCAGGCGCGTCGCACAGATTCCATTTCGGCTCGACGTGCCAGTCAGCCCAAAAGCCATGCTTGCTCAGCGGCTCGTCATGGAAGCTGGCGCCGATGGACTTTTCCGGCACGACAATGATGGCCTGCCTGACGCCCTGATTGGCCAGCTTGTCGAGCGCGATGAACATCAGCGCGCGGCTCTTGCCCGAGGCCGGCGGGGACTTGATCAGCAGATATTGCTCGCCGCGCTTTTCGAAGGCGCGCTCCTGCATGGGCCGCATGCCGAACTCGTTGGCTTTGGTCGAGCTGCCGTTGCTGGCATAGGAAACCGAAACGGAGGGAACTGATTTGATCGGGTTTGTCACGCGCGCGCCTCCGCCTTTTTCTTTGTCCCCTGGCTGCCGGACATTTTCGTGTAAAGCTCGAACAGCTTTTCGAGCCGTTCAGTGTCGTTCTTGAACCGGCGACCGATGTAGATGCGTTCGAGCACCTCATCGTTGCGATCATGGGCGGCGCGAAGGTCATCGGGCATTTTAGAAATGCCGTCCTTCACTTCGTAGAGATCCGAAATCGTCAGTGGGAAATGAGCCTCGCGCGCGAGAAGGATTCCCTCAGCACATCGCTTGAGGTCCGCCTTATTCTTTTCTGTAAGTGGCGGAACTCCAAATGTATTATAACCTAGTACGTTTGAATAACTTATGCGCTCTTCAAGTTTCCCACAGACCACTTCAGCCCACACTCTATGCATTCTCGAAGAGCAAATCGCAAATATGAATAGCTCTCCATCGTATATTGCAAACAATTTGTTTGTTGCAATGCTATCTTCCGATATAATTCCACACGGAATGTATTCTCTTTTTTCCGAAGACACCTCTGGAACTACGATAGCTCTTTTGCCGTAGTCTTGAATTTGAATGAATCGATGAGGATCATTGGCGCGCCTACGCGTTGATTCGGCAGGACTTTGGCGGCGCGCTTCAGAAACACCTTCAAGACGTCTTGCTATATACTTAATATCGCGAGCTTGCGCTTCTTCAGAGTTTTCAATCCAAATACAATAACGATCAATGCCGTCGATCAGCTCTTTAGATCCGTACAGATTTCGAACAAATCCACTAGCTGCCGGGTTCTCGCGCAATAACAACCGCCTCTCGGCGGGTGACAGTATTAGGTGGCCACCATCTGTTGGTTGATTGCCTTTAAGCATTTTGGGGAAATGCGAAATAGAGTCACTATGGCGAGGAATAAAGACATCTGAAAAATCAAGCAAATATGGATTTATCCGTGAAACTTCACGTTTCGCACTCTCTGAAAATATGAATTTTTTGCCTCCACTCTTAGCTCGTATACCAACGACCACGCAGGTCACGCCCGCGTTATTTTTAGCAAGATTGGTCCATTTGAATGCTGACTGAGCGAAGAAAATTTCCAGGCCACCCGACAGAAGCTTTGGCCAAAGAAGATACACTTGCTCTCCTTGGCAAATCGAATTTGTGGTAACGAATGCCGCAGCGCCAGCAACCATTCGGCAATATTTTGCCGCGAGCCAAAACCATCCAGAGATGTAATCCAGATTTTTGTATTTAATGTCACATGGCTCAAAAAGCCTCTGAATATCCGACTTCTGCCCCTTTGATTGCTTCGAACTACCTACATAAGGTGGGTTGCCACAAACGTAGGTTTCCCCTCCCTCGTTCTCGAAGTCGATTTGGGCCTGATCGAGAGGTGTATTGAACAAGTCGTCACCGTGCAATTTTACGCCTGTTCCGGTCGGCGGGCAGACGCTCAGCCAATCGAGCCGCAAGGCATTCTCACAGGTGATCCAATTCAGCGCGTCGAGCGGCAGGAAATCCCGAAGCGCTTCCTTCTGACCCCGATAAAGCACGTCGCATTGATACTCGGCGATGATGAGCGCTAGGCGCGCAATCTCGGCAGGGAAGTCATGCAGTTCGATCCCGCGAAAGTTCGTGAGCGGAATTTCCGTGCGCCGGTCAGCTTCGTCGCGGCGGCGATTGATCTCGCGCTCGATCGCCCGCATTTCCTTGTAGGCAATAACGAGGAAATTGCCTGAGCCGCAAGCCGGATCGAACACACGGATTTTCGACATCCGCTTGCGCAGGTTGAGCAACATGCGCGCATTATCGCCAGCCTCTTCCAACGTCTCACGCAGATCGTCGAGGAATAGCGGGTTCAGGACCTTCAGGATGTTCGGCACACTGGTGTAATGCATGCCGAGCGCACCTCGCTCATCGTCGCCGGCCACAGCCTGGATCATCGAGCCGAAAATGTCGGGGTTTATCTTCTTCCAATCCAGGCCACCGGCGTGAAGGAGGTAGGATCGGGCGGTGCGGCTGAATCGAGGAACTTCTGTACTGCCCGAGAACAACCCGCCGTTTACATAGTCGAAAGGATCGGCGGCCCAGCGCGGGATGCCAGCGGCAGCCCGTTCCAACGGCTTCGTATTCATGGCGCGGAACAGCGTGCTAATCACCTCATGGGTGTTGGATGAATCCTTTGCACTCATGGTTTCGATTGCAGAGGTGAACGCGCCGCTACCTTTGAAAATCTCTGTATCCTCCGCGAAGAAGCAGAAGATCAGCCGCGCCATGAAGTGATTCATGTCGTGCCGGCGCTGCGCGGTGCCCCATTCGCGGTTGTTCTTCAGCAGCTCGACATAGAGCTTGTTGAGGCGGCGTGTAGCCTTAACGTCAAGAGGATGGTCTTTTGCTGGCCTACTCGTCTTGATACCAGCCAGCGCGAAAAAGAAGTCAAATTCCTCATCAAAATCCGGATATGCACATGCGATTGTTTCGCCGAGCGTGAGATCTTCGGCCTCAAAAAGGTCACCATCCGTCGCCAGTACGAAGCGCGCCTTCGCCCGCGCCGTGGCCGGGCTGGCCTTCAACGCGGCGAGCGTCCGCGTAACTTCACCGGGCTTGCAAACGGCTATGTGGATATTGTTCGTCTGGAGCACGCCGCCCAGATCGGACTTGTTGGACTCGCCTTTGCGCAGGCGCTTGAGCGTGGTTTCCTTGTTCCCGAAGGCTTCAAGGAACGCATAGGGGAACTCATCAGCCGCGAAAGGCCGCGCCGCCAGCGCCGAAATGGCTTCTTCGATTTCGACCGCGTTCATACCCGTGTCCCTTGGCACGCGCGCTTACCCATATCGGTCAGTACGCCCAGATTGCCGATCATCATTTCTGGAACCTCTCTGCGAGGTAGGGCGGCATTTCGGCGAGAGATAACTCCTGCGAAGAGTTGCCGCTGCGGACATAGAATTTTTCTTGGCCGACGCCGTTCTTGTCCTTCACGGTGATTACGAGCGGTTTCGCCGACGTCTGAACATCGACCTGGCAAATCTCGATCTCGCCGATGGCAGGGAACAGAACCTTGAGCTTGCTACTGACAAAGGCAGCCCCGAACGCGCTGCTCAGCAGGTTGCGCAGGTGCAGCTCGAATTTGTCCCGGTTGGCGCCGCCGAGCGACAGGTAGTCCCCTTCGAGACCAAGGATTTCGCCACTGTCACTGACGCCGATGAGCAGCGTTCCACCTTGGCTGTTGGCGAAGGCCGCGACCGTCTTGACGACCACCTCCTCCAGTTTCTTGTTGGCCGCCAGTTCCTTGAAGTCCCAGCGCAGGGACGATTTGAACTCCAGCTCGTCGTCCTCGCCCTCGGCGATCAGCTCTTCCAGCGTGATGGCGGCTTCCGGCGGCTTTGTGTCAGTGATGCCAGTCAGGAACGCATTGAGATGCGATGCCAAAGTGGTGCGCCGGGTTTGTAGAAAGGCTTCGTAATTCTCGATTTTCCAAAGCGTTGGGTCTTCAGGAACGCATTGCAGCGCGAGGCTATTCGGAAATCGGTCCTTCACGTCGGCCAAATACACCTTGGCGTCCGCTGCGCTTTTGGTGCGGTTGGCAATCTGGGTCAGAATTGCCCGGTTGGTCAGTTCCTGCGCGAGGGAATATTTCAGGCGGTTTTCCTGCCCATATCCCTGCGCCTTCAGCTTTGAATAAGGGAAGATGTGGTCGTTCTCGAGCGCATACTTTTTGCCCATGGCCTGGCGCAGTGCGACGCCGGTCGTGAAGCAGACGGCATTACGGCTCTTCAAATACCAGCGCAGGAGGCCAAACAGCGGGTGGGAAATCGATCGGCCGACGAATTCGTCGGGTGTGATCTCCAGGCGCCGCTCCTCCTCAATGACCGCCAACAGCTCATCGAACGGGTTTTTCGATTCCTTGATCGTGCGCAGGTCACGGTCTAACTTTTGAGGAAGCTGGCTGACGTATCGGGTCCTAATCTGGGAGTAGTAGAACCACTTCACCAGCTTGCGGATCTCGGCATCATTCAGGTGCGCGCCGCCTTTTTCGAAGCAATAGACGGTGATTGGGATCAGCGCGTAAACCGAGTTGATCTCATCCGTGTGGTCGACGAAGGCATGCGACCGCATCAGGCTTGCGACGTAGTCCAGGACCTGACCGTCCAACAGCTTCCACGCTGCGCGCAGCTTTTCGTCGTTGTCGGCGTCGTGGAGTTTTTTCATCTCTGAGCCGAGGTGGTAGAGGCAACCCAGCAGGACATAAACGATGAAGTCCAGCTTGAAGACAAAGCCCTTCTCGGCCAGCTCGCTCAGCTTTTTCTTGAAGGTGTCACGAGCTTCCGGCCAGTACCCCGAAATCTGAGCAAGCGCGAGTTCGGCGTCGGTGAGCGACACGCCGCTGGCGTTCACCTTATAGAAAATATCGATGGCTTCACGCACGCTGGCCCGAACAGGAATGGTTTGTTCCGGAAACTCCCGGTCGAGGATGTTCTCGATCGCCCGCGTGTTGTCATCCATCACATCGTCGCGCTCGCGACTGACCGTCTCACCTTTCTTTTCCAGTTCGCGCACAATATCTTTGGCGCGAATTTTCCGCTGGAAAATGTCCGTGATGTTTTGCCATCGCGCGTCATTTTCCATCTTGGTTTTTGTGTAATAGGCGAGTTCCAGGGTCTCCACGTTCACGTAGAGCCCGCGCGTATCATTCAGGATTTCGGAGGCGGTGTAGTAGGGCGGGATCTCGCCACGCACGAGCATGTAGAGCGTCGTGATGCGCTGCTGGCCATCCAGCAGGATGCGCACGGCTCCCTGCTTTTCATTGTATTTATGCGGACCTTTGAGTTCCGGCGGGTTCGCCGTCTCCCAGGTCAGCATCGTGCCGGTGGGGTATTGCTTGATGAGGGAGTCGACCAGCTGCTTCGCGTCATCCCGCTTCCAGACGTACTCACGCTGAAAGGCCGGGACAAACAATTGGTGCTCGTCGATTTTCTCCAGTGCCGTCGAAATCTTCATCAAAACCCCTTCCGCGCCGCCCGCGCGCCCAATGTATTGTTCTTCTATTCCGTCAGAACGGCGGTCGGACACGCGTCGGGCGCTGCGCCCTGAAAGGGAGCGACCTTAATTTGCGCTTCCCGCTCACGCGTCCGAGCGATGTCGTAACTATTCTGCATACGCATCAGGGTATCCATCGACACGCCGAATGCCTTTTCCAGACGGAGCGCCATTTCCGGTGACAGATGCGCTCGCTCATTGAGAACCGCTGACAGCGCCGCTCGTGTAACCCCTAGCGCCTGAGCCGCGTTGGTGACGGAAAGCCCCAACGGCTCGATGACTTCGCTCTTCACGAAACCGCCTGGATGCGCAGGCTTTCTAAGCCTCATACCGCCCATCGCCATCGTCGCCGCCTCCTACCGGCCATCTACCCAATCGAGATCGATAATCTCGGCTTGCCCTTCATCGATCCGAAATGTGAGACGATGGCGCTCCGTGACCGGAAGGCTTAGCCTCTCCAAGGTGCCCTCTGCCAGCGAGAGCGTGTTCCAACCTGGAACCGTCCGGACCTCATCTCGCCCGTCCATGTCCTGAAGAAAGGACACGATCCGACGCACTCTCGTTGCGACGGTGGGGGCGAGACCGGCTACATCATCGTCGGAGATGAACTTGCGCAGCCCGGCATGGACTACGTTTCTGATCTGCATGGCTGAAGCTAGCCAAGGTTGCGAATAGCGTCAAGCGACACTATACAACCATTGCGGTGAAATTCGTCGCACGCATCGGGGTTCCGAGGTTCGAGAACTGCATCTTGCGGGCTATGGGATGGGGGTGAACTGCGTTCACACACCAACCTTTATGAGGTTGGCGCACCCGACACGATTCGAACGTGTGGCCTCCACCTTCGGAGGGTGGCGCTCTATCCAGCTGAGCTACGGGTGCATCTTGGTACTCGATAGTGCCTGAGCCTGAACGGGGTCAACCTCAAACACGAAACTCATAACGTCGATTCGGCTGCCATAAGGACCCGGCTTTCACCCTACCTTTGTGCCGCCGCCGCCTCTCTACAGCCTCCTTTCAGTTTGCTTCCGCAGTGCTTCCGCAGCCGCGGACCAGAGAAACTCACATTTTGAAGCGCAATCAAGTTATTGATTTTGCTTCGTTTTTCAAATTCGCCGCCCAGCAGACTTGACTTACCCCTGCCTTCGGAGGGCAACGCTCTATCCAGCTGAGCTACGGGTGCGCTTGCAGAGGATGCTTCCTCTAGCGGAAACCCCTGCCCCCCGCAAACGTTCGAAGCACTAGCCCTTCACACTATCCCAGAAGGTCTTTGCTTTACCGGCGAAGTTGGCATTCTTCGGATGCTGCGCTTCGGTGGATAGGCCTGCGAATTCGCGCAACAGCTCTTTTTGGCGCGCGGTCAGCTTAGCCGGCGTTTCAACGAACAATTCGACGATCAGGTCGCCACGGTCGCGGGACCGAAGGGAAGGCATGCCGCGGCCCTTTAAGCGTACCGTGCGGCCTGTCTGGGCACCTTCGGGCACTTTGACAGGGAGTTTGCAGTTTCCGTCGCAGTTTTCGCCACCCATCAAGCAGGGCGCTTCGATTTCACCCCCCAGAGCGGCCACGGCCATTGGCACCGGAACAGTGCAGAGCAGGTCTAGACCGTCGCGCTCGAAGAGTTCGTGAGGGCTCACAGACAAGAAGATGTAAAGGTCACCGCGCGGGCCACCACGGGCACCGCCATCACCCTCGCCAGACAGGCGGATTCGGGCACCGTCGTCGACGCCCGCCGGGATCCGCACCGACAGCGTCCGCTCGCGTCTCACTTGGCCCATGCCATGACAATCACTGCAAGGATCCAGGACCAATCGTCCTGAGCCGCCACAGCGGGGGCAGGCCCGTTCGATCGAGAAGAAGCCCTGGGTCGCCCGCACCCGACCTGCGCCGCCACACGCGTTGCAGGCGGAGGGGCTGGTTCCGGGTTTTGCGCCAGAGCCCGTGCAGGTCTCGCACGTCAACGCCGCCGGCACCGTTATCTCAACTTCGGAGCCGGCGTATGCCTGCTCAAGTGTGATCTCTAGATCATAGCGCAGATCCTGGCCGCGCGCAGGCCCGGAGCGTTGCTGTCCGCCTCGGCGGCCCCCAAACATGTCGCCAAAGACGTCACCAAACACGTCGTTGAAGATGTCGCCTACGTCGTTGAACTGGGGCCCGCCCTGTCCAGCGGAGCCGTTGACGCCGGCGTGGCCAAACCGGTCGTAGGCGGCGCGTTTTTGCGGGTCGGACAAGACCGAATAGGCCTCGTTGATTTCCTTGAATCGGCTCTCGGCCTCACTACAACCATCATTACGGTCGGGGTGATGCTCCATAGCGAGCTTACGGAACGACGCCTTCAATGCGCCCGCTTCGCAGGTGCGCTCGACACCGAGGATTTCGTAATAGTCGCGCATCAAACCGTCAGGCGCCCAACATGCAGGTATGAGTGGTGAGTGGCTCTCGCCAGAGTGGGATAACCCCCGCCCGGCGACAAGACCTTAAGGCCAAAGGCGCGGGGGATATCTTTCGCACAGGAGCCGTAAACGTCTCCACGGTGGCGATCTCGTCGCGGCTAGCGCTCTGAGTCGCCACCGGGAGCTTCGTTACGCCGACTTCTTGTGATCGTCGCCGTCGACTTCCTCGAATTCAGCATCAACGACGTCTTCGCCATGGCCGTGTCCCGCAGCGTGCGCTGCGTCTTCGTCCGAAGCCGGGCCTTCGCTCGATTGCTGGGCCTTGTACATGGCCTCGCCAAGCTTCATCGAAGCCTGGATCAGCGTTTGGGTCTTGGCCGAGATCGCCTCTGGGTCACTGGACTCAAGGCTACCCTTAAGGTCTTCCAGCGCTTTGGAGATCGCACCCTTTTCCTCCTCAGTGACCTTGTCGCCGTGTTCGGCAAGGGCCTTTTCCGTGGAGTGAATAACCGCGTCGGCCTGGTTCTTGGCCTCAACGCCAGCCTTGCGCTTCTCGTCGTCCGCCTTGTTAGACTCGGCCTCCTTGACCATGGCCTCAATGTCCGCATCTGAGAGGCCGCCATTGGCCTGGATACGGATCGACTGTTCCTTGGACGTGGCCTTATCTCGGGCCGAGACGTTGACGATGCCGTTGGCGTCGATGTCGAACGTCACTTCGACCTGCGGCACACCACGCGGCGCTGGCGGTAATCCCACCAGGTCAAACTGCCCCAGCATCTTGTTGTCGTGCGCCATCGGACGCTCGCCCTGGAACACTCGGATGGTCACAGCAGATTGGTTATCGTCTGCCGTCGAGAAAGTCTGCGAGCGCTTGGTCGGGATGGTGGTGTTGCGCTCGATCAGCGGGGTAAACACGCCGCCTAAGGTTTCGATGCCCAAGGTCAGAGGCGTCACATCCAGCAGGAGCACGTCCTTGACGTCGCCCTGCAGAACGCCGGCTTGCACCGCCGCACCCAAAGCCACGACCTCGTCGGGGTTCACGCCGGTGTGCGGCTCGCGGCCGAAGAACGCCTTCACCGTCTCGACAACGGCAGGCATGCGGGTCATGCCGCCGACCCGGATCACCTCGTCGATGTCGGACTTCTTCAGACCCGCATCCTTCAAGGCTTGGTCACAGGGGCCGATAGTCTTGGCCACCAGGTCTTCGACCAGAGCTTCCAGCTTGGCGCGGGAAAGCTTGATGTTGAGGTGCAGCGGGCCGTTCGCGTTCATCGAGATGAAGGGCAGGTTCAGCTCGTACTGGGTGGTGAAGGAGAGCTCCTTCTTCGCCTTTTCCGCTTCTTCCTTCAGGCGTTGCAAGGCAAGCTTGTCCTTCCGAAGGTCGACGGAGTTCTCTTTCTTGAACTCCTCCGCCAGGAAGTCGACGATCCGCAGGTCGAAGTCTTCACCGCCCAGGAATGTGTCCCCGTTGGTCGACTTTACCTCGAAGACGCCATCACCGATCTCTAGAATCGAAACATCGAAGGTACCGCCCCCGAGGTCGTAGACGGCGATCTTCTTTCCGTCGTTCTTTTCAAGGCCGTAGGCAAGCGCAGCTGCGGTCGGCTCGTTGATGATCCTGAGGACTTCCAGGCCCGCGATCTTGCCTGCGTCCTTGGTTGCCTGGCGCTGAGCGTCGTTGAAATAAGCCGGAACGGTGATGACGGCCTTTTCGACCTTCTCGCCGAGGTGCTGCTCAGCGGCTTCCTTCATCTTCTGCAGAATGAAGGCGGAAACCTGCTGGGGTGAGTAGTCGGCGCCTTGAGCGCGCACCCAGGCGTCGCCGTTCGGACCCTTGACGATGTCATAGGGCACCATGCCCCTGTCCTTCTCCACCATCGGGTCTGTCATCTGGCGACCGATCAGGCGCTTGATGGCGAACAGCGTGTTGGTGGGGTTGGTCACCCCCTGGCGACGGGCGGGCTGGCCAACCAGTCGCTCGCCGTCTTCCAGAAAGGCCACGACGGATGGCGTAGTGCGCGCACCCTCGGCGTTTTCGATCACTTTCGGAGCCTTGCCGTCCATGATGGCGACGCACGAATTGGTCGTGCCGAGGTCGATACCGATAATCTTGCTCATTGAGAGTCTAACTCGCTCCTTGTTGGCGGACGCTGCGTAGAAGCCTTCAGGTGAAGCACTTCGGTCTGGCAACGCCCCCGGTTCGTTCAGGTCTAGGCCGGGATCCGCACCAGAGGTTTACTCTCACGGAACCCGTCAACTCCAGCCGATATGGGGAAAATAGACGCGCTCGCAAGGGTGAAAGTCCCTAATCGCACGAAGGACATGACTCCAGACGTCCGGCCGCGGCTGGCGCATGCGGCGTTAGGTCTAATCGCCCGCGGCCATCAGCCCCTCACAATTGCTTGTCTGAAACCGATAAAGCCGGCGTCGGAAGAAGCGGGAAACACGCCTTTGACATTGGGGCGCTGTCCAAGGCAGGGTCGGTGCGCGTAAACAAACGGAGGCGTTCCCATGGTCACCCTCACTCGTGCTGAAGGCAATTGGGCCGGGGATCTCGATCTGACCCGCCGCTCTATCGCCCTTGCCCTCGCCGGCGGCTATGCCGTCGCCGCCTATTCGGCCGACGCCGAAACAATCACGACCGATAGCGTGGGCTTGATCACCGAAACGGTCGATATCCAGACGGCCGACCGCAAGATTCCCGGCTTTCTGGCGCGCCCAGCCGCTAAGGGCAAACACCCCGTGATCTTCGTCAATTCAGAGATCTTTGGGGTTCATGAATGGGTAAAGGACGTCTGTCGCCGTTTAGCTAAGGCCGGCTATGTGGCTTTGGCCACTGACCTCTTCGTACGCGCCGGCGATCCCTCGAAGACCGCCGACATGAAAGTGGTCATGGATATCGTCAAGGCGACACCGGGCGACCAGGTGACCTCCGACACGGCCGCGTCACTGAAATATCTTGCCGCACAACCGTTCGCCGACATGAAAAAGCTCGGTGTGACCGGCTTCTGCTGGGGCGGCGGCGCCACGTGGCTTTGCTGCGAACGGTTCCCGGAATTCAAGGCCGGCGTCGCCTGGTACGGACCGCTGAAGGCTGGCCCTTATCCGCGGACACCGCCAATCGACCTCGCTAAGGATCTTAAAGCGCCCGTGCTTGGCCTCTACGGCGGGCAGGACAAGGGCATTCCCGCAGCGGATCTCGACGCGATGCGCGAGGCGCTGAAGGCGGCCGGAAAAACGGGTAGCGAGATCATCGTCTACCCCGAGGCTCAGCACGGTTTCTTGGCTGACTACCGACCCAGCTTCAACGCTGAGGCGTCAAAAGACGCCTGGGGAAAGATGTTGGCCTTCTTCAAAGCGCACGGGGTGGCCTGAGGAAGCCCGCCCGCGAAATGGGAAGCGCCGTTAGTGAGGCGCTTCTTCTTGGGCTGGGGTCGCGACCTGCGCGGCCTCAGCGGCCTTTTCTCCGGCCGGTGACGTCGATAGGGCTCCGGCGACACTGACACCCGGCGGAGCTGTGGCCGCCGCGGCTCTGACGGCGTCAGCAGCCTCTTGTCTGGCCTCTTTGTCCTCAAGCGCTTTTTCTTTTTCTGCCGGCGTCAGCTCGCGGGGAGCCTGACCCTCAATGCGGTCCTGACTGAGCGGGGTCGCGTCTGTGGCGACGAGTGGCGCAGCGCCGGCAGAACCTGCGAACTTCTCGCCCGGCATACGGCCGCGCTGCGGGGCGTTGTAGATTCCCAACGAAAAGGCGAGAATCGCGACGATGACGATCAGGGCGGCGACAACCTGAAGCACCCGATGGGGCATGGACCACTGCATGGAACAGACCCTAATGCCCGCGCAGATCGCTCGCAAATCGAGATCGCGACGCCAACAAAGTAAATGCCGGTTAACCCTCTTGCGGCGACAACAGCGCGGTTGATTTGCGTGGGAGTTGCGAAGGGCATGGCGCGGACGGCGCGAAAGACCGGCATGGCCCTAGTCTGGCACATTGTGGGCCTGGCCTGGACGCACCCGGGAGCCGCGCGCCTGCGCGGCGGCGTTGTCGCGGCTCTGGGGGCGGCGTTCGCGGTCGCCTTCGCCACCTACAATGCCAGCGATCCCAGCCTGAATGCTGCGGGACCCTCAGCTGCGACAAACGCGCTCGGTGCGACGGGCGCGACCCTGGCCGATATCAGTGTGCAGTCGTTGGGCTTGGCCTGCGCCCTGTTGGCTGTGACTGTCGTCGTGCTTGGACTGTGCCGTGCGACAGCATCCGAACCTGCGCGCAGCCGCGGACAATTGCGTCTGCGCGCGCTCGCCGGCGCTGCGGGCGTCCTCGCCGTAGCCGCAGCGCTTGCTTGGCCGGCTCCACCAGCGACCTGGCCTCTGGCGAAAGGGCTTGGCGGCTTATGGGGGGATGCGCTGCTGAACGGCTTTGCAGGGCTTTTGACTTACGCCCACTTGCCTTTGTCTAAACCGATCGCAGCTGTGGCCTTTGCGGTTTCTGGGCTCAGCGCCATGGGCTTCGCGATCGGCCTGCGTCGGGCTGAGCTGCGCACGCTGGGCGAATGGTTGACTGCGACGCTGACGGCAAAGCCAAAGGCGATCGCCAAGCCGGACCGCGGCCCCCGCGTCGCCGCGCGAGACCGCCGAGGGGCCGGCATCTCGGACGCCGCCCTCGATCCATTACCCGTTACGCTGGAGCCCGGCGAAGGCCCCAAGGTGAAACAGCCAAAGCTCGCCACGAAGGAAAGCACCCGCGAACAACGCGAAGCCCAATCCACGTTCGAATTCCTGAAGCCCGGCGGGTTCTTGCTTCCGGAACTGTCCATGCTGGCCAAGCCCAAGCCGAGATCTGCGCAATTTGACGAAGGCGCGCTTCGCCAGAACGCGCAACTTCTGGAAAGCGTGCTGGCAGAGTTCGGCGTCCGCGGAAATGTGGACCAGATTCGCCCGGGCCCAGTGGTCACACTCTACGAACTGGTCCCGGCTGCCGGCGTGAAATCCGCCAGAGTGGTGGCGCTTTCCGACGACATCGCGCGCTCCATGAGCGTCGCCGCTTGCCGAGTCTCGGTCGTGCCAGGCCGAAACGCCATCGGCATTGAGCTGCCCAACCAGCACCGGGAGACGGTCTATCTGCGCGACCTTCTGGCCTCTCCGGAATATGAGCGCGGCGGCCAGACCCTTCCCATGGCGCTGGGCGAAACCATCGGAGGCGAGCCCTATATCGCCGACCTCGCCCGCATGCCTCACCTGCTGATCGCCGGAACCACCGGCTCGGGCAAGTCCGTGGGCGTCAACGCCATGATCCTGTCGATCCTCTACAGGCTGCCGCCAGACCAGTGCCGGATGATCATGATCGACCCGAAGATGCTGGAACTTTCCGTCTATGACGGCATCCCGCACCTGCTCGCGCCCGTCGTCACGGATCCGAAGAAGGCCATCGTGGCGCTGAAGTGGACCGTGCGCGAGATGGAGGACCGCTACCGGCGAATGTCGAAGATCGGCGTGCGCAACGTGGCGTCCTACAACGAGCGCGCCAAGGAGGCTGCCACCAAGGGCGAGCACTTCGAACGAACCGTACAGACAGGTTTCGACGACGCGGGCCGCGCGATCTACGAGAGCGAGAAGATCACGCCTGAACCCATGCCGATGCTGGTGGTGATCATCGACGAGGTCGCCGACCTGATGATGGTCGCCGGCAAGGAGATAGAAGGCGCTGTCCAGCGTCTGGCGCAGATGGCGCGGGCTGCCGGCATCCACCTGATCATGGCCACCCAGCGCCCGTCGGTGGACGTAATCACCGGCACGATCAAGGCCAACTTCCCGACCCGGATCAGCTTCCAGGTCACCTCCAAAATCGACAGCCGAACCATCTTGGGTGAGCAAGGCGCTGAGCAGTTACTGGGCCAGGGCGACCAACTTTACATGGCCGGCGGTGGCCGCATTACACGTTTGCACGGCCCGTTCGTCTCTGATGGTGAGGTGGAGGCCGTAGCGAAATTTCTGCGTGAACAGGGCCAACCGTCTTACCTGGAAGAAGTCACCGCAGCCCCTGACGAGGACAGCGAGTCCGGCGACTATGGCCTGGGCGGCGGCGGCGGCGAAAGCAACGACCTCTATGACCGCGCCGTGGCCGTGGTCACCCGCGACGGCAAGGCCTCCACCAGCTACATCCAGCGTCGCCTGCAGATTGGCTATAATCGCGCCGCCTCTCTGATGGAGCGGATGGAGCAGGAGGGTGTCGTCGGAGCCGCCAATCATGCCGGCAAGCGTGAAATCCTGGTCAGCGCCGCGCCCTAGCCCTTCGCTCGCGCCTCGACCGCCGGCCCGAAGTCAACCTTAGCGCTTCGATCGGTTCGGCCTGGCGTTTAACCGGTCGGGAAAGGTCTTTCTGGTGTCCAACAGGTCTTCAGGTTGGAGCGCACCGCACACCAGCCACCTGAGACGCCGCGTCGCGCACGGCCATAAAGGTCGTGGGCGGTCAAAGGGCGGGGGGACCTGGCCAAGCCATCCTGGCGCCACGATAGAGAGGCAAGCTAACCCCATGAGGAGTTCATCCATGACGACCCGTCGTCGCCTGCTGGTGCTGGCTGCCGCTGCGGTTCTGGTCCCGGCCGGGGCGCAAGCCGCAGCACCGGCACCCATACTGTCGCGGGAGGACCAGGCCTTGGTCGATAAGGCGGTGGCCTATCTGCAAGGCCTTTCCGAGGCGCGCGGCCAATTCACCCAAAGCGATGGCGGCGGCTCATTGAGCCACGGGGAGCTCTTCTTGAAGAGGCCAGGCAAGGCGCGATTTGCCTATGCCCCGCCATCCGGCTTGCTGGTTGTGTCAGACGGCGGTCGCGTGATCGTTTCAGACAGCCGGCTCAATACCTTCACCGCTTACCCGCTAAGCACAACGCCGCTGTCCCTATTCCTTGCCAAGACGATCCGGCTGGATAAAGGCGTTCACGTGACCCGTGTCAGCCGCGCGGCTGATGGGTTTTCCATCGCCGCGCGCGACGGGAGCAAGGAAACCGCGGGCCAGATCGTGCTGTCTTTCACTGACAATCCCATGAGCCTTGCTTCCTGGGCAGTCACCGACGCGCAAGGCCGCACGACCCAAGTCCGGATCTCAGGCCTGGAGCGAACATCTGGACTGGATCCCGCACTTTTCGTCCTGAAAGACCCTCGCCCGAAGCCGGCCGCGCCTCGATTGTGATTGATTCGTCACGAGCAAGAACTAACTGATCGCCGCTTGACTTTGCCGATATGTGTTGCGCTAATATCACTAGGCCTTTGGCGCGCACGCGCCGACGGAATCCGTGCCGGACCTAATCCCCTCCCGGCGGCGGCATGAGAGACCCACTCAAACGCCCGGGCGTGTTCAATGCCCGGGCGTTTCTTTGACGTCCCCTCATCGTTCATTCCCACGAGGAACGCACTGGCCTAAGACATGGCATGCGCCTTCGTGTCTGCACCTGGAACGTCAACTCCGTCCGCCTGCGCGCCGAGCAGGCCGCTCGCTTCGTGGCCGAGCAGGGACCGGACGTGCTCTGCCTGCAGGAAATCAAGTGCCGCGAGGGAGAGTTTCCGCGCGCAGCCTTCATCGAGATGGGTCTGCCGCACCTAAGGATCGCAGGCCAGAAGGGATGGCACGGCGTCGCCATCGCGTCTCGATTGCCGCTGGAGGATGCACCGCTTTTGGACGTCTGCCGCGAGGACCACGCCCGCTCAATCGGCGCAAAGGTGGCAGGGATCGAGATCCACAACTTTTACATCCCCGCCGGCGGCGACGTCGCCGATCGGGACCTGAACTCGAAATTCGATCACAAGCTCGATTTCTTCGAAAAACTCACCGCTGCATTGAGCAAGCGAGACCCCAAAGCACCGCTCGCCATCGTCGGCGACCTCAACGTGGCACCGGGCGAAAACGACGTCTGGAACCACAAATACATGTCCAAGATCGTCAGCCACACGCCCATCGAGCTCAAGGCCATGGCTGCGCTTCAAGCCTCACTTGGCTTATTAGATCTCACACGCGAGGCCCACCCGGAGCCCCAGAAGCTTGCGTCCTGGTGGAGCTACCGCGCGCAGGACTTCCGGGCCTCGAACCGCGGCCTCCGTCTCGACCATATTCTGGTGACGCCTGGCCTGCGTGAGGCAGCCTTCCAGACAGGCGGAGCCGCCAGCCAGATCCACGACGACGTGCGGGCATGGGAGCGTCCCAGCGACCACGCTCCGGTCAGCGCCGACCTCGTTTTCTAAGCCTAGGGTGCCAGCCTGTACCCGCCAGCCTCGGTCAGCAGGAGCTTGGCGTTGGCCGGGTCCGGTTCAATCTTCTGGCGCAGGCGGTAGACGTGGGTCTCAAGTGTGTGGGTCGTGACAGCGGCGTTATAACCCCAGACCTCGGCCAGAAGCTCCTCACGCGAAACCGGTTTTTCGCCGGCGCGGTAGAGGTACTTCAGGATGTTCGTCTCTTTCTCCGTCAGGCGTATCTTCTTGGCCTGCGGATCCAGAAGCATCTTCGCTGCAGGGCGGAACTCGTATTCGCCTAGGCGGAATACCGCGCCCTCAGAATGCTCATAATCGCGTAGCTGAACGCGGATTCGGGCCAATAGCACCGCAAATTTGTAGGGTTTGGTGACGTAATCGTTGGCCCCGGCATCTAGACCCTGGACGGTGTCTTCGTCTGCTCCAGCGGCGGTGAGCATGATCACCGGGGTCGCGATTCCGCTGGCGCGCATCCGACGGCACGCCTCACGGCCGTCGAAGTCCGGAAGGTCAACGTCGAGCAGAATGAGATCTGGCCGCTCGGCCTGGGCCAGCCGCACGCCCTCGCCGGCCGTGGCAGCCTCTATCGTCGTGAAATCCTCGGCCTGGAGCTGTTCGGCAACAGCCCCGCGAAGGTCCGCGTCGTCATCGACGATGAGGAGGGTCTTGCGTTGCGCCATGGTGATAAGAACATGCCCTTGTTGGGGCCCGACGCAAAGGCATTTGGCGGGTCTTATGTATTTCAGGGCGAACTGCGTGATCTTTTCCGCCTCGGCTGACGGTTTTCTGAGTCTGGGTCAGCGTAAGGTCCGCTGCGCGTTGGGCAAGGGCGGCTTAAGGCTGGCCGCCGATAAGCGCGAGGGCGATCTTTGCTCGCCGCTGGGCGTCTGGCCGATCCGCAGGGTGCTCTATCGGCCAGACAAAGGACCTGCGCCCTCGACCGAATTGCCAACGGCGCCGATCTTACCCGACGACGGCTGGTGCGATGCCCCGGACGATCCGAATTACAACCGCCCGGTCAAACTTCCATATCCGCGCAGTTTCGAGCCGATGTGGCGCGATGACGACCTTTACGATCTTGTGGTTGTGCTGGGGCACAACGACGACCCGCCGAGGAGCCCGATGGGGTCTTGCATCTTTGTTCATGTGGCAAGGCCCGGCTACCTGCCAACAGAAGGCTGCGTGGCTTTGGAGCGTCAGGATCTTGAGGCGCTGCTGGCCGAAGCCCGACCCGGAGACGCCGTCGAGATTAGGGCCGCGTGAGGGACCGTGTCGTTGACCCCGATCGGTTAGGCTCATCGGAGAGCCCATGGCCCGCGCCTTGAGAAAAACCCCACCGCAGCAAAACCGCCTCCCAGCGGCGCAGGTTCGCGCGAGCTTATTGATCTAGAGCGAGAAGCCGCATCACATGACCGGCAGAACCCGCCTGACCCGCGGGGCTTTTCATTCGCTGCCCGGGCTTTCCTGTTCGAGGAAGCTTTCAATGACCAACATCCAAGCCACAGAAACCCAGGTTTAACGCGTCGCTCAAGTTGGCTTCTGGTCTTTTGGACCAAGGGCCGGCTGGTTTGCGCCCAGACGCGCCGCGGTTGGGTCGATCCTCAGCTCAGGATCTTCGTGCCCAGCCCAGCTTTTCATGCCTGGGTGCGGGCCCCGAACACCGCCGAGCCCACGCGTATGCTGGTGGCTCCGAAGGCTATGGCTGTCTCAAAATCCTCGCTCATCCCCATGGAAAGCTTCACCAGGCCATTGCGGGCGGCCAGCTTGGCCAGCAATGCGAAATGTGGACCAGCCGGCTCTCCCACCGGCGGGATGCACATCAATCCCTCGGGCATGAGACCGTAGGCCTTGCGGCACGCTGCGATAAAAACATCAGCGTCTTGGGGCAACACGCCGGCCTTCTGCGGCTCCTCGCCGGTATTGACCTGCACATAGAGCCTCGGTGAACGGCTCTGCTTTTGGATCTCTTCGGCGAGGACTCGGGCCAGTTTTTCACGGTCCAGGGTTTCGATGACGTCGAAGAAGGCGACCGCGTCGGCGGCCTTGTTGGTCTGCAGGGGCCCGATCAGATGTAGCGTGACCTCGGCGCGACGTCCGGCCCAGCGGCTTTGGGCTTCCTGCACCCGGTTCTCGCCGAACACGCACTGTCCGGCCGCCAGCACCGGCGCGACAGCCTCCCACGGCTGCATCTTGGAGACCGCGACCAAGGTCACCGCATCGCGCGCGCGGCCCGCCCCTTGCGTCGCACGCGCGATCCGGGCCACGACATCGGCGTATGCTTGAGCTGGGTCAGTAGGAGAGGCGGCCATTTCCGGGGTTTTCTGGACCTTAACAAGAACCAGCGCCTTCCTAGGGCGCCGCTACGGCGGGCGAAAGGCCCTGCCCACCTTGCTGTTCTTCACCGATCCCATCCGCACGCCAGATCCCGTGGCGATAGCCCAGACGCTGCCGCGGGGGTCGGCTGTGGTGTACAGAGCCTTCGGCGCACCGGATGCCGAAGCGCTCGGCCTCAGGCTTCGGGTCATCGCCCGTGAACGGGGTCTCAAGCTGCTCGTTGGGGCAGATGCAGCGCTTGCGGCCCGGGTGGGCGCAGACGGCGTGCATTTGCCTGAACGCCTGATGCATAGGGCGCGGCGCATAAAGGCCCAGCATCGGCGTTGGATCGTCACCGCTGCGGCTCACTCGCCCACCGCAGCCCGGCGCGCACGGCTGGCGGGCGCTGACGCCGTGGTCGTCTCGACCGTCTTCGCAAGCTGCAGCCCCTCGGCAAGCGCGCCCATGGGCGCGCTCAGACTGGCGCGTCTGGTGCGATGCGTGGACCTGGCGGTCTATGGATTGGGCGGGATCGACAATAAAAAAGCCCGCCTCCTGAAGGACACGGGCTTGGCCGGATTGGCAGCGGTCGAAGCTTTTAAAACTTGAATTTCGTCTCGAGCTGCACGCGCGGCTGGCTAGTGTCGGGTGCATTCGGTTTCGGCCCCGGCGCCAATTGCTGGTCACCGAAAGACAGCGCACCGCCGATACGCAGGCTGGGGGTGATCTTGTAGTAGGCGCCAGCCTGGATGTCGTTGAGCGTGGTCTGGCGCGTGTCGGGCTGCTGCAAATTGAAGGTCACCCCCCAGCGCCCCTTTGCCGCATCCCACTTCAGCGTCTGGGTCCCAGGCGCGATCGGCGAGGTCTCAGCCTGCACCGTGAAGTCCAGCGCCTTGGTCGCGATCTTCGCGTCCGCCCCCTGCGCAGCACTCGCAGCCGCCCCGATCAGGGCGGTCGTCGCGGCCAGCAGTGCAAATCGACGGACGGGCATGTCCAACATATAGTCCTTGCTCTCCGTGTTCGCATAACCTGGGCTGATTCCAGGGTATGCCACGGCCGATCCCGATTAGGGGGCTGCGGAGGTTAACGTCAACTGAGTCCTGAATAAGAAACACGTAATGTGTCGAAGAACCTGGACGCGTGTGGCGGTGAGGCCACGCGATTCCTGTTTGGCGACTGACACGGCATTGTTATAGAGGGCACGGCGCGGGGCGGCGCCGTGGCGCAAAACTCGCGCGACGGAATTCATTGGAGACGGATATATATGCCGTTTGTTCGCGGTACTTGGATGCGTGGCGTTGCGGTGAGCGCCTTGGCTTTCGCCTCATTGGGCGTGGCGGGTTGTTCCCACATCATGCACCCGCTTGGCGGCGGCAATGGTCCCAAAGAGGTGGTGAATCCGAATTCGGCGGCCCAGATCGGGGTGAATGGCTATCTGTGGCGCGCAACACTCGACACCTTGTCATTCATGCCGCTGGCCTCGGCTGATCCCTACGGCGGCGTGGTGATAACCGATTGGTACGTCAACCCGGAAAAGCCAGACGAGCGCTTCAAGTGCACCGTCTACATTCTGGATGCGCGCCTGCGTGCCGACGGTCTGAACGTAGCGGTGTTCAAGCAGAACAAGGGCTCTGATGGACAGTGGGTCGACGCGCCCTCCACGACCCAGACCGAGACCGACATCGAAAACTCGATCCTGACGCGGGCTCGCCAGCTTCGACTATCGAACATCAAAGGCTGATCGGCCCCAAGATCGAACGGTCGTCGACGCGCCTTCTAGACGAGGCCGTTGACCGGAAGTCCAACTCCAGTCCAAAGCCTCATCACGATGGCCCGCTACAATCCCAAAGAAACCGAGCCCAAATGGCGCAAAGCCTGGGCGGACGCTGACGCCTTCCGCGCGGTGATCGATCCCTCACGGCCCAAGTACTATGTGCTGGAGATGTTCCCCTATCCGTCGGGGCGTCTGCACATGGGGCACGTAAGGAACTATGCGCTGGGCGACGTGATCGCCCGCTTCAAGCGCGCCCGCGGGTTTTCTGTGCTTCACCCGATGGGCTGGGACGCTTTTGGCCTGCCCGCCGAAAACGCCGCCATGGAGCGCGGCATCGATCCGAAGGCCTGGACCTACGACAATATCGCTCGGATGCGGTCGGAGCTGAAAGAGCTGGGCCTGTCGATCGACTGGTCACGTGAGTTCGCGACATGCGACTTAACCTACTACGGCCAGCAGCAGGCGCTTTTCTTGGATCTGTTTGCTCGTGGCCTGGTCTACCGCAAGGAAGGCATGGTCAATTGGGACCCTGTGGACCTAACGGTCTTGGCCAACGAACAGGTGGTCGACGGCCGCGGGTGGCGTTCGGGCGCTGTGGTGGAGAAACGCAAGCTGAACCAGTGGTTCATGCGCATCACCGACTATGCTGATCAGCTGACCGATGACCTCCAGACCCTGGACCGCTGGCCCGAAAAAGTTCGGGTCATGCAGGAAAACTGGATCGGTCGCTCCAAGGGTCTGAAGTTCGCCTTCAACTTCTCTGAGACGACGCCGCCAGGCTTCGAGAAAGGCCTTGAGGTCTACACGACCCGACCGGACACGTTGTTCGGGGCAAGCTTCGTGGCGATCGCGGCCGACCATCCGCTGGCCGAGCAGATGGCGGCAAAAGATCCAGCGGCGGCGGCCTTTATCGGCGAGTGTAAAAAGGGCGGTGCCTCCCAGGCTGAGATCGACACCGCCGAAAAGCTTGGCTGGGACACGAGCCTCAAGGTCGCTCATCCCTTTGACGATACAAAGACCTTGCCGGTCTGGATCGCCAACTTCGTCCTGATGGAATATGGTGCCGGCGCTCTGTTCGGCTGCCCGGCGCACGATCAGCGGGACCTCGATTTCGCCCACAAATACAATTTGCCGGTGATCCCTGTGGTCTTGCCGCCTGGCGAGGATCCCGCAGCTTTCGTCATTGGTGCCGAGCCTTATCTCGGCCCAGGCGTGATCTTCAACTCCGACTTCCTGAACGGCCTCGACGTCGAGGCCGCAAAGGCTGTGGCGGTCACGAGAATCGAACAACAAGGTCAAGGTAAGGGCGCGACGGTGTTCCGGCTGCGTGACTGGGGCGTCGCGCGACAGCGAGCTTGGGGTTGCCCGGTCCCTGTTGTGCATTGTGACAAGGACGGCGTGGTCCCCCTGCCCAAGTCCGCACTGCCGGTTGCACTCCCCGACGATCTGGAATTCGGCAAGCCTGGCAATGCGCTTGCAAGGCATCCGACATGGCGACACACCACCTGCCCGACCTGCGGCGGACCGGCGACGCGTGAAGTCGATACGCTCGACACTTTTGTGGACTCGTCTTGGTATTTCGCGCGCTTCGCAAACCCCGATTTTTCCGAGCCTATCGACAAGGCCGCAGCCGACTACTGGCTGCCGGTCGACCAGTACATCGGCGGCATCGAACACGCTGTTCTGCACTTGCTCTACGCGCGCTTCATGACCAAGGCCCTGGCCGATGATGGACAAGTGTCCGTGCGCGAGCCGTTCGCGGGCCTGTTCACCCAAGGCATGGTCACGCATGAGACCTATCGGCGGCAGAACGGCGATTGGCTGGAACCCAAGGATGTTGAGGTCGGCATTGAAGGCACCACGCGCCGAGCTCTGATGATTGGCACCGGTGAGCCAGTGACGATCGGCGACAGCGAAAAGATGTCCAAATCCAAGAAGAATACGGTCGCACCGGGCGAAATCTTCGAGGCTTACGGCGTGGATGCGGCTCGACTGTTCGTGCTGTCTGATTCGCCACCCGAGCGGGACGCGCTTTGGTCGAATGCGGGCGTCCAGGGCTCCTGGCGGTTCGTGAACCGGGTTTGGGAAGAGTTCGAGAGCCAACCGCGTGGCGTCGTTTCGGTCGTACCTCCCGATGACACCGCCGCAAACGCCGTCCGGCGCGCCACGCACAAATTGACCAAGCAGGTGACCGAGGCCATCGACAGCTTCCGGTTCAACTCCGGCATCGCGCGCCTCTACGAATTCCTGAACCTCCTAAAAGCCAACCCAGCGGCAGAAGCTTCAATGGGTCTGCTCGCTGCGCGTCAGGAAGCCTTGTCGGCATTCGCAAGGTTGATCGCCCCCTTTACCCCCCATCTGGCCGAAGAATGCTGGGTCCGCGTGGGCGGAGAGGGCATGGTGGCGTTCGCGCCATGGCCAACCTTTGACGTCGCCCTTACGCAGGACGCCGTAAAGGTCCTGCCGGTGCAGGTGAACGGCAAGCGACGGGGTGAAATCTCGGCCCCGGCCGGCGCTTCGGCAGCGGACGTAGAGAAGATGGTGCTTGACGATCCGGAGATAGCGCGGCGCCTTGAGGGCCTGACTATCCGCAAGGTGATCGTTGTGCCCGACCGCATCGTCAACATCGTGGCCTCTTCGTGAAGCGCCTGCTGGCCCTGGCGGCTGTTTGCAGCAGCTTGATGCTGAGCGGCTGTGGGTTCACACCTCTCTATGCAGCGCCGGGCGTGACCTCGAAACTCGCCTCTATCGATATCATCGCGCCGGACGGTCGTACGGGCTTCCTATTGCGCCAGCACCTAGAAGACGCCTTCGCGAGGGATCGCCAGAGCCGGGCGGCATACGCCTTACGTCTGGCCTTGTCAGAGGCCCGCTTTCCCCGCGGCATTCGAACCGGCAACGTCGCAAGCCGCTACGAATATGTGGTGACGGCTGACTACACGCTCTCAAACCTTCCTGGCGGAGAAATCGCCAAGAAGGGCCGGGTGCGGGTTGAGATCACTTACGATTCCGCAGATCAGCCTTACGCCTCGATTTCCGCCGCGCAGGATGCTCAGGACCACGCCTCCGAAGAAGCTGCACGGCGAATCCAGCTTGAGATCGCCGCTTGGATAGCGACCGGGGAGTCCAAGGCGCCAACCCCAGCCATCTCGCCGCTGAAGCCCTCCGGAAACCCCAAGAAAGGCTGAGGAGATGATCCTTGGCAAGAAACCCGAGATTGAGCGGTTCCTCAGCCGCCCCGATCCTGCCATCCGGGCGGCGCTCATCTATGGTCGCGACCTGGGCGTTGTGCGCGAGCGGGGCCAACAGTTGGCCGCGAAGATCGCCAACGACCCCAACGATCCTTTCGACGTCGCTCAGTTGACCGATGGCGATCTGGATGGCGATGCTTCGCGCCTAGAAGGCGAGCTCGCAGCGCAGTCGCTTATGGGAGGCCGCCGCCTCGTGCGTCTGCGGTTCGCAACCGAGAAGGCCGGCCTCGACAAGCTCACCGCCGAGGCCCTGACGCGCCATGCCGCCGGTGAGCTTAATCCCGAGGCTTTTCTGTTGGTCGAGGCCGGCGCGCTGGGTCGGGACTCGGCGCTGCGCAAAGCTGCGGAGAAGGCCACAGGCGCGGCCGCCATCCCCTGCTATGAAGACGAGCCCGGCGATGTCGCCCGCCAGGTCCGCGAGGCCTTGGCCAAGGAAAACCTGTCCTTGAGCTCCGAGGCCTTGCAAATCTTCGTGGCCCGGATGCCCAAGGAGCGCGGCGTCGCGCGCCAGGAGATCGAAAGACTGGCTCTTTTCCTGGGGCCCGGTAGCGGTGTCGTGGCGACCCCATCCGATCTTGAATCCTTTTTGGGCGTCGAGCCTGAAGCCTCCCTTTCCGACGCTGCGGTTGACGCCTTCGGCGGCCGTATCGGCGAGGCCCAGGCCGGTTTTCGCCGCGCCGCGCAGGAGGGAGAAGGCGGTCCCGCCGCAGTTCGGGCCATGGGCACACACCTCGGGCGCCTGCGTCGCGCCCTAACCCTCACCAAGAGCGGAGCTGGATCGCAGGAGGCTGCCAAGGCCGCCGGTGTCTTCTGGAAACAGGAACGCGAATTTTTGCGCCAAGCCCGGTGCTGGACGCTGGAAGAGCTCGACCGCATCCAGCCTGAGATCCTCTCCGCCGATCGACTCTGCAAAACCGCGGGCTCTCCGGATCAAATCATCGCTGAGCGGCTAGCCTTGGCTGTCGCGGGCCGGGCGCGTCGGTTGGGACTTTAGGCGGCGGACTTGCTCCGAGGGGCGAAGGCCAGGATACTGGCGCGTTCAGACAGACGTGACCGCAGAGTCACGGGAGGAAAACAATGCTGGCGAAGACACTTAAAGCCCTGTCCTGCGCGGTCGCGCTTGGCTTGGCGCTCACCCCTGCAATGGCGAAATCGCAGCCGCCAGCGGCGCCCAGGACCGACTACAAAGCGCCGCGAATGGTGGACGGGCATCCAGATTTCCAGGGTACCTGGACAAGCTCGACCGTCACCCGGCTTGAGCGCAATTCGCGCTATGGTGCCAGCTTGGCGCTGAGCGAGGCTGAGACCCGGAAGATTGAGGCCAGGACCCAGGCTCAAATCGATCTCGGTAATAAGCCCACCGACCCCAACGCCAAGGTCACCGACCTGCCAGCCGATTGTTCGGGCGGTCGAGGTCTCGATTGCAACTACAACGCCGCCTGGACGGACCCTGGCAGCGTGGTGATGCGGGTGAACGGCCAGGCGCGAAACGGCTTCATTACGTCGACGCAGGATGGCCGGGTGCCAATGCGTAAGGACGTCAAGGTCAATCCTTTCGGCAGAGCGCTGAAACCAGGCTCTAACCCCAGCGACAACCCCGAGACCCGCGCACTGGGTGAACGTTGCCTGTTGTCGTTTGGCAACTCTTCCGGCCCGGTCATGCTGCCGGGCCTCTACAATAACACCTACCAGTTCGTGCAAACCAAGGATCAGGTCGTCATCGACGTTGAGATGGTGCACGACGCCCGGATCGTCCGGCTAAACGCGACCCAGCACCTGCCGCCATCGGTGCGCCCCTGGATGGGCGACTCGATCGGACACTGGGAGGGCGACAGCTTGGTGGTCGAAACGACCAACTTCCATCCCGAGCAAGTGTTCCGTGGGGCGTCTGAGCACCTAAAGGTCACCGAACGATTCACACGGATCGCCAAGGACCGGCTGCACTACGGTTTCTGGGTGGAGGACCCTTCGGTTTTCGCCCAGCCCTGGGGTGGCGAGTACGAGTTCTCGCGCATCACCGGGCAAGTCTATGAATACGCCTGCCACGAGGGCAATTACGGCTTGGTCGGCATCCTTCAAGGTGCACGCGAAGAGGACCGCACGGGCGTCAAAACCGCGCCAACCAACGTCGACCAAAAGGTCACGGCTGCGGAAGATGAAGGTGGCGAAGGGTTTTAGTTTCAAAGCTGTACGTAAAGAAGTCTTTGGCCGCCGCGTGCAGCGTTGAACCGCCTGCCGTAAAGAAGACGTCTTCGCTTGCAGGGTATGACGGGTGTTCTGCGGACAAAACGTCGGAGCAAGGCCGAAGCGCTCGCCTTAGGCCGGGCTTGCCATTGCGCAGGCTCTGGCCTGCGATGCCCGCAAGTTCGTCTCGTCGAGGACTTTACGCCCCCACTCAGGGTCTTTCATCGGCTCTGTGACTAGGCCGCCAGGCTTCTACGCCTTGGCGGCCTTCAGGTCGCGGGCACCGATGGCGCTCCGCAGGACCGGATTTCCGTGCGCCAGGCTCAGATACGCGTCAGCCTGCGGCAGAGTTCATCGAGCTGTTCGAGGTTGGCGTATTTGATTTTCAGCTCGCCCACCCCCCCACGATCAATGATATCGACACTCATGCCCAGCACGTCCTCGAGATCGACCTCAAGGGCGGCGGTGTCCATGTTCTTGCCGGAACGACGCGGTCCTGAGGCCTTCTTCGAAGCGACCTTACCTTTGGCGAGGGCCTCGGCGTCTCGGACAGAAAGTCCTTTTTCGACAATTGTTTGTGCCAAAATCTCGGGGTGGTCTGCGCTGAGGATCGCCCGAGCGTGGCCTGCCGTCAGGCGGCCGAAGAGGACGTGGTCTTGCACGCTATCTGGCAACTGAAGCAGGCGAAGGGTGTTGGCCACGTGGCTACGGGATTTGCCGACGGCGAGCGCCGCCTTGTCCTGAGTGTAGGCCATCCGACGCATCAAAGTTGAATAAGCCTGGGCCTCTTCCATCGCGTTGAGATCTTCGCGCTGGACGTTCTCGATAATCGCTATCTCGAAGGCCTTGTCGTCGTCCAGCATGCGAACCAGGGCCGGAATGACCTTGAGGCCCGCCTGCTGCGCCGCCCGCCAACGACGTTCGCCGGCGACGATCTCAAATTCCCCCTGGAGTTTGGGTGAAGGGCGAACCAGGATCGGCTGCAAGACGCCCTTGTCTCGGATCGAGGCTTGGAGTTCGGCGATCTCTTCAATCGCGAAGTGCCGACGCGGTTGGTCGGGATTACGATGGACAAGCTCGATCGGCAGATCACGTGTACCCTCGCCTGGCGCGGGTGCCTGACCTTGACCCTCGCCGGCCTCATCCAACAGGGCCGAGAGGCCCCGCCCCAATCCTCTGCGGCCCTCGGCCATCGAAATCTCTCCTACGCCGCCACTTTTCGGCGTGCGCGCTCACGCAGCACAACCTCGCGGGCAAGGCGCAGATAGGCCTGGCTCCCCGCGCATTTCAGATCATAGACCAACGCTGGCTTTCCGAACGACGGGGCCTCGGAAACCCGCACATTCCGTGGAATCACCGTCTGGTAGACGGTCTCGCCGAAATGGTCGCGCACATCGTTGGCGACCTGTGCGGAAAGCCCGTTGCGACGGTCGAACATCGTCAGCACGATCCCTTGGATCTCGAGCTTCGGATTGAGGCTGTTGTGCACAAGTTCGATGGTCCGCATGAGCTGGGTCAGACCTTCCAGCGCAAAGAATTCGCACTGCAGAGGCACAAGCACCGCATCGGCTGCGGCCATCGCGTTGACCGTGAGCAAATTCAGCGACGGCGGGCAGTCGATAAGCACGTAGCTGTACTCGCCAGCCTCACGTACGGCTTCCAGCGCGTCGCGCAGCTTGTAGGAGCGTCGAGCCTGCTGGGCCAATTCCATTTCGATGCCGGAAAGGTCGGGATCGGACGGAATGACGTCAAGGCCGGGCACCGAAGACTTTACCACGGCCTCCTTTAGGACCTTCTCACCCATGAGGACGTCGTAGAGCGTATGTTTGCGCTGGGCCCGGCCGATACCCAGCCCTGTTGAGGCGTTGCCCTGGGGATCGCTGTCGATCAGCAGCACGCGTTCGCCAACGGCCGCCAGAGCTGTGCCAAGGTTTATGGCGGTCGTTGTCTTGCCTACCCCGCCCTTCTGGTTGGCGACGACCAGGACGCGCAGACTGTGGTCAGACCTTACGGGCACGGCCAAGCCTCTTCACACGCACGATGCGGCCCCGCGGGTCGCTCTTGGATGGCACAACGTCAGCTTCATATTCCCAACATCTAGCGGCTTCTTTCATTTCGGACACAACATCTTGGCCCTTAAGAAAGAGACCCGTCGCCCCACCCTGGAGGTAGGGCCGGGCATACCCGAGCAGGCGATGAAGCGGCGCACAAGCCCGGGCCGTGACGATCTCCACAGTTAGATCAAGGTTTTCCGCACGCACGTTGTGGACGGTCGCAGGTAACTCAAGCGCCTCAACAACCTCGCCGAGAAACTTGCATCGCTTGGTCATACTTTCCACAAGCTCCACGTGGAAGCCGAGCACACCCTTGCCGAGTATGGCTAACACGAGCCCCGGTAGGCCCGCGCCCGCGCCCAGGTCCGCCCAGGCCCGGGCTTCGGGCGCTAACTTGATCAACTGAGCGCTGTCCCAGGCATGGCGTGACCAAAAGTCAGCCAGCGTGGCAGGACCGACAAGGTTCATAACCTCGTTGCGTTGCGCCAACAGGATACGGAAACGCTCCAAATCCGCGATCTGGCCGGCCGTGGCACCGCTGACCGCGGCGAAGCCTGCGGCGTCCATCAAAGCGGCGGGGTTGGCTTCAGGCGGCACGGCGACGGACATGGGCTAGAAGGGCTGTGAGGGCTCCGGGGGTGACACCTTCGATTCGGGCCGCCTGACCGAGCGTCAAGGGCCTGACACCATTCAGTTTTTCGCGCGCCTCGTTAGAAAGTCCCCCAACGTTGTCGTAGTCCAGATTCGCCGGGAGTTGCAGATTTTCGTCGCGTCGGAAAGCCGCAACGTCGGCAGCCTGACGCTCGAGGTAGCCCGAGTAGGCGGCGTCGATTTCCAGCTGCTCGCGCACGGCCGTGGCCCAGGTGCTGATCTGCGGCCAGATGCGCGCCAGGTCTTCGAAAGCGATGGTTGGATAGGCGAGCAGCTCCGTGAGATTGCGGCGCTGGCCGTCGGCCTTTACGGGCAGGCCGGCCTTCTCCGCCTGAGAAGGCGTCAGCGTTAAGCTCGCCGCTGTCGCGCGCGCCTCCGTCAGGGCGGCGAATTTGGCGGCGTACGACTCGGCGCGCGCTGAACCGACCACTCCAAGCGCTGCACCCTTGGCCGTGAGGCGCTGATCGGCGTTGTCGGCGCGCAGGATCAGCCGAAACTCTGCCCGGCTTGTGAACATTCGATAGGGTTCTGTAACGCCCCGGGTGATCAAGTCGTCGATCAGCACGCCGATATAGGCCTCGTCGCGCGCGAAGGCAGCAGGCGCAGCGCCGGACACGGCCCGCGCTGCGTTCAAGCCAGCGACCAACCCCTGTGCGGCCGCCTCCTCGTAGCCGGTGGTGCCATTGATCTGGCCCGCCAGATAGAGCCCCGGCAGGCGCTTGGATTCCAGCGTCGGATAAAGTTCGCGGGGATCAACGTAGTCGTATTCGATAGCGTAGCCGTATCGACGCACCTCGACGGCTTCAAGACCTGGCATGGTCCGCAAGAAGAGATCCTGGGTTTCCTCGGAGACTGACGTCGAAATCCCGTTCGGATAGACCGTGTCGTCGTCCAGACCCTCCGGCTCGAGGAACACTTGGTGGCTGGTTTTATCGGGAAACCTAACCACCTTGTCCTCAATGGAAGGGCAATACCGCGGACCAATACCCGTCGCCTTACCCCCGTAGACCGCGGATTCGTTGAGCCGTTCAGCGATGATCTTGTGGGTCTGCGCCGTTGTGTAGGTGATGCCACAGGCAATCTGAGGCGTGCAGATCGCCTCCGTCAAAAACGAGAACGGCACAGGCTCGTCGTCGGCCGCCTGCATTTCCAATCTGTCCCAGGCGATTGTCCGACCATCCAGACGCGCAGGCGTGCCGGTCTTCAAACGGCCCATCTGCAGCCCAGAGGCATAGAGTCGGTCAGAAAGCCCGATGGCAGGCGCATCTCCCACACGGCCGGCGGCAATCCGCTCGTAACCGCGATGGATCACACCCTTAAGGAAGGTCCCGGTCGTTAGCACCACACGGCCGGCGCGGTAGGCCGCACCGCTTGCACCAAGGACGCCGACGACGACGCCATGCTGCAAGATCAGGTCTTCCACCGCCTCAGCGACAAGCGTCAGATTTGGCGTTGCCGCAAGTTCGGCCTGCATCGCTTCTCGATAAAGCCGCCGGTCAATCTGCGATCGTGGTCCGCGAACGGCCGCCCCCTTCGAGCGGTTGAGCAAGCGAAATTGAATCCCCGCCTTATCGCCCAATCGACCCATCAAGCCGTCGAGGGCGTCGATTTCTCGGACGAGGTGGCCCTTACCCAGGCCGCCGATCGCGGGATTGCAGCTCATCTCGCCAATTGTTTCGAGCTTGTGAGTGAGCAAAAGGGTGCGCGCGCCAAACCGCGCCGATGCCGCAGCGGCTTCGCAGCCGGCGTGTCCGCCCCCAATAATGATCACATCGAAGATCAAGCCACGGCCTCAAGCACCGACGCCTACGCGTAATGAGCGGAGGCGAGAAGGCCTTCCTATAAGCGATTGAGGCGCGCGGGTCATGGAAGAAGAGCGCGCCATTTTGAACCAGGGGCCCGATCAGCTGCTGGCAATGCGCGCGTCTGAATATCCTGTCTATCCCGCGTTGTTTCACGTGAAACAACGCTTTGAACCGCCGCAGCGCTCATAAAGCGCAAATTCCAGCGAGGGTGTTGGGCTACTTACCGATGCAGAAAGTTGAGAAAATACGGCCCAGTACGTCCTCGGGATCAACCCGCCCGGTAATGCGGTCCAAGGTGCGGATCGCAAGACGGACATCTTCTGCCGCGAGCTCCAGGGCGTGGTCCTGTGCGAGCGCGTCGCGCAACCGTATTGCGGCCTCAGTCAGGAGTTCGCGATGGCGCAAGCGTGTGGCCGCCGGCGGCTCATTGCCCACCAACGCTTCGATCACCGCCTCAGTCAGCAAGCGCTCGAGCCAAGCCACATCGTTCGGGCTCCGGGCTGTGAAAGCTTCGCCCGGCAAGCCGTCAAGGCCCTCGCCAAGATCGCGCTTTGTAAGAAGTACGATATCCCCTTTTTTCAGCGCCGCGGGGACTTCGGGGCTGGGGTCCCCATAGCCATCGACCAGCCACACTCTCAGACCAGCCGTCTGGGCCCAGGCCTCTGCGCGACGCACACCCTCGGCCTCGATTTCGTCTTCCGTTTTCCGTAAACCCGCTGTGTCAGCCAAGATGACCTTGTAGCCACCCAGCACCATCGCAACTTCAATGATGTCGCGCGTCGTGCCCGGTGTCGCCGAAACGATTGCCGCCTCACGCTTAGCAAGCACGTTCAAAAGCGTGCTTTTGCCCGCGTTGGGTGCGCCGAGCAAAGCGATCCGGAAGCCCTCACGCACCTGCTCGCCGCGCTCAACGTCAGCGGCGGCCCCCTCAAGCTCCGCAGCTAGGCTCACAAGAATAGGCCGCGCTCGGCCCGCGACGTCGGCGGGGAGCTCTTCATCAGGGAAATCGACAGCCGCCTCAAGCATGGCCAAGGCGCCAATCAGCCCTTCACGCCATCTGGCTTGAATATCTGACAGACGACCGCCCAGTTGCGCCAGCGCCTGGCGACGCTGCGTTTCTGTTTCAGCGTCTACGAGGTCGGCCACCCCTTCGGCCTGCGCGAGATCGAGCTTGCCGTGCTCAAAGGCCCGGCGTGTGAATTCACCGGGTTGAGCCAGCCGCAATCCCTGCGCCGACAGCGCATCGACAAGCGCATCAAGCACCGCGGGGCCGCCATGAACATGGAATTCCGCGCTATCCTCGCCCGTGTAGCTTCGGGGCGACGGGAACCACAGCACCAAGGCTTCATCGATGGCTTGACCCTGAGGGCCCAACAAGGTCCGCAGACTGGCGCGACGAGCGTTGGGCATTCTCCCAGCCAAGGCCCGCACCGTTTGGGCCGTTTGTGGCCCTGAGAGGCGCACCACCGCAACGGCGGATCGGCCGGCACCCGTGGCGAGCGCGAAAATCGTATCGGTCATTTCCTCGTGGTCGCGGCGGTCATGCCAACTTCCATCAGCTTCCGGAATTGCTCCTGGGCTCCAGCCCCGAAACTCATCCAATTCTTCACCAGTTCATCCGGCGATATCATTGCCATGTTCGCATCGATGCGGCTCTTCATCTCTGACACCAGGTGATCGTTCAGCGCGCTCACATCCGGCAAGCCCAAGAACCGGCGCGCCTCTTCCGGTGAGCAATCCACTTCGATGGTCATCTTCATGGCTGAAACCCCTTTTCAATTCCCATATGGCCGCGGACGGGCCTGCTGCGCTAGTCGCCAGGCAACAAAGCCTAGCCTCGAACGGAGGCGATCATGGGCGAGCGCACAACTATAGCCACCAAAGACGGTGCCTTAAGCGCCTGTGTCGCTCGGCCCAACGCGGTCTTGCCCCCTGCCGCGGTGGTGATCCAGGAGATTTTCGGCGTGACCAAGGTGATGCGTGACATCGCCGACGGATTGGCAGCCCAGACCTTTTCTGGCGCATAGTGCCCGATATCGACATCACGGATCACACAGAAGGGGAGTGGAAACGAGCCTTTGAGCTTTTCAACGCCTTTGACGTGGACGCTGGCCTTGACGATATCGCTGCCATGATCGGCCACATTCCCAAGGGCCCTGGGTTCGACCGAAAAGTTGGCGCTGTGGGCTATTGCCTAGGGGCGCAGCTAGCCGACCTGACCGCCACCAGCACAGACGTCGACGCTTGCGTCTCTTATTATGGCGTGGCCCTAGAAACCCGTGTGGCTGAGGCAGAAAAACGGACACACCCGCTACTGATGAATATCGCAGAACAGCATCAATTCGTGCCAAAAGGCTGCGCAGGCGGTCATTTTAGCCGCGCTCAAAGATCGCCGAATGGTCGAAATTTACACCCATCACAGCTGCCGCCACGCCTTCGCACGCGAAGGCGATGATCATTTCAATGCCGCTGCGGCTAAACCGGCCAACAGCCTTACACCCTCCTTCTTCGAAAAGGCGCTTTCCTGATGCGCGCTATCCGATTTTCCGCAATTGGCGGCCCAGAGGTCCTCGACCTCGTTGAGGTCGAGACGCCCAGGCCACAGCCTGGCCAGATCCTGGTCCGCCACGAGGCGGTTGGGATCAACTTTATAGATACCTATCAGCGCTCGGGCCTATATCCGATGAAACTGCCATCTGGCCTCGGCTCGGAAGCCGCCGGCGTCGTCGAAGCCGTTGGCGAAGGGGTCACGCGCTTCAAAGTTGGTGACATCGCTGCCTATGCGGGCACGCCCGGTGCCTATGCCGAAGCCAATGCTGTATCAGCCGCACGCGCCGTCAAGGTTCCATCGGGCATCCCGGCACGAACGGCTGCAGCGGCACTGTTAAAGGGCATGACCGTCGAATTTCTGATCAGGCGGCTGCATCGAGTCGTCGCCGGCGAACCTATTCTTATCCACGCCGCAGCAGGTGGAGTTGGTCAAATCATGGTCCAGTGGGCCAAGGCCCTCGGCGCCGAAGTCATCGCGACCGTCGGCTCCGAGACGAAGGCCGCGCGCGCCCGCGAACTCGGCGCAGACCATGTGATCCTTTACCGCGATGAGGACGTCGCTGCGGCGGTCCGCCGAATAACCGGTGGCAAGGGCGTGCCAGTAGCCTACGACGCGGTGGGCAAGGACACGTTCGAAGGCACGCTGAAAAGCTTAGCCAAACGGGGCCTGTTTGTGAGCTACGGCAACGCGTCGGGGCCGCCACCGGCCGTTGAAGGTCGCCAGTTGATGGTGAATGGCTCGCTTTTCTTCACCCGCCCCACCATGGGCGACTATCAGGCGACCACCGAAGAGCTCGACGCCAGCGCCGGTGCCCTCTTCGACATGATCGATTCGGGCAAGGTCGAGATCGAAATAGGCCAGACTTTTCCGCTCGCCGAAGCCCGCAAAGCCCATGAGGCGCTTGAAGGTCGAGCGACAATTGGCGCGAGCTTACTAATTCCCTAGCGGGCCTGGCGTTGGCGTCTCCGGTCTGCGCTGTTTCACGTGAAACAGAAGTCAGACCGGTCGTACCGGGTCACCGCAGGGCCTGCGTTGGCAGACCATCTGGCTCATATTGACGGGCCGGTCGCTAGCGTCGCCGGACGTGACGGCTGAAATAGCCTGTCGCGGTCTGGGCCTTTCTAGACCCGCACAACCCCCCGGTAACGACGCGTATCGACCCGTGAATAGCCGAAATCTTAGATTGCGATCAAATCTGCCAGCCCGCGGTCCGCTAAGTGTTCATCGACGAGAAGAATTCATCGTTGGTCTTGGCGTTGCGGAGCTTGTCGAGCAGGAACTCGATCGCGTCTTGGGCACCCATGGGACCCAGGATCCGTCGCAGAATATATGTCTTCTGCAGGTGTTCCTTCGGTGTGATGAGCTCTTCCTTACGCGTGCCGGACTTGATCACATCGATGGCCGGATAGACCCGTTTGTCGGCAACCTTACGGTCCAACACGATTTCTGAGTTACCGGTGCCTTTGAACTCCTCGAAGATCACCTCGTCCATCCGGCTTCCCGTATCGATCAGCGCCGTGGCGATAATGGTCAGCGAGCCGCCTTCTTCGATGTTCCGCGCGGCACCGAAGAAACGCTTGGGGCGTTGCAGCGCGTTAGCGTCAACACCACCAGTCAGAACCTTGCCGGAGGATGGCACAACGGTGTTGTAGGCGCGGCCAAGACGCGTGACAGAATCCAGCAGGATCACCACGTCGCGTTTATGTTCAACCAGACGCTTAGCTTTTTCAATAACCATTTCAGCGACTTGAACGTGGCGAGTGGCCGGTTCGTCAAAGGTCGAGGAAATCACCTCACCCTTCACGGTGCGCTGCATATCCGTGACTTCTTCTGGGCGCTCGTCGATCAGCAGAACGATCAGATAGCACTCAGGATGATTGGTCTCGATGGATTTGGCGATATTCTGGAGCATCACCGTCTTGCCAACCCGCGGCGGAGCGGTGATCAGACACCGCTGGCCCTTGCCGAGCGGGGCTACAATATCGATCACGCGGCCCGAACGGTCCTTCAAGGTCGGATCATCGATTTCCATCTTAAGCCGCTTATCGGGATAGAGCGGGGTCAGGTTATCGAAGAGCACCTTGTGACGGACGTTCTCGGGATTCTCGAAATTTGTGAGGTCGACCTTCACCAAGGCAAAGTAACGTTCGCCTTCGCGCGGAGCGCGGATGGCACCATCGACACTATCGCCTGTCCGAAGACCGAACTTCCTGATCTGAGATGGGCTGACGTAGATGTCGTCTGGACCCGGTAGGTAGTTGGCTTCCGGGGAACGCAAGAAGCCAAATCCATCTTGCACGACTTCCAGGGTGCCAGAGCCAGAAATCTCAACGCCTTCTTCCGCCAGCACTTTGAGGATCGCAAACATGATGTCCTGCTTGCGCATGGAGTTCACGTTTTCGATCTCAAAGAGCTCCGCAAACGCCAACAGATCGGCCGGCGCCTTGTCCTTCAGCTCCTGAAGGCTCATGCGCGTCAACCCCATCCTTGCGATGGTGTTGGCGACCTCAGAGGGCTCCTCTGGTTCTGCATCTTCCGCGGGCGCCTCAGCGACCGTGGCTTCAACGCCCACCGTATCGACGCTATCCTGCTCCAGTGAGGGTGTCTCGCTGGCGGCTGTTTCGTTTTCGTCTTGCATTCGAATTCACTCGCGTATGTCCGCGAACCAGACAGAGTCAGGGCGCGGGCTTCTATATGTCGTCGGCGCTAAGAGCGCCTATTTAGGTCGTCTTCATGGGGGCCGGACCGTTTCCCGCGTCGGATGCGTAGGAAGGCCGGAGATAAGGCGGGGCGCGCCCCGAAGGACACGTGCGACATTCCGAACCACAGACTCGAGTTCGGGTCAAGGACTGCAGCGCCCCGCTTAGTGGTTGCCGAACTCGGTGGTGACGGCAATCACCATGACAATCGCAGCCAAAAACGGCAGCTCATTGGTCATACGCCAAAACTTTCCCGTTCGATCTCGACGCCCGGCGAGAAGCCCCCCGTAAGAGATCTGCAGGAAGACGTGCCAGCCTGTCATGAAGACAATGCCCACGATCTTGGCCAGCATCCAGGGTTCGGCGAGAAACCCAATGCCCCTGATTTCTGAGTCGACAGCCACCAACGCCAAGCCAAACGCCCAGCTGATACCCATTGCGGGCCCTAGGATAATCTTGAGGACCTTGCCCTCCCAACGCAGGAAGTGGGCGTCGAATTCGCTTCCGGGGTCGGCCGTTTCTGAGTGATAGGCGTAAAGCCTAGGTAGCATCAAAAGACCAGCCATCCAGGCGATGACAGCCAAGATATGAAGGCCGCGCAGCAAATCATAATGAGCTGTCATGGGACCCTTTGGGACCGGAGGGCGCATTTCGAATGGCCGGCAGGACAGCGCCAAGACCCATGCGGTGCGACACTGTTTTCACGATCGAGTGTTTCCAGAACGACGCGGGCAAGCTCGCCGATAAACTCTTCTCGAACACCCGGCGTTCGGGCTCTGAGGTAGGGCGAGCACCCGACCTCTTCAGCTAGTTGCGCGTATTCATGGTCAAGCTCGACCAAGGTCTCAACGTGCTCGGACACAAATGCGATCGGCACGACAAGCGCGCCCAAGCCTTCTTCGCCCGCGCGTTTGATCTCGTCATCTGTAGAGGGTTTCAACCATTGCAAACGCCCTACCCGACTTTGAAAGCAAACCCGCCAATCGCTGAATTCCGGAAGCTGCTCGGCGACAGCCTCAGCTGTAGCCTGGATCTGCGCTTGATAGGGATCGCCGCCGTCGACGATATTCTGCGGTAGCCCGTGGGCAGAAAATAAAAGCCGCAACCCTTGCGGTTTACCTGCTTCTTCCCAAACCTGACGGATCGCCCGAGCGTGCGCTTCAATCAAGCCGGTCGCGGTTGGATAACAGCAAACTGTCCGCGTCCTGCCCTTACCTTTGTAAACGCTTAGCCAATCCTTCAACGATGAACCCGTCGTGGTCGTGGAATAGTGCGGGTAGAGCGGCAGGAGCACGATCTCATCCGGCTCAAATGCTGCGACCTGGGCCGCCGTTTCCTTAGCGAAAGGCTTCCAGTAGCGCATGGCGATAAAACAACGGGCTTCCGTGTCAGGCTCTTTCGCATTGAGCGCCATCTCAAGAGCCCGAGCCTGCGATTGGGTCTCCGGTAGAAGAGGAGAGGCGCCGCCCATGATCGCATAGTTGGCTTGCGCGAGCTTTTCGCGTGTTGTCGAGATCAGAGCCGCCAGGGGATAGCGGGCCACTGCGGGCAAAGAGATGATCGCTGGATCTCGGAATAGATTGAAAAGAAACGGCCTTACCGCCTCCAATCCATCCGGTCCGCCAAGATTGAACAGAACAATCGCTAGCTTTTTCACTTGGCAGCCATTTCCTTGACAGGCTTTCCGGTCACGCGCTCAACGACCCGAGCAATATGGCCGATCGGTGTGTCAGGCATAACCCCGTGGCCGAGGTTAAAGATGTAAGGTCCGCTGCTCCACTGAGCCAGCAAGGCGTCAACGCGGGCGTCCAGAGCAGGCCCGCCTGCGCGCAGCAGTAAATTATCTAACGCCCCCTGAATGGTCTTACCCCCAGCCTGCAGGCGTTGTCCTTGCGCCGCGCTAGCTTGAGTATCGAGCGCAACGCATTCCACAGACACGCCCTTTGCATAGTTTTCGACGAGTGCACCAGCGCCGCGCGGAAAACCGATAAAAGGTGCCTTTACACCGGCAGCTCTGACTTGATCGACTATCGCTTGGTGGGGTCGAATGACGATCCGCTCGAAGACGTCTTCGGCCAATCCTTCTGCCCAGCTCTCAAATATTTTTAATGCCTGCGCGCCGGATCTTGCCTGCATGATCAGGTAACGCGCTGTGGAATCGACAAGCACTTGCAGTAGCGCATCGAGTTCCTCTGGATGCTCGTAGGCGTAGGTCCGTGCGCGCGAGCGGTCCGAACCCCTGCCCTCAATCATGTAAGTAGCCACCGTCCATGGGCCGCCAGCAAAACCGATCAATGCTCTTTCCGGCTCAAGCTGGGCTCGCACCCGCGTCAAGGTCTCCCCGACAGCTGACAGCCTTGCCGTAGAAGCCTCAACCTCGTCAGCTAGCCTTGCAATGTCAGGCAGCGCTCCGAGTCTTGGGCCTTCACCGGCTTCAAACCAGACCTCCTGGCCCAGAGCGGCCGGTATCAGCAGGATGTCAGCAAAAACGATGGCGGCATCCATCGGGAACCGCCGCATAGGCTGTAAGGTCGCCTCAGCGGCCATTTCAGGATTATGGCAAAAGGCGATGAAGTCCTTTGCTCTGGACCTCAACTCTAAATATTCCGGCAAAGACCGACCGGCCTGGCGCATGAACCAGATCGGTGGCCGTTCCAGGATTTCACCCGCCAAGGCGCGAAGAAGTCGTGGGGTCGTCTGGCTCATCAGCGCCTTAAAACGCCTATGGGCAGAACCTACAAGCCCATGGGTGTTTCGAGTTTCCGGCAGGCCTTCTTCCTTCTCTAAAAGAATCTGGAAAAAAGGTTGATGAAGTGGCGGTAGGGCCTGTCGAGGCGGTGGAAAAAAAACTGGCGCCTGACCTAATCACGCCTTCTCCCCAGGCTGTCCTTCGGTCTGAAAAAGGCATCCACAAAATGTGTATAGCGGGGACATCGCCTCAACCGCATTGAGGCCATTAAGGTTTTGTTAATGATCGCCAGGAAAATTCGGGGCGCCGTTCTCGCAGACCCGCGTCCATCGACACCGGTTCATATTGACGATCAACGCTGCACAGGCGTGTGGGTTAACAGAAGGTTAACGGCTGATTTCATCCCGGCTATACATGTGGGCAGACCAACTCCTGCCGGCGCACGCGCTCTATCCCCATTTGCGCGCACCTTCGATAAGACTGCTCCACAGGAATCGTCCCCAGGCTTTTTTCGTTAGGCCGTCCCGTGACCACGATCGCGCCAAGGCTCGCCACCTATTTCCACGTCCACCTCGTATCGGACTCGACAGGCGAGACACTGAACGCCATGGCGCGCGCAGTTTGCGCCCGCTTCGACAACGTTCTGCCTATCGAACACATCTACGCCTTGGTGCGATCGCAGCGCCAACTTGACCGGGCGCTGGGCGATATCGAAGAGGCGCCTGGCGTGGTCATTCACACTATCGTCGATGACGGGCTGCGCGAAGCGCTGGAGGAAGGTTGCCGCAAGCTGGACATGCCCTGCATTCCGGCACTGGATCCCCTCGTCTCGGCCATGTCGCGATATCTGGGCTACAGCACAACCAGCCGGGTTGGTGCCCACCTGCGACTTGACAACGACTATTTCAACCGCATGGACGCTCTCAACTACGCCATTGGCCACGACGATGGCCAAGGGGGACAAGATCTTGAGCAGGCTGACGTAATCTTGGTCGGAGTGTCGCGGACCTCGAAGACGCCAACCTGCATCTACCTGGCGCACCGAGGCGTCCGCGCTGGCAACGTACCGCTCGTACCCGGACGCCCGCCGCCCGAAAAGCTGTTTGGCCTAAAGAACACTTTGGTCGTCGGATTGAGCATTTCGCCTGACCGTCTGATCCAGATCCGGCGCAACCGCCTCCTCAGTCTGAAAGAAAATCGAGAATCCACCTACATCGACGTCGATGCCGTGCGCGACGAAATCATCCAGGCCCGACGGCTCTATGAGCGCCAAGGCTGGCCGGTCATCGATGTAACCCGTCGCTCAGTCGAAGAAACCGCCGCGGCCGTGCTGAACTTGCTGCACGGCGGCCACGGCCAGGTTGAGGTGCGCGGGTGAGGACGAGTCTATTACTGGCCTCGAAAAGCGCGGCCCGTCGCAGCGTCCTGCAGGGCGTTGGCGTTCCTTTCGAAACGGTTGGATCCGGCGTTGACGAGGACTTGGCGAAAGCCTCGCTGCGCGAACGCCGCGCAACGCCGCGCGAGGTTGCGGAGGCTTTAGCGCAGGATAAGGCTTTGGCCGTATCCGCCGGACGGCCCGAGCTCGTCATCGGCGCCGACCAAACGCTCGAATTCCAAGGCAAGCTTTACGACAAAGCCGAGACCCTAGCCGAAGCCCGGCAGCGTTTGAGGACGCTACGCGGAGCGCCGCACATGCTGCACTCCGCCGTTGTTGTCGCCAAAGACGGGGACGTGGTGTGGCGCGAGACCAAGACGGCAACATTGACGATGCGCGCCTTCTCCGATGCATTTCTTGAGGAATATCTGACAGCTGAGGGCGATGCGGCGCTCGGATCCGTCGGCTGTTACCGGCTTGAAGGGCCAGGCGTGCAGCTGTTCTCGCAGATCGAAGGGGATTATTTCACCATCCTTGGTCTGCCGCTCATGGGGCTGTTGGAGATGTTGCGCCAGACAGGAGTCTTAAGCTCATGAGGCAAGGCATCACAGGCGCGACGGTCGTCGCAGGTGTCGTCGGCTCACCCATCACCCACTCCCTTAGTCCCCTGATCCATAATGCCTGGATCGAGATGGCCCAGATTGACGCGGTCTATGTCGCGTTCAGCCCCCCGACCGACGCGTTTCGCGCCTTTGCCGAGGGTCTGCGCGGTGGTGTGATCCGCGGCCTCAATGTCACCCTGCCTTTCAAGGTCGACGCCTTAAATGTCGCAGACCACGTTGCAGAACCCGCCGCCCAGGCTGGCGCAGCCAACCTGCTGATTTTCAACCCTGATGGGTCGATTACAGCCGACAACACAGACGGTCTTGGCCTGCTGGGCGCGCTCGCAGCTCAAGCGCCGGGTTTCGATCCACGCCTTGGCCCCGCGGTGATCCTCGGAGCGGGCGGCGCGGCGCGAGGTGCTGCCGCAGCCTTGATCACGGCTGGGTCGCCAGAGGTGCGGATCGTCAACCGGACGCTCGAGCGCGCCGAGACCCTTGCCAATGCCGTGGATGGTAACACCCGAGCGTTTCCCCTTAGCGCCGCCGTCAGCGCCTTCGTCGATGCCAACGTGGTTATCAACACCACTTCGGCCGGTATCACGGGGGGAGAGGTCCTCAAGGTGCCGCTGGATGCGACCCCTGCCTGCGCAGTCATCATGGATATGACCTACAAGCCCCTCCTAACGCCGTTCCTGGCCAGCGCTGGCGCGCTTGGTCGCCGAACGGTCGATGGCTTGGAGATGCTGGTTCGTCAGGCAATCCCATCCTTCGAAGCGTTTTTTGGCTGCGCCGCTTCGCCGAACCTAGATGTTCGCGCCCTTTGCCTCGCGGCTATGGAGCGCACCCCATGATCTTGATTGGCCTTACCGGCTCTATCGGCATGGGAAAGTCGACCACAGCTGGCATGTTCCGCGAAGCCGGCGTGCCGGTCTACGACGCCGACGCTGCGGTCCATGATCTCTACGATACGGGGGGCGCGGCTGTCGCTCCGGTCGGCCAAGCTTTCCCGGGCGTGGTCAAGAATGGCCGCGTCGATCGAGAGGCCCTACGCCAAGCGGTTCTGGGTGATCCCGAGGCGCTTAAACGCCTGAACGCGATCGTCCACCCCCTTGTGGGTCGTGACAGGTTGGGATTCTTTCAGACGGCCGAGGCGCAAGGCGCTGAGCTTGTGGTGCTCGATATACCGCTTCTCTTCGAGACAGGCGGCCACGCCAATGTTGACGCTGTGGTCGTCGCAAGTGCGCCGGCGCAAATGCAACGCGAACGTGTCTTGGCCCGGCCAGGTATGACCCCAGATCGGTTGGACGCCATCTTGGCTCAGCAGTTGGCAGACGCCGACAAACGCGCCCGCGCTCATTTCGTGGTTGATACCTCGCGTGGTCTTCAACCTGCTCGTGAACAGGTGATCGAAATTATCGCGACCATGCGTGATCCACAGCGAAGACCACCGAGTTCGCGCAACCCTGGTTGAAGTCGAAGCCCAAAGCGCGCCATGAAAGGCCATGGCGCGCGAGATCGTCCTCGATACCGAAACCACTGGCTTTGAACCCACCCAAGGCCATCGGATGGTGGAGATCGCTTGCCTGGAAATCGATGATTTCGTTCCGACGGGGCGAAGCTTTCATACTTACATCGATCCCTGCCGCGATATGCCGCCTGAGGCCGAACGGGTCCACGGTCTGTCGGGAGCATTCCTGAAGGGTAAACCGAAGTTCGCGGATGCGCAGGTGGTTGACGCGTTTCTGGATTTTGTCGGCGACGCGCCGTTGATCGCCCACAACGCATCCTTCGATCGCAATTTTATCAATCACGAGCTCGGCGTCATCAACCGCCATCCGCTGCCTGAAGCCCGTTGGGTCGACACGCTGGAGCTGGCGCGTGGGCGGTTCCCCGGCATGCACAATTCGCTGGATGCCCTATGCAAGCGCTTCAAGATTTCGCTGTCGGAGCGCGAAAAGCACGGCGCCCTCGTCGATGCAAAACTGCTGGCGGCTGTCTATCTAGAGCTGAAAGGCGGCCGCGAGCGACGGCTTGAACTGACAACCGCTGCCGCCCGGGCCAGCTTTGTCCATGCCGATACTGTCCGTGACTACGGCGCCAGACCCCGTCCTATCGCCCCACGCTCCACAATTCAGGAGCGCGATGCTCATGCCACCTTCATCCGCGACGTGCTGAAAAATGGCGACCTCTGGGCGAAGTTCAGCGCCTAGGCGTGCCCGACTTGCTGTTCCTGGGCTTTGCGTGCCTGGTAGACGCCGGCAAAATCGATCGGATCCAGTAGGAATGGCGGATAACCCCCGTTCGACGTCACCTCTGCGATGATTTGGCGGGCAAACGGGAAAAGGTAGCGCGGGCACTCGATCAGCAGGACCGGCTCCATATCTTCTGGACCCACGCCGGTAATCTGGAACACACCGCCATAAAGCAGCTCGACCACGAAGACAGGGCCATCGTCGCGCGCGGCTTTGGCCGACAGCTTGAGGTCGACTTCAAAGAGGCCGTCTTCGCGGCTTCTGGCGTTCATTTCTACGCCCAGGTCGATCTGCGGCTGGGCCGTACCACCGCGCAGGCTTTCGGGCGCTCGCGGGTTCTCGAACGACAGGTCGCGGATGAATTGAGCGAGGATGCGGATGCCGGGGCCTTCGGCGACTTGGATGGTCTCTGGCGTGTCCGCGCCGGCGTCGATATCGGTCATAGTTCGGCTTAAATCCGTGGTGAGACGACGAAGGGTTCGCAGTTTCCTGGGCGGTCGGGCTATCATGGCCCCCCCAGTGATGCAACGGGAGCCCTGACGGCGGCGTTGCATCAGTCTATAAGAGCTGGCGGTCTCAAGCCGGGACCCTAGAATGGCGCATTGTTGAACGTGCTTGAACTCATCATCTTTGCTGGCCTTGCGGCCATCGTGCTTTACCAACTCTATGCGGTGCTCGGCCGTCGCGTGGGCCGACAACCTGAGGATGCCCCAGCTGTGCCGGCGACAAGCTCGGCGGTTGAGCGCGCCGCCGATGCGGGGGCTGCGACGTCAGATGATGGCGTCGCGTTGACGGGTCTTGCGGCCGTGAAGGCCAAGGATCCAAGCTTCGATGTCAGCCGGTTCCTGGGTGGGGCGAAGGGCGCGTATGAAATGATCGTCAAGGCGTTTGCCGCTGGCGACCGTGTTCAGCTGCGCAGTTTGCTGGCTCCGCCCGTTATGGCGGGGTTCGATACGGCCATTGCCGCCCGTGAGGCCGAAAGTCGCACCGAGACCGTCGAGTTCCTGCAAGCGCCGCGCGCTGACCTGGAAAAAGCCGAAGTCGTGGGCGCTGATCTGGCCCGGGTGACGGTACGCTTCCTCGCCGAATTCCGCAGCCGCACGAAGGGACCCGAGGGTGAAGGCGTCGAAGATCGCCGCACGGCCGAACTCTGGACTTTCGAGCGGCACCTGAAGAGCCGAGATCCCAACTGGATGCTGATCCACGTTGACGCCGCTGAGGCATAGGAGCCGGTGCAGTTAGGAGCCCTCGGCGCGCCGCTGATGGCGCTCTGCCTGGCCGCCTGCGCCTCCGCTCCGCCGCACAGGCCTTCGTCTCTTCCCCAGGCTCATCGCCCGTCGGCGGCGTCGATCCCAGAAGAGGTGCACCAACCCCGTGCGGTCGAGATCGAACCCAAAGCAGAACGCGTTCTTGCGCTCACCGCCTTGAAGGGTTGGCGCGCCGACGACCATGGCGCAGCTCTGGCGGCCTTCCGCGAAACCTGTGGCGCGGCGCGAGACCCGGCCTTGGCGGCGGTATGCCGTAGCGCCCGCGCCATTGGTCCTCTTGATGCGGATCAGTCCCGCAGGTTTTTCGAGGCCAACTTTCGCGCCGAGCGAATCTCCGGCGAAGGTGTGTTGACGGCTTATTTCTCCCCGGAATACGCCGCACGCCGCAAATCCAGCGAGGAATTCAGCGCGCCGCTTCGCACCCGGCCGGCCGACCTCAAGATGGTCGACGCCGGAACTTTCGACCCAAGCCAGTCTGGGCGCCAGATCGCGGCCCGAGATAATGGTGATGGCCAGCTGGCGCCCTATCCCGACCGCACCACCATAGAAGCCTCGCCGCCAGGCAAGGCCTTGGCCTGGATGCGCCCGGAGGACCTATTCTTCCTGCAAATCCAGGGCTCCGGGGTGCTGACACTGGACGATGGAAAGCGGATGAAGGCCGTCTATTCAGCCAACAATGGCTGGCCGTTTCTGGGTATCGCCAACCCCATGCGTAACAAGGGCCTCTTGGCAGGCGACAAGACCTCAGCGGAGTCGATACGGGCCTGGCTCGCCGACCACCGTGGACCTCAGGCCCAGGCGATCATGCAGCTCAATCCGCGCTACGCCTTCTTCAGACTAATGGCTGACGACGGGCGTCCGCCCGTCGGGACCGCAAACGTCGCGCTGACGGCGGGTCGCTCGCTCGCCATCGACCCGGCCTTCCATGCGATGGGCGAAGTCCTTTGGGTGGACGCGACCGCCCCGATGCTTAATGGGGCCTTCCCGACCTATCGGCGTCTTGCTGTCGCACTGGATACGGGCGGGGCGATCAAGGGTGAGGTCCGCGCCGACCTTTACCTGGGTCTAGGTCCTGCGGCAGGCCTGGAAGCCGGGCGCGTGCGCCATACACTGCACCTTTACCGGCTGGTTCCTAAGGACGCCCCGCCGTGAAGCGGCCGCTGAAGCCAGAGGAGCGACAGATCTGGGGCATGGTCGCCTCAACGGTTCATCCCTTGCCGGGCCGAGGTACACCGACGCCCAGCCAGGAGGCGGCCAAAACCGAGACCGCCGCCCGGATCGCACCCCCCAGGCCCGCCGCCCCGCCCGGAAAGCCCCGCGAGGCGCTCGATGCAATTGAGCCAAACCGCCGGCATCGGATCGCCAGGGCGCGTGAAGAGATCGGCGCGCGGCTAGACTTGCATGGCCTCGACCAGGTCCGCGCCCGTGCCGTTCTTGAAGGGTTTTTGTCCGGCGCCTGGAACCAGGGTTGGCGCGCGGTGCTGGTGATTACCGGCAAGGGTGTCCAAGGCGATGGAATCCTGAAGCGCCGGGCCCCGGAATGGCTGGCCGCTCCGCACCTGGCCCACATCGTCGCAGGCATCTCCGACGCCGCCCGCCACCATGGCGGCGAGGGTGCGCTCTATGTGGCGCTGAAGCGAAAGCCACGGGGCTGAGAATGCGCGCCCGATCTCAGCGCTTGACGGCAGCGCCCCGCCTTAACCCCGCCGATTTCAGCTATTTCGGGCGCGAGGCTTTTTCGTCCAAGCCGGACAGCCCTTCGCGGGCCTCAAGCTCTGCGGCTACATCGTCAAGCGATACGCCCGCTGCCGACAGCACCACCAGCCAGTGATAGATCAGATCTGCGCTTTCGGCGACGAGCGCGGGGCTGTCGCCCTGCGTTGCGGCAATAACAGCTTCGATAGCCTCTTCGCCGAGCTTCTTTGCGGCGAGCACGGGGTTGGTGAGCAGCTTTGCGGTGTAAGACCCGCTCGCATCGTCTTGGCTGCGGCTGTTGATCACGCCGGTGAGGCGCGTCAAGACTTCGGCGAAACGGCTCATGCTGCGGCCTCCGTCAGGCGGACGGGAATGTGTGCCGTCGACATCGCGCGCTTGACCGCGTCGATGGAGACTTCGCCGAAGTGGAAGATCGAGGCGGCAAGGACGGCGTCAGCCCCTCCTTGAATGACGGCGTCGACCATGTGCTGGGCGTTGCCCGCCCCGCCCGAAGCAATCACTGGCACTGAGACCGCCGAGGTGACCGCCTTCAGGAGATCGAGGTCGTAGCCGATCTTCGCGCCATCTCGGTCCATGGAGGTGAGCAAGATCTCACCTGCCCCACGCCCGACAGCCTCGACGGCATAGTCCACAACGTTTAGGCCGGCGTCGGTCCGCCCGCCATAGGTGAAGACCCGCCACTGATCGTCCACACGCTTGGCGTCGATGGCGACGACAGTGGCCTGGCTGCCAAAGGCGTCGGCACAGCTGGCGATCAGGTCGCGATTTTCGACGGCGGCGGTGTTGATCGAAATCTTGTCGGCGCCCGCAAGCAGCAGCCGGCGCGCGTCTTCGACCTTGCGGATGCCGCCGCCGACAGATAGCGGCATGAAACAGACGTCGGCCGTGCGGGCCACCACATCCAGGATCGTTCCGCGATTTTCATGGCTGGCGGTGATGTCGAGGAACATCAGTTCGTCGGCCCCAGCTGCGTCATAAGCGCGGGCCTGTTCCACCGGATCGCCAGCGTCGCGCAGGCTTACGAATTGCACGCCCTTCACAACCCGGCCGTCCTTGACGTCCAGGCAGGGTATGACGCGCACGCGCAGCATCAGGCGGCCGCTTTCAGGGCGGCGTCAGGGAAGATGTCGCCATTGTAGAGGGCGCGGCCCAGGACGGCGCCGGCGATTGCAGTTCCTCCCCGGGCCTTGAGGCGAACGATGTCATCGACGGTTGCAAGGCCGCCGGCGGCGATCACCGGGATTTCGACAGCATCAGCAATCGCCCCGAAGGCTTCGACGTTGAAGCCCATGGTCGTGCCATCACGGTCAATGTCGGTGATGATCAAGGCGCTGACGCCGACGTCTTCAAAGCGCTTGGCGACACTGATAGCATCGAGGTCGCTATCCTCGGTCCAGCCCTGCACGGCGACCTTGCCTCTTCGGACGTCGACGCTAACCGCGATTTGCTCAGGCCAGGCCTTCGCGGCTTCCAGGACGATTTTCGGGTCTCGCACCGCAACGGTACCCAAGATCACCCGAGAAACGCCGGCTTCGATCCAACCGTCGATGTCAGCCCGCGTCCGGATGCCGCCCCCAAGCTGCACGGGCACCGAGACCGCGCGGAGGATCTCCTCGACCGCGGTTTGGTTCACGGCCTTTCCGGCCACGGCGCCGTTGAGGTCGACCACGTGAATCCAATGGAAACCCCCGTCGGCCCAGGTGCGCGCCTGGTCGCCAGGTGAGGTGTTAAAAACAGTAGCGGTCGAAAGGTCCCCATGGACGACGCGCACGCACGCGCCGTCTTTGAGGTCGATGGCGGGGTAAAGGATCAAGGTCGCCACTCCAGGAAGCGCGCGAGAAGGGAAAGTCCGGAGGCTTGTGACTTCTCCGGGTGAAACTGCACACCGGCGACATTGCCGCGCGCCACAGCCGCAGGGAAACGCTCGCCGTGCTCCACATAGGCCGCCACATCGCGTTCGTCTTTCGGGAAAAACGCGAAGGAGTGCGTGAAATAGACGGTTTGCCCATCTTTCAGCCCGGCGAATAGCGGCTGATCGGAGATGCCGTTGAGGCCGTTCCAGCCCATGTGCGGGATCTTGATTGTCGCATCGCCCCTGTCGTCCAACCTTCGAACGTCGCCCGGGATCCAGTCGAGACCGGGCGTTTCGCCGAATTCCAGGCCACGAGAAGCGAGCAGTTGCATGCCAACGCAGATGCCCAGAAAGGGCGCGCCCTTGCCGTGCACAGCCGCCGTCATGGCCTCAATGATGCCCGGCCTCGAGCCCAGCGCCGCCATGCAGGCGGCGAAGGCGCCGACACCAGGCAGCACAATGCGATCGGCGACCTCAATGACCTCTGGGTCATCAGTGACCACAATCTTGCTCTTCCCATCCGCCGCGCGGATGAGGGCCTTTTCGGCCGAGCGAAGATTGCCCGACCCGTAGTTGATCAGGGCGACGCTCTGCATGAGGAAATTTCCTAGAGCACGCCCTTGGTCGATGGCGCGTGACCATGGGTCTTGGGGTCGAGTTCTACGGCGTGACGCAAGGCGCGCGACAGCGCCTTGAAGCCGCTTTCGGCGATGTGGTGTGAGTTGGTCCCGTAGAGGGTCTCCAGATGCACGCAGGCGCCGCAGTTCATGGCGAAGGCGTGGTGGAATTCCTTGAACAGCTCAGTGTCCATGTCGCCGACCTTGGGTGTCTTGAATGCGACGTTCCAGATCAAATAGGGTCGATTGGACAGATCGATTGCCGCTCTCGTCAGGGTTTCATCCATCGGGATATAGGCGTGGCCAAACCGGCGCACGCCCCTGAAGCCAGCTAGCGCCTGGCTAAACGCCTGGCCGAGAACGATGCCGGTGTCTTCGACCGTGTGGTGCATATCAATATGCAGGTCGCCCTTGGTTTCGATCGTGGCGTCGAACCCGCCGTGCCGGATAAAACTTTCCAGCATATGGTCGAAAAACCCGATGCCGGTGGAGACGCTGGACTCGCCCGAGCCGTCCAGATCCAGCGCGATCCGGATTTGGGTCTCCTTGGTGTTGCGGACAACCTCCGCCGTGCGGCTCATCTAAAGTCCCTTTTCCGTCGCCAACGCCTGCAGTGAAATTTGCGGACGCGGACCGTAGTGCGAGATCACCTCAGCGGCCGCCAGCGAACCCAGTCGAGCGCAATCTATTAGCGATCGTCCGCGGGCGAGACCAAACATAAAACCCGCCGCGTATTGGTCGCCGGCGCCGGTTGTGTCTACGACTTTTTCCACCGGATAGGCCGGGACATGGAAGGTTTCAGCGTTGGTGACGATGGTCGAGCCTTTTTCGCTGCGGGTGACGGCTGCGAGTTTGGCGCGCGCCGTGATCTCGCGCATAGCCTCGTCGAAGTGCGACGTCTCGAACAGAGAACAAATCTCCACTTCGTTGGCGAAAACGAGATCGACCTGAGTTTCGATGAAGGCAAGCAGGCCTGCGCGATGGCGATCGACAACAAAGCCATCCGAGAGTGTGAGCGCCAACATACGTCCCGAGCTGCGCGCGATAGCGGCGGCTTTGGCGAACGCCTTTCGGGCAGGCTCAGCGTCGAAAAGATAGCCTTCGAGATAGACGATCTTGGCGCTCTCGATCACGGCGGGGACGACATCGTCGTCCGTGAATTGTACGGAGGCGCCGAGAAAGGTGCACATCGTGCGCTGCGCGTCGGGCGTGACATTGATCATTGAGACGGCCGTCGCTGGGCCGCCAACCAGCGGCACAGGATCAAAGTGAGCCCCGATGGCGCGCATCTCGGCGGTGAAGGTTTCACCTAACTTGTCGTTCGCCACCTTGCCCAGATAGGCCGCCTTGCCGCCAAAGCTGGCGACGCCGGCGATGGTGTTTCCCGCCGAGCCGCCGGAGGTTTCCACGCCTTTTGCCATCTTACCGTAAAGCGCCGCAGAGCGCTCAGAGTCGACCAGCATCATCGCGCCCTTGTCGAGCTGGTTGGCAGCCAGAAAGGCGTCGTCGGCCGGCGCGATCACGTCAACGATGGCGTTGCCGATCGCGGCGACGTCGTAGAGGTCTGGCATTCGGGAGCTTTCAAGGCGGTGGGCAGGCCGGGGCTTAGCGAAATACCAGCCTCTTCGCTAGCGAGCGATGAACAGATGGCGGCTTGGGCATAAGTCCGCCACCGGGCATTCCTCACATTTCGGGCGTCGCGCGACGCAGACGTAGCGGCCGTGAAGGATTAGCCAGTGATGCGCGCGGGTCTGAAGCGGGACAGGGACGATGGCCATTAACTGGGCTTCCACCTTGTCGGGCGTCTTGCCGTTGGCCAGACCCAGGCGTTGCGAAACCCGAAAAACGTGGGTGTCGACGGCGATAGCCGGCTCGACGCGCAGTTCGTTGAGCACGACAGAGGCTGTCTTGCGCCCGACGCCGGGAAGGGCCTGAAGGGCTTCGCGCGTTAAGGGGACTTCGCCGCCATACTGCTCCACCAATAGACGACTCATGGCGACGACGTTCTTGGCCTTGGAATTGTAGAGACCGATGGAGGAAATGAAGGGTTTGAGGCCATCTTCGCCGAGCGCCAGCATTTTCTGTGGCGTGTCGGCGACCTCGAAGAGCTTGGCGGTGGCCTTGTTGACCGAAACGTCGGTAGCCTGGGCCGACAATGCTACGGCGGTGACCAGCTCGAAGGGGCTGGCGTAGTCGAGTTCCGTTCGCGGATCGCTTTCCTGTTCTTCGAAGCGTCGAAAAATCTCAATGATCCGAGCCGCTTCGGCGTGGCTTAGGCGCTTGCTGCGGGGCGCGGACGTCTTGGCGGACTTATGGACTTTGAAGGGCGTGGTCATGGCACGCGCAAGATGGCCGCAGGAACCTCTTCCGCCAAGGCTGTTTCCCGGCTTATCTTCACCGACAAATGGATGGCCAAACCTACATGGACGCGGTGATCACGCCGCACCGGTCGCTCTCGGAGCGCGGCTTTATTATCCTCATCGCTGTCGTGACGATCGCAAATTGCTTTTCAGCGGCCGTGTTCGTCTACATGGGCGCGATTCTCGTGCCATTCTTCCTTGGTATCGACGTCGTGGCGATCATCGTGGCCTTCATGGCCAGCTATCGCGCAGCGCGACAGGTGCAGCGCGTCACCATAACGGCGCGCGACGTGGTCGTGACCCACGAATCCCCCAATTGGCGCAAAGTCGTCTGGGAGAGTCCGACAGCATTCACCCGCGTTGCGGTGGAAGAAGAAGACGGCCGCAACGTTGGCCTGCGTCTGGCGCTCTCGGGCAAGAACGTAATGGTCGCCCAGGCGCTGTCGCCCCGCGAGCGTGGCGAGTTCGCTAAGGCGCTCGAAACCGCGATCTGGGAAGCCCGACGCGAGCGCGGCTAGCTCGATTTTTCCACTGTGATTATCTGATCGAAAACCAGCGCCCACTTGCCGGCGCGGCGCTGCCAGATCCGCACGTAGTGGCCGCGGCCGGTATCCCAGCGGGCGTCGCCATAGGTCCAGGCAAGATCTCCCGCCGTAGAGGCGCTGCCGCCGATCGGTCCGAAGGCGATGATCTTCGCGCGCGTGGAGAGCTCGTGTTCGATGGTGTTGGGCGACGCTGCCGGACCTGCGGCGGAGCCTTGGACCCGCGCATCGGCGGACAGGGCAGCTTTGTAGGCACCGGCCACGTCGGATTTGGCGCGGACGGCCAGAGCGATTTCTGCTGAGCGTACCTGCTGCATGGCGGTGGCTGGCGCCAGTGGCCTCTTATCGCCCGGCGGCAAAACAATCGGCGCAACGCCCTGGCCAGGAGCCATGGAGCCGTCCCCATCGATGCCGCCGTCGTAGATCCACTTCCAGCCGCCATCCTTCTGGCGAACCCAGACGGTGAAATAAAATATCCCCGCCGGCCCGCCGTTGACCGTCGCAGGACCCGTGGTGAAACCGAGGTCGCCGGAGCGAGCAAGGCCAGCGAAATTGGGCCACCAGTTTAGTAATGTTCCGCCATCCTGGGGCAGTTTGGGCGCAGGAAGCGCGCCGTACACGGCCCGCGCGAGCATCGGATCGGGCCGAAAGACGATCGCCTCGTCTGTCATGAATTCCAGAAAACTCGGCCCGACGCCAACGACGGCAGCACGGGCGGCAAAGGCGCGTTCGGCTAAGATTAATGGCGCGGGGTCGGCCGCCATCCTGGTCGCCGCAGCCTTTGCGCCACCGGCCAAGAGGACAAAAGCCGTCAGCGCCACGATCATCTTTCGCACGGTCTTGAGCTCTCCTTGAGGTCCACGCGGTTTAACCTGAGCGCGCCCAACCGTCATCGGCGCTGGCGACGAACAGAGCTACGGTGGCCTGGGCGTCACAACGGGAGTTGCGCGCATCCAGCTTAGGGCGAAAATACCAGCATGGTCTTCAATGACGACGAGATTGATCGTTATGCCCGCCACCTTGTCTTGCGCGAGGTCGGCGGACCCGGACAGCAGAAGCTGAAGGCCGCCCGGGTCGTCATCGTCGGGGCAGGAGGTCTGGGTTCGCCGGCGGCGCTGTATCTCGCCGCAGCTGGCGTCGGAAACTTGATCCTCGTCGACCCCGATAACGTCGATAGGTCCAATCTGCAGAGGCAAGTCCTCTATGCCGAGTCAGATATCGGACGACCCAAGGCCGAGGCGGGCGCAGACCGGCTGGCAGACCTCAACCCGAACATCATTGTGGCGGCCTTCGCTCGCCCCTTCGAGCCGTCGATAGCAGATGAATTGTGTGCGGGCGCGGATCTGGTTTTGGATGGCACCGACGATTTTGCGGTCCGCTATGAGGTGAACGCCGCCTGCGTTCGTCACGGCAAGCCTCTTGTGTCTGGCGCTATTGGCCGCTGGACAGGCCAGGTGGGCGTGTTCGGCCGACAGCCCTGCTATCGCTGCCTTGTGCCAGAAATTCCGCCCGACGCCGAGACGTGCGTGGCGGTTGGTGTTGTGGGCGCTCTGGCCGGGGTGATTGGCTCGATGATGGCTTTAGAGGCTATCAAATTGATCGTTGGGGCAGGCGAGCCGCTTATCGGACGACTGCTGATCTACGACGCGCTGTCGGCCGAAACGCGGACCGTGCGCGTTGGGGCAGACCCCGAATGCCCGGTGTGCGGCAACGGTTCGTCACTCGTATAGAGCTTCGACCAGGCGCGCCGGCCTCAGGCCGTGGAGACTGTTGCCGAGAAACCAGCGCGCTTCACCTCGTAGTTCGTCGGGATCGATGTCGACCTCTATCGCTTGGTTGGAGGCGATCAGCTCTGCTCGAAGGACGCCGGGCAGGGCACCGGCGCTCAACGGGGGGGTGACCAAGCGGCCACCCTTCTCCAGGAAGATGCTATTGCGACAAGCGTCAGCACAGGCGTCGTCGCGATTGAGCAGAACGGCCTCATCGAGCCCTCTGGCGACGGCGGCTGAGAAGGCCTCCTCGTAGGTGGCCCTCTGGGTGGTTTTGTGGCGCAGAAACGGATCGCCCGGATCCAGCCTGGCGGCGGCAAATCCCATCTTCAAGGTCTCTCGGGAGGGGGGGCTGATGAACTCTGCGGAGAGCGCGATCGCGCCGTCCCGCGATAGGACGATCCGCACTCGCCGATCGCCTTGCAGCCAGCTTTCCGCCTCAAGATCCAGCGTTGCTTTTGTCGCCTCCCAGGAAAAGGGAAAGCGGAGTTTGTGAGCCGACGCCGCGAGCCGATCGAGGTGGTCGCTGAGCCGAATGAACCCCTCCACCGCCGACCACCGGAATGTCTCGATGAGCCCGTAGTCAGCCGCGAGATTGCAGAGAACCCGGGCTTTCAGCAACGCCTCGTCATATTCAGCGTCGGGATCGGAATCAGCGACGATGCCGCCGCCTACACCATACCGGCCGGCACCATCGGCGCAGATCGCCGCGGTGCGGATGGCCACGTTGAAGCTCATGTCGCCGCCGGGTCGAATGACGCCGATCGCGCCCGTGTAGACGCCACGCTGTGCGGCTTCGAGATCGGCGATAATCTCGCCCGCGCGGATCTTTGGCGCGCCGACGATCGAACCACACGGGAAGAGTGCCGCCATCCGCTCGCGCAAGCTGGTGTCGGAGCGTAGCTGTGCCGTGACGGTCGAAGTCAGGGCGTGGAAGGTCGGGTAGGTCTCGACGGTGAAGAGCGCCGGGGTGCGCACCGAGCCCTTGACGCTGATGCGCGACAGATCGTTGCGCAGCAGGTCGACGATCATAAGATTTTCGGCCATCTCCTTCGGGTCGGCCTTCAGTCGCGCGCGGATGGCAGCGTCGGCGCCAGGGTCGGTCAGACGCGGCGCGGTGCCCTTCATCGGCCGGGTTGTCGCCTCCCCGTCGAAGGCTTCCACGAAAAGCTCTGGAGATACCGAAAGGATTGTCTGCTCGCCCAAGGCGATCAGGGCCCCATGCGCCACGGGCTGGCGGACCCGCAATGCGCCGTAGAGCGCCAGAGGCGAGCCCTCGAGTTGGAACTGCATCGGGAAGCTCAGGTTGACCTGATAAACATCGCCCGCCCGGATTAAGCCCAGCACCTGGCCAACCTTAGCCACATGCTCGGCCCGGTCGTGGCCGGCGCGGAGTCCTTTGATGGGCGGCGGCGGTCCGAGGTCGGCGAAGGCTGCGTCGAGTGTCTGGGCCGAGATTGCCCGGGGCCGCTCAAACAGGCCGAACCAGAGGAGCGGTCCGTCTTTGCCGACAGGGGTCCAAGCGGCCATCGCGGGCTCAAGTGCGTAACAGAGTTCATAGGCCAAGAAGCCCGCAGCATGCAGACCCTTGGCCAAGCCGGCCTCAAGCCTGTCGAAGGCGTCATTGAGGTCCTCAGCCCGATCGCAGCGGATGATTGCGGTCGGATCAACATAGAGCTGGGCCGCCGCCGCGCGGTTTAATCGGTCCTCGAGCAGGACAAAGGGCGAGGCCAGCTTGGCCATCGCGATCGTTTCGGTCTCGCCGTTCTCTGCCCGATCTTCGCCGTCCATGACGGCTACATCATCGACGGGATCACCCTGTCCGGCGGTTTGTGACCGTCCATCCAGGTTCGGATGTTGATGATGACCTTCTCGCCCATGCCGATACGGCCCTCGATGGTGGCCGAGCCCAGGTGGGGCAACAAGACCGCGTTTGGCAGCCCAAGCAGCTTCGGATTGATCTTGGGCTCGAACTCAAAGACGTCGAGGCCCGCGCCAGCGATGGCGCCCGCCCTCAGCAGCTCAGCCAGCGCGGTCTCGTCGATGATCTCACCGCGTGCGGTGTTGATCAGGATGGATGTCGGTTGCATCAGCTTCATTCTGCGGGCCGACAGGAGGTGATAAGTGGCCGGCGTGTGAGGTGAATGGACCGAGACAATGTCCATCCGCGCCAACATCTGGTCGAGGCTTTCCCAGTAGGTCGCCTCAAGCTCCTCGGCGATACGCGGGCTGACTGGTTTGCGATTGTGGTAGTGGATCTGCAACCCGAACGCCCTGGCGCGCCGGGCCACGGCCTGGCCAATACGGCCCATGCCGATGATCCCCAGCCGTTTTCCGGTAATCCGATGGCCCATCATCCAGGTGGGGGTCCAACCGGTAAAGCCGCCAGCCTGGGTGACGTTGGCACCTTCCACGATCCGGCGCGCGACGGCCATGATAAGGGCCATGGTCAAATCGGCCGTGTCTTCGGTCAGTACGCCAGGGGTGTTGGTGACCGTGATCCCCTTTAGGTTGGCGGCGGCCACGTCAATGTGATCGACGCCCGCCCCAAAGTTGGCGATCAACTTGAGCTTGGGTCCGGCCCTTTCCAACAAGGCAGCATCGATCTTGTCGGTGATCGTGGGGGCAAGCACATCGGCACGCGCCACCGCATCAGATAGCTGGGCGCGCGACATAGGCTCGTCGGTCAGATTGAGCTCCGTGTCGAACAGTTCGCGCATGCGCGTCTCCACCGGATCGGGGAGTTTTCGTGTGACGATAACTTTCGGCTTGCGGGCGGCCATGTGTGACTTGAAATTGGGGGTCGTGAAGGGGGCGCGTTTCCGAACGCCGCTTCACCGGCGCCTCGTGTTGTTAGAACCTCTAGCAAAGGCGCTCTTGACGGCCAAGCGAGGCGCAACAATTGGTTAAAGTGAAAAGTGGTTTGCTGAAAAGGACAGCGCTCGGTCTGCTGGCCGCGGTAAGCACCATTGGACTTGCTCAGGCCGCATCCAAGACCGAGGAGCGCCAGACGCCCTCAGGCATGCCTGTGCCTCGCTATGTCTCGCTGAAATTCGACAAGGTCAACGCGCGCGCTGGTCCTGGGGATGATCACAAGCTGCTGTTTGTCTATCGTGTCCGGGGGCTGCCACTGCAGGTGATCGCCGAGACCAGTGAATGGCGCCGCGTCTGCGACCCTGAAGGGACGCTCGCCTGGGTTCACAAACGAGTGACCGACGGCCGACGCACGACGATGAACCTGTCGGCGCAGCCGGTTCCGCTGCTGAAACGCCCAAAGGACGGATTCAAGCCGGCGGCTTATCTGAACTCCCATTCGTTGGCGAATTTAGACCGCTGCGAGAAGGGCTGGTGCAAGGTAAAGGCCGATCATGCCTCGGGCTGGGTGCGTGAAGGAACACTTTGGGGCACGACGGACGGACCACAATGCCGTCAGGGCGGGTCTTAAGCGCGCCATTGAGCGCACGGTGCGGCTCTGCTAGGGCCAGCCCCTTGAGGATACGGAACGACAAATGACGAACGTCAAGGCGAAGGATCACTACAGCTTCGAAGAGCTCATGACCTGCGCGCGCGGTGAAATGTATGGGCCGGGCAACGCCCAGCTTCCGGCGCCACCGATGCTGCTGTTCGACCGCATTACTAAAATCAGCGACACGGGCGGCGCGAACGGCCTTGGCTATATCGAGGCTGAATTCGACATCCATCCAAACCTCTGGTTCTTCGAGTGTCACTTCCTGGGCGATCCCGTGATGCCGGGCAGCCTGGGACTGGACGCGCTCTGGCAGCTGGTCGGCTTCTATCTCGGCTGGATCGGCGGCAAGGGCCGCGGGCGCGCATTGGGCTGCGGTGAGGTGAAATTCGGGGGCGAAGTCACGCCGGACATAAAAAAAGTGACCTACAAGGTCGATATGAAGCGCGTCATTAATCGACGTCTTGTGATGGGTATCGGCGACGGGGTTTTGGAAGCCGATGGAACCCCCATTTATTGGACGCAGGATCTTCGCGTCGGTCTCTACCAGCGGCCTTGAAAGCCGCGCATTCGGAAGGAAATCATGCGCCGCGTCGTCGTCACCGGGCTGGGTGTCGTCTCCTCGATCGGCAATAACGCCAACGAGGTGCTGGCTTCCCTGCGTGAGGCTAAATCAGGCGTCGTTGCTGCGCCGGAATACGCAGAGCTCGGATTCCGCTGCCACGTGCACGCCCCGCCGCAAATCGACTGGGAAGCCATGGTCGACCGTCGCGCCGCGCGGTTTCTGGCCCAGGGCACGGCTTTTGGTCACATCGCAATGGAGCAGGCGATCGCCGACTCCGGTCTGGAAGACAGAGAGGTCTCCAACGAGCGCACTGGATTGGTGGTTGGCTCTGGCGGGCCCTCGACGCGGGCTATTGTCGAGGCTGCAGAGATCACCCGAACCAAGGGCCCCAAGCGCGTAGGTCCGTTTGCGGTGCCCAAGGCGATGAGCTCAGGTGCCTCAGCGGTTCTAGCCACATGGTTCAAGATCAAGGGCTTGAACTTCTCGATTTCGTCGGCCTGCGCCACCTCGGCCCATTGCATCGGGGTCGGCTACGAGCAAATTCTGATGGGCAAGCAAGACGTGGTCTTTGCTGGCGGCCTCGAGGAGTTGGACTGGACGCTCAGCGTCATGTTCGACGCCATGGGCGCGATGAGCTCCAACTTCAACGCAACCCCGGCCGTGGCGAGCCGTGCCTATGACGTCAATCGTGATGGCTTCGTGATCGCGGGCGGCGGCGGGATCGTGGTGCTGGAAGAGTATGAACACGCCAAGGCCCGAGGCGCGAAGATTTACGGCGAGATCGTTGGATACGCCGCCAACTCCGACGGATTTGACATGGTCGCCCCGTCCGGTGAGGGCGCTGTGCGCTGTATGAAGCTCGCGATGTCGACGATCGGCGGGCGGACAATCGATTACCTCAACCCGCACGGCACCTCGACGCCTGTGGGCGACAGTCGCGAGATGGGGGCTGTGCGGGAGGTCTTCGGAACCAAACCGCCGCTGATTTCTTCCACCAAATCTCTGACTGGCCACAGCCTGGGTGCAGCGGGTGCGCAGGAGGCGATCTACTGCCTGCTGATGCTCAATAACGGCTTTGCGGCCAAGAGCGCCAATATCGAGACCCTCGACCCAGAGTTCGCGGATCTGCCGATCCTGCTGGAACGCTCGGACAAGCCACTCGAGACGGTAATGTCCAACAGCTTTGGCTTTGGCGGCACCAACGGCTGCCTGGTGATGGCGAGGGTATAACGCCGCGATGCGCTTCAAGGCGGGCTGCCTGACTTAGGCGATGGAGCTTGCGCCGTATCCGTGCCGTGCACCGATCTGCGACCTCCTTACGGGGAGGATCTAGCTTGCCCTGAGGGCTTGCGGCGGCCACAAACCGCCTCGAGACCAAACATCGGAGAAGCCACGTGGCCGACGACTATCAAATGCCCAAGGGCGAGCTCATGGCCGGCAAGCGCGGGATCGTTACCGGTGTCGCCAACCATCAATCCATCGCTTGGGGCATCGCCTGCCAGCTGGCCGCACAGGGCGCAGAGATGGCCTTCCTCCACCTGCCCGGCATGGAGCGGCGAGTGCAGCCCCTTGCCGAGAGTATTGGTGTCAAGGTCGTGGCGCCCATGGACGTCACGGACGATGCTTCCGTGGATGCGGCGTTCAGCAGCGTGAAACAGGCCTTCGAAACTATCGATTTCTTTGTTCACGCCATTGCCTTTGCAAATCGCGACGAACTGAAAGGCTCCTTCGTCGACAACACCACCCGCCAAGGCTTCCTGCGAGCGATGGATATCTCGGCCTTCAGCTTTGTGGACTGCGCCCGGCGCGCGGCGGCGATGATGCCCGAGACCGGTGGCTCGATCATCACGCTCACCTATATGGGCTCTGAGCGAGCGATCCCGAACTACAACACCATGGGCGTCGCAAAAGCGGCGTTGGAGGCGGCATCGCGCTATGCCGCCCGAGACCTGGGACCGAAGGGAATTCGCGTTAATGCGTTGTCGCCCGGGGCGATGAAAACCCTTTCTCTGGCCGGGATCTCCGGGGGTCGGGCTATGTTGGCGAAGGGCCGCGGCCTTTCGGCAATGAAAGCCGATACCTCCATGGAGGGTGTCGCCGGAGCGGCGCTTTGGCTGCTGTCGGACCTTGGCAAGTCGACGACGGGTGAGCTCGTGCACGTCGATGCCGGCTTCCACATCATGGGATTCACCGAGGATGAGGAAGAGGCCTGAGCCGATGAGCGCCGCTGCCCCTGAAGATGTCGATGTGATTATCGCTGGCGCGGGCGTGGCCGGGGCAACCTTGGCGCTGGCGCTCAAACAAGGGGGGCTCACCCCTTTGATGATCGATCCTGTGGCGTTCGATGCTCAGCTGGCACCGACTTTTGATGGACGAGCCTGGGCCATCGCCTACGCGGCCTTTCGTCAGTGGCGGGCCCTGGGGATCGGCGAGGCGCTTGAGCCCCATGCCCAGCGGATCGAGCAGATCCTGGTGACAGACGGCCAGACGCCTGGCGCGGCGGCGCACGGGCCCACGCCATTCTTCCTGCGCTTCGATTCAGCTGAGATCGCTGACCGTTCCGACGGCGAACCCCTGGGATATCTGCTGGAGAACCGACACGTTCGCGCAGCACTCGCCAAGGCGGTCGCTGAGGCTGGCATCGAGGTGCTGGCTCCGGCCCGAGTGGCCAAAGCCACATTCGAGCCCCGAAATGCGGTCGTCACCTTGGCCGATGGCCGCCAACTGCGAGCGCCTGTCGTTGTTGGTGCGGAGGGCCGCGGCTCGGTCATCCGCACGGCTGCCGGCATAGGCGCGGTGGGCTGGGATTATCCTCAGACCGGCGTGGTCGCCACGGTTCGGTTGGAGAAGCCGCATGAGGGCGTTGCGCATGAATATTTCCTGCCAGGCGGACCCTTCGCCATCTTGCCGCTGACCGACAACCGGGCAAGCCTGGTTTGGACCGAGAGCCAGTCGTGCGGCGCGGCGCTGAAGACGGCCCGCCCAGAGATCTTTCACACCCACCTGATGCGCCGGTTTGGCGACTTCCTGGGAGACGTGGCTGTCGAGGGCCCGATTTTCACCTATCCGCTCAGCTTGCAACTTGCCGAACGGTTCGTCGCACCCCGAGCAGCGTTGCTGGGCGAGGCGGCGCATGGCGTGCACCCGATCGCCGGACAGGGCCTGAACCTGGGATTAAAGGGCGCAGCCGCCCTTGCCCAGGTCCTGGTCGAGGCTATGGGCCTGGGAGAAGACATCGGCTCGGAGGTTGTTCTGGAGCGGTATGCCGCTTGGCGTCGCTTCGACACGGTGACCCTGTCGGCAGGCACCGATGCGTTCGTGCGACTGTTCTCCAACGACAACCCGGTTCTGCGGATGGCGCGCGGGGTCGGGATGGCGGCCGTGAACCGCATTGGTCCAGCGCGAAGGTTCTTCATGACAGAAGCCGGAGGCGCAGTCGGGGACTTGCCGCGGTTGCTCAAGGGCGAGGCGCTCTAGAGCTGAACTCGCGCCAAGGTCAGGCCCGGTTATTTCTCGTTCTGTAGCGTGAACGTCGAGGCCATGACGCACTTTGGAACATCGTTGTGGATGGTGATGGTGGCCGGCTGGCCGACACCTGGCAGGAAGAAGTCGCGGCTAGACTTCGTGACCACTGTCAGGACGGCTGGACTGGTGAATTGGCAGACCTTGTCGCTGAACAGGCCCCTGCCACCGTCCTGTCTTACGTCTGAGCAACTGGCGTCGCCGGCGGCGCGACCCAGGACCACGCCGTCGTAATTGAAAGTCTTGTTCGCGACCCATCGCTTGGCGTGGAACTCAGTCTCGTTCAGGGCCGGGCAGGGTGGGCCCTGGATGTCCCATGCCTTAGCCGTCGCAATATGGACCCTGCGATCGTGGACATATTCGAACGCCAACGCGCCCACAGCCAGGGTCGAGACGATCGCGCCCCCTAGAACATGAGCCAGTCCGTATCGGTGGACATTGACAAGGTCGATGGACGGGCCGGTGGCGCGCCTAGTCGCCATCGGCCAGCTCGCGGGCCTCTTCGGGCAGCATAATCGGCACCCCGTCTCGAATCGGGTAGGCGAGGTGAGCAGACCGGCTGATCAACTCTCCGTTTTCGCGGTCGTATTCCAGGACACCGTGGGTCATTGGACAGACCAGGATTTCCAGTAGCCGGGGATCGACCTCGACATCGGGGCCAGGCGTCGTGGTCTCGGGAACAGAAGGCTCGCTCATGGCTGGCAGTCCTACTGCACCGAGTGGCCTTCGTCATCGCCATCAATTTCCAGCAGGGTCGACAAGGTCTCAAAGCGACCGGCGAGGTCTGGGGCTTCGAGCAGAGCCTGCTTCTCCGCCGGCTCGAAGGGCAGGCCCATGGCAAGGCTATTGACCAGCGCTTCGAGCGGGGCGGTGTTTGCGGTCTCCCAGTCGATGTCGAGCTCTCGGCGGTTAAGGTAACGCTTCAGGGCCTGGGCGAAGCGCGCGCGGGCCGCTTCGGGCGCTTGGGCCGCTTCGTCCTCAGCAAGATCGCCTTGAAAGCGGTCGTAGCTGGCGCGGAGTTGGCGGTAGGGCGTCGGGATCATCAGCTCAGCGCCGGCCTCAAAACGGCAGACGCCTGTGAGCGTGATCAAGTAGCGACCATCAGAGGTTTCGGCGTAGCTGGTGATGCGCCCTGCGCAGCCGACGTCGGACAACTTCGGGCGCTCCCGGTCGCCGCCCTGTCGCGTCTGGATCAAGCCGATGATCCGGTCGCCGGCCATCACATCATCGATCATGTTGAGGTAGCGAGGCTCGAATATCTGCAGCGGCAAGTCGCCGCCCGGCAGTAGCAGCGCCCCGTCCAGAGGAAAGACGGGAATCATCTGCGGCAGGTCGGCGGTATGGCGATAGGGCGGCATGGGAAGTGCTTTCAGACGGCTCAACTGAATAAGATTGCAGACAGGCGACGACGCCCGTTTCGGGCGACCTCGGACATCTGGCCGGCGGCTTCAAAGACGGTAAGGAGCTGCTTGCGTGCCGCCTCATCGTTCCAGGCGCGGTCTTTTTCGATGATGGTCAAGAGCTGATCTGCGGCCTCCGCCAGCTTGTGCTGGCCGGCGAGCGCTGCGGCCAGGTCGAACCGGGCCTGGTGGTCGTCCGGATTCTTGGTGAGGCGCGCCTCGAATTGGGCGAGGTCAGAGGGGGCTTCAGCGGCCAGCTTCAAGGCGGCGCGTACGCTATCGAGGTCGGGATCCCTGGCCTCGGCCGGCGCCATGGCCACGACTTCGCCCGCCCGCTCGTCATCGCCGGTGGCCAGGTATACCTTGGCCAGGCCGCCGATCGCTTTGACGTTGGCGGGGTCGGATTGAAGGACCTGGGCAAACGCCTGGGCTGCGCCGCCCATGTCGCCGACCTCGAGAGATTCCTTCGCCATCCCGAGCAAATCGTCGATCGGTGAGGCACCGCTCTTGGCAGACTTGGCGAGCTTGTCGACGAAGTCGCGGACTTTACTGTCCGGCAGGGCACCCATGAAGCCGTCCACCGGTCGACCGTCGACGAAGGCGAAGACCGCCGGGATCGATTGCACGCGCAATTGACCAGCGTAGGCAGGGTTCTTGTCGATATCGACCTTGACCAGCTTCACCTTGCCCTTGGCGGCCGTAACCGCCTTTTCCAGGGCCGGTCCGAGCTGCCGGCAGGGACCGCACCAAGGTGCCCAGAAGTCGACGATCACCGGCTGCGTCTTCGAGGCCTCGACAACATCGTCGATGAAACTTGCGTCGGTCGTATCCTTAATAAGGTCGGCCGATGCGGGTCCCGCGGTTTCTCCGATCAGGCTCATAACCCAAGATCCTCAACTCAAGTTGACAACGGTTCGCCAACCAAGATGGCCCCGACGGGCCACGGCTTCAACGCATGTCGCTTATTCGATAACGGACATGGCCGAGAAATCGACCACTAACGGTACGACGCCGATGGCGCCGAGGAAGGTGCGGAAGTCCAACTGGTTGATTCCTGTGGTGGCCGTGTTTGTCAGAGGGTGGAAATTCACGCGTGGGGCCTCGGCCAGGGCGCGGTCAAGGATGAAACGCAATCGATGGTGCTCGTCATTGATTAGGCCAAAGGCGCTGACCGAGCCTGGCGTCACACCCAAGGTCTCCTCCATCAACGCCGCCGAGCCGAACGACAAGCGCGCCGAGCCGATCACGTGGTGAAGGCGCTTCAGGTCGATCACCATGCGGTCCACCGCCGAGATCAGCCACAACTGACTCTTGGCGTCCTTTAGGAACAGGTTTTTTGTGTGAGCGCCTGGAATCTCGGCCTTGATGTCCTCGCCCTCGCCGACGCGGAAAACCGCGGAATGCTCGTGAGTGCGGGTTTCGATGCCCAGCATGTCCAGCAGGGCCATCAGGTCGGCGCGGGTCTTCATGGCACTTCGATTGCACGACACAAGCGCGGCCGCAAACCTGTGTGCAGTTTCAAATCGCCCGAGCTCCAGCGCCTTGGCGTTTCGGGTCAAAGATATGAGTTCGCCCAATGAAACCTCGCCTCCTGGCCCTGACTGCGACTGTGGCGGCCCTCCTCGTTGCGGGCTCCGCCAACGCCGCCATGACAATTAGCTTCAGCGAGCTGGATTGGTCGATAAATGCGGGCGAGACAGAGATCACCCAGTTCCAGGGCGGTCCAACGCTTGGCGCCATAGCGTTTGACGGCCCGGGCTTCAGCCTCAGCGGCACGGCTCAGCTCTTCACGGGGTCGGTTGTTGGCGTCAGCGCCGCGCCGGCTATGCCCTCGAGCGCCAGCGTCTACAACGGCTCCACTGGCCGCGACGGCACGCAGTATCTATCGATCCAGGGCGGTCAGACGGCCACATTAACGATCGGCGGTGCAGGCCTAAGCGAAATCAGTCTCTATGTCGGCTCGCTCGATACCTACAACACCCTCTCGTTTCACTACGTTGACGGAACGTCGGGCCCCGCGATCAATGGGCAGACGGTGGCCGATATGACCATCGTCAACCAAGCCAATGGCAATCAGCAGAGTGGCAACACCAATGGGCGTCTAACGCTCACCTTCGATAAACCGATCAACGGCGTTACCCTGGGGTCGAGCCAGAACGCCTTCGAGATTAGCGAATTGGCTGGCATCTCCGCTGCCGTCCCGGAGCCGGCGAGCTGGGCCCTGTTCATCGCCGGGTTCGGCGCAACTGGCGCAGCGTTGCGTGCTCAACGCCGCCAGCGGCTTGTTCCGGTACGCCTCCGAACCTGACGCCCGGGCTCGCGAGGCCATCACCGATGGAGACGAGCTGCGACCGCGCGAGCAGCGGGGTTTTTCTTTGCGCCTGCCGCTGGCTGGACTAGGTCTGCAGGGAGCTAGCTTTCGCGAGGTCGCCCAAACCCATGCCCGCCCTTGAACTGGAATGCTACCCCACCGTCGAGCCGGGGGTGACGCCACCTGAGATCGTGGCCGGACGTCAGCCGCGTGATTGGATGGACGCCTTCCACGCGCGCCACGCCTATCGGTGCCTTCCGATGAACATGGCCAACACGTCAGGCTGGGAGATCCTTTGTCCAATGGCGTTCACCGCCGAATGGAACGGCGGCATCCACCAGGACGATATCAAGCTGGCGCCAATTAACCCGCACCCGCATTTCAGCCGTTTCGCCAAAAGCCATTTTAGCCACGGCGTGGTCACCATGCACACCGGCTATATGTTCAAGACACCGCCAGGCTGGTCGATGATGGCGATGGGCGCCCCAAATCACGTCAAGGATGGAATCCAGCCGTTGGCGGGCGTCGTGGAAACCGACTGGCTCCCGTTTCCCTTTACGATGAATTGGCTCTTCACGCGCCCAGGCAAGGTACGCTTCGAGAAGGGAGAGCCGTTCTGCTTTATCACCCTGATCCAGGATAAATTTCTGCACGACATCCAACCGGTGATCAAAAGGCTCGATTCCAACCCTGAGCTCGCTCACCAGTATGGCGTCTGGGAAAAGCATCGCACGGAGTTCAACCAGCGGATCTTCCGTCAGGACCCCGAAGCCACAAAGGAAGCCTGGCAGCGCTACTACTTCAAGGGCGAATACCCGGAAGAAATTGCACCGGCCCGTGAGGACCACGTGAACAAGCGCCGTCTCAAGGAGCCGAAATTCGGCCGTTAACGCCGAGCGCAAACGGGCCATTGCAAAGCGCCGGGGCGTCTGTCATAAGCCCCCTCTCGAATTTTCGGGCCGATCAGTCCCGAGGAGCGCGGGCGTAGCTCAGTGGTAGAGCACAACCTTGCCAAGGTTGGGGTCGAGAGTTCGAATCTCTTCGCCCGCTCCAAATACCTCAATTTTATCTGAGGTTTGGAACGAGACCTAACCCGCCTGGCCAGGCGTAAAAATCGCCAGCTGCCAAATAGAGATCGTTATGCGGGGGTTCCGCAGCGCCAAGGTCTGTGGGGAAATGCAATGCCTGTGACGAAGGCCCCGGTTAGGGTCTAGACAAGCCGCGTGTCTGACGCCCCGCGCTGGGATCTGAGCAACTATTTCGTCGATGAAGCCGGCGACCCCGCCCTATTCAAAAAGCACGGAACCACAATCGTTGGCCGACCCGGATGCTCCACGCATTTCATGATTGGCCATGTGGAGGCTGACCAGCCTGCGAAGCTGAAAGCCGCCCTTGAGGTCGTGAAGGCCCGAGGCGTGAAGCTTGGCTATCCCCAGCTCGGTGCTGACAAGTTAACCTGGCCGAGCCCAAAATGGGCCCTCCCCCTTCCCCTTCAATCACGCCGCCACGGTGGCGAGCGCCCACGCCCGGTGAGCCCGGGCTCGCAGGGTTCGAAGTCCGGGTCGGGAGATCAGATGCGGCTGGGTATTGAAGGTGTTGTTGATAGCTGCGTAGCTGGACAGGAGCCTCTGGGCTGAACTTCTGTTGCTTCCGCTCTCGTCGTCGGATGGCCAGGTGAGCGTTTTCAGCGCGGTTATTTTCGCCCATGCCGGCCAGGCCGGTGGCGACTTGATAGGCCGAGATCCCTGGCCGCCGCCCGGTAGGACGCCAGCTTGTCCGTGGTGATGGTCTCGGGGTGGATTCCCTGGTTCTTGAGCCGTCGTCTCAGCAGCTTCAGCGCCGCGTGCTTGTTGCGACGCTTCTGGACCAGGACGTCCAGGGCCTCCCCCTCATCATCGACCGCACGCCACAGGTACATACCGCCCGCCGATCCGCACGACCATTTCGTCCAAGTGCCATCGGCCGGTCGGCGCAGACCGGCGACGACGCAGGTTTGCTGCGATCGCCGGTCCGAACTTGATCACCCAGGAC
>CAIOSI010000052.1 GCA_903860975.1 uncultured Alphaproteobacteria bacterium
CTCGACGCCCTGCGCCTGGTTCATCTCGCGTGGTATCGAGAACTCGATCTCACGGGCGAGCTGCGCGTCCTTGCGGACCTCGCCGACCTCGACCTCGTTCCACAGCGCCTCGCGGTCCTGCCAGCGTTCGGGCGAGCCTTCCGGCGCCATGACCTCGGAGTGAACGACGCCGGTCTTGTCCGTGAAGTTGTGCGACCGCCCTAGCCGCTCGTCATGCAGCTCGGAGGCTGAACGATAGGCGGCCGACGCCACGGCGCTGGAGCCGTTGGCGCGGGAGATCACCTTGGCGCTGAAATGGTAGATGGCCACGCCGCACCATCGCTCGGAAGCCACCTCGTTTCAAGCACACGTCGGCACGACGTATAAGCGCGCACTCATCTCCTTTCGTCGTTCGTGACCGTCCCCGCCAATTCGTTCCGGCCAAGCTGGACACCGGGGAGTCGGCTGCTAGGGTGTCCACGAGGGGGCTACGAGTGGAGAGAGCCCCTTGCGTAAACCCCGAGATATCGACGCTGAGCTGCGGACGCTTCAGGACAAGGCCAAGTCCCTGAAGGCGCGCAAAGTGTTGCAGTTGGGCGAGCTGGTGACCGCGACCGGCGCCGACACCCTGGATGCCGAGACCCTGGCCGGCCTCCTCCTCGAAGCCGTCGAACAACAAAAATCCGAGACGCGGGAGGGTTGGCGCCGGCGAGGGGCCGCCTTCTTTCAACGGCGCGCGCGGTCACCTAAAAGCCCCGGCGGATCTGCTGGCGACGACGCGGGCGCTGCGACGGACGGCGGCGGCCATGGCGCGCGCTGAGGCCGTTCGCGCCCGCTCCGACAATCGCGCCTGGGCCATCGAACGCCGCGCCCGCACTCGGCAACTGATCGAGCTGGGCGGCCTCGTTCAAAAGGCCGGCCTGGTCGATCTCACCGACGACGATCGCGCCGCTCTGCTGGGCGCGTTCCTGGAGCTGGCCGATAGGCTCCAGGGCGAAGGTGGCGTGGGGCTCGTCGAGATCTGGCGGCATCGCGGCCGGCGGGTGTTCGAGTCCGAAGGATGAGGGGAATCCTGCGGCTCGTCGCCCTGCTGATCTACGTCGGCGCTGGCTATCTGATCGGCTCCATGGTCGGCCGCCTGGTCCTGATCCCCGTGGCTGCCGTCGCGCACGTCGGCCATGGCCTCCAGACGGGCCTGAGCGTCGCCGCCGGCCTCCTCGGCATATTCAGCGCCGTGGGCTATTGGCGGGCCAAGTTCGGCGAGTTTCAGATCGGCGGCGGCGTCCACGGCTCGGCGCACTTCGCCAGCGAACGCCAAGTCAAAAGCTCGCTCGGCGGCGCAGCCGGCCTGATCGTGGGGCGCGAGAACCGCAAGGGTGGCCAGCTCCTCCGCTACGCCGGCCAGGCCCATCTCCTGACCATCGCCCCTACCCGCTCGGGCAAGGGTGTGGGCGCCATCATCCCCAACCTGCTGACCGCCGATCGCTCGGTGTTCTGCATCGACCCCAAGGGCGAAAACGCCCGCATCACCGCCCGCGCCCGCTCGCGATTCGGCCAGGTCTATGTGCTCGATCCGTTCGACATCTCCGGCCAGCCCTCAGCCGCCTTCAACCCGCTCGCCGGCCTAGACCCTGACAGTCTCGACCTGGCCGAAGACGCCGCCCTCCTCGCGGACGCCCTGGTCCACGATCCGCCCGGCCAGATGGGTGAGGCCCACTGGAACGAGGAAGCCAAGGCGCTGATCGCTGGCCTGATCCTCTACGTCGTTTGCGAGGAACCCGCCGCGACCCGGACGCTGGCCACCGTGCGGGAATTGCTGACCCTCAGTCCTGGCGACTTCGCCGCCACGCTGAAGATCATGCAGAAGACCATGGGCGCCGGCGGCCTGATCCGCCGCGCCGCAAATCGTCACCTGGGCAAGAGCGAGCGCGAAGCCTCCGGCGTCCTATCCTCAGCCCAGCGACACACCCATTTTCTGGATAGCGCCCGCATCAATCAGACGATGGCCAGCTCGGATTTCCGGTTCGCGGATCTGAAAGAGGCGAAGGCGACGGTGTTCCTGGTCCTGCCGCCCGAGCGGCTGGACGCCTATTCCCGCTGGCTGCGGCTGATGGTGGCGCAAGCGATCCACGACCTGGCCCGCTCCCCTGGCCGGCCGGCCGCGCCAGTGCTCTTCCTGCTCGATGAATTCGCGGCCCTCGGCCGCCTCGAACCCGTCGAACGGGCCTTCGGCCTGATGGCTGGCTACGGCCTCCAGCTCTGGCCGATCCTCAAGGACATGCACCAGCTCTGGAGCACCTACGGCGAGCGCGCCGGAACCTTCGTCTCCAACGCGGGCATGGTGCAGATCTTCAACGTCGCCGACGTGGAAACGGCAAGTTGGGTGTCCAAGTCGATCGGCGCCACGAACATGACCTATCAAACCACGGGAACCAGCACCTCGCGGGGCGGAATGCAGCTTTTCGAGACCAAGAGCGCCTCGGTCTCCACCCACCTCTCGCGGCGCGAGCTGATGACGCCCGACGAGATCATGCGGCTGGATTCCAGCCTGGAAATTCTCCTGCGCCAGGGCGAGGCGCCGGTGATCGCCGCGAAAATCCGATATTTCGACGACCCGGCGTTCCGGAATTTGGCGAACTGATCGCCGGATCGGCCAGCAACGAGGCCCCTCCCCCTTAGTTTCCGGGAACCCGGCCCTCGCACGCGAACCTGCTTACCGCCGTCGATGCAGCCCACTTGGGTTCCTGGGTTTCCCCGCCAAAAATGCCTGGCCTCCCTCGGAGGACACTTTTGGAGGTCGATACAGTCCCTTGTTGGGCAAGTTTTTGGCGTTGAACGGTCTGTCAGACCTTCCTAAGGGAATAACTTATCGGCAGTAGGCCGATTCCTTTTGGGGGATGCCGGGTGGGAGGATCGCCTTGGCGATCCGGGGCGAAGCGGCGTAGCCGCGTAGCGAGCCGGTGGGGGCGTAGCCCCCAAGAGGCGGAGACTATCCTTCTCTTTTTCTCGATCCGGCCGTTAGAAGAGATTCTGTTAGGTATAGGAAAGTTAAAGAGTTAAGCCGAATCAAAGACTTACTATCTCTTTGTTTTTCCTGGCAAAAATTTTGGCTTGGGTTCCCGTTACCACGGGGCCTGGTTCCCGAAACCACGCGGGATGGGTTCCTGAAACCACGTCACCAAAGGTTCCTAATACCACGGGCCGTCCCTGCCCCCGGCTGGGCCGTCACTGGTTCCTAAAACCACGTGCTTGGCCAAGGAATGCCGGTTCCTAAAACCACGAGCCCAGATTGCCCGGCAAAACCGGGCAATGGCCGCCCTCCGGCCCTCCCTTTTTGCCTCGGACTCGCCTTCCGGGGCCGAATCGGGCCTTGATCCGCGACTCAGACCCCCTCTCCGGTTCCTGAAACCACGTGCCACAATCCCTTGTGCGCTCAACGGATTGAGTCGGGTTCCTAAAACCACGAGCCTAGCTGGGCATGATCGCGCGACGATCGGCGCAGGCCGTCACGAAGCCATCCGGCGGGTGGCCGCCTTCGATCCAGGCCGACCACGCCCCGTCAAAGCTCCGTGGATCGCGCTGGGCGTCCAGCCAGGCGGCGCGCGCGTCTTCCCGGCCCCGCTGGCTCTTATCAGCTCCTCGGCGCTCCTTGACCGCTTCCTGGGCATACATGCGATCCACGAAGTGGACCGCAGGGCTGCCGTCCTGCGTCGCGGTCTCCCGCATGGCGTAGCGTGGGAGTTCGTCGGCACGGCACATCTCCCGAATTCGGAAGGTGAATTTCTTCAACGGCGATTCACTGCCGGTCTTGTCGTAGAGCGTGGTCATCTTGACCGTCCAACCATGCGGCTGAGATCCAGCGTGCTTGCGCGCGACGCGGTAGATCGCCCGCTCGATACCGCCGGTAAGCAGGAAATACTCTCTATCGAGCGTCAGAATGTTCCCGCTCATGATGCCGTCCAGCAGCCAGTCCGGAACGCGCAACGTCAGGCTCTTGAGCTGTTCGGGGTCGTCGATCCCCTCCCCTTCCCCCTCGATATCGCCAAGGTAGTGGAATGCGGTGTAGCGGCGCTTGCCGGCCCGGATATTGGTCTCAACTTCCGTGGTCCGCAGGCGTTTGATGGCCCGTAGCAGCTCGATGTAGTCCTGGCCGCTGGTGCCGCGCGCGATCCCCTTGAGCAGCTCGTATGGGGTCGTGTGAATGGTCGGCCGCAGGTCGTTCTTGCCGGCGTCGCGCTGCGCCACGATCCGGGAAATGCACCAGATCAGGATATCGGCGTCCCAAATCGTGGCCATGCCGTGGGTCGGATTGCCGTTGACCTTGATCCACAGCTTGCCGTCCGGGGTCTCGTAATGGATCGGCTTGTTGCGCTTACGCTTGGCGATGGAGAAAAACGGTCGCTCCATCATCTCCGCGCTGTCCTTGGGCGCGTAGTCGATCAAGTCGGCGATGAAGAAGTCCCGAATTGGGTGTGGATCGGTGCGGGCGCTCATGTGCCCTCCCCTGCCCTACCCGCGTTTGGGCACGCGGAGGTCATCGCTCCCCCATCGGGTGCTTGCCCGCCTGGCGCAGGACGAGATCCAGCGCCTCGCCGATAAGCGCCTGGACGGTCACGCCACGCTCCACGGCGAGGAGCTTCACCGCGCGGGCCATCTCCGGCGAGAAATATCCAGCGACCATGGTTTTGCCGATGCGGGCTTTCGCCGGCGCGGCCAAGGGCATCTCTGCCGCCTTGCGAGCCCGGGCCGGGCGTGGCGAAGCAGGGCTGGCCACTGGAGCGGGTGCCGGCGCCTGTGCCGGGCCGGCCGCCTCGGCAAGGCGCGCGGAAAGGCTGGGACGCACGCTCATGCCACTGCCCTTTCAGGGTGAGGACGTGTGGACATGTCCAGGCGTCCACATGCCCACGTGTAAAGCCGGTCAACCTCCTCGGCCGCCTTGCCGGCAGGTTCATACTCCGCCGCCGCCTGGCCGTTGATCACCGCGTGGCGGAAAGCCGCCCGATCAACCAGGCACACCGGCGCGATAGCGAGCTGCAAGCTGCTGATCACCGTCGCGACCTCCTCGATCAGGGCGGTCGCGCGGGGCGGAACGGCGTTGAGCACCACATAGGCGGGCTTCTGAGCCACCCTGACCAGCTCCGCCGTCGTCTTGATGGCGTGAAGGTCGAAGGCTGAGGCCCGTGTCGGGATCAGAACGAGGTCGGCGGCCTTGGCGGCGGCGACGGCGGCGCTATCGGCCGCCGGCGGACTGTCGATCACCACGAGATCAACGCCGGCCCTCTGGGCTTCGGCCAACGTCGGGCCAAGCCTGGCGTGCGGCGCGGCGACCACGGCGGGATTGTCTGTTCCCCGCCAGTCGGCCCACTGCGCTGCTGTCGCCTGTGGGTCCAGGTCGATCAAGGCGACCGTATAGCCCGCATTCGCGGCGGCGACGGCCAAATGAACGGCCAGGGTCGTCTTCCCGACTCCGCCCTTCTGGCTGACGATGGAAATGGTCTTCATGGCGCGCTGACCCCTATCGGTGTCCTCACGTCCACACGCGGACACGAGGATGGTTCGACATGTGGGCGCGTCCTCATGTCCACGCCTCCGCAGACCAACATGTCCGCAACCCGACGTGTGGACACGTCCACAAGCCAACTCTCGCCGGGAACGGTTAACGGTTCAATAACCCGAAGCGGCGGCGCTCCACACGTCCTCGTGTGGACACCCTAAGTGGATCGATTCCCAAAGCGACGCGAGGGGAGGGGGCTCGGGCGGCGGCGGCCCCTCCAGACGCTGGCCAACGAGGGGGGTGGCTTTTTGGGTGTTTATGGGTGAATTATCGGGTGCATGATCAATACCGCCTCGATCACCATCACCTCCGATCTGCTGGTTCTCATCGCCGAAGTCGATGAGTTCAAGGGCGCGTGGCGCGCGCTGGGCACACTGGCGCCCGAACGATTGTCGGCGTTGCGGCGCGTGGCCACGATCGAGAGCATTGGCTCATCGACCCGGATTGAAGGCAGTCGCCTGTCCGACCGCGACGTGGAGCGTCTGCTTGCGAACCTTGAAATCAAGGCCTTCGACACCCGCGACGAACAGGAGGTCGCCGGCTATGCCGAGGTGATGGAAACGGTCTTCGCCGCCTGGCAGGATCTCGCCTTCACGGAAAACCACGTCCGCCAACTGCATCGGGACCTGCTGGTCTACAGCGAGAAGGACGCCTGGCATCGGGGCTCCTACAAAACCACGCCCAACAGCGTCGTGGCCTTTGACGCGGACGGTAAGCAAGTCGGCATCGTCTTCGAGACCGCCTCGCCCTTCGATACGCCTCGACGGATGGAGGAACTGATCGCCTGGCTGAACGAGGCCAGGGCGGAGCGGGTGCTGCACCCCCTTCTGGTCGTCGCGGTCTTCGTGGTCGTCTTCCTGGAGCTTCACCCCTTCCAGGACGGCAATGGCCGTTTGAGCCGGGTGCTGACCACGCTGCTCCTGTTGCAGGCCGGCTATGCCTATGTCCCTTACAGCTCGCTCGAAAGCGTCATCGAACAAAGCAAGGAGGGCTACTATCTCGCCCTTCGGCAGACCCAGGGCACGATCCGCTCTGACGCGCCTGACTGGCAGCCCTGGCTAAGGTTCTTCCTACGGGCGATGCAGCAGCAAATGCGACGGCTGGCCAACAAGGTCGAGCGCGAGAAGCTCTTGATCGCGGCCATGCCGGAGCTGGCCCTGCGGATCGTCGATCATGTCCGCGACCATGGCCGTGTGACCATTGGCGATGCGGTCACACTGACCGGCGCCAGCCGCAACACCTTAAAGGAGCATCTGAGGATGCTCGTCGAGCGGCGCCATCTCGTGCAGCACGGGGTCGGCCGTGGCACTTGGTACAGCCTGCCTTAGACTGACGGGGAGGGGAGGGAACCCGCCCACACGAGGACATGTCCTCGTGTGGACACCTAGACATCACTCCGGCCACTTCGGGTGTTTGCGGGTGTGTCATTGGGTGGAAGCCTTACGACCCCTTGGGCCTGCCTTCACATGGGCGCTGATGGTCAGGGTTGCGCCAGTGATCGGCTGATCTGCTCGGCCAGCCACGTCGGGAGGAGGGGGGCGACCTCGATCAATACCTCGCGGTCGGCCGGCGACAGCCTGGCGCTCAGAAACGGGAGGAGCCGCGCCGACTCCGAAGGCCCAAGCCATGCCAACGCACGGATGATTTCGCCCGTCAGTCGGCCCGCCTGGACAAATTGCCAAAGCGGGGCGTGGTATAAGGTCAGCGACGAACCACGCAGCCAGAGCACCCGGCCTGACCCGGAGGTCAGGTAGACAGCGCGAACCGGGACCTGGGTGGTAAGGCCAAGTCTGTTGGCGGACACCGCCCCGTGGGTAGCGATGCTTTCGCCCCATAGTTCCGCCAGGCTGGCGACGACAGATTCCATCGTCGGGTTTCGAGGGCCAAATACGGTCGGAATGGGTCTCACATAGAGGCCGCGCCATACGCGCAATAGATCGCCGCGCCGCGCGAGGTGCGCCAGTGCCTTGTTGACGGCTCCACGCTCGCCGAAATGCAGCAATCTCCCCGCTGTCAGCAGGGCGCCTTCCGGAAGGCGCTGGCTGTGTTCCAGTATTTGGTCTGCCAATCTTCGCACGGGCACGGTCAGCTTTTGGACGGAGCGAGCCGGAAGCCCGGATAGACAAAGGCCCCCGATATCAGCTCGCCGTCGTTGGCCCTAAAAGTCATTGTCCAAGGCTTCACCGCGCCGGGCGCGGACGCGGGCTTTTGAGCGTGAAAGGATCAGTCCTTCCTGGTCGTGGGCTGGATCGGCCAGACGGTGTACGTCGGCGAGAAGGTCGAAGGCCCAAAGCAGGGCGGCGTAGGTGGCAACACTGGTTGATGGCTTGCCACGTTCAGCGTCCGACACGGCGCGGCGACCCGCCCCAATCTTTTGAGCGACCTCCTCGATTGTCAGGTTTCGACGCAACCGCGCTGTCCGCAGGTTCGACCCGAGTTCTTTCAGGGCAAGTTCCACGGGATAGGGCGGCGCGAGGAGCAGCGCGTTGCGGGCCGGCATGGGCGTTCAAGAGCCAGTTATGAGGTCCAATGTGCGTCAGAGACGCAAACTACAATTTCGCTGGGCCTGCAAGGCGCACGCTCTTGAACGCGCTTAAGGGCGCTTATCAGGTCTTCAAGAGCACATTAGAGAGGCGGGCCTGATCCGCCAACCTACGTAGGTGCGGGACGGGGACAACCGCACGCCACCGGGACGCCTAGACGGCCACGAGGCGACGCTGTAACCTGAAGGCTACACCGTCGAGGTGTAGGAACGACAGCTTTGACGAAGATCAACCCCCAGCGAATTTACGGCAACTTCGTCTCAGGCGTCGCCCTCGACGTTCACACGCTGAGCAGCACCTACATGGGTGTCAACGAGTACGGCCACGAGGTCTACGACACCGCTCGCTCAGAGGTGGGAGACCTGCTCTACAGGCTGAAGTATCGCTCGGATCGAGACGCCGGCAACGAGATCGCCCGCGTAGCAGCGGCCTACATTGCCGGCTCAAAGGCCAAGTTCGACGTGCTGGTTCCCGTTCCGCCATCTGGCGTCAGGGCGCTGCAACCCGTCATCTATGTGGCCAACGCGATCGCCGCCGCCGTCCCCCTACCGGTCGCCGATTGCGTCACCACGACCCGAGCGACAGAGCAATTGAAGGGCGTGACGGATCGAGACCGCCGCAAGGAACTACTGGCTGGCCTCCATGCGATCGACGCCAGCAAAACCGAGGGCAGGAACATCTTGCTGTTCGACGACCTGTTCCGATCTGGTTCGACGCTGAACGCCATCACCGATCTTTTAATGGGCGAAGGGAAGGCCGCGAGCGTTCGAGTCCTGACTATCACCAAGACACGGAGCAACTCATGAACACGGTGTTTATTGGCGGCTCGCGTCACGTTTCTCGCTTGCCGGCGCCGGCGAAGGAACGCCTCGACAACATCGTCAAAAGCGGTTTCCACATCGTCGTCGGCGACGCCAACGGCGCCGACAAAGCCGTGCAAAAGCACTTGTCCGGCATCGCCTACGCGGACGTCGAGGTGTTCTGCTCCGGAGATGTCTGCCGCAACAACCTGGGCGACTGGCCGACCCGAAAGGTCCAGCCCGCCAAGAGCGTCAAAGGCTTCCAGTTCTATGCCGCCAAGGACCGGGAGATGGCTCAAGCGGCCGACTTCGGCCTGATGATATGGGACGGCAAAAGCCCCGGCACGGTTCTCAACGTGCTGCGCTTGATCAAAGCCGGGAAGAAGGCCGTGCTGCTCAATTCTCCCGAAGCGAAGACGACCACCTTCAAGGCGGTGTCGGACTGGGAAGCCTTCCTGGCCCACTGCGAGGCGAGCCTAAAGTCTGACTTGAAGGAACGGGCGACCCCAGAGGAATGGGCGCTCCAGGGCGCGCCTCAACCAGATCTGTTGGACCTCGTGAAGGCATCAACCACTTCGCCCGAACCAGCGGCGCCCGACCTGGACGTGGAAATCAACCAGGCGCTTGGCGTCGGCGACTCTCGCCGGGTCGTCGAATTGCTCGGGACGATTGCCCGCGACCACGGCATGAGCCAGGTGGCCAAGGACAGCGGCTTGGCGCGCGAGAGCCTCTATCGCTCGCTTGGCGCCGACGGCAATCCGGAGTTCGCCACGGTATTGAAGGTTCTAGCGTCGCTCGGCCTTACCTTGACGGCCACCAGGGCCGCCTGACGACGACGCAGGGTAAGAGGCGATCTACGGGCCATTCTCGACCGTTGTTCGAGCAGCTCCTGACGGCATTCCTGGGCTGTCAGAAGCCAGGACGGGCGCCGGGTAGCGATAGTACTGGCGCCGCGCTATCGTAGTATTTCTAGGGCGACCGAATTTCCTTTCACCTCAGGGGTCCATGTATGTCCACACACGACCCACGAAAGGTGCTGGAGACCCTGCGCAATCATTTGACGCAGCCTGAAACCAACGTCGCTTTCCTCTTGGGTGCGGGCACGTCATGCGCGGTTCGCATCCAAGTGCCAGCCAACGATGGCGAAGGCGCGGACGGGGCTGCGCCGGTGACACGCTCGCTCATTCCCAATGTCGCCGAGTTGACGGCGATCGCCGAGAAAGAGATCCGAAAGCTCGATCCTGATGGTGAAGCTAAGCGGTTTGGGCCGGCGTTCGACGCAATCGAGAAAGAAGTGCGGCCCCTCGGCAGGCCAACCAACATCGAAGACATTTTGTCGTGTGTGCGCCGCAAGGTGCATGCAGTTGGCGAAGGCGACGTGCTGGCAGGCCTCAGCAAGACCGATCTGAATCAACTGGAGAAGACAATACGCGGAACAATCGCGGCGCAGGTGAACCCCGACCGGTCCAGCTTCCCGGAGCGCCTCCCGCACGAGGATTTTGTTCGCTGGATCGCGCGAATGCCACGGACCCAACCCGTCGAGATATTCACGACCAATTATGACGTTCTCATCGAGACCGCATTGGAGGCCGAGCGGGTGGCCGCATTCGACGGCTTCGTAGGCTGCAACCAGCCATTCTTTTCGCATGAAAGCCTGACGCGACCGGAAAGTGCGCCTGGCCCGGCTTGGGCGCGGCTCTGGAAAATCCACGGCTCGATCAATTGGAAGCTCGACACGGTGCGAGGCCGGCCACGAGTGGTCCGCACCGAGCCCCACAACGAAGGAGAGATGATCCTCCCATCGCACCATAAGTACGACGAATCCCGGAAGCAGCCCTACTCGGCCCTTTTGGAGCGACTGACGCGGGTGCTCGATCGAGACGACGCGATCTTGTTCGTGGGGAAGCCCACGTGATCTTCAAGGGTGGGCGCCACTACATCTATTCTGAAGTGTCCCAGGAGGTGTGGGAGCAGTTCCGCGATTCGCCATCTAAGGGGATTTTCGTGAACCAGGAGTTCAAGGCGAAAGGCTATCCCTGCCGCGAAGTCTAACGGGTAATTCCCGTCGAATCTGGGCGGCGAACGGGTCAGTACCCAAGGACTTCTAGCGCGAATCTATATGTGATAAAGGACATTATCACATATATCGGGGGATGGACGTGGGGCGCTATCTGGAAGTCCGGACGATCGGCGATGTGGAGCAGCACCTTGCGGCGATCGGCGCCTCGGCTGCGCGGGCGCAAAGCTGGATCGCCGCCCAAAGCGGCGACCCGCTCGATCTCCTGCGCCGGATGAAATTTGAGCCGGTCGGATTCCACCCGATCGAGGACCGGCCGCTCAACGTCATCGAGCAGATCAACCAGACCTGGACCTATGCCGTCGCGCTCTCGGCCGCGCGCGTCCTGCTGGAGCTGCACCCGGAAGCCGGGGGCTTCAAGGTCGCGCCAGGCGCCCACATGGCGCTGCCGCTCGACATCATGAGTGAGGAACCCGGCCTGGTCGGCGCGGAAACCTTCGCCGCCGTCAACCCACGCAACAACGGCAAGCTCGCGGCGGATCTGGCCAAGCTGGCTGATCGACCGGAGACGCACCGCTACGTCTTCTTCATGTCGCCCCGCCATCCCGGAGCCCAGCGCAAACCGACGCTGGAACGCGATGGCGTTCAGGTCTGGTCGGTCGATGTCTGATCTGGCGCCCGTCGTTGCCCGCCCCCCGCGCGATGTGGTGCCCGCTCTGGTCGCCGTCGCCGGCGAGCGCGCGCAGATCCGCTTCCTGGAATTCTTCGCCGCCAACATCCGCAACGCCAATACGCGGCGGGCCTATGCCCGCGCCGTGGTCGATTTCCTGGCCTGGTGCGAGGGCAGGGGGGTGGCCTCAGTCACCGGCGTTCAGCCGCTCCATGTCGGCGCCTACATAGAGGCGCTGAGCCTCGCCCGATCGGCGCCGACGGCGAAGCAGCACCTGGCCGCGATCCGCCAACTGTTCGACTGGCTGGTGATGGGCCAAGTCGTGCCGCTGAATCCGGCCGCCTCGGTGCGCGGACCATCCCACAGCGTTCGCCGGGGGAAGACGCCGGTGCTCGACCCGACAGAAGCCCGCCAGATCCTCGATGCGATCGACATATCGACGCCGGCCGGCCTGCGGGACCGGGCGCTGATCGGGCTGATGGTATTCAGCTTCGCCCGGATCGGCGCCGCCCTGGGGATGAAGGTTGAGGACGTCTACGTCCAGAATCGGCGGCTCTGGCTCCGGCTTCACGAGAAGGGGGGCAAGCGCCACGAAATGCCCTGCCACCACACTCTGGAGACCTATCTGGACGCCTATCTCGACGGCTGCGCCTTGCGCGGCGATCCGAAGGGGCCGCTGTTCCGCACCATAGAGCGGGGGAGGGCGGTGCTGACCACCACACCTCTGCCCCAGGCCAACGCCTACGCGATGATCGGCCGCCGCGCCGCCGGCGCAGGCATCGCCACCAAGATCGGAAACCACACCTTCCGAGCGACCGGCATCACCGCTTACCTGAAGAACGGCGGCACGCTGGAGAACGCGGCGGTAATGGCCAACCACGCCTCAACCCGCACCACGCAGCTCTATGATCGCCGATCCGACCAGGTCAGCCTCGATGAGATCGAGCGGGTGAGGATTTAGAGCGTGATGACTGCAGGCCCGCGGGCCTGCAGTCCGCCGTCATGATCAACAGCACCGCTCCTCGTCCGCAAGGCGGCAGACGAGGTCGACTTCCAAGATCCAGAGAATTCACGCCGCCCCTTGCCTATCGGCTCAATGAGCCTCCAGTTCCATTGTATCTGAGAGCCGGTCGAGTTCGGCCACGGCCTTGCCCAGGCGCTGGCGGTGCATGTCATCGATCTCCAGCACTTCGAAAATCATGCGAACGGCGAGGGTCGTGTTCCTCAGATCGTGCGCGTGTTGCCGAAGGGTCAGCTTCGAGAAGGTGTTGTCGCTCATTTCACCCTCGCGCCGGGAGAAAATATCACATTGCGTTTTTGGTCTCAGGCGCGAGGTAAAGCCCGCACCCTCAACCTCCGGAACGCACTTTACCGCTCCCAAAAACGTAGAGGTATACGCATTCGCGCAACGATCGGCGCAAATGCGCAATTTCCGCGCCTACCCGTGAGCCGCGCCGGACTATTCGTCCGGGCGGGCTTCTTCAAGTTTCATGGCCTTCAGCGCGATCTCGGTGCGCGTCCGTGCGCCCAGCTTGTTGCCCGCGCTGCGGAGGGCGCTTTTCACAAACATCTCCTCCATGCCGAGCCGTTGGGCGATCGTCTTGTTGGTGGCGCCCAAACGCAGCTGAATGATGACCTGCTGCTCACGTTCGTTCAGGATTTCCGCGCGCCGGGCGGTCTTCTGGAGCAGTTCCGGTGGGAAATAGCGCACGCCCGTCGCCAGGAGGGGGAGAAGCGCCACCAGTGAGGCGCCGGGCATGGACTTCGGCACGAATCCATGGATGCCGGCTTCAATGGCTCCGGCGACCTCCGCCGGCGCGGCGGCTCCTGACATCAGGACAATCTTCTTGTCGGGGTAATCGCGCAGGAGGGATATGGCGCCTGAAACTCCCAACATTCCTGGCATGTAAAGATCCAGAAGAACTATCTCGACCTCGGGCCGTTTGGCAAGAATCGCGGCAGCCTGGTCGAAATTTACGGCCGGATAGACCGTTCCCTCAGGATCGGACCTGCGAATGAGTTCACAAAGCGCATCGTTAACGAGTTCGTGGTCATCTGCTAGGATCAGTTTCATATCTGTTCAGTTCATTTCTGATAATCATTGCCAACTCGCTCATCGAGTCTTCTTGTCGAAGTCCTCGAGCAAGCCCATCGCCTTTAGAAGGTGGGCGCGGTCGTAGTATTCGCGCCAGGTCTTGATCAGCGGCCCTTCGAACTCGAGGACGCCCACCACCGGTGCCGATCCGGCC
>CAIOSI010000053.1 GCA_903860975.1 uncultured Alphaproteobacteria bacterium
AAGGCCGCGTCGATCGCCTGCGCTTCCTCCGCGGTCCTGCGCGCCTGCGCCGTCAGCTCTTCAAGTCCTTCGGCGACTGCGGCGCGAACCAAGTCGATCTGCCCCAGGGCGTTGGCCGGCAACTGGGACGCACGCCGGTCGACATCGGCCATCATCTCCTGGAGCGCCGCCAAGGAGGCCCGGGCGGCGGCTGCGCCCTCCTCCAGCCGCTTGGCCGTGGCGGCCCCAGCCTGATCGACCATCTCGGAGGATTGCTCGACAAGTGCCCGGGCTTCCGAAAGGCGGGCTTCGAACACCTGATTGGCCTTTTGTCCCGCAGAGAACGCGGCCTCGGAAAGCTGGTCGACTTGCTCGCGGGCAGCTGCAGCATGGCTGGCTGCCGCCGCGCGAGTTCCCTCGGCCGCGGCGCCAAGCGCTTCGATTGCGGCGCGGGTCTGAGCTTCGAGCTGGGCGCGCTGCTCGGCGGCCGCTTCCGAGACGGTCTCCAGCGACTGCAGGGTCGACTGGCCGAACTCCTCGCGTTCGGCCTTGGCTGTTTCGGCGAGATCGCGGAACTGTTCCGCAGCATCCGCCATCAGGGCGCGCAGGCTTTCACCGCCCTTGAGCGCCCGATCGCTGAGCTCGACCGAAGAGACCCGCGCCTGATCGATGAACTCAGAGAGCTTGGCCGCATGAGCCTCCGCCTGATCGGCAAACCCTTCGTGGTTCGACTTCAGCGCCTGGCTTAGCGTGATCAGCGCCGTTCGCTGCTCGGTTAGGCCGCCTTCGACGGCCCGCACCTGGTCCGCGACGCCGAGGCCGGCGGTCTCCAGCCGGGCGATATGCCGTGTTAGGTCCTCTCCAGCCGTACGGGCCGCATCGCCCGCCTCGCCGGCTGCGGCGGCTAGGTCGGCGGCGCGCGCTGCAAGTGTCGCTTCGGCCTCGCGCAGCTGGGTCTCGGCGAGGTCGGCTGCCTCAGCCACCATCTTGGCCTGTTGGGTGATGCTGTCTGTAACCCGCGATGCCTGTGCATCGAGGCTATGAGCGAGCGCGCCCATCTCAGAGCGCTCATGCCCGAGGCTCGCCGTCAGTTCACGAGCGCTGCGCAAAGAAACGTCGGTGCTCTCTACTAGGCGCTCGCTCTCGATGGCGAATGCTTCGCGGAGCGCCAGCAATGTCTCGCGCGCCTCATCCGCGGCTATCCCAGCCCGCTCGATCTCCGCTCGAACACTTTTCACGACGTTGCCGGCGCGCGCGGCTGCGGTCACCGCCGGGCTGAGCATCTCCTCGGCCATGGCTTTGGCCCGTCGCGCCTCGGAACCGAGCTTCTGCCCCTGCCGGATCATATAGGCTGCGGCAAAGACGAACGCTGCCGGGCCTATGGCCAATAGGCTGAAGACGACCAGTGCGAAGGTGTCGTTCCTCAGCGGCGCCACGCCGCTGCGATAGCCAAGCGCAAACGCGATGGGCGCGAGCGCCCAAAGCACACCTACGACCAGTGCGATCAGATAGATCGGCCAGGCCGATGGCGGACGAAAGGGATCGTCGACCAAAACCTCGAAGTCGCCTTGGTCCTCATCCCGTCGCGCAAGCGTTGTCGACTGGGTGGCCACCGGAGCCTGGTTCGCGGCCGGAGCGGTCGGGGCGAAGGAATCTGGCTCAAAGGTTTGCGGCGGTTCGCGAAGACCGTCGTCCCAATCGGGTGCGCGTTCCGCATGGGATGTCGTCGTGCTTTCACGCGGCGAGGCGCCGAAATCCGCCGGCTGGGTCCGCTTCTTGATCCGCATTCGCCTTTTCCGTCGCCGCCATCGGGGCTCGCCACGCCTCCGCCCGATGAGGCGGCCCCGACGCCCGAGAAGGATTACCCGCGATAGGTCGCGACGCAAACAGCCGTCCGCGGCAAGCGGGTGATCAGATGCAGTATTTCTCTGGCAGGCTCAGGTCGTAAGAACGTGCGTCGGACGGTGCGGCTGAGCGCAGGAGGTCAGTTTTACGGACCTGTGTGGAATTGATGGGGTGCGCGCGACGACGTGTTCAGCCAGCGGCGGGGACCGGTCCACTTGCGTCGGCTCCATGGTCACACCGAAATGCGATAGCGCGAGCGCCGATGACTGCACGACCACCGCGGCGACCATCTCGGTAAATGTCGTCATCGCGGACCCCGGCTTCGAAGCGCTTCCGTCGAGCAGTGTTATACGGCAAGCGCCACCGGGGCGCGACGCCTGGTCGAGTGAATTATGCGTAATGTTACGCCCGGGCGACCGGCTCAGGCGGGCTTACGAAAGCGGCTTTGCACGTAGTCGAAGGCCTGGTCCATCGGCGCACACCATACGTCGAGCGCTGCGATATGGGCGAGAATCTTGTTGTGGGTCGCGATGCTGGCGTCCCCATCTCCACGGCATTTCGGCAGCACCTCGTGGAAAACCAAGATCGCCCATCCGCCCTGCGCCACCGTGGCATTCAGGTATCGAAGTGCTGGCCCGACAACGTCTGCCTCATCGGTTGGTTCGAAGCCATGAAGGTGCAGTGGATCGATCGCAGCCTCTTCCGGTCGGTTCGGTCCGCCGGCCGTCGTGCGGGCGGCAACCACGCCGTCTCGTTCAAGGACGCGTCGGTAGCGGGCGTAGCGCGCGCGCCGGTCGCCATGGCCGACGCCGAGATAGCCGCAAGGATAGGCGAAAGTCCGCTCCCGATCGGCTCCGAAATGGGCATGGGCAAGATAGCCCTCCATCAAGCCGATCTCGGAGTGCGCCAGGCGGCCGGCCGTGTAGCCGGCCAACGCGCAGGGGTGAGTCATGGTGTGGTTGGCGACCTCGTTACCATCCCGCGCCAACGCCTCCCAATCGGCAACTCGCCAATCGACATTAGCTCCCGTGAGGAAAAACGTCGCCTTCATGCCTAGTCGTTTTAGCTCTGGCACGGCGTTGTCGAGTTGGCTGTTTAGGCCATCGTCATAGGTCAGGCTGACTGCAGCACGCGCGCCATTCGGCCAGACACGGCCGGGCTGCGCTGCGGACTGACCCGCGAGGCCTAGTGCAGCCGCAACTCCGAATAGCGAACGTCTTGAAACGCGTGAGTCACCCATGGCCCGCCAACGGCTACGCTTGGCGGCGAGTTCCTGCAAAGCGCTTCGCGGTCTTAGGCGTCCTCGAACTCACCCGCCGCTACGCGCTTTCGTCGACCAAGCAGATAGCGGATTACCCAGATGATCCCGACGATGACGACAATTCCACCCGCCGCGAGCAGCGTCCAACGCCCCGCGTGGTGGCCGCGCCCCAGGAGATTATGCACCGTCTCACCGAAGATGAAGCCCAGCATTGTGAAGCTGGTCGCCCAGATGATCGCCCCCAAGATATTCAGCAGAGTGAACCGCCAGGTCGGCACTTGGGAAACACCAATCGCGATCGGGCTCGCGACGCGAAGGCCGAAGATGAACCGGAAGGTCAGGATGTAGCTGATCGGGAAGCGTTCGATGAAGCCGAGTGCGCGGGCGAAAGCAACTTGTTGCGTCGCCTGAACGACCCAGCGGTGGGCCCGAAATTGCCGGCCGGCGACGAACAGGACGTGATCGAGGATGCCGGACCCTGCCGAGGCGCTCAGCAGGACGAGCCAAAGGTGCAAGATATGTTGACGCGCCAGCAGGCCGCCGACGATGACCGCCGTCTGTCCCTCAAACGCCGCCCCCAGGAAAATCCCGATCGGCCCGTACTGTCGCAGGAACTCTTCCATCGCCTCGCCGGTACTCGTCCCGAGGCTCTTCCATGGAAAAGGCTCGCCTCCGCCTATTTAGGGGGACGCCGCTCATAGCATAGCCCGAGCCCACGTCAGCCGGCAGATGGAGGTTAATCTCAGGCGGCGGTAAGGCGTTTGGCGTCGGCCTCTCGGATTAGAGAGACCGTATTCTCAATGTTACCTCGGCTTGAGGCGCCGAACAGGATCGATTCCACGTAGGGCTCATTGACCACCCACTCGATCGCCTCGCGGGCCGGCACGGCGCCAGAGGCGAGGACCGACATGGCGATAACCCTGGCGGGACGTTGAGTTGTGGCCTCGCGATAGGCCTCGATGCCGCCGGACATTCGGAAGGCGATCTTATTTACGTTGGCGCAGATGATCGGGTTCTTCACGCCCACCGCGTCCAACGCCGGCAACAGCATGGGCAGGTTCATGGTGAAAAAGCCGGGTTCGGCCTTGTAGCGCTTCTTCACATGCTCGGAGAAGATCGCGAAGGCGTCGTGATAGCCCAACCCAAGGACGAGGTCGGTGACCACGTTCTGGAGGAATACAATGGGCGTCTCCAGGCCTTCGAACGCCTTCATCTCAGCATCGACCAGAAGCGTGATGATGCTTTCTACGTCGCGAGTGATGAGCGCCTTGCTGCCCCGTAGGGCCGCGTCCAGAAGCCCGCCGCTGGGCAGGAACTGCTTCAGCGCCTCGAATGGCCCAAGCTCGGTCACGGCGTTTGCGTATTTGTGGGCATACGGCATGCCCGGATAAAACCGTAGACCCGCCCACTTTTCCGGCTCACGCCGGATTATCTGCGTCAGCTCGATCATCCGCTCATGCGTGGTGCACATAAACCCAGGAACGCCTGCGCTGTAGGCCGCGTGAAGCGTGTCGGCGATGGCGTTGATATCCTGGAAGCGCATCATCTGCTGACGCGCCTTCTCCTCGGACATGTGGTTGATGCCGAAGAACTGGTTATCGCCGAAGAATATTCGATCCATGGTCTAGCCGTTCAGGTTGGAGACGGGCCGGCCCATGAGGAACTGGGCGACCCTGTCGGTCATGGTGCTCGATGCAAATCGCGGGATGCCGTCCGAAGCTTTCATCGGCGTCTTGAGTAAGCGCGTCATGTTCGCCTGCAACGCGGTCACTTCGTCGACGATCATCAGGCCAGGCGTATCTTTGAACCTCGCAGCGGTATGCAGCTGATGGTCGGTTGTATGTTCGCGCTGGCTTGCGAGGCGCGGCATCAGCAGCATCTGCTTGCGCGCCTCCAGTCCCTGCAAAATCGAGCCCATGCCCACATGGGCGACGAACAGGGTGCAGGCTGTCAGTCGCTCGCGGTATTCGCTGTGCGGCATGATGCGGACCCATGGCGCATGGCGAGGTTCATAGGCTCCGTCGCCGATCTGGATGAAAATCGGCTTCTTCGGATTGGCTGCCGCCCAGTCGTCGGCCGCCTTCACGAAGCGATCAAAGGGCAGCATCGAGCCTACGGAGACGAAAATCACAGGATCGCCCCCCAACATTCCACGCCTTCCCGGGCGGCGACATCCGGCCACTGCGAGATGCATCGGTTTGCCAGTTTCTTCGCTAGTAGGCCTGAGGACGACATCCGCTCTGAATTCGCGATGCTGTCGATCCACAGCGTCCGACACCCCATCAAACGGCCCAGCAGGATGAAGGCGAGCATGGGCGCCGACCCCGTGGTCACCACGGCCTTCGGACGCTCGCGGAGCATGATCCCCATCGCGCGCAAGAAGACCGGCGCGAACGACTTCAGATCGAAGCGCGAGGCGTCCGGCACAGTGTAGAAACGACTTCCTTCGACCTGCTCGGCGTAGCCGTCGAACATCGAGACATAGACGGTCTCGAAGCCTTCGAACGCCGGGCGCAGGCGCTGAAGTTGCACCCAGTGTCCGCCGCCCGAGGCAAGCGCGATGAGCTTTGGACGGCCCAAGGATCAGCGGCCCAGAGCGCGCGCCAGGACGCCGCGAGATTTCGGCGCGTTTACCGCCGTCGGCATGGCCGAGACCGGCGGCGGCTCGGCCAGCGCTCGGGCGCGGATCATCTCCAGCGTTAGGTCGGTCTCGGCAGCGCTGCGGAAATCATTGACGCACGCGATGCGCTTCTCCGCGACTGCCTCAGCGAAGCCTTCCATCTGAGCGGAGTATTCCTCGCCGCGTAGATAGTAGTCTATCGGCGGGGTGAGCTCGGTGATGTAGCGGACGGTCCAGCCGTCGTTGTAACCCTCCGGCGCCTTGCCGGTGGCGCCGATGTAGACCTGCAATTCCTGACGGTCGGCGACGATCTTGCCGCCATCTCCGAAGATCGTGACCCGCGTTGTCATTTTTCGCATGGTCTCGTCGGACCAATTCACTGACACCTGACCTGTTACGTCGTTGCCGAAGCGTAAGTTCGCGTAGACGGCGTCCTCAACTTCCACGGAGTACTGCTTGGCAAGTTCCGAGCCGATGCATTCCAGCGGGCGGCCAACGTACCAGTTCATCAAATTGATCGGGTGGGCGGCATAGTCATAGAGGCACCCGCCGCCCTGGTCGGACTGGCTGCGCCAGGTCTTTACAGCGGGCTTCAACACCACCGGCCCATAGGCCTCAGCGTGCACATGCCGGACCCTGCCGATGGCGCCGAGATCTAGCAGGCGGCGAGCCTCTGAAAATGTCCCAACGAACCGATTATGGTAGCCGACTTGGCACACCAGGTTCCGCTGCGCAGCTTCCTCAGCCAGCTCCTCGCTGACCGCCGCCGAAAGGGTCATCGGCTTTTCGCAGAATACATGTAGGCCTTGCGCAAGGGCGGCGTGGACCATTTCGTCATGGAAGCGCGTCGGTGTGGCGATGATCACCGCCTCAAGGCCCGGCCGCGCGATGACCTCGGCGTAGTCCGCGACATAGGCGATGTCACAGTGTTTTTCGACCATTTGGCCCAGCAGCGTGAAGCTGTCGCAGACGGCAGAGACCTCAAGCCTTTGGCTCGCGTTCGCAATGGCCAGGTGGGAGACGCCCATCTTTCCAAGGCCGACGAGCGCAACGTTCACTTTCCGCTTGGAACTCATACTCGCCCGTTCTCCCGACAATCTGTCCGCCGCGAACCTGTCCTTGGCTGATGAGGGCCATGTACGCGGCAGCTTCGTAAGGAAGCGTTATCGGGCGTGCAACGTCGCTTTCGCGCGCCGCATCGCGAGCGTGGGATCGACTTGGGGTCGGCGAGAATGTGTTGCGGTCGCGGGGTCTGTCTCGATGTAGTAAACCGGGACAATGGAGTCGGGCAGATACTACCTCTTGGACGCTATGCGAGGGACTGCTGCCCTGTTGGTGGTCGCCTTTCATTTCGGCCGAATCGGCGTGATGGCCGCGCCGCAGGGCTATATCGCCGTTGACTTCTTTTTTGCCCTGAGCGGCTTCGTAATTGCCGCCGCTTACAGTGACAGACTGGCTGGCGGCCTGACTTTAGCGAAGTTCGCGGAAATCCGGCTGGTCCGCCTCTACCCCATGTATGCAATCGGCCTGTTGTTGGGTCTGATACGGCCAGTCGGGGCGCTATTGCTCCACAATCAAATTCACCTTGGTCCCGTTGAGATCAGTACAGCTTTCGCCTTCAACGCCTTCATGCTTCCCACCCCATTCAGTTCTTCAGAGCTTTTCCCACTCAACGGACCGGGTTGGTCGCTATTCCTTGAGGTCGCCGTTAATTTGATCTTCGCAGCTTTTCTGTTTCGCCAGCGGAAGTTGGTTCTGATTGTGGTGATGGTCGCCGGCGGCTTGATGACAATTTGGGGTGCGCAGATTGCCGGGAATCTCAATGTGGGATGGTCCTGGGCGACTCTGGCTGGCGGAGCCGGACGCACACTCTACTCGTTTACATTGGGAGTTCTGATGTCGCGGATGTCGTTGGGGCTCCGGCGCATATCATGCTGGGCCCTCATCTTGCCCGCGCTTCTCGCCGCCGTGTTGTGCATTGCCCCTCCTAAGTCGCTGCAGATCCCGACGGACTTGCTCACGGCTATGGTGGTCTGCCCATTACTGCTAGCCGCCGGGGCAAAGATCGAGGTTCCAATCTGGATGCGTCCTGGCGCGGCCTTTCTCGGCGACCTTTCCTATCCTCTGTATGCGATCCACTTCCCGCTAATATTTATCTTTGGCTTCGCCGCGGCTCGCGTGGGCTTAGTCGGCTGGCCAAGTCTGCTGCTGTTCCTGGGCCTAGCAGTTTCTACGGCGGTAATGGCCGAGAAGCTAGTCGACACGCCCCTTCGCAGATGGCTGACGGCGCGGCTCAGGGCACGTATGTCGCCTCTTGCATTCAAACAGATCTCGCCTTGACGAACGGCGACAATGAGGACCTGAGGTTGAATTGTTCTTGGGTCTGCCGCCGAATGAACTGAAGCTGCCTCAGTCTTCGGAATTCGGGTGCCTGGCGCCTCACGGCTAATTCAGCAAGCCGTCACTGATGGCGATCAGACTCCGAATACGACCAACCAATCGGCTCATCGGAGCCAAATGATGTGTCAGAGATATTTTAGGTTATCGGTGCTTAAATTGGAACCGAAGTGACGCCGAACTAAGGCTATCGAAAGACAGGGAATTCATGCTGAGCCTGCGAAATTCTGCAAATATTCGCGTAACAGCGCACGCCCATTACATGAGGTATGGCCTCTTTGGAAACGTCATCCTGTATGTCTTCCGTATATTGCCCTATCTTGAAAGCCGCGACATCTTTCCGCAGTGGGCTATTGGCGCGGAACTGTACGGAGCGGACCCAGACCGCATCATTATACCCGGCCTGTTTGACTTAGCTTATACCCCGCCAGAAATTGTCGCGGAGGACATTGCACTCGAAAACCTCTACAAGTGGCGGCAATCTTACCTCGGTTCAGATTTCGAAGCGCTGTCTAGATTGTGGAAGCGCTACTTCACCGTTCCGGCAAGGATTGAAGCCGCAGCCGACGAAGTCGGTCCCCTTGGCGAGACTCTGGGCGTGCATTACCGCGGTAACGAGAAGCTCACCAGCACCTGGGACAGCAACTTCATCTCGCCAGATGAATTCCTAGACGTGGTTGCCGACTTTCTCGCACAGAGACCGCAGATTCGTTCTGTTTTGATTGCAACAGACGACATGGGGTTCAAGGAGCGCGCTACAGCGAGGTTAGATCGGCCGGTGATTGCTCGCGAGCCAGGGCGTTTCCTTTTTGAGGAGAAATCATCTGCCGAGCGAACGGCAGAGGCGGACAAGGCGCTCCTGGACTGCGTGCTGCTCTCTAGATGCCAAGTAGTAATGTCGACATCTTCGGCGCTTTCGGCATTCGCCAAGGTATTGCGCCCGGCGCTGGAGATTTATCGCACTGCAGCCAGCAAATTGTTCGAGGATGCGCCTTACTTTCCAGTAGCCTACATCCCGGTCTACCGGCCCAAAGAGCCGGCGGTAGCTGCGGTCGTGGATCAGGCGATGATCGGTGATTGGACGCAGACATCCAAGTTCGCCAAATTCAGTAAGAACTTCGCGCACCGCCACCGCAGCATTGCGGCGCATCTCGCGCTCCGCATCCGCGGACGCCTTGGAATGATGCCGGTACAGATTTTCATGCGCGCCAAACCCAAAACGTCGTAGCAGCACTGCGCGAGCCCAATCTTCAGGTTCGTCTACTGCTCCGCCGCGGCCGGGATCAGGCTGCCAGGCTACCCTTCAGGGCGACACCGCGACGCCTTCGTTATTCAGCAGCCAGCGCTTGCGCGGCAGGCTTCCACCGTAGCCAGTGAGCGAGCCGTTAGTCCCGATCACCCGGTGACAAGGCACAACGACCGCCACCGGATTGGCGCCATTCGCGAGGCCCACGGCGCGAACAGCAGTTGGGCGGCCAATGCGCTCGGCAAGTCCGGCGTAGCTGACTGTCTCGCCAGCCGGGATGGTGCAAAGCGCGTTCCAGACATTCAACTGGAACAGTGTGCCCGACGCCTTCCACGGCACGACTTCCAGTGCCCGAGCGTCACCCTGAAAATAAGCTTTAAAGGCGCTGCGGACGAACGACGGCACCCTGCCCTCTGTGACGCTCGTATTTGGATAGTGGCGCGCGATCCAAGCCATCATAGCCGGCTCGTAGTCGGTCCAGTTGAAGGCCCGCAAACAGCCCATCTCGTCGGTGACCAGGAGCGCCGTGCCGATAGGTGTACTCAGCCGATCGAGGGTCAATGCCTCAGGCGGCGCATTGCTGGTAGGCATCGGTCTTGATCCTCTTGGCATGTGTCGTCTTCGGAAGCAGGTCGGCATCAGCCGCCCAGAGGTGTTGCGCGGCGTAAGCCCGCCAGGGCCGCCAAGTCTCTGCGCGCTCGAGCAGTTCGGCCGGCGTCGGCCGCTGGCCCGCTTCGTCAGCCATGCCTCGCAGGAGGCCGATATCCGCTTCAGGGAAAGCGTCAGGCTCGCGCAGTTCGCGCAAAGCAATATATTGCGCCGTCCACTCGCCGACGCCCGGCAATGCTTTCAGGGCCGCAATGGCGCTTTCGAGGTCTGCGCGAGGGGTGAAGATGGCAGGATCGGCGGCTACGGTCCGAGCCAGAGCTTCAATGGCCGCGCCTCGAGCTTTGGGCATGCCAAGCGTAGCGATATCCTGGCCCACAATCTGATCAGGTGCCGGAAAGGCCCTTGTTAGGCCTAGGCTGGCAGCGAAGGGATCGTCGATGCGCGCGCCATAGGCATCCACCAGCTTGGCGGCGAGACCTCGGGCGGCAGTGACCGTGATTTGCTGTCCCAAGATCGCTCGGACAGCCAGTTCAAAGCCATCCCAGGAGCCGGGCGCCCGAAGGCCTGGCCGCGCTGCCACCAGCCGAGCTAATGCAGGATCCTGGCTGAGATGCAGCCCGATTAGCGCTGGGTCGGCTGTGAGGTCGAAAACCCTGCGAATTCTCGCAATCACCGCGGGCAGCGCCCCTACCTTCGGGAAGCGAATCTCGGCCAGCAGGAAATCGCCCGCTCCGGGAAACACAATCACCACTCCCGCCGCGCCGTCGACCACAAGTGTTCGCGCATAGCGTCGCGGAGAGACGTTTTCGACGCCCGCAATCGCGCGGGCCGATAGAAAACTGATGATCGCGTCCCAGTCATAGGGCGCCCGGTAGGGCAGCCTGACCGTGATGCCGACAGCCGACGCGCTCACCTCCTCCGCCCTAGATCGCCGCAATGCGCCAGGCGGTCGGCCAAACAACTGCTGAAAGGTCTCGTTAAAGCGCCGTACGCTGCCGAAACCTGCCGCGAGTGCAACCTCTCCCATCGGAAGCAGGGTCTCCTGGATGAGCTGTTTGGCCAGCAAGACCCGCCGGGTTTGCGCAACCGCCACCGGCGAAGCTCCGAGATGCTGGCGGAACAGCCGCCGCAGTTGCCTCTCGCCAACGCCGAGCCGCGACGCGAGAGCCTCGACGTCGCCGCCGTCCATGGCGCCAGCCTCGATTAGCGCCAACGCTCGCGACACCGTATTGGACGTCCCGCGCCACGCGCCTAGGTCCGGCGAGGATTCCGGTCGACAACGCAGGCAAGGTCGATAGCCGGCCTCCTGGCACGCTGCCGCGCTCGGATAGAAGGTCATGTTCTCCGGCTTCGGCGTCTGAGCCGGACAGACGGGACGGCAATAAATCCCTGTCGTCCTGACCGCACCGAAGATTCGCCCGTCAAACCGCGGGTCGCGAGTGACGAAGGAGCGGCGACAGGTTTCGAAATCCATGTCCATGGCCGGAAGATGGGCGTCGCAGCCTTCAATGTCTCGCGGTTTTCGGACATTGATGATAGCCGGAGGCGAGGCTCGCCTCCGGCGGACTTACCATTCCTTCACACCCCCCCCTATAGCCTGATCACGATCAGGAAACGGCGCAATGCGGAGGGAAGACGACTCCGCGTGCAGGCTCTTAAGGAATGGCAGTGGCTCCCGAATCGCGCGCGACCGTTGTGATCAGCGCCCACTTCGTCCCGGCCCGGATCCCCTTTTTGGCCACGGTCCTCAAGGCTATCCGGGATTGGCGGATAGCGACGGTGAAGGTCATTTTGGTAAGCAACGACCCCGCCATCATGGCCGAGGTGGCTATTGTGGCTGCGCAGCGGGATTTCGAGAGCCGCGGGTGGTCACTCATCCTCGAAATCGCAACCGACATCGCCCATCCGTTCCATCTCACCTGGCATCATAAGAAGATGATCCCCGATTGGCTCTCCGAGGCCAAGGAAACAGACGATTATTTCATCTATATTGAAGACGACATCGTCCTCACGGACCAGAACATCCAATATTTCTTGAAATTCCTGGAGCCCCTACGTGAATCGGGTCTGATCCCAAGTTTCCTGAGATACGAGTTCCGCGACCAGGAAAAATACGCCGTCGACATGACTGAACCGCAACTGGTTTCGATATACCCGACCGTCACGGTAGATGAGGCCAAGTTCATTTGCCCCACGAACCCCTATTGGGCGGGCTTCATCCTGGATAAGAGCCTGGCGCAAGAGCATGTCCTCAGCGACTCGTCCGATCTCGTCCGCTCGGAACAGCAGTCCCCGTGGGATGTCCGGGAACGTGCTGCCATGGGCCTAACCTGGGAGGCCATCCCAAGTCGATACAAGTCCCGTTACGCCGTTCCGTTGGTCAAGGGCCGCCCCACTGAGGACTGCCTCATCTGGCACTGCGCGCAGAACTACAACACCATGAGCGGCACGCAGTTCGCTACCCTGCCGATCGATAAGGTCTTCGTTGAAGGTGACGTCAGCATGCTTGTCGCTCGAGCTGTACGAAAATTCGGGCGCTTGTTCAAATAGATAAGATGTGAGGGGGTCTATAGATGGCCAATACCGTTCTGGTTACTGGTGGCGCCGGCTTTGTAGGTTCGCATCTGTGCGACCGACTGGTGAAGGAAGGCCGCGACGTATTGTGCGTCGATAACTTTTTTACCGGGGATCGCGAGAACATCCGGCATCTGATTGGGAACACCCAATTCGAGCTGCTGCGCCACGACGTGACCTTCCCGCTCTATGTGGAGGTCGACCAGATCTACAACCTAGCCTGCCCAGCCTCCCCAATTCACTACCAGCGCGATCCGGTCCAGACGACGAAAACCAGCGTCATGGGCGCGATCAACATGCTGGGGCTGGCCAAGCGCCTGAAGGTACGTATCCTTCAGGCCTCTACATCCGAGGTCTATGGTGATCCCGAGGTTCATCCGCAGCCCGAGAGTTATTGGGGCCGGGTGAACCCAATCGGAATTCGTGCCTGCTATGATGAAGGCAAACGCTGCGCGGAGACTCTCTTCTTCGATTATTGGCGTCAGCATCAATTGCCGATCAAGGTCGCGCGCATCTTCAACACCTACGGCCCGCGGATGAGCCCCGATGACGGTCGGGTCGTCTCGAACTTCATTGTCCAGGCGCTTAGAGGCGAGGACATCACCATCTTTGGCGACGGCAGCCAGTCGCGGTCCTTCTGTTTCGTCTCAGATCTCGTCGACGGATTCCTAGCCCTGATGGCAAGCCCCACAGAACTGACTGGTCCGGTCAACCTGGGCCGGCCGGATGAATTCACCATGCTGGAATTGGCGGAGATCGTTATCGAACTTACCGGTTCGAAGTCCCAGCTGACCCGTCGGCCGTTGCCGCAGGACGACCCTCGCGTTCGCAAACCAGACATCGAGCAGGCTCGCGAAAAGCTGGGCTGGGAACCGAAGACACCGCTTCGCGACGGGCTGCGGATGACCATCGACTATTTTGACGCAAAACTACGCGGCGACCCGGAGGCGGCGACGACATGGGACAAGCGAGCAGCCTAAATTATGTAGCTGTGGCGGTCATGATCACACCGATCTCCGACTCAAGTCTGAGGGCATCTTGGAATTGCTTAGACCCCGTTAGCTCAACCGAAACGACCATTGCAGGAGCACCAGGTTGAGCGTCTCGCGCCACACCGGATATAATCTTCTAGGCCAGGTGATCCCCATCATCTTGTCCCTGGTAACGGTGCCGATATATCTGAAACTCGTTGGTGCAGACCGTTATGGCGTTTTGGCCATTGCCTGGCTGTTTCTGGGCTATTTTGGCCTGTTTGACCTCGGCCTTTCGCGGGCGAGTTCCTACAGGATCGCCGCCCTCAGGGACGCTCCGGCCGGCTCTCGCGCCGACACCTTTTGGGCAGCGTTGATCGTCAACGTCCTGATGGGCGTGGTTGGCGGCCTAGTGCTCTGGGCAGTAGCCGGCTACTTCTTCGGGCACGTCTTCAAGGTCGACGAGAGGTTGCGGCCGGAGATGGTCGCGGCGGTGCCCTTTTTGGCCGCCTCGGTTCCCATCGCTACCTTAACGGGCGTTTTGACGGGCGGATTGAGCGGCCGAGAAAAATTCTTGGAACTCAACACGATCTCGATCGTCTCGACAGCCCTGTTCCAGCTCATTCCCATGTGCCTGGCTTGGGTGATTGGGCCGAATTTGCCCTTGTTGCTAAGCGGTGCGGTGGCGGCTCGCATGATGGCCGCCGCCTATCTAGCCTTCCGTTGCTACACAGAGCTTGCAGCCGGCCACCCGTTCCGCATCAAGCGAGATGAAGTCACCATTCTTTTGAAATATGGCGGCTGGGTGAGCCTGGCCGGCCTCTTCGCCCCACTGCTCTTCATGGCCGACCGCTTTGTTATCGGCGCGGTCTTGGGCGCGAGGGCCGTTTCGAATTACACAGTGCCCTATCAGCTCGCCAGCCGGATTCAAATCTTGCCATCCTCCTTGAGTTCGGCGCTCTTTCCCAAACTCTCAAGCGCTGGACCGGAGGAGCAGGAAGTGCTTTCCGAGAAGGCGACCCGCGCCCTTGCGAGCCTGCTGTTCGTCCCGTTCATCGGTGCGATCTTTGTCGTGGAACCGTTCCTGCATTTCTGGGTTGGCCGCAGTCTGGACGGGCAGGCTGGGGCTGTTGCGCGCGTAATGCTGATCGGCCTTTGGGCGAACGCATTTGCGCTCTTAGCGTTCACGCGCATCGAGGCGTCAGGACGGCCCGACATGATCACAAAGATCATGCTGGTGGAGTGCCCACCCTATTTCGTGGCCCTGTACTTCGGGATGATGTCCTTTGGAATCATGGGAGCCGCCTTCGCTGCGGCGGGCCGATCAATTGGCGACTTCCTGTTGCTGACCTGGGTGGCAGACAAGAAGATTCGAGCTTGGCGGACCCACCTCTGCACCACCGGTTTCCTCGCTCTCTGCGCGGCGCTGGCGTCTCTTTGGACGATCACCGACTGGCAATGGTGGCTCACCGCGATCGCTTTGTTGAGCGCCGCCTCTGCATGGAGCCTCTTCAGCATGCCTGAGAACCTCAGAAATCAGGGTCTTAGATACTACGAACAGTTCCGACGTCGGTTGACGGGCGCACGGCAGGAAGGCTGACCTCGCCGCGGCGTGACCGGTTGGCTCCAATCTAGGGTCGCGGAGGCGAGTTGCCGCTAAATCCGGGCAATACGCCAAGCCCACGATAGCTGGCTTAACAGTGCCAAAAGGCCACGATTAGCCTAACAGTGATCACCCGTCAGCGAGTCTTCGAGCACCGTCATTCCTTGCTTGCGCGACCGAGGGAACGGAGATGGTCATTCAAATCGCAAGGCTGCTCGGCGCGATGGTAAATCGGCATGGTGAAAGCCTATTCTTAACCAACACCGCAGTAGTTTCCGCCAACAGGGCGCGACAATGCGCTCCCCCGACTCGCCTTACAGGGGAACCAAAATCAGCTAAAGTCCCCGCGCTGGACCGGGGGCGGACCATGCGGGGCATCACCATACTTCGGCCGCTCACATATCTCGCGCTCACCGGCCTCGCCCTTGCGATGGCCAGTTCCGTCGCTGCGCAGGTGCTTGAAATTCAAGCCGATGGCAGCCTCGTCACCTACTCTGGCCCCTCGGTCTATTCGAGCGAGGGCGTGCGCTCCCTCGTACCTCAACCGAGCATCGCCGCGCCGGCCCGCGCCGCGCCCGAAGATATCGCCCGGGCTATTCAAGACGCCTCGAGCCGTTATTCGGTCAGCACACCACTCGTCGAGGCGGTGGCTTGGCAGGAATCCCGGTTTCGCCAAAACGCTGTTTCCACGAAAGGTGCATTGGGTGTCATGCAGCTGATGCCCGAGACCGCGCGGCGTCTAGGCGTCGATGCATCCGACCTCAAGGGCAATATCGACGGCGGTGTCACCTATCTGGGCCAAATGCTAAACCGATTTGGCGGCGACCTGCCCAGAGCCCTGGCCGCCTACAATGCAGGCCCGGGCGCCGTCCAACGCTACGGCGGCGTGCCGCCTTACGCCGAAACCCAAGCCTATGTGCGCTCGATCCTTGGCCGGCTATCCGCTGTGTCCGTCGCCAAGATCAGTACGGAGTAGTTCATGAAACGACAGAAGACCCTCGCCGCCGCCACGCTCGCCCCGCTCTCTCTGGTGGCGTGGACCGGTGCTGCGCACGCCCAAACCGGCGATCCCGCCGGGTCCTCGCCGTTGATCGCGGCGCTCGACTGGGTGCAGGGCACCTTATTGGGCAACCTGGCCACGACAGCGGCGGTAATCGCAGTCGCGGCGGTGGGCTTCCTGATGCTTACCGGCCGCATGGATTGGCGTCGCGGGCTGACCGTGGTCATCGGCTGCTTTATCATCTTCGGCGCTGCTGCAATTGTTGCGGGAATCCGGTCCATGGCTGGCGGGCTCCACTAGTATGACGCGTCTCGCCTCCGATCCGGTTTTCGCGGCCTTGACCCGCCCCCAGATGATTGGCGGCGTGACCTATCCGTTCGCGGTGTTCAACCTGATCGTGACTGTCGAGGCATTTTTGATCACGCGCTCGTTCTGGGCTCTGGCCCTTGCCGCCGTCCTGCACGCGGCTGGCTACCTCGGTTGCCTGCGCGAGCCTCGATTCTTCGACATCTGGATCACACGCCTGCAGACTTGCCCGCGTGTGCGTAACTTCGGCTTCTGGCGTGGGAATTCTTACCGTCCATGAGCCGCACCTTCTTCACCACAGGCGTGGCCAAGGTCCTGGCACCCCGGGAAGTCGCGATCGGTGATCGCCTGCCCTATCTCGGCCATCTGGACGATGTGACGCTTCAGACGCGCGATGGCCTGCTGGTGCAAACCCTGCACCTGGCTGGGTTCCCTTCTGAAACTGCGCCAGACGAGGAATTGAACTACCGCAAGGCAATCCGCGAGACGGTGCTGCGCGGCGCCGCAAGTTCGCGGCTGGCGATCTATCACCACGTGGTGCGCCGGCGGGTCACGCCCGCCTTTCCCGACGCGCCGGAAGAAGGTTTTGCTGCCCAGCTTGATGCAGGATGGCGTGAGCGACTGGCGGGACGCCGACTCTACGTCAACGACATCTTTTTGACCTTGGTCCGCCGTCCTCTGCAAGGTGGCGCGGGCATCCTGGAGCGCCTGGTCCGGCAGCCGGGCGCCAAACAGGCCGAACTCGACCGCGACCTTCGGGCATTGCATGCGGCCCGCGACGCCTTCGCCGCAGCACTCACCCCCTATGGTCCGCGGACACTTTCGCTTTACGACAGCCCGGGCGGTGCGCAGCGCTCCGAACCTGCGGAATTCCTAAGCTTGATCCTGAATGGCGAACTGCGGCCAGTCCTGGCACCGACCGGCGATCTCGGCCAGGCGATCGGCGCGCGGCGGCTAAGCTTCGGCCTTGACGCCATGGAGTTTGGCGCGGGCCCCGGACCTGCGACCTTCGGCGCGATGATTTCCCTCAAAGACTACCCGGCGCGTACCGCGCCGGGCGTCCTCGACGGGGTCCTGCGGTTACCCATGGAAATGGTGCTGACAGAGAGCTTTGCCTTCGTGGACCGGCAAGCGGCGCTCGACCGCATGGGCCTGGCGCTCCGCCGGCTACGCGCGGCCGACGACGATGCTCTGAGCCTAAGAACCGAGCTTGCCCAAGCGCGCGACGATGTCGGCGCAGGCCGTGCCGCCTATGGCGAACATTCACTGTCCGTATTGGCAAAGGCTGAGAGCCTTGACGAGCTCGACGGTGCGGTAGCTGACGTTCAATCGGCGCTCGCAGAGGCCGGTGCCATCGCCGTGCGCGAAGACACCAATCTGGAACCGGCCTTCTGGGCCCAGTTTCCGGGCAACTTCAAGTTCATCGCACGAAAGTCGCTGGTGTCCGTGGCCAACTTCGCCAGCCTGGCCAGCTTCCATAACCATCCGACAGGACAGGCCGAAGGCAACCACTGGGGTCCCGCAATCGCGGTGTTGGAGACCACGGCGTTCGGACCCTATCACTTCAACTTCCACAACGCCGACCTTGGCAATTTCACGGTCATTGGCCCGTCCGGATCCGGCAAGACGGTGCTTCTCACCTTCCTGCTAGCCCAGGCGGAGCGACTGAAGCCGCGCATAGCCTATTTTGACAAGGACCGCGGCGCAGAGCCGTTCATTCGCGCGATCGGTGGCCGATACGACGTGATCTCGCCTGGCGAGCCAACAGGCTTCAATCCCCTGGCGCTGGAAGACAATCCGTCCAACCGCGCCTTCCTTGCCGACTGGCTGGGTCAGTTGCTGTCAACCGAAGGCGCAACACTCGACGCCGAAGACAGAGCCATGATTGCTGAGGCTGTCGATGCTAACTATGCGCAGGCGTCGGGCCACCGCCGGCTGCGCTATCTGCGTGAACTGTTCCGCGGCGCACGCCGCCCCCATGCGGGTGACCTGGCCTCGCGCCTTGGCGCCTGGTGCGAAGGCGGCGAACACGCCTGGCTGTTTGACAACGTCACCGACCAGCTCGATGTCGACACCCGGATTTTGGGTTTCGACATGACCAAAATCTTGGATGCGCCGACCGTGCGCACGCCTGCCATGATGTACCTGTTCCATCGCATGGAGCAGCGATTGGATGGCTCGCCGGCAATCATCGTCGTCGATGAGGGCTGGAAAGCGCTAGACGATCCAGCGTTCCTTCGCCGGATAAAGGATTGGGAAAAGACGATCCGCAAGCGCAACGGCCTTGTGGGCTTTTGCACCCAAAGCGCCAGCGACGCCCTCGAAAGCCGCATCGCGTCGGCGATCATCGAGCAGGCGGCGACCCAGATCTTCTTCCCAAACAGCCGCGCGCGGGCGTCTGATTATATAGAAGGCTTCGGCTTAACCGAGCACGAGTTCGAATTGGTGCGCAGCCTGCCAGACACCTCGCGCTGCTTCCTAATCAAGCGCGGCGACCATAGCGTCGTGGCCAAGCTCGACCTTTCGGGCCTTTCCGGCGAGCTCGCCGTCCTGGCCGGCACCGAGCGCGCGGTGCGACGGCTCGAGGCGCTTCGCGGTGAATTGGGCGATGCGCCAGCCGACTGGCTCGGCCCCTTCATGGAAGGGCGCAGCGCAGCATGAGCGGCTCCTGCTCAGATCTGGTGGGCGAAGGCGTAATCCGCGGCGTTCTGGGCGCTGTGGACTGCCAAACGCGCGCCTTTGCGGAAGCGGGCTATTCCTCCCTCACCTCTGCGTCATCCGGCTTTCAGTTGGCGCTAACCGCGCTTCTGACGATTTACGTCGCGCTGGTGGGCTACCGCATGCTGTTTGCGTCTGATGGCGCAAAGCTGTCTGATGCCCCAGGCATTGCTCTGACGATTGGCGCGATCCTGGCGCTGGTGACCAGTTGGGCAACGTTCCAGACACTGGTCTTCGACGTCGCCGCTAAGGCGCCGCACGAAATCGCTGCTGCGGTTGCGGCACCCTTGCAAGCCAACAATAGCTCCTTGGCGGCCGATCCCGTGAACGGATTACAGGAGGCCTACGATCAGCTGGCGCGCTCGGCGGTCGCCTTCGGCGCTGCGGCTGGACCGAACGCCAAGTCTTACTCGAGCCCCGCCGCCTCAGCGGCCGAGGCGCTTTCAATGGCTTCCGGTGCGCTTTTTATGACCACGGCGGGCGTTATTGCGGCCGCGACGCTCGCAATCGGAGTCCTCACCGCGGTTGGCCCCGTTTTCATCGCGATGTTTCTAATTCCGGCGACGCGAGGATTGTTCTCCGGCTGGGTGCGCGCGCTAGGTGCAGCATCGCTGACCTTGCTGCTGGCCTGGCTAGGCGCGGTGCTTTTGCTCTCAGTCCTCGAACCCTGGCTTCTTACTCTGGCCCGTGAGCAGGCGACCAGCCAGCTTCATGCGCAGACGGCCACAAGTGCTGCAGCGCTTGTCGCCGTCTTCAGCGCTGGACAGGTGGGTCTTGTGATTGCCGCCTGCGTGATGTCCTTCGGCTTCCACGTGCAGCGCGCCGCGACTGGCGTCGGCCGAAAGCTTGGGCCCTCAGCTACCCCTGAGCCGGCTCGCGCGTCGATAGAGCCGTCACGCGCTCAGCGCCTGGCCTTCGACCTGCAGCGTGAGCCTACGCAGGCTGAAGCGCGGGAAAGAACAATGCAACTTGCCGGCGCAACGATTGCTGGCGGTCGCCACACGGTCGAGATGAAGCAGCAGCCGAGGCTTGGCGATGACTACCGCCGGCCAATCGTGACGGCCCGTCGCCTAAAGGTCACCCGATGAAGTCTCTCGTTCCGCTCACATTGGCTCTTGCGCTGATCGCAGCACCGGCGGCAGCCGTTGAGCCGCATCCTGGTCCTGGCGATCCGCGTATCTATGAGGTGCTTTACGACCCGAGTGAGGTGGTGGAACTCCATGGCGCACTCGGCTTCCAGCTTTCACTTGAGTTCGATCCGTCCGAGCGGATCGAGAACGTTGCGATCGGCGATTCCCTGGGCTGGCAGGTCACGCCGAACCGCAAAGCGAACCTGTTGTTCATCAAGCCGATGTCGCTTCGCCCCAGCACCAACATGACGGTGATTACCAACCTTCGCCGCTACAACTTCGAGCTTAGCGTAAAGGCCCACGCTGCGGCCAAGTCGATTCCGTTCAGCGTTCGCTTCACCTACCCACCGCCCGTCTACGCTGTGGTCGAGCCGCCTGCGCCGCCCGCGCCCCCGGTCGATCGTAACCACGCCTACAGCTACCAAGGCTCCAACAAGGCTCTGCCCGACCGCATGTTCGACGATGGCGAGGCGACGTATTTTGCGTTCCGCGCTCAGGAAGACCTGCCGGCGATCTTTGCGGTTGATCCGAACGGCGCAGAATCGGTGGTGAACTCCCACATGCGCGATGGCTATATTGTCGTCGATCGCATTGCGCGCGGCTTTGTGTTGCGTCGTGGCAGCGAAACTACCCGGGTTTTCAACGACGGGTATCACACACAAGAAGCCAGCGCGCTGAGCCCCACGCGCAAACCTAAGGATCCTTGGTGGCGCCGATGACCTCTGAACCCCAATCCAACGAAGGCTTGAGCGCGGTCTATGCCCGAAGCGAAGCCCTACGACCAAAAGTGCAACAGCCGAACTCGCCATGGACCTTGATCCTAGGACTTGGCGGCGCGTGCGTTCTGGGGCTGTTTGCTTTCACGACGCTCAGCAATGGCCGCGCGGCGCATGCTCAGACCGCGCCGGTTCACGCAGCTTTGCTTGACCAACCGACGCCGTCCTGGGCGCCGACGCTTCGCATGATGATGGCACAGAACCAGACGACGCCTGTTCCTCAGACGCTTCCAACTCCAACAGCAGCACCGCCCCCGGTGCCGATAATGCCGGTACCGGTACAGCCCAATCCGTCTGAGCCGAATTGGAAGGCTCCAGCAGTCGTGGTGGACCTCAACGACAGCAGCACAGGGGCGTCCTCTAAGCTCGCTCAAACGGCAGGTCCGGGAGCCGCCGCCGCCCCAGGGCCAGCCGAAGACTCTCGGCTCAATCCTGAGGAACGATTTGCGGCGCGGGTCTCAAATTCTCAACCGGAAAGCTCCCGCGCTGTTCAGATGCGTGACCTGAGCCGCGTTGTGCCGCAGGGCTTCGTTGTGCCTGCGACCTTGGAGACCGCGATCGACTCCGACCTCCCCGGATCGGTGCGAGCGGTCGTCAGCCGCGACGTCCGGGGGTTCGACGGCAGCCAGGTGCTGATCCCGCGAGGCTCAAAGATCATTGGCCAGTATCGAAGTGCTGCAGCCGTCGGCCAAACCCGCGCCTTTGTCGTTTGGTCTAGGATCATCACACCGGCTGGTGTTTCGATTGATGTCGGCTCGCCTGCCACCGATCAGCTCGGACGCGGCGGCCTTGCGGGCACAGCGGACACCCACTTCTTTCAGCGGTTCGGCTCGGCCATTCTCTTGTCGGTCATTTCCGCGGGCGTCGATGCCGCCGGCCGAGGCAGTGGCAGCTCAACTTCGTTGGTGATCGGCTCTACGGGTCAGGCCAATCAGGTCGCTACCATCGCACTGCAGAAACAGATCGACATCCCCACCACCATCAAGGTCCCACAAGGGTCGCCGGTCCAAGTGTCGGTCGCACGCGATCTCGACTTCTCCGCTGTCGCTCCGGCACGATGAGACTCCTCCAATGAGCGCCGCTGGAGTTTATCTTGACGCCTATCTGGCGCCGCTCGCGCCCTGGCTGTCGCGACCCGATGTCACCGATGTGCTGATCAATCGCCCGGGCGAGGTGTGGATCGAGACAAACGGCGGCGGAATGAGCCGCGAACCTGCCGAACAATTGACAGAGGTCGCTCTACAGCGGCTCGCTCGGCAGATTGCGGCCGCCAGCCATCAGGGTGTCAACCGCGAACAGCCATTGCTATCGGCGACACTCCCCGACGGCGCTCGGGTGCAGGTCGCGGCCCCGCCCGCCACGCGCGGCGGCCTGATCATGGCTGTTCGCAAACACGTTCTCTCTGACATGAGCCTCGATGAATTGGCGGCCGACGGATTGTTCGAGACAGCCGCGCGCAGCGATCCAGGCCGTGATGCGGCTGCCGATGGAGCGCTGGAGGCCCTGCTCGACGCTGGCGATATGATGGGCTTCCTGCGTGGAGCAGTGGCCCGGCGCAAAACGATCGTCATCTCCGGGGGCACGGGCAGCGGCAAGACCACGCTCCTCAATGCCCTGGTCAAGGAAATCCCCCGCTCTGAGCGTCTCTTGGTAATCGAAGACGCACCGGAAGTGCGGATGGATCATCCCAATGCCGTAGGACTGATCTCGGTGCGAGGCGAACTGGGCGAAGCCCAAGTGGATACGGATTCATTGCTGGCTGCCGCCCTTCGCCTTCGGCCCGACCGCATCCTGTTAGGCGAACTGCGTGGCAAGGAGGCCTTCGCCTTCATGCGCGCCGTAAATAGCGGCCACCCTGGCTCAATCACAACGATCCACGCTGACAGCCCTTCAGGCGCCCTCGACCAGATCTCACTTTTGGCACTCACCTCAGGCGTCGACCTCGGATGGGACAAGGTCCAGGCCTATGTCAGTCGCGTCGTCGACGTGGTCGTTCAGCTCGACCGAACGGGCGGCGCACGACGCCTTTCAGAGGTCCTCTTCCGTTCTCGGCAATTCCGTCGCCGGTTGAACGATTAGATAGCGACGTCAGTGGTCCTCGCCGTAGCGGTAGACCGCACGGAAGCCAAAGTCGCCAAGACCCGGGTTTTGCGGGCCGGCCAATTGGGCGTGGCTCATATGGATCCACGACATCTCCAGGGACCAGCGATCGGTGGCTTTCCAACCCAGCGCCAGTTCCGGCTCGAATAGGATCCGAGATCCAAGGTCGAGTTTGGTCGTCCAATCGTGCAGGCGTTTGGCTTGCTCGGCCGCCGATAGGCCGGCGTCGTAAGGCGACGGCAGGTTGACTTCACCGGTGTGGATTGCCCCCCCGATACCGGGCTCGAAATAGAACCGACTGTCCTGGCCAAACTTGATGCGCCAATCGAAGCCGGCCGCGACGAAATCCGTGCCGCCAAGCGTATTTACGCCCGCGATCAAATGGACGTGTGGCGCCCAGATCGCTGACAGCTCGTCTAGGGAGGCGGTTCGAAAGCCAAATACGAAATCCTTGCCGTGCTCGAAATGGCCCCCGTGCGAGATTCCATCCATGATGTCATGCTGATAGACGCCGAGCATGGCCTCACCGGCAAAGGCCGGTCCCGCCGCAAACGCCAGCACGGACATCGCTAAAAGAGTGGATCTGCGTCGCATTCGAGGTTCCTCACGTTAGCGACGTCGTAACCCTAACCGATTGCCAATTCCTTGACCGCCGGAGCAATTCCATGGCCAGGGCGTTTATATCGCGATCTCGGCGTAGATCTTGCAGGGCATCCCACGGAGCGGACCTTGCGTTTAATAACGGGGCATCTGGCTCACGAGCTATTCGGCTCTGCGATACGAGACGGTGATTGATGCTTTTGTGGGTATCTCTATTCGGCATTGTGGCGCTGACCCTTTTTGTGGGCGCACTCATAATTTCGATGGCGCGGGCCGAACGCCGAGCGCGGCGTAGCCTTTACCTCGCCCTGGGGCTTTCCGAGCCGACCGTTGATTTCCTGATGACGCGAAACCGCGATGTGCTCACAGAGCTCAACTACGTTCGAAGTGAGGGCGAGGCGAAGATTTGGCGCGAGTCCTTTCCAGACGAAGGCAATATCGTCACTTTTCGATCAGACCGTCGGGTTGGCCGCTCAGGCCGCAAACCGCCAATCCTGGGCGGCGACCTAACGCCATCGGGCCGCGGGCGGCAACGACCCGACCGACACACCCGCCACTAACACTCAAGGGGCACGCAACCGCGTGAACCTAGGCACCTCGGTGGCCGGATTAACGGCTTACTCAGCCGATTTCGTCATAGTTCAGCTCTCACGATGCGAGGCGAACTCGGCATGCCGTATGATACCGGAACGATTGATGCAGAAGCCAAGGCCGACGGTGCGATCCGTCGCGGCCCGCTGCGTCCATCCCGGCTCGCGAGCGCGCGTTCCCGTCTTGGCGGCGACACACTTGCGCATTTGGTCCAGGCCAGTGACTTAACTTTACTGTCTGGCCTATTGATTGCCCGCAGGCTGAGCGGCGACCTGGGAAATTCAGCGATTTTGCTACTCGTCGCGACGGTCCTCGTCGCTGCGGTCCTGGTCACTTTCAAAGCTTATCAGCTGACCGCCCGCGAACCTCTCCATCGCCAACTCTACCGCGTGATCGGCGCCGTCGGCGCGTCGGGACTCATAATGCTGACGTTTGCGTCGCTGACGGAGCCCGCAGCGAAAGCGGCCAATATCCTAGAAATCGTGGACTGGTGTCTGACGGCCGCAGCCCTTCTCGGGGCCGCGCATCTGTGCTGGTTTTCCTACATCCGGCACCTTCGCCAACAGGGACTGCTTACGCCAAATCTAGTGATCGTCGGCGCAACGCCCGCAGCCGAGCGCCTCGTGAGCGCAGCGCTTGCCTGTCGCGATGTGAATATCCTGGGCATCTTCGATGATCGTGGCCAACGAAGTCCCAAACACATCTTCGGTGTCCCGGTTCTCGGCAAGACAACCGCCGTGGCGAGCCATCGGCTCCTACCTTACGTCGACCGCATCGTTGTCGCCGTCCCGCCCGGCGCCACGAGCCGTATCGCCCAGTTGCTTCTTGAGCTTGCGCCGGTTCCAAACGCCGTGAGCCTCCTGATGGACGACAACGATCTGGGCAGCGAACAATCTGCACACGAGCGCCTCCTGAAGATGCCCCTGGCGCATCTTGCGGGCGCTAAGCGCCATGCTGCACAGTCGATCCTGAAGCGCGTAATCGACATCTCGTTCAGCCTGGCTGGACTGGTCGTGCTTGCCCCGACCCTGGTCGCGATCGCCATCGCGATCCGCCTCGACAGCCCCGGTCCAATCCTCTTCAAGCAGCGCCGCCACGGCTACATGAACGAGGAGGTGCTGGTCTGGAAGTTCCGGTCCATGCGCACCGAAATGACTGATTACGCTGCAGCTCGCCAGGTTACCGCGAATGACGAGCGCATCACCCGCGTCGGCCGTTTCTTACGCCGCACCAGCCTCGATGAGCTCCCACAACTATGGAACGTCATCCGAGGCGAGATGTCCCTCGTTGGGCCGCGACCGCACGCCATAGGAATGCTTGCCAACGGCGCAGAGGCCTCAAAACTGGTGGCGACCTATGCTCATCGCCACCGGATGAAGCCCGGCCTGACCGGCTGGGCAGCGATCAACGGCTCGCGCGGTCCTGCCGACACGGCCGAGGCCGTTCGCCGGCGCGTGTCTCTCGACCTGGAGTACGTCGAGCGTCAGTCCGTCTGGCTCGACCTGATGATCATCGCGCGCACACTGCCTTGCGTTCTGGGAGATACCGCAACGGTGCGATAGCGCTGCCGTCAGGATCAGGAAGCCGATTCATTCCTGCTTGTCAGTACACGGGGCTTAATGCCACGCGAAACGTCGACGGTCCGTCGCTTGAGCCGCGGAAGGTAGACATCGCAATACCAGACCTCGGCCGTCAGAAGGGTCCAGAGCGTGTCGCTGGCGTCCATCTTACCGCTGTCGTGGGCTTCCAGGAGGTTGGCAACCGCCTTGGCATTGCCGTAGCGACCGATCAGCCCGTCCTGTCCGGTAAGATAGTCGTGCAGCATCTCGCGCATTGGACCGCGGAACCATAGGGCCAACGGTGTTCGGAAACCCCACTTCCCGCGGTTGACGATCTGAGCGGGTAGCAGATCGGCTGCCCACTGACGCACGATCCATTTCCCGACCTTACCCCGCACCTTTAGCCGATCAGGAAGCGCCAGGCCGAAGGCTACCAGCTCCTTGTCCAGGAATGGCGGCCGCACCTCGAGGCCCTCGGCCATGGTCATCCGATCCCCGCGCTCGAGCATGTTACCCGGAAGCCAGGTCGCGAAATCCACCGCCTGCATGCGATAAAGAGGACCTTCTCCAGCCACCTCTGCCAGTGCCTTGGCCTGCATCTCGACACTTCGCTGCATGTCAGCCTCGGTCCAGCCGAGACCTGGGAAAAATTCTCGAAGGCCGTTTCGGTCCAGGTAACTGAACCACTGGACGAGGCGATCAACCTCTCGTGGCTCGGCCATTGCCCGAAACGCCACCAGGGCGCGTCGTCGATCCATCCCAATCATGCCGGCCAGCTGCGCGGCGAAAGCCGGACTGGCCATCGCGATCGCCTTTCGAAGCGGCCAGGAAGCATTCGCGTAAGCGTGCTTGGGGTAGCCAGCGAAGATCTCGTCCGCGCCTTCGCCCGAAAGCGCGACCTTGACCGTTTCGCGCGCGATCCGGCTCATTTCTGCAATGGCGACGTCGGCCGGCTGGCTCACCGGGCCGTCGCGACACGCAGACAGCTCCGCAAGCCGTCGGATGTAGACATCCGGCCCCACGAGGATCGGCCGGTGTTGTGTGCCGATCGCTCTCGCCACGGTCTCGGCGTGGCCCAATTCGCTGTGCGGATCATCTACAAAGCCGACGGAGAAGGTCTCGATCGGTGCGTCAGGCGCTCGAACCTTCCGCATTGCGGCGACGATCAGGCTGCTGTCCAAGCCACCGGAGAGAAAAGCGCCTACGGGCACATCGGCGATCAGACGCTGGCGGACGGACTCGATGAAGATCTCGCGGCCGCGCTGGATCAGATCATCATCGCTGAGGCCGCTATCGGCCTTGCGAGCCTTGCGGACCTCTTCGGCTACGAAGAAGTGGCGGCCCGTCTTCAGGCCATCGCGGCTGAATTCCAGATAGCCGCCTGGTTCCAGTTGGCGGATGCCCCGGTTGAGGCATTCATTCGAAAATACCGCGCGGAAGCGCAGGGCCTGGCGCAGGGCGTTTTCGTCGAGCTCCGCATCGATGAGCGGATGCTCGAGCAGCGCCTTCAGCTCGCTTCCGAACACCAACACCCCGGGGGCCGGTGTTGCGTAGAAGAGCGGCTTTTCGCCGACCGCGTCACGCGCCAGGAGCAACCTTTCGCCGCGCTTGTCCCAGGCGCCGAACGCGAACATTGCGTCGAACCGCGGCAAAGCTTGGGCCCATTCTTTGGCTAACCACCGCAGAACCGCTTCGGTGTCGCCCTTGGTATGGAAAGTGGTGCCAGCGGCCTCAAGCTCGGCCCGTAATTCCAGATAGTTGTAAGTCTCGCCGTTATAGACGATCGCAATGTCGCTATCCGGAAACGACATCGGCTGCGGGCTACCCTCGACATCGATGATGCTGAGGCGCGCGTGCGCTAAGCCGCAAGCGCCTTCAACAGCGATGCCGACGCTATCAGGGCCACGACGACCGAGTGCCACGGTCATGGCTGTCAGGATATGCCGGTCGGGCGTCCCGGCAGTGAAATCCACATAGCCCGCAATGCCGCACACTAGAAGCAGGTCCTCAGTTCGGGGCGCCGGATGGAGCTGTGTGGCGACAACCACGCCATAGGGCCGCTCCGCGCGTGACACGGCCCAAGCATCAAGGCTTACCAGCCTCGGCGACCCGCGAGGAGTCGTCCCGCTCCCAGACGTAGTTCGCTGTCTCGGCCAATTTCCGCCGGGCCCGTAGCCATGACGCAAGTGTGACGTACGCGTAGGCAAACGCGGCGGGATAGAGCGATGGTCGGCGGGCAACGGACAGCAGCGCGAGACCGTAGCGTTTAGTCCGCGATTCACGTTGGGTGAGGTCTGGATACCGCTGGCCCAGCTGCATGTGGCCAAGGCGGCTTCGGGTCCGAATCTTCAACAAATGAGCCATCGAAGTCGGCGCAACTACGCTGCTAGTCGCCGCGGAGACCTGGATACGTTCATGGGGCTGAAATTGCAGCCGCACATAGCCGTCGTCCGCGATCAGATCGGGAAACTCCCCGAAACGCTCACGGCCGCGCTGGCTCAGCGCATAGACGCCGGCAGCGATCATCCCTTCCTGGATATAGGGCAGCGCCCCCCAGAAACGGTAGTAGGCGCGAACGACCCAACTCGTCTCTGGCAGGAATACATCGACGGGACGCGGCGCAGCGGCGAGATGACTGCCATCCTCAAGTACAGCGGCGACCCTACGGACAGAGTCGCGAGAGACCACGACGTCGGCGTCCATGTAGATGCGTGGAAATCCGTTGGCCGAGGAATCACCAAGATTCAAGGCACTCGTCTTCGATGGAACTTTAGTTTCGATGACGCGAACTGAAGGGCCAAAACCTCGGGCGACCTGGGCAGTGTCGTCAGAACAGCCGTTGCAGACAACCAAAATCTCGAGCTCTCCAGGCCGGTCGTCCTGGAGAAGCGCCTGGAGACAACGCGCGATGACGGATGCCTCGTTATACGCAGGGATGATGATCGAGATCAGGAGAACAACCCCTTCGATCGGGAGCGACGAACGACATCGCCCCTGGGCGCGAATTCCATGGGAGATCCATCCCATCGAACCGTTTCATTGTGGTGAACCGCTGGCGACGACGTCCAATTGATAGCTAGCCGACGTCCACCCAACTTGGCCTTCCGCGCTGATTTTTCACACCGCTCCACCAGCCTAGGAAGGCATAGCTGAGTTGAGCCCAGGCTAGGCGACGACCGAACCGGAGGCACAACATTACCAGCGCCCCTACGGCTGCAAATGGAAGAAGCTTTGGAAATCGGTCGCGGGTAATCAACAGCTTGTTTCGCTCATCCAGGAACACTGGCATCCGTGCGCGCTTGGCGACATCGCTGACCGAACCTGTCGTAGTACCTTGATGATGCAGGACCTGAGCCTCGGCAGCCATTCCCAGCCTGACCCCCGCCGAAATCGCGCGCAAGCACCACTCCACCTCTTCACCGTAAAGGAAATAGTCTTCCCTCATCAGACCAACCCGCTCCACGAGCTCTCGCCCGACCAGCATCGAGGCTCCACTAATATAGCTCAGTCTTGCCTCGTCGAAGGTCCTCGAAGCAGGTGTCGCCGGCACCCCATGATCGATCGACACAGCCCGCGCCAACCATCGGTTCCAACGCCCCCCGCGCGATTCCACTTCTCCAGATTCGACCCGCAAGGTGCATCCCACTGCACCACAGTCGCCGATCGCGAGCCGGGCGCAAAGTTGCGCCAAGGCCTCTGCTTCGGGCACCGCGTCAGGATTGAGAATCCACCACGCGTCGGCGGCCGCAGCATGCGTCATGGCCAGGTTCACGCCGCCTGCATATCCGAGATTGGAGGCAGCGCGCAGACACGTGACGACTTGGCCACGTGGAAGTTGGGGGGGCGCCTTTTGGGAAAGCGCCGCATAGGCCGCCTCTCCCCCGTTCTCACAAATAATGACGTCAAAGTCCGTGTGGCTCGATCGCGCGAGCGCGCCCAGACAATTGGCGATGTCATCCGGATTTCGGAAACTCACGATGCAGACAGCGACATGCATAAGGCAATGGTGTCCAATGACTCGCGAGATCTGCCAACGGCGGCCAGCCGCAAACTGAGTGGAAGTCACAATCTATCATTGAGATCAAATCACCTACGACGTGGTGATGTCGCGACCGGTTCGTTGCTGTTCACCATTTGATGTTAGATGTTCCTTCGGAATTTCTGTTTTCTATGTCTGCAAAATCGTCATTGGGAGGGCGTTCAGCCCGTCGGCCGAAGGGAGGGCGTTCAGCCCGTCGGCCGAACTTCCTCGTGCCTCCCCGTCCTTACGATGCTAGATCGACCTGATGCGCATATTGTACAGTTTCCCCCACTCGATTGGCGCGCCGGGTATAGGCACGACTGCAATCCAGCAAGTTTTGGGACTACTGGACCGGGGCCATCAGGTCACGGTGATCGCCGCTAGTATTCACTCAAGTGTAGAAAACCTGCCGTCCGTCTTCAGGACTATGGTGTTTGGCGGCATGCGGATCCCCCACCGCATTTTCGGCATGGACCGAACCATGGCCTACCACGATATGCGGGTCGCAACGCACCTCAGGAGAAAATCAACGGCCTACGACGTCGTCCACTGCTGGCCTGGCGCGACCATCCATACTAGCCGTGTCGCGCTCGAATTCAAAATTCCTGCTGTTCGTGAAATACCAAATACGCATACAGCGAACGCCTATGACGTTGTGGGTGCGCTTTGCGCTGAATTGGGCGTTGAGCTTCCGCGTGGTCATTCCCACAAACTGAACGTTGGCCGGCTACGGCGAGAAGAGACTGAATATCGCGAGGCGTTGCGCCTTCTGGTTCCATCCGATTACGTGAGATCGACATTCATCTCGCGCGGTTTTGCGCCGGAAAAGCTTCTTCGCCACCAGTATGGCTTCGATCCAGCGACATTCACGCCGGGTCCGGCACCTCGATCGGGACCGTTTCACGCAGTTTTTCTTGGGGCGGTTGAGCCAAGGAAGGGGCTACATATCGCTCTAGAAGCTTGGAGGCTCTCCGAGGCGTTCAAGGATGCGCGCCTATCTGTGTATGGACGCATCGTGGACGACTACGCCAAGGTCCTTGAGCCTTACCGATCCATGCCCGGGGTTACGTTTCACGGCTTCACGGATAGCGCCGCGGGCGTTCTGCAGTCGGCGGATGTATTGGTCCTACCCTCATTTGAGGAGGGCAGCGCGCTGGTGACATATGAAGCACAGGGCTGCGGGGCCGTTCCGCTGGTTTCTGATGCGACAGGTGCGCTTTGTGTTCATGAGGCCAGCGGAATGATCCATCCGGCCGGCGATTCCGGGATTCTTGCGGGCCATATCCAGCGCCTGAATAGCGACCGCGCCTTCCTGGAGACCCTAAGGGAGGGCGTCTCCAAGCAGCGCGACAAGCTGACGTGGGCCGCAGCGGCGCAACAGTTGGAGCGTTGCTACGAGATGGCTCTCGCGGAACGACCGCGGTAGGGCCCCGCTTAAGCAGGCATTCGTTAATCGACGGGATTATTGCCGCGCGGACAAAAAAGCGCGGCCGTCTTCAAGGAAACGGCCGCGCTCCTTATTACGTTGAAGTCGTCTTAGGCCGTCGCGGCCAGTTGACGACGCCGGCTACGAACTAGGGTGCCGATACCGCCGAAGCCCATGACCATCAGGGCCCAGGTCGTCGCCTCCGGAACCGCAGTGAGAGAAACGCCATCGAGAAGGGCAAACGGCGGAGCCGAGGCGTTCGGACCACCTGTCGCCAAGAAGGAGAGGGTCTGCGTCGAGCTGGTCGCCGTGAAGTTCATCGTGCTCGTGTACCAGCCACTGAAGCCGTGACTGGGGTTGCTCACCGGACCGACGGACTGGGTCACACCGCCGAAGGTAACGTTCCAGCCTTCAGTCGTCCTACCGCTGAAGCCGATTTGCTGATCCGCCGCCCAGTAGAAGTCCAGCTCATACTTTGAGCCGACGGTCAGGCCGCTGATGACTTGTTCAAGCGCACTGTTCGGAACTGCGGGATCCGAACCGATGAACGCGCCGCCGTCAGGGCTCACGCCGAAGGGATCGGGATTAGAAACCCCGCCATTGGAGGAGCCATACAAAATCACCGCGCCAAACTGGCCGGGCGCACCGGTCGTAGCAGCATTCGCATCGAACACGAACGTATAGTTCGGGTCCGCCGAGGTCCAGTTCGCCAAGGTGGTGTTCGTGTTAAGCTCACCTACGCCCCCGTTGCTGGTGAAGCTGCCGTTAGTGACGAGGTTGGTAGACGCCGAAGCGCTGCCCGCCAGCGCAAGTCCTGCGGTCACCGCCGCGACCATTATCGGGAAAGATTTCCGCATAGATTTGTTCCTGAAGCTTTCGCCCACCCAGATCGGGTTCTGCCGCCACATTGGCTGAAATTAATACCTCGTCAACCAACCTCGCCTCAGAGGAGAATATCTTGTCGCTTTAGGTTCAGTGAGGGGAATCTTGAGCGAAATTCCGTCAAATCTTCGATTGAAACGCCTTCGGATTTTATACCCTGCGGTAGGCGTTAGCGAACACAGCTGGAGCATTCAGGTGTTTGCAGTGCGCGCCTCATCCTTGGCATTCGGCATGAAGGGCGCCAAAAGTTGGTCCGCAAGCGTATCGGGCACGACAGTGGCTGTCCCATATTCCGCCGGCCATTCGCGCGGCAGATAGAAGGTGCCGAACACCCGGTCCATGAACGGCAACATCGATGCGTAATTGCGGTCTTTGTGATCGCTATGGGTGTGATGCCAGTGATGGAAGGCTGGGCTCGAGACAACTTCTTCAAACGGTCCAAGGCGCCAACGGAGATTGGCGTGGATGAAATAGCTCCAAATCGATCCAACGAAGAGCACGAGAAGCGGCACAAGCCCGGGGTTGGAACCAACCGTTGAAGCAAGGCCTGTGGCGTAAAGCAGGGCCAATCCACACAATCGAGTGAAGGTGGCATCTACCGGATGAGCACGAGAGTTCACGAGAAAACTCATTTGTGTCGCACTGTGATGTATCGCGTGAAAGCGCCACAGGAACGGCAGCTCGTGGGTCCAGCGATGCCCCCAGTAGAATCCAACTTCGCCCACGACCATGGCCGCGACCATGCGGACCCAAAGCGGCAGCGCCGCAGCGGCTCCAGTGACCCAATTCGGGAGTATGGCGTGAATTCCAGCGGCCAGCAGGGCAGACGGTGGTCCCAGAACAAATATCGGGACCAAACTGCCAATGAAGTACCAACCTAGGTTCGTCTGCCACCCCTTGTAAAAAAGTTTTGCGGGGCGGACCGCAAAGAAGTGCTCAAGCGGCACGAATACAGCAGTGAGCAGAACCAGCCATACGCCGATGCGGAAAGCCTGAACGATGAGACTGTAGAGGTGCTGGTGAGATGCCAACAACGCGATCATCAGGAACCCTCAACACACTTGGCGATCATAAGCCGGACACGAAACGTCGCGGCGAATCGCCCCCTACCCAGCTCCCGCCCATGCAGGTCACGTGCCAATTTCACCCGCAACTTGATAGCTGATTTCGCGTTACAGGCCGTCTAATCGCTCAATAAGCCCTAGGATCTCTGAAGATCAGCGGGAGGGTGCGCATCAGAATGGCCATGTCGAGCGCGGGCGACCAGGCCTCGATGTAGCTGTTATCGGCCGCCACTCGGTCGCTCATGCAACGCGTATCGCGGATCTCCCCGCGGAACCCGTTAACCTGGGCGTATCCTGTCAAACCCGGCTTGGCTCGAAAGCGCGCAGCGTAG